>CAVUZS010000010.1:0-105475 GCA_963746015.1 uncultured Chloroflexia bacterium
GACTTTATCCATTCTTGATGGTTCACGGTGTGTAAAAAGCGGCATTAATCAGGTAATTGAGTACATCGGGCTGCATTTTTTGAACATCATAGTGTTTATGCGATAGCTGAAAATAGCGATGTTGCCACACTTCTTGTCTAACGAGCGCCAACACATCCGAAAAAGTCGGCAAGGGCTTGCAGTACCAGGCAGCCTGCCGAACCGGGATCTTGCCATTCCGGGCATGCGTATTGGCCAGCAAAGTCACCAGCGAGAACAAACCCAACAAGGCTGGTGTGGTGCGGACGATGGCCCAATCCGACCATTGGCGTTGGGTCTCCACGCCAAGATGATCCCTGACTTCATAGAAGGTGACTTCCAACTGCCAACGCATCACGAACCATTTCAAGATTTGCTCCGGTTCTTCGTTCAAGTTAGTGCACAGCAAGGCTTGCGATTTGAACTTGCTCAGTGGGTCACGGATCAGCACCCAGCGAATTGGCAAAGGTGGCATACCACTGTGATACCAAACGGCTGTGCTGGAACTAATCTCGACTTCTCGCTTTCCTTCGCCGTACCAGTTTGGAATGACCACTTTCTTCCAACAGGTCTGCGTATCTTTCAAGATCTGCTCCAAGGCAGGCAAGCGTTTGCCCTTCTTGCGGGGCCGCCCATGTTGTCCTGGTTCGCATTTTGGAGCCGGGGCATACAGAGCCGCATCCAGCCGAAAACGAGCGATCAAGGTGATGGGATTAGCCAGTTTTGCAACTTTCCACAAGAAATCGATGGCCGCATAGCCAGCATCCATTACTACCACCAGTTTTCGCCCAGGCAGCCAGCGTCTCACCTGCAAAAGCGCCTGTCTGGCCCAATCCGTCAACTTCTTATGAGCCCGTTTGCGCTTTTCGTAGTAGCGTTCGGAAGGTGCCAGTACCGTCAGGAAGGGCAACGCCCAAACTCGCTTTGCCCATGGAATGGGTGCCAGCAGCATCAAGCTCAACCAGCGCAAGCCACTGGCTTTGACGAAATGACTATGGCTGGATCGTACCGGATCCCGGTAAATGCCTTTGGCTTTGATCTTGGCACCCCGGCGACGCTCAATGGTATCGTCCGGCCCCAGCACCACCGGCCCATGTACAGCAAACGCAGCCACCAACAACCCAAGAAGCACTCGGCTGGCTTCCCGGCTGGACCAGATCGCACGGTTGAGCACTCGATGGAAATTCTGAAAGTGCTTATCGGCACTCAAGCCCATAATGCGCAGAGTTGCGGTCACCGTCCGCTGTCCGGGTGCCAGGATGGCTCCCAACAACAGGATTTGTGCACGCTGCCACACACGTTTGGAAAAAAGTCTGGCAAATGCCATCAGGATCGTGGCATATTCGTTGCGCAAGGTAGGTTCGGTCCTTCCTCTTAGCGGAGTAAAGACATAGCTTACCTTGCATTTTGTTAATGTGCAAATGGATAAGGTCTAGCTAAGAGATATTCAGGATCTGTTTATTCTTTTACCGTCTAATGCCTATATTAATTCGGTGATTAGACCACAACAGCCCATTAGCTATTCAGCCACCAAACTACGACTGAGCATCTAGCTGGGCAGCTTATTTAATTGACAAAGGTCGGGAAGGAAAGCGAGAATGAGGTTATTGGGACCACCAGATATTAGCAAAATGAAATCCAGGCGCGACATTAAAGGATTAATAAAGGCTTTAAACCATAAAAGTATTGATTTGCGCATAGAAGCCGCCGAGACTTTGGGCAAGATCGGCGACTACCGCGCTGTGGAGCCTCTAATCGAAGCTCTGGGCGACGCGTATGACTCGGTGCGCAGTTGTGCCATCGAAGCGCTGGGCAGCATCAGCGAGCCTGCTGTGGAACCTCTCATGGGAGCTCTGATGCACAACAAGGATAAATATGTTCGCGCTTCCGTCGCCCGAATACTGGGCGAAATCGGAGACCGCCGCGCTGTGGAGCCTCTAATCGGAGCTCTGGGCGACGCGAATGTATCGGTGCGCAGTCGTGCCGCCGAAGCGCTGGGGCGCTTCAGTGACCCTCGCTCTATTCAACCCCTTATCGCGGCGCTGGGGGTTCCATACAATTCAGACTGGGAGGTAATAGACAGCGTTGTTCAGGCATTGCGCCGAATTGGTGGGCCTGCTGTGGAACCCCTCATGGGCGCTCTGATGCACAGCAAGGATGAACGTGTTCGCGCTTCCGCCGCCAGAGCACTGGGCGAAATCAGAGACCGTCGCGCTGTGGAGCCCCTCATCGCAGCTCTGTCGCACGATAAGGAGGATGTGCGCATATACGCCGCCTGGGCTTTGGGTAAGATCGGTGACAACCGCGCTGTGGAACCCCTCATCGGAGCTCTGGGAGATGCACACCATGACGGGTATCTAAGTGAGGAAGCCGCCGTCGCTCTGGGCAACTTCGGTGACACCCGAGCGGTGGAACCTCTGATTGGAACCCTGGCGGCCATCTACTCCTACCGGTTCGCCGCCGAGGCGTTGTGCAAGATCGGCGAACCGGCTATCAACCCCCTGACTCATGCGCTGTCGCACCAAGACGCAAACGTACGTATACGCGCCGCCGATACGTTGCGCAAGATTAGACCGGTGACGCCTGCACTACCTCGGCACTGAAGTTGTAGAGTGAATGACGGATTAATCTTCTGTTAGGCATTCAAACCCACCAAGACGGGGATTTATCCCCTTTGTCGGCAATGTTCCAACCTCCTCCGCATGTCCGCCGCCGCGCTTGGCAAGTTGGCAGCCTCATAATCGGAGGCCAGAACCGCTGATTTACGCGGATTTATCGATTACACAGATTACAATCAGGGTAATCCGCGTAATCAGATAAATCCGCGGTCCAGACAATGGGTGACCCATGGAAGAAAAAGAATATAAATACTCTGACATTACCCGCAAGATCATCGGCGCAGCCATGAAAGTGCATTCCACGCTTGGCAACGGCTTTCAGGAAGTCATCTATCAGCGGGCGCTGGCCATTGAAATGGCGGAACAGGGTCTGGCATTTCAACGCGAACTTGAAATGCAGATCTATTACCGTGGTCAAGAAATCGGCACACGCCGCGTCGATTTTCTGGTGGAAGATAAGGTGATGGTCGAGTTGAAGGCCTTGACCGTGATGGAAGATGTTCACCTTGCACAGGCCATCAACTACCTGGAAGCCTACAACCTGGAAATCGGCCTGCTCATCAACTTTGGCGCAAAGAGCCTTGAATTCCGCCGTGTCATCAACAGCAAGAAAAAATCAACCTCAACCATATCATCTGGGCAATCGGCGAAATTAGATTAATCAGCAGTCAGAACCGCTGATTTCCACAGATTTTTCGATTACACAGATTACAGTCAGGGCAATCAGCGTAATCAGATAAATCCGCGGTACAGACACAAAAAAGCCCTCGCTCTGGCGAGGGCTTTACGCTAGCTGGGGGCAAAGGATTAGAATCTCTATCGACTGATCCAGAAAGATCTGCCTCTGCTTGCCCATATCATATCGTATGGGCCGCTCATAGATCGACACTGATCCAAAGAACTCGGTGGGGTGATCACCAGGCTCCAAAATACTGCAACGTGATACTGCTGCATTCCGCCCCTATGCGCATGCACTGCTCCAGCGGCAGGTGGCGCAAGACCCCGCGTAAAAACCCCGCAATATAGCTGTCCCCGGCCCCCATTGTATCCTTTACCTCGCAGGGGACGATGCCGTACTGGGTAAATGTTTTGCCGTCGAAAGCCAGGCTGCCGTGTTCGCCCAAGGTGCAGACAGCCAGCCTGGCTCCCCGTTCGCAGATGGAGCGCAAGCTGTCCCGCACCGAGGGGCTGTCACTTTCGCTGGAATAGAAGGCGTAATCAACTTGATCCACAGCGACATTAAACACCTCATCGCCCAGCTTGGTGGCGAAATCGAACGCGAGCGGCACGCCTTTGGCGCGCAGCTTCGAGAGTTGGTGATGGATGTTCCCCCAGCGTCCGCTGACCACGATGTCATGGGCGGCAATGAAATCCATGTCTGCGTCCGTGAGCTTGAAGTCTGCCATAACCCCCTGACGATAACCACAAAAAACACGTTCCCCGTCAATGAGGTCGAGGTAGCTGATGGCTGTTTCTCCTGGCAGGACCTTCACATGAGATATGTCCACTCCATGCGCCGTCAAGGAATCACACATGTACTGGCCGTAGCGGTCACTCCCCACAGCACCGATATAGGAGGCGCTGTCGCCGGAGCGAACGACATAGACAGCCACGTTCACCGGATTGCCGCCGCAGTAAAACGAGTTCGTGTTTTGATAAAAATCAATACAATTGTCACCTACACAGGCGAATTTCATGGTCAACTCGCTTCAGGGAAGGGCACGGGCTTCCCCAGGGAGAAAGGAAAGCCCGTACCGTCATTCATTCTATACCGATCAAGCGGTATTGGTTAGCAAGCTGTTTTGTCGGGCGCGTCGGTTTATTGACCAGCCTTGACGTCCGCTGCCTTCTGTTGGACGGCTTGCATGACCTGTTCAGGAGTCTCTGCACCACCCACCATGGCCTGGATGCCCTTGAGGTAGATATCGGCGACCTCGCTGTTCATGGCGTCATCCATCCAGATGTTGATGCTCGTGGCCGCTTTGATGGTGGCGGCGATCTGGATGACTTTCGGATCAGCCGTGTTGGGGTTGATCGCGCCATCGACACAGCTGATCATGCTGGTCTCCTTCACCATCTTGGAGGCAACATCCACGCTAGTGAGGTATTTCAGGAAGGCCACAGCCTCATCCGGATGCTTGGTGCCAGCAAAGACCATGAAGCCCTGCGGAGCGCCGGTCAGGGCATGCTGATCGCCGGCCGCGCCGCTGATGGGCGGCATGTCGAACCAGCTCCAGTTGAATTTTGCGGGTTCGATGTACTGGACCTGGTTGAATTGCTCGTAATAGATGGCTGCTTTGCCATTGACGAAATCGCTGATGCCCTGCTCGTAGGTCACGGAATTGGGTTGCGTGGTGAAATAAGGGACCAACTGCTGGAGGTACTTCAGCGCCTGGACATAGGACGGGTCAGTGAAAGGTTTGTCACTCGTAAGCGCATAGTCCGCCTTTAAAACATCCGGGAGCACAACTCTCTGGTTCAGAGTGGTCATGTAATGGCCAGTCGCCCAGTCATCAACGTTGCCGAGGGAGATCGGGATGTACTTGCTGCCCTTCAGGACCTTCAACACCTGCATGAACTCGTCCCAGTTTGTGGGGACGGATAAGTTGAGTTCCTTGAAGATGTCCTGGTTGTAATAGAACGTCTTGCCGTCCATGATGATCGGGATGCCGTAGATCTTATTGTTGAAGGTGAACGGACCGAACTGGTTGGACACGATCTTACCGGACCAGGCCGTGTCGCCCTGGACGTAGCTGGTCAGGTCAAGCGCCTTGCCGGCCGTGACGAAATTCTCGGCGTATACACCCTCCCAGGAGAAATAGATATCCGGGGGGTTGTCGCTGCCGAGGCGGACGCCGATCTCGGACTTGTAGGTCTGGTTATCGGCGCTGGTCACGGTGACCGTGATGTTGGGATTCTGCTGCATGAAGCCGGCCGCGACCTCGTCGAAGAAGGTCTTGCTAGGCCCGTCCGCAAAACGGGTGAAGACTTCGAGGTGCACCGGTGCTGCCGTAGGTGCTACCGTCGGTGCGCTCGTTGGCGCTGCCGTGACTGGCACTGTTGTGGGCTGCGGGGCGGTTGTCGCTGGAGCGGCGGTCGGCGTTGGAGCGCCGGAGCAGCCAGCGATGAGCGTACCGATCACGACTAACGTACAGACGAAAAGGGTAAAGCTTTTTTTCATATGCGATCCTTCCTTTCGATTGATTGGATTGTTCCTCTCACTCTCCTTTAGTACTCAACCAGATGCATGTAGCGTCTGAGGTCCAGGGAGTGGTCCCGGACCTTTGCAATCGTCTGGGAGAACAGGCGGCAGACGTTATTGAGTACTAATACCGACACGACCCCGTAATAAGCCTCGTCAATATTTTGAAAGTCGACCTCCTTTGTATCAATAGTGAACAGCTTTTCCGTATACCGTTGACAAAATGCTAACGCTCGCTCCTCAAGGAAACGAGTGCTACTCCGACCCATGAGCAGGACGACCGGGCTATCCTTCTGGATGATCTCGAACGGGCCGTGGAAGAATTCCCCGGCATGGATCGCAATGGCATTGATCCATTGCATTTCCATCATGTAGCAATAACAGAACACGTAGGACTGCGAATAATCCGGCCCGCTCCCCAAGGAGTACAGGATGCTGGCATCTTTGCAAGCATGGGCAAATTCATTCGCCAGAGGCCGGAACTGCTCCTTCGCTGCATTGATGACCGGGGTGGCGGCCGTCAGGTTCTTCACCATCCCTTCAAAAAGCTGACTACCCTCGCGCTGCTCCAAGATGCCTGCGGTCAGCATATACATCGCCCCATAGCTGGTCTCGATAGGGGGGGCGGTATTGTAATGCCCGTAGAGCACAAAATGGTCTGACACCTGCTCCAGCAGCGTCCCCGGTTGCATGGCCAGCGCGATCACCGTGGCGCCCTTGCTTTTTGCGAAGCGAGCCGATTCCACTGTCTCAGGCGTCTTGCCCTCCTGGGAGCAGACGATCACCACCGACCTTGCACCCAGCGCGGCCGGGGAAAGATGGATAAACTCATTGGAATTGTAGTAATCGGTATTCATTTTCTGGGAGTGCTGGTCGGCATAAAATTTACTGGGATACATCAAAGCCGAAGAGCCGCCGCAGGCCACGTAATATATCTGGTCGAACGTTTTTCCCTTTAGGGCGGCAAGGATATTTCTTACTTGGGATTCCATCATAAGACTACCTGCCTGTCACCATTGGCTATATTGATCATAGCGCACATGATTCTGCATCTGCTCGAAATTTGGATATTGCGCCATATTGTAGCGGATGATCTCCACCAACCGCGGTGCATACTGCGCGAAGTGATCCCCGGCGGTGTGCGGTGTGATCCAGATATTTTCCCGGGTCCAGAGCTTGTCATCCACCGGCAGCGGTTCGGTTTCAAAAACATCCAGCATCGCTCCGCCTATCTTCCCGGCATCGACGGCCTCGAATAGGGCATCGGAATTGACCAGAGGGCCGCGCCCCACGTTGATGATCCAGGCAGTCTTGGGTAGCACGGCCAGCTCCTGGCGATCGATCGTATTGACAGTCGATGGCAGCAGCGGCAGGCAGAGCACAGCAAAATCACTCTGTGCCAGCACTTCCAGTCGGTGGTGGGGACGGAACATCTTGTCGACAAAGGGTACGCCGTCGGTATGATTGTCCACGCCAAAAACCCTCATCCCGAAGGCCTTGGCCCGCTTCGCAACCTGTCTGCCGATATTCCCTACGCCAAAGATGCTGACCGTTTTCAAAGACAGACTCTTCCACCTCAATATCTGCGGCCCAGATTCTTCTGCCTGGACCGCTCGGCATAAACAAAGGATTTCCGCACAACATTGAGCATGGCACAGAGGACATACTCTGAGATAATGGAAGAATTGATGCCGCGCGAATTGGTGATATGGACACCCTTCTCTTGCAACAGGTCAAAAGATAGCGGGTCCATGCCCGACTGACCAACATGCAGCCACTCCAGGTGGTTCATTTTTTTTGTCACTTCCGGCGTCATGTCATAACCGTAGGTCATGAGGATCCGAACCTGTGTCAGCTCGTCGTCGCTCAGATCGCAGAGTTGGACATGACGGATCGGCATGCGAGGGAATTCTTTCTCCAGTAGATCCCGGTATTTCTGTTCCAAGTTCAATGTTGAAACGATCATGGCCGGCTCTTTTCTCCTTCTACGAATTCAATCAACCTTTAAGCCCTTCACCGGACAACCCTGCGATGAAGTATCTCTGGGCAAAAGCAAAGAAGACGATGATCGGGATGGCGGAGATGACCAATCCTGCCAGGAGCACCGCCCATTCCGTGTGCATCTCTCCCTGGAAGAACAGCAAACCGGCGGGGATGGTCCGCAGGGCATCGTTGTTAACCAGGATCAGGGCAAAGGAAAATTCGTTCCAGGCATAGAAGCCAGCCAGGACGGCACAGGTGACTAGGATCGGCTGGCTCATCGGGATATAGATCGAGGCCAGCGCTCTCAAATCACTGCAGCCGTCGATCCTGGCCGCATCCAGGTAGGCGCGGTCAATGTTGCGAAAGTAATCGTGGATGAGGAGAAACGACATGGGGATCTGGAAAGCAGTGTAGATCAGGATAAGAGCCTCGCGTTTGTTAAATAGACCGAGCGCCTGAATCTCCTGATACAGCGGGATCAAGCTGACAATGGGGGAAAGCAGCAGCCCCAGAACGGTCAGGCCCATCACCCCCCCTTTGAACGGAAAGTTGTGGATTACCATGCTATAGGCAAACAGGGAGGAGCAGATAAGGGTCAGCAAAACAGTCGCAACCGTTACGTAGACACTGTTTAGGAAGAACCCGGCAACGCCGCTCTTCCACGCGGTGACATAGTTGCTCAAAAGCCAGGTGTGGGGAAGCCCCCAGATGTTGGTGAAGATCTCATTCGTGCTTTTGAAGGAAGCCAGGATCATCCAGATCAGGGGGTAAACGATGATAACAAAGTAAATCGTTAAGATGACGAGGGAGATGGATTCCCCAAGGCGGTTTTTTATCTTCAGTAACATAGACATGCATCCTCTTGCTTAATGTCTTTCCAGGTTTCAAACTGTATTCTTTTTTCTGATGAATACCTGGGGAAGCAACACCAGGGCCGAAATGATCAAGATCACGGTCGCGATTGCCGCGGCGTATCCGGTCTTGCCGAAGATGAAAGCGTAAGAATACATCAACGTGCTCAGCACCTGGCTGGAACCATACGGCCCGCCGGAGGTCATGATAAAGATTTCGTTGAACACCAGGAATCCCCCGGCGACATTGATCATCAGCGCGATCTGGAGCATGCCGCTGATGTTGGGGATGGTGATGTCCGTAAAGATGCGTGTCGCCGATGCCCCGTCGATCTTGGCCGCCTCGATAATCTCCCTTGGAATCCGCTGGATGGCCACAATCAGAAGCATCATGGTGTAGCCGATATTGCGCCACTGCGACACGGCAATCACTGCATAAATGGCAGTCTTGCCGTTCCCCAGCCAGCCGGTTGTATAGGCGCCCAATCCGATCAGTTGCATGAAGGCATTCAAGAGACCTTCATTGTTGTATATGAAGGTGAACATCAAACCGATAATAGTGAGCGAGATCAGCGAAGGAAGAAAAAACGTGGTGCGATAAAGCGCAGAAAGCCGGCGGTTCTTCATGTTTTCCAACATGGCGGCGAAAATCAGCGCCACGCCAACCTGAAAGATCAGAGAAATGATCACGTAGCGCACGTTGTTCAGGAATGCTTGTGCAAACTCGGAGGATTTGAGCAGCCGGACGTAGTTTCCGAGACCCACCCACTTCTTGACGCCGGAGATCAGATTCCAGTTCGTAAAACTGTATCCCACGTTCCTCGCAATTGGATAAAAGACAAACATGATCATAATCAGGAGGGCGGGGAGCAGGTAGAGGATGGAGATCCAATTACGTTTTTTCATGGTTCGTCTTTTCTGAAGCACATGTGGTACAACCGGTACTACCAGATGATTTGAAAAAAATAATTTTCGTCCTCGACGAAAAATGATGTCGTAACATTAAGTGCACTTTGGAAATTATTGCATTATATACTACTCCGGGTACGAAGTCAACAGATTTTTTTGTAATTAATATCTGTCTGTCCCTCCCCCTTCCTGGTTGGTGGCTGCTTGTCTTTCCTACTCTCGTTTTGTAAGCTACTTACCCGCTGGGGTACCGTAGATGATTTCCGTGACATTGAAGTGACGGAGCGCCGCCTTGGCAATACGTGATTTATCCCTGCTTTTAATGGCCTCCAAGATCTCCATATGCTCACGCTGCACATCCTGCATTCTCTCGGGATTGAGGCGAATGAACATGAACATTTGTTTTCCTGTCATCTCGAAAAGCGTGTTCACCAGCACCGGGAACACGGAATTGTGAGTGGCCTCCGCGAGCCGTAGATGGAACTGCAGGTCAAAGCGGTTGAACATATCCACATCGCCAACGCATTGTTCCATTTTACGACACACCTTTTCAATGGATTTGAAATCGTCGTCCACTGCCCTCTCCGAGGCAAGCTCAAACACATCCAGTTCAAGCATGGTACGGGCTTCTACGATGTCAATAAAACTTTCGCGGTAATTGCTTTGATTTTTGAGCAGCATGGTTTCCAGGCGGCTTACAACTTTTTCATTCTCCAGGTTTGCCACGTAGATACCTTTGCCGGGCTTAATTTCCAACAAGCCTTTTTCCGACAAGGAGCGCAGCGCTTCCCTCAGTACATTTCTACTGACGCCATATTGTGTCGCCAGCATTCGTTCGGAGGGAGCTTATCTCCGGTGGACATATTCTTGATGACGCCTTCGATTTGAGTGGCAATATTCTCATACAAAAATTCTGACATAAAGTACCCTTTCCTCATGTAGATGCTCTACACAATTCCTTATTGAGCTCCGGCAAATGGATGATGCCATGAACCTTTTTCCACTACGACAATTCAGGGATATAAATTACCCGTTGGGTCTTTAGATGGTAAATAAAGATGATAGTTGGTAAAGTATAGCACAGCGGCCAATCTCATTGATATGATTCGTGCAGGGAATTGCGCGTGGCCTTCAGGTCACTGAAGGTGGAATTGATAAAGATATGGAAGGCGGGAGGATAGGGCCACATTTTTCTCCAAGATGGCATGCATAACTATTGGTTAATGAGGATGGTTGCCTTCCTACCCACTGGGTGAAAAGGGATTATTGTCTTTAGAGGGTATTGTTTATTATTGATACCTTTTATGACTCTCCTGCAAATACTCGGACTTTAACAACTCACGGCTGCCATTTTCGGCTTGGCAAGACCGCACAAAACCGTCAGGCTGGTGCATAAAAAAGCCCAAAAAGAACTCACGGCCCGTTTCCGGGGGTGGTTTTCTGCATCAGGAGCCGCTGGTTGGGTTGTTTTGGCTTTCGGATTAGCCTGTAGGTAGCCCTGGATACGCCTTACATTGCTCAAGGCGGCGGAACCGATCAGCATACAGGGCATCGATTGCTGCCTGGTAGGCAAACTTACCCACGTAAGCGGGCACAGGATCAAAGGCCGTGATGACGCACAGGTCGGCGCCCAATGCCCGCGCCAGATATGCCGCCACCCAGACGGCCTGATTGGCACAGTCTGAACCATCCACAGCCACCAGAATTTTCTTGAACATCGAGCACCTCCTTGGCGCCAGGCACCGGTCTCCTGCGGATTTGTGTTCCTGCCACTTAACCCATTGTCTCGTTCATCCGGATATCGTTGCGGTGGTACCGTCTCCCGGCAACCCGCGCACTCAACCTGGAGGCAGGTTTCTTACCACCAACACCGAGCATCCTGAATAGTGCACCAGCTTGCGCGAGACACTGCCCATCATCCAGCTCCTGATCGGGCTGAGTCCTCGGGATCCAGTGATGAGCAAATCAATATTTTGTTCTTTTATAACTGCCATGATCTCGGTGGCAGCATCCCCCCTCTTCAGGATGCCCTCTGCAGGCTTGCCCATTGCCTGCAGCGCCTTACGCGTGCTATCCATCAGCGCCTGCCCATCCTTTTCCTCCTTCTCCCTCAGCGCGGCGGCTTCTTCTGAAGCCTGGAAGGCAATCGGCACGTCGCCCATCGTCGTTTCCACGATCATCATGGGGATCGGCGGCGGTGGGAGCACGTGCATCACCCACAGTCGGGCGTCCACTGGCAGGGGCAGCCTGCCCAGGAAATGCACCGCCTGCCGGCTGGAGGCCGATCCATCCGTTACCAACATAACGCCTCGCAGCCCATTGTAGGGCGCACGTACTACCAGCACCGGGCAAGGAGCGTATTCCACCACCTGCTGTGCCACACCGCCCACCAGAATGCCGGCTGTGGCGCGCAAGCCCTGCGCGCCGATGATGATCAGATCGGGCTTTTGTTCTTCAGCATACTTCAAGAATTTTTCCGTCGGAAATCCCAGTTGCAGCTCCGGTTTGGCATGTAAACCTTTCTTTCTCAAACGGTTGCTGGTCTGGTTGAGCGCGTCTTCTATCAGGACCAGGTCTGTTGCCTGGTTGGGGGAGACTGCCCGGAAAACGGTGATGTCGGTCCCGGAGGCAAAGGGCAGATCCTCCAGCAGTGCCACCGCCGCGAGTGCATGCTCCGAGCGGTCATCTCCCAGCAGGATTTTGAAATGCCAGTTGTTCTTTTCAGCCATCCTGAGCCACCTCTTTTCAATCAGTTAAGGCAACCCATCCTCCCCCCTTTACCATACTGTATCACATCCCAGGCTGGATTTCTACCCTCAAAATTCGGGCAACCAGGATGTGCTACTGCTCCTTGCATACATATCCACACTGAAGCAACCGAAAAGCAGGGAAAAATCGACGATTCGGGTTCAAATATTTACACAGTACTTTGTAAAGCCGAAGGAAAAGATGCAAGTTATAGCTTGCTCCGCCTTTCGCTAATTCTCGCGCGTAAAGCCCTAGCACACTTTACCCTGCGGATACGATGTCGCCATCGACTGAGGCGGCTACGAGCCGCCATCAGTCACTTCACCACCACCACGCCAAGACGTCAGAGACGGAGTACGGCATCACGGGCTGTCTATGCGTATGCTGGTGAAATTATCCGCCGAATCCGGTCATACCGTCCAGTATTCAGTGTTTTACAACGCTACCTGAAGCAAACCAATCTGGATACCGAAGAAGCGCACCACCGAGCTGATCAGGTGCGGGGCATCAAACATTTTAAAAATAAAAAAGGCCCTCGCTCTGGCGAGGGCCTTTTAGGTGCTGGGGGCAAAGGATTCGAACCTCTATCGACTGATCCAGAGTCAGTTGTCCTGCCATTGGACGAGCCCCCAATGTGCGGAACGGTATTTCCAGCGGGCGGATTTTACCACGCCGGGAGGATATCCGTCTAGGGCTTTGCTTACCTTTTCTTCACCCGGCCCCGGTGCACGCCGGGGCCGGATGACAACCCTGCCATGCTGCCGCTTTGATGGCAGACTTTCAGCCAATGGATAGCACGATTTGCCCAATCTACCCTATAATGGATCTTGAAACTGGCATCAAACAGGCCAGGTCCGTTAACAGAACTGAGAACAAGAACAGGCCGGAGTAACTTTTTGCTTACTTTGGCGTACATAAATTAGCAAGCGAATCCATTCACGGAGAATGCAGTTATGGAAAAGAGAAACCGCACGCAATTGGTCCTGGGAATCATTCTCATCCTGGTGGCCGGATGGCTGATCGCCACGCGTGCCGACCCGGCCCTGGCAAGGATCATCCAGTTGCCGCCCTTCGACTGGCCCATATGGGTGGTGCTTTCCGGGGCGATCCTGCTGGTCATCGGCCTGCTGGTCGGAGCGCCGGGTATGGCCATCCCGGCCTGCATCGTGGCTGGCATCGGCGGCATCCTGTATTATCAGAATGCCACCGGCCACTGGGAATCCTGGGCTTACATGTGGACGCTCATCCCCGGCTTCGTCGGGGTGGGCAGCCTCCTGGCCGGCCTCCTGGGGGAGGATTTCAAAGCTTCGGTTCGCAATGGCCTGAATGCTCTCATCATCAGCGCCATCCTCTTTGCCATCTTCGGCACTTTCTTCCATGCCTGGAGCGTCCTGGGGATTTACAGCACCTACGTACCGGTCGCATTCCTCTTCCTGGGTGGCATCTGGCTCATCGTGCGCGGTCTCTTGCGCCGTTAATTATAAAAAGGAGGTAACTGCTCACCCTTGCGAAGGTTTGGCCGTATCCCGGCATTAATTATGAGCGAAAAACCTGGCTTTACCCGCAATTGTGCCAGAAATAGAACCTTCGCGAGGCTGGCCTGAGCAGTTACGAAAGGAGAATATTATGCGAATACGCGGCAGTCTTTTCTGGGACATTGTGCTCATCATCCTGGCAGCTTTGCTGCTCGCCAGCCAGCAGGGTTGGATTAAAGGCGACATTTTTGGCTATTTCTGGCCAGCGATCATCATCCTGTTCGGGGTCTGGTTACTGACTGGCGCTCTCGGCAGGGGGCGCTCCGGGACGGGAGGACAGAGTCTCTCCATCCCCCTCGAAGGCGCCCGCAGCGCCCGCATCAAACTGGACCACGGGGCCGGCCGGCTGAACGTGCGGGCCGGTGCCACCTCCGGCGAGTTGCTCAACGGTGTATTCGGTGCGGAAGTGGATACCACCTCGCGCCTGGATGGGGACCAGCTCCAGGTGAAAGTGCGCAACTCCCCCCATTTCTGGGCCTGGTATCCGGGTGAAAGCCTGGACTGGGATATCCGTCTCAATGGCGAAATCCCGCTGAACTTGAGGATCGATAGTGGCGCAAGCGCATCGACCCTCGACCTGACCGATCTAAAAGTGGTCGATCTCGATATCAACACCGGCGCAAGCAGCACGGAAATAACCCTGCCCGCCAACGCCGGAAAAACAGCTGTGGATATCGACTCGGGCGCCTCTTCGCTGAACATCCGCATCCCAACGGGAGTGGCGGCCCGCATCCGGATGAAGAGCGGCATCGCCTCGGTGACCGTCGACTCGAGCCGCTTCCCGCGCCTGGATGGCGGCCTGTATCAGTCGCCAGACTATGCCACAGCCGCCAATACCGCCGACATCACCATCGACACGGGTGTCGGCTCGGTTGAAATAAAATGAGTCACCTGGAAAGTATCCTGAAACGTTTCGATTACCGTACCCAGGTCATTTCGGTGCCCCCGAACAAGTAGAGTCTCTTTTCCATGGGACAGCCCCTCACCGTGCGGCGAGGGGCTGTTGTGTTTATATTTAATATCGGCTGGAAGGATTTATACAGCCTGAAAAAGGTTATTTGACTTCCTCCACTCGCTCGATATCCGGGAAGAACTGTCTCACCGTCCCTTCCACCCAGCCATGCAGCGTGGCATGGAGAAAGCGGGCAGCCCAGGCAGGCTCCGCCCAGGCGCACTTTCAATACCTTGCCATCAAATGAGACATATTCGGCCGAGCCGCCATGGAAAGTTTCGATATAGGCGCTCAATTGTTCGACCAGCGCCTTCATTTGCAACTCGGTTTTTGGGTCCGTTCTCAATTCGGCCATGGCTGCTCCTTAATTCTTGGAAGGGTTGGCGCATCCCGCTCGCCAGGATGGAGGTCACCTGTCCCTGCTGGCTGTGCTTGCGCTCCGCGATGACTCCTGCCAGCCGGTCCAGGATGATCTTACCCAGTTCCGGGTGTTTTTCACAGATCGTCCGCAGGTCTGTCCCGCGAATTCGCAGGACTTCACTGTCCAATGAACACACCGCGCCGGAAGTATAAGCCGGGTTATTCATCGCCGCCGACCAGCCAAAGATCCCTCCCGGCTGGACATGCGTCACGGTCATCACCGGGCCATCGTGTGGCTTGTAGCGGATGGTGACTTCTCCACTCACCACAAGATAGAGATACTCGGCATAGTCAGCCTGCTCAAAAATGACCGTACCCGCCACCCAGGTCTGCGGCGCGAAATAGGGCGCCAGCAACTGGATATCGGCTGCTTGCAGGCCCGTAAAGAAAGCCAGGTGACTATACTTTTCGAGATTCATAATTATATACGATATTAGCGAAACATGCCCAACCTTCATAGTGGCAAACATCCTAAAAGGCTGGACATTTGTCCGTGTGTTTTGTCATGGAACCACTGGTTTCGTGTATACTCTGAACAGCAACCATATCATCTCAATAAACTGAGGGAGTGGGGGTGTGCGGGCGGCGAAGCCGCCCGCACACCCCCACTACTCCCCTATTTATTGGATAAGTGCCAGCAACTTTTCCACAGAGGAAATCATCTAATGAGTGAGAGCAAATCTGAAATCTCCATTGAGGCATTGCGCCTGGGAGACCGGCGCGAGTTCGCCCGGTTGGTGGATGCTTATTCAGGCCCACTCTACCGGCTGGCGCTTAAAATGCTTGGCAACCCGCCAGATGCTGAAGACGCCCTCCAGAATACTTTCCTGAAGGCGTTCCAGCATATGGACGAATTCGAAGGCCGCTCCAGCCTGTCCACCTGGCTTTACCGGATCGCTTCCAATGAAGCCTTGATGCTGTTGCGCAAACGGCGTCCGGAAACCACTTTCACCGACGTTACACCGGAGGACGAGGATGACCAAAATTACGATCCGGTCCAATTCACCGACTGGTGCTGTCTGCCGGAGGAAGAATTGCTTACCGACCGAAGCACGCGCAGCCCTGGATCGCGCCGTCCAGCATCTTCCGGAAACCCTGCGGATCGTTTTCGTCCTGCGCGATATCGAAGACCTGTCCATCCAGGAGACCAGCCAGGTGCTCGGTTTGAGCGAGACAGCCGTCAAGACCCGCCTGCTGCGTGCCCGCTTACGCTTGCGGGAAGAATTGAGCAGTTATTATGGTGACGGCTCAATAAAAGGAGCAAAGAATGAGCGAGAAGGACCATTCCAAATGCAAATCGTTGCTGGTTTTCCTGTCCGATTTCGTGGATGGCAACCTCAGCGAAGAACTCTGCCAGGAAATTGAAAGCCACACCGCCGAATGCGAGAATTGTCGCATCGTGGTGGATACGCTCCGCAAGACCATCTCCCTCTACCACGAATGTGCCGAGGAATCCGCCGAAATCCCCGGCGAGGTACGTTCCCAGCTCTTCAAAACCCTCAACCTGGAAGATTACCTGCGACACTGACGCATGGAAGCCATAAGGTTCCATCACTCCTCCAATGTCTGAAAATACTCCAAAATCGCGTACGCTGCTTTTCCTGACCTTGATTGCAGCAGGGGTTTTCCTGGTTGGCGCGGCTGTCATCCCACTGCTGGTGAAAGGCCAGGAGACCGCCCTTGACAGTGCCGGGCTTGTCCGCCCACCCGTTGTGATGAACCAGGCCGCTCCGAGACTGGCATTAACCGATTTGCAAGGCAATCCGGTTTCGCTTGGCGATACGCTTGGTAAAGTGGTCCTGGTCAACAACTGGGCCACCTGGTGCCCGCCCTGCAAAGCCGAGATGCCCGAACTGCAAGCCTATTACCAGGCCCACGCCGGGCAAGGCTTCGTTATGGTCGCCATCGAATCGGGTGAACCCGCCGGTACCGTTACTGATTTTGTCCGGCAGCTTGGAATGACTTTTCCGGTCTGGCTGGATCCAAGAGGTATCGCGGTGGAGGCTTTCCGGAATTGGGATCTACCCAGTTCCTACGTGGTCGACCAGAAGGGCAGCCTGCGCATGAGCTGGACGGGAGAGGTCAACCAGCCAACCCTGGAAAAATACGTCACCCCGCTCCTGGAGAAATGAAATGGACGCAAAAGTAATCTGGCAACAAGGAATGCATTTTACCGGCACGCGCGGATACCGGCTTCGAAGTTCCGCTCGGCGCGGATGGAGAAGTCGGGCGGAGCGAACGATGGCTTCCGCCCACTGGAATTGATGGCCGTCAGCCTGGCGGGCTGCACCGCCATGGACGTGATTTCCATCCTGAAGAAAAAGCAGCAGGCGGTAACCGCCTTCGAAGTCAAAGTCCAGGCTGACCAGGCGGAGGAGTTCCCGAAAGTGTTCACGCGCGCACTCATCACCTATCTCGTCACCGGTCACAGCCTGGACGAGACAGCGGTGCGGCGTGTCCATCGAACTATCGGCAACCAAATACTGCCCGGCCCAGGCCATGCTCGGCAAAGTGGTGCCGATGGAGTTGCAGTATGAGATTTATGAGGGGGAAAGCGCAGAAAAGCGTACGCTGGTGAAAACCGGAACCTACATCCCGCAACGTACATCTTCACTGCAAGTGACAGGGCATCTCGTTTTTTTATTTTCCAGCCGTAATATGGCTGGCCGCATCCGAGCAGGTGCAGGCGGTCACGATCTGGGTGCCGCGCGTCAGGTAGCCTTGATAGGCTGCATCGCCGTTATGCGCGATCCAGCCTTCCAGGTCGAACGGGATGACACTATCGGCAGGCATCCACTCGCCGTTGTATTTGCGGGCAATGTGAACGTGCGTCCCGGTTGCTTCGCCGCCCTCGCAGGATGGATACCCGATCGGGTCGCCTCGCTTCAGCTTCTGGCCCACCTGGTCGCGCCCGACCGTCGCAATATGCAAATAGAGCAGATCCCAGCCGGTCCGTTCATCGCCGTCTCCATCCAGGTCCTCCATCACCAAGCCCGTCTCCGAGCGGACCACCACCCCATCTGCCATCGCCACCACCGGATGGTTGTAGGGATTGCAACCGCTGACCGGCGGTCCGAAATCGAGCGCTGACCAGGGCTGGAGTGCGGCAGTTCCCCAGCCCGCATGCGGGCCGCCGGTCAGACTCCACGTTTCTCCATCCGCGAAGGGAAAACCCAGGTCCGGTTGCTGGAGACTGACCGGGATGTGCGGCAGGTCCACATTCGCAGCCCAGGGGTCGCCGAACAGGTTCTGGTACACCTGCGCCAGGCCATCCGGCCCGGTGGCGCGTGTGTACTGGAACAAGGGCGTATTCAGCGAAAAATAATATTGGAACGCCACCGTGGCGGCCGTCTGCCAGGGATCCGGGCGTTCGATGGTGCCATCCGGATGGGTCAAGCTCGGTCAGGCTGCCGGTTCGCCAGCCATAGTAACCGACATTCAGCATGTTGGCTGCCCAGATGAGTTGCAGGTAAAGGCCGGCATAGTTATAGTCCACATAGCCAAGCGGATAATCGCCGGTGGGCGCGACCGGTTGGGAAAGTGCGCCGGTCTGGTATTCCAGCAGCGCCAGCAGGACGCGCGGGCTGATGCTGTAGTCGAGCGCCACCATATCCACGATCTCGGCCCCGCGAGTGGTTGGCGCCCGCCGCATAGGCACTGTAATCCTTCAGCCAGCCGGGATGGCTGGAAACAAACGCCCGGTATCGAAACCGACGGCGGAAGGGCCATCGACAAACTGGCTGTCGGGCAGGATCTGGAGGTCGTCCCCCAGAACGGCAAATAGTAGATTGGGATTTTCATCGGCATGCCGGGCGGCATGGTGGTGGTATCCGCGGGGATTTGCGGGTTGGCCTGCCCGGATTTCATCGACGGTGGTATTGAAGTGCGCTGCCAGCGCCGGGAGGCTGTCACCGGTCTGGGCGATGTAATCCACCAATTCGCCGGGGTTATAATGCGGGCGTGTCGGCAGTGGCGAGGCGGTTGGGATCGGCAGTCTGTGTCTGCGTGGGTGTAACGGGAATCAAAGTCCCGGCGCCCTGCGGCAGACAGGCCGCCAGGGAAAAAGCGAGAACGAACGGGAAAAACTTCTTGTACAGCAACACGGAAAGGATTATTCACCCGGCTGGCGGATGATCTGCGACTCGTGCGTACCGGTCTGGTTGGCAATGATCGTCTGGTCGTCCTTGGTGAGCGTGCCCATGTATGGCGCGTTGCCTTCATGCGCGATCCAACCGCTCAAATCGAAAGGCAAGGGTCCGCCCGCGGCCACCCACTCGCCGTTGTACTTCCGGGCAATGTGGAGGTTGGTACCGGTGGCCTCACCGCCCTCGCAGGACGGGTGGCCGATGCGGGCGCCGGCATTCACCCAGGTGCCCGCCGGGATGCGGTCCTTGGTGGCAATATGCTGGTAAATCACCACCCAGCCGGTCTGCTCGAAGCCGTCCCCATCCAGGTCAAGCACCACATAACTGCTTTCAGAGCGCACGATCTGCCCGGGGGCGACGGCCACCGCCCAGGCATTCGACACGGCGCAACCCGAGACGGCCGCCGCGGGTGCAAAGTCCAGGGCGCCCCAGGCGCTCTCCGCCTCCCAGGCCGGGTGCGGACCGCCCGTGAAAGCCCACAACGCGCCCACTTCGAACGGCAGAGTGAAGGTCGGCTGGATCAGATTGGCAGGGAAAAGCGGGCCGAGTTCATTGGCGCGTTCCCACGGATCGCCGAACATGCTTTTATAGAGAGACAGGAAGCCGGTATCCGGGTCAATGGCCTGCAGCCAATCGGCATAGTTAAGATGCCTGGAGAAGAAATATTGCAAGGCAACGCTGCCCGCATTCAAGCCCGGTGCAAAGCGCAGGCTGGTCCCATCCGGGAAGGTCAGCCCGCTGAGATTCCCGGCCCGCCAGCCGTAATATCCGGTCAAGAGGTCTTGAATGACCAGGCGCATCTGCTGGTACAGTAGGGTGGCCGGTGTAAGCCGGATTATTGTAGCCAAACAGGTATTTTTCATCCAGGCCTGGCTTGGACTGCCCCTGCACCCAGCCGGTGTAATACTGGATGAGCGCCAGCAGCAAGCGTGGGCTGATGGAACTTCCCAGGGAGATTCGCTGTGACGCCCTCTGCTCCGGTAATGGTACCCACACCGGTCATGTATTCGGTGAAAGCTGCTCAGTCTCCCCCCGGCGGAGTTCACGTAGCCTTCGATATCAAAGCCAACCGCGCTGGGGGAATCCACCAGTTCGCTATCCGGGATGATGGGCTGGGAGGGGGTGGTGGGGGTCTGGGACAGCCGGTCGGGCAGGAACAGGAGCGTACCGGGGTTGATAAAGCCAGTGGAAGGAAGCGGCATGGAAGAGGTGATCTCAGAAGCGTTGACGCCAAAATGGATGGCAACCACATCCAGGCTGTCACCCGATTGTGAAGTGTAAGGAATGGTGGAACCCGGTACCGAAGTAAGGATGACCGGAGTGAAGGTGGTGGTGGGTGTGACAACAGGTGGAGTGTCGGTTGGAGGCTGATCCGTAGCGATCGGCGGGAGGGGCGAGGCGTCGAGAGTTGGGATGGGCGTGGGGGTGGAAACGGGATCTGTGCAGGAACCGTCCCGGTAACCCCGGGAGTGGGCGTCATGGACGAATCATAGGTTCCCCAAAGGTCGCTCCCACAGGCAGATAGGAGCAAAGCAATAACAAGGAGCAGGGTAAGTGCTCTGCCTGTGTGTATCGAAGTCGGTTTCATCAGCAGAAGATTATACCCTAGCTGGCAGAGAGCAGAGATTAGAGAGTAGTAAGGAAAAATTGCATGATTTCAGGGTCGGGCAGGGTCGGAACGTCCGGTCCCGGTAACAACACAGGACACCCTTATCTTTGAACCTGGTTGGTCGGGCTGTTGCCATCCAGGTTTTGGAGCACAACACCGTTGCGCGTGAGCGTGCCCACGTATTCCTCGCCGGTTCCGGCAGAAATCCAACCGCTCAGGTTGAACGGCACTGGGCCAAGCGCAGATATCCACTCCCCATTGAATTTGCGGGCTATGTGGACGTGCATGCCGGTGGCAACGCCCCCCTCGCAGGACGGATGCCCGATGTGGTCGCCGACACGCACGATCGTGCCGGGCTGGACCCGGTCACGTGTTTCGATGTGCATGTAAAGGATGACCCAGCCGGTGCCTTCATTGCCATCCCCATCCAGGTCCAGGATCACCTCGCCGTCGCCGGTACGCGTCACCACGCCATCCGCCACTGCCGTAACCCAGGCATCCGATTCAACGCCGCACTGGGTCATCGCCGGGCGGAGCAAAATCAAGCGCGCCGTAGGGCGTGCCGTCCAGCCAGGCCAGGTGCGGGCCGCCGGTGAAGTACCAGGTTTCGCCCGGGCCAAACGGCAGGGTCAATCGGCGGCTGGACCAGGTTGGCCGGAACGAGCGGTTCGATCGCCAGGTCAAAGGGGTAGCCGAAGAGCACATGATACGTGTCAAAGAAGCCTCCCGGGCTTACATCCCGCACCCAGGTGGAATAATCGTCCAGTTGGGCAAAAAAATTCTGCACGCCGGCCGTCCCGGCATTGATGGTCGGGTCGATCGGGACAACCGAACCGTCAGCCAGTACCCAATTGGTGACCGCCTTGGAACGCCAGCGGTAGTAACCGCTGTTCAATTGGATGGCCGCCCACTCCAATTGACGGTACAGGCCATGATACCAGGCATCGTAGAAACCAAAGGGTTGTTCATCCAGCGCCGGGTCGGGGTGGGGGTTGGTCAGCCAGCCGGAACGATATTCCAATAATGCCAGCAGGAGGCGCGGGTTGATCGAGGATTCCAGCGCAGCCATGCACCACCACCTGCGCAGCGGTCAGGGTCTCCCCGTTCACATCCTGGGTGTACTTCGCCAGGTAACCGGCTTTGCTGCGGATAAGAGCCTCCACATCCGTCTGTGCGCCGAGCGGACCGTAGACCAGTTCTGAATCGGGGATTATTTTGTAGGCCGGGCCGGCCGGCTGGGGCGTCACGGCCGGGATGGTCAGCGTCTGGCCCACTTGCAGGGCATTCGCGTCCGCGATGTTGTTGGCCTGGGTAAGCGCCTGCACGCTGACGCTGTACTTCTGTGCGATCGCGCTGAGCATGTCACCGGGTTGGACAACATAGGTCTGCGGGCCGCGCGCCGTTCCGGCCTGGTAATGGGCTGCGTCCGGCGTAGGCGTCAACTCAGGCGAGCCGGGAACTCGCGTTGGCGGGATATTGTAGGACCGGGTGGGAACGCCTGGCGCTTGCGCGGCCGATGGCCGGGCTGGCCGGAGGCCCAGATGGATGCAGGCGTGATATTGGATTTCTGGGACGGCCCACAGGCGGCCAAACTTATGCCAAGTATGACACAAAGAGAGCATATGCAGGCCAGATCGTCCAGAATCGTCGTGGAAACATGACCAGGATTCTACCAGTATCTGCTAGAATAGTCGTTAGTCACCTGTCACCTGTGGCCAGTTGCTAATTGCCAATCGCTGCATCGCTAATTGCTAAAGAGGAGAACCGTATGGAAAAACTCTACGGAGGCATGGAAGGCGGCGGGACCAAGTTCGTCTGCGCGGTGGGTACCGGGCCGGATAATATCATCGACGAAATCCGTTTCCCGACCACCACACCGCACGAAACACTGGAGCAGGCGGTCGCTTTCTTCAAGAAATACAACCTGGCTGCCATTGGCCTGGCTCCTTTCGGCCCACTGGACTTGAATCCGGCCTCCCCCGGCTACGGCTCAATCACCGCCACCCCCAAACCCGGCTGGAGCAATGCGGATATCCTCGGGCCCTTCCGCAGACAATTCGATGTGCCCATGACTTTCGACCTGGACGTTAACGCGGCGGCCTTTGGCGAGTTTTCCTGGGTGCCGGAAAACCAGGGGCTGGAGTCATTGGTGTACTTCACCATCGGGACCGGCATTGGCGCAGGCGTCATCATCAACGGGAAAGTCGTGCACGGTCTGACACATCCCGAAGCCGGCCACGTGCGCCTGCCACACGATCTGCAAAAGTGACCCGTTCCCTGGGGCTTGCCCCTTCCACGGCGACTGCTTCGAAGGCCTGGCAAACGGGCCGGCCATCAGCAAACGCTGGGGCCAGCCTGCCGAGAGCCTGCCGGCAAACCATCCCGCCTGGGACCTGGAGGCGAACTACATCGCATTTGCCCTGACCGATATCATCTGCCTGCTTTCGCCGCAGCGCATCGTGCTGGGCGGCGGCGTGATGGAACAACCTCAGCTCTTCCCGCTTATCCGGCAAAAGGTGCGGGAGAACCTGAACGGCTATATCCCATCCCCTGTCATTACCGGTACAATGAAAGAGTACATCGTCTCACCCGGTCTGGGAAAACGCTCCGGTATCCTGGGAGCGATGGCGATGGCAAAGAATAGTCGCTAGTCATGTGGTCGATTGTCTGATAGTCCGGTTGGGCAGTGGAACACCTGCTAGGAATTGAAAGATGGAAAGTCCTGCTGATTGTTTCGGTGCCGCTGCCCGATAGAAAACATTAAATAAACGTTAACCCGGCAATTAGGTCGGTTTAACTTTGGGGAGGTATCTTGAAATTGCACCTCGCTCCTTATTGAGGAGCGATTGCTTTACCGGTAACAACCCAGGGCTACCCAACCGGTATTTGTTCCTCCTGTCCTGGCTGGTGACCGCCCTGACCCTTGGGCTACTGGTTTTCACAGCGCTGGCGTGGAGAAAGCGCTGGTGGCGGCTGGTCGAACGAGCCTGTTTCACAGTTTTGGTCGTGGCCTTCATCGCATCTATTCGCTAACTTTTTTATGCCTACGCAAACCATCCGCCTGCAAACGCCCGGGTCTCAATTGCCTCGTCACTTGGAGGAACTTCCTTATTGGGATGTATCGGTCGATGAGAATTGTCCCATTAAAGAAGTGGTCAGGCTTTTCGATCAAGTGGATCAATTGCCTGGAGTGACAATTCTGAGAAGAAAAGAACTGCTGGGCTTGATCACCAGGGACAAGGTATTTGAAAGAGTAGGCAGGTTGTACGGGGTTGAGTTGTTTCTAAAACTGCCTGCAGCCGAGTTTTATAACCTGAGCGGCGATTCGACGCTGGTTCTACCTAGCGGGAATTCCGTGGAAGAGGCGATCAAATCGGTTTTAAGCCGCCCAGACAAAGACCGTTATGAACCGTTTGTCATCAGGCAAAATGAGGAATACCGAATCATCAGTGTTTATCATCTGCTGCAAGCGCAACAAAGTGTACTGCAGGAACTATATGCGAAAGTCAAGCAGCTTTCCATCATCGATCCGCTCACCAATACAAACAACCGCAGAGGTTTTTTTGAGGCGGTGACACCTCAACTTGAAAAAGCCTGCCGATCCGAAACCGAATTTTCGGCCATCATCGTTGACGTGGATGATTTCAAATTCGTCAATGATCGCTTTGGGCATCTGATCGGAGATGAAATCCTACGGCTATTGACCCAATACCTGCAATCGAACCTGCCGGCCAATGCCATCCTCGGACGATTTGGCGGCGAGGAGTTTGTCATATTCCTGATCGATACCTCCGAGGATGAAGCCCTGGCAACTGCCGGACGCCTATGCAGCGGGTTGGCAGGCATGTATCACAATGTAAATGGATATAATATTCGAATTACCATCAGTGCGGGGATAAGCCATTCAAAAAGAGCCAACCAGAACCTGGATCGCATGTTATCTCAAGCAGATCAGGCAATGTATACGGCAAAACAAACCGGGAGAAACAGAGCAGTGGCCTGGAATGATGCTCTTTATTCCATTCCCGGAGTGGAAGTGCCATTCCGCGCCGGCACTTTCGAGCAGCATAGTCTGGCCGAAGGTGTTTTGGAGAAAACATTGCATGGATGGTTATCCTTATTGTATTTACGCGATTACGAAACGCTAACGCATACCCAGCAGGTGGCGAATATGACCCTGCGGTTGGCCCAGGAATTGGGCATAAAATATCCAGAGTTGGGCGGAATCCATACGGGAGCCTTGCTTCATGATATCGGAAAAATCGCCATACCAGATGCGATTTTATTCAAGAAAGGAAAATTGTCTCCAGAGGAATGGAAAGTGATGAAGATGCATCCACAATACGCCTATGACCTGATGTCTCCAATTCCCTATTTTCAGGACGTCCTCGATATTCCTCTTTGCCATCATGAACATTGGGATGGCAGCGGTTATCCGCATAGCTTGAGCGGAAAAAATATTCCATTTTCGGCCCGAATTTTTACGCTAGTAGATGTGTGGAATGCACTTATTTCAGATCGTCCATATCGGCCGGCATGGAAAGTGGGGGACGTTTTAGCGTACTTTGAAAGTGAGGCTGGTAAATTATTTGATCCAGATCTTGTTCCCATCTTCCTTTCCATGATAAAAACGTAAAGGACAAATATCATCTGGATTCAGCTATGCTAAAAGTGCTATACTACTCTCCAACCCTGAAGGAATATTCCATGCCCGATAACACAAATGTAGTGGAAAAGCACGGCTGCATTGTTTGTGGGAAGATCTACAACCTGCTGGTCGTTTATGCCCCGGATGGCAGGCTGGTCGACTGCGCGGTAACCAGCCCCGGGGGGCGACGGGTGCTGGATGCACATTGGCCCCTGGTTGCCTGTGACAGGCACACGCAGACGGAGGTCGATGCTGCCCTGGCCAGCCATTATCCTGGCAAAGCGATCGAAGATCGCGAAGACGATTAAAAGCCCCGGAAAGGCGACCGGCCGGTCGCCCCTGCCATTCCAAAGGTAAGGGAGCGTATGATGGAGCCTCAGCGAAAAGCATGGAACCAGCATCAACAGGTGTTGCGACAGGCCCTCGGCCGCGCCGGTGACCATCAAAAGGCTATCGAATTATTTTTGAGCCAACATGCGATGGTCCACGCGGCAGAGATGTCTCACGCCGGTCTGTGGTCTTTCGAAGATGAAGTTCTGGAGGGGGTGACCGAACAACAGTTTCGTTTCATCCCCCCCAACATTGACCATTCCATCGCCTGGGTGCTTTGGCACATGACCCGCATCGAGGACGCCACGATGAACCTGCTGGTGGCCGGAACGCCGCAAGTCCTTCTGGCGGAGGACTGGCTCAACCGGATGAACATTAACGTACGTGATACCGGCAACGCCATGAATGCTGCCAGCGTGGCAGATCTCAGCGCCAGAACAACCATCCAGCCATTGCGGGCCTATCGCCTTTCCGTTGGCCGCCGGACGCGCGAGATTGTCAAGCTACTTCAACCCGAGCAGTTGAAAGGGAAAGTTGAGCCTGCCCGTCTTCGGCAAATGATGGCGGTAGGAGCCATAGTGGCAGAAGCCAGCGGCCTGCTGGAGTATTGGGGCGGACTCACCGTAGCTGGCCTCCTGTTGATGCCACCCACCCGGCACCTTTTCGTCCATTGGAACGAGGCGCTGCGGATAAAAATGAAATTAACATGATAAAGCAACTCGCCGGGCAGACTGCTGCCCATTTAACCAGTTGAGCTGGTTAGTATTCGGTCGGAGCTGTTGGAACGCCGGTTGCGGCCGGAGGAACGGCGGTATTTATCGGGGGGACAGGAGTTCCGGTTGGTCTCGAAGTCGGCCTGGGGTTGGAGTTTGGAGACCGGGTAGGGGTGGGAGTGGGTGTGAGGGAGAAGGTTATTGAAGGGGTTCGAGGTGAAGCGGTTTTCCCGGTAAGGGTGCCAGGCGTATCCATAAAAGGGAATGCATCAGTCGCCAACGGGCTGGTCGTCGCAGATGCAATGGAACTCCCGGGCTTACCGGACAGGCCGCTGCCACGATTATAGTGATCCTGAATCATCCAAAACACCCCCAATCCACAAAGGATTAACCCTACGCAGCCGAGTAGTATTGGCAGAACGACTCCCTTTTCGAAGGTTGGATGGTTTTCCGGCAGGCGCATACCGACAGGTAAGGGCACAGGTGTGCTGCGGGCATAGACCGGGCAATAAGAATGTTGTCCGCTGAAGCAAAAAGACTGCTGATAGTCGAGGTTTGGGGAAGCAACCGGCCTGGCATGATAGCAAACATTCCAAGAGGACATATATGACAGGGATGTCTCCGGATCCTGTGCCAGACCCAGGTAGGGGCATTTATCTTCCCGGTTATTTCCGGAAACTGCCGAAAAGGAATTAATGGGAGTCATGAGTATATTGCACCGATTCCAGCAGAAACGATTATAGTATAAAACGCGAATAACAATCCAGGCATCCCCCTCATTACCCATCTTTACCCCAGTCCAGACACAAACGACGAACCGCCCGGCTCGTCCCCGGGCAAGGCAACCATGTCCGATATGACCAGGGCTCGTTTTCCCTTCATTGGGTTATAATCCTGGCGTTCTTTTGGAGAGAGCCATGCCAAACCCACTCGTCGAATGCATTCCCAACTTTTCAGAAGCCCGCCGCCCGGAAGTGGTCGAAGCCATCCTGGCTGCCATCACCGGCGTGGCTGAAATTTCCCTGCTCAACCACAGTTCCGATACCGACCACAACCGCAGCGTGGTCACCTTTGCCGGGCCGCCCGCGGCAGTGGAAGAAGCGGCTTTCCGGGCCATCCGGACGGCCGCCGGGTTGATCAACCTGGACCAGCACAGCGGTTCCCACCCGCGCCTGGGCGCCACCGACGTGGTGCCGTTCGTGCCCATCTCCGGCATCAGCATGGAAGAGTGCGTCCAGATGGCACGCCGGCTGGGGGAACGGGTCGGCAGGGAATTGGATATCCCGGTCTATCTGTACGAAGAAGCCGCCACCCGCCCGGAACGCACAACCTGGAGAACATCCGGCGCGGGCAGTACGAAGGGCTCAAAACGGAGATCGAGACGAACCCAGGACGGCAGCCGGACTTCGGCCCTGCCCGGCTCGGGCCTGCCGGCGCCACCGTCATCGGGGCGCGCCATCCGCTGATCGCCTACAACGTCTACCTGGCCAGCGAGCGATGTCAGCATCGCCAAAGCCATCGCCAAAAAGATCCGCCAATCCTCCGGCGGGCTGCCTTCGGTCAAGGCGCTTGGGATGCTGGTGGAAGGCCGGGCGCAGGTCTCGATGAACCTGACAAACTTCCGCCAGACCTCCATGAAAACCGTGGTGGAGGCCATCCGCAGCGAAGCCAGGCAGCTACGGTACGGAAATCCACCACAGCGAACTGATCGGGCTGATCCCGCAGGAGGCTTTGATCGACTCGGCCGTCCAGTACCTGCAATTGGACGGATTCCAGCCCGAGCAGATCCTGGAACGGCAACTGGCCGCAAGTTGCCACTCCGCCGACGCCCATCCCGGAGGCGCTTCCTGGACGCCCTGGCGGCTGCCACCCCCACCCCGGGCGGCGGCTCGGCCGCCGCGCAGGCCGGGGCGATGGGCGCCGCGCTGGTGGCCATGGTGGCCCGCCTGACGATCGGCAAGAAAAAGTACGCCGAGGTCGAAGCAGCAGATGAACGAAATCCTGAACCAGGCCGAACGCCTGCGCCGGGAATTGACCGAGGCGGTCGACGGCGGATGCCGCCGCCTTCGAAGGCGTGCTGGCTGCCTTCCGGCTGCCGCAAGCGACTGCTCGAGCAGCAGTGCTCCGCCTGGCTGCCATCGAGCAGGCCACCCTGCATGCCGCCCAGCTGCCATTGGCGAGTGGCGCAGAAGGCCGTGACCGTCATGGCGCTGGCCGAGCGCTGCGCCGCCCTGGGCAACCTGAATGCCATCAGCGATGCGGCTTCGGCGGTGGCACTGGCGAAGGCCTGCCTGACCTCGGCCGGTTACAACGTGCGCATCAATATCAATGGGCTGAGCGACAAAACCGCCGGCGAACCTCTCCTGGCCCAGTTACAGGCGCTCGAAGTACGTGCCAGGAAGCTGGAGAAAGACTTGCACAAAACGCTGGCCGATCGCGGCGGTATTTAACGTAATAAAAAAATTCTCCACGAAGGGACACGAAGGACACGAAAAAAAGCTGTAAGAATGTTCCTTTTCGAAGAATTCCCAGAAAATTCGCGTTTTTTTGTGTTCTGATATGAAAATAGCCATCGGAGTCCGAAGTCTCCGGACTTCGGACTCTCCAACGTCAGGAGACGTTGGAGTCCGGTGAGATGAATTTCATTCTTCGGGATGAACTCCGTTCATGAATACTTCGTGGAAAAGAGTTTTGTCTGCAAAGGAGCCCGGCATGGGGCCAGAACCTGATCCCTGGATCCGCAAATTTGATAGGCAGCTCAGCCTACCGGAACGGCAGCTTCTATCCGGCCTGGACAGCCCATCCGCCATCCAGGCCTTCCTCAACACCATCCCCTACAGTGAAGACAAATTCTATCGCTGCCCGCTGCGTTTGCTGCGCGAGCGCAAAGGCCACTGCTTCGATGGGGCTTTGTTCGCCGCCATGGCTTTGCGTCGCATCGGTCATCCACCGCTGATTCTGGAACTCATCCCGAACGAACGCGACGATGACCATATCCTGGCGCTATTCAAACAGCATGGCTGCTGGGGCGCCGTGGCCCAATCGAATTTCACCGGCCTGCGCTACCGCGAGCCGGTCTACCGCAGCCTGCGCGAACTGGTCATGTCGTATTTCGAAGATTACTTCAATTCCGCCGGCGAAAAGACCCTGCGCGGCTACCGCGGCCCGGTGCACCTGCAGGCTTTCGACCGGCTGGATTGGATGGCCAGCGATGCCGGCCTGGATACCATAGCCGAAGGCATGGAGCGCTACACCGTCCATCCCATTATCTCAGAAGAACAGGCGGCCAACCTCTCCCTGATGGATGAACGCAGCCGCAAAGCCGGGCTGCTGGGGGCCAACCCGCAGGGGCTGTTCAAAGTGCCGGATTGAGAAGGGAAAAGGTAATCAGGTAATTAGGGAGCAGGGAGCAGGAAAAGGCATTTAAAAGCAGATTCTGGGCATTTCCCGGGTTTTCGTGCAGGGGGAGGCCCAAAGCCGCTCCTGCCATGGGGCTTGCAATGGTTATACGAAGCATTCCGAGGGAATTGTTCCGCAAGAATTGGGGGGTTAAAAGCACGATTTTTAGGGTTTTGGGGGCAAAAAAAGGGTTGTTTTTGCGGGTTCGAGCAGCAGGGCAAGTGCCACGCAACTGCCAAGTGCGTGGCACTTCTGGACGCGGCGATGGTTTGCAGAAGAAACCCCCTGCTGAGGCCCCGCAAAGTGCGCGGGACAGTGGGAGCGAGCGGAACGTCCGTCAGCCAGGCATATCAGGGATCAGGGAAGAACTCGTTTTGCTTTTCAGCGGATGGGATTACCGATGGTCGGGGAGGCTGAGCACCCACAGGCGCAGGCTGGCTTTGATCGGATCGAGCAGCGTAGCCGGCAGGTGCAGCCTGCGCAGCGAAACGATCTCCCCGGTTCCGTCCCCCGGGTTATGGACCGCCGCGCTCAACCCCATTTCACGCAGGAATGCCATTACTTGCTCCAGGGAATCGAAGGCGTTGTTGTACATCTTGTGCTCGGTGGCTGCGTCAACGATGCGGCGGAAATTGCGCTGCTGCTCGGATACCTGGTTGACCTCATCTTTGATCGAAAAATCGGGTGTAATCCAGCTGCCCTTGAATTCGGCCAGCAGTTCGCGAATGTTGTCCACCACTGCGCGCATTTCGTCCGGGGAAAGATATTGAAAGAGGCCCTCATTGACGACCACCAGCGGTTGGTCCCGGTTCAGGCGTGTGACGGCTTCATGAAGCTGGCTGCGATCCAACGCGTTCACCGCAGGAAAATGAAGGTTGGCGTGATCAGCCAGCCCATATTTCTGGCGCAGGCTGGCAATGATCGCCTTTTTTTCCGCGCTGATGCCGGTCAGGTCGGATTCGATATAGGTGTAGCGCGGATCCTGGGTGAAGGCCAGCCCGCGCAGGGTAAGACCGCTGGCCAGTTCCAACACCTGGCGGCTGCCGGTGCGGCGGATGGCCTCGGTCACGTTTTTATAGCGCACCTCAAAAATCGGGGCATACCAGAGCAAATCTTCGGGGGTCATTTGCTGGCCCTGGAGCAGGGCTTCAAATACCTCCCGTGAATGCAGCAGTTCAGGCCACATCGCTGGCGAAAGGGATATCGCTGAACTGGCGCATATACGCCGCCAGTTGGGCGGTCAGACTGATTTTTTCATAGTCGATATCTATGCTTTGATTGTAACCCCTGGATGGAATTGTGTGGGCGATTTTCGGCTATAGGGCATTGGGGCGGGTCAGGTCGTCCTTTGTAGCGTTTTTCGATATCTTTGAGTTTTCGGACATGGTGAACCCGGATGCTCTCTGTTGAGCCACAAAGTTCGCATTGTTCTGCTAAAAGCCGTTTGACCGGTTCGTTCCAACTCGGCCAGAGTTGGGTCTTCTGGTTGCTGACCCGCTCCAGAAGTTCGCTGGGTAGGGTAAAACCCTTTCGGCAGGTCATGGCGTCTCTCCTTTCGGTCTGTTAACCTGAGGATAACACCTGACCTACTCTTTCTAGAAATTACAGAAAATAGTTTACACTACTGCAGGGCAAGTGCCACGCACCTGGCAGGTGCGTGGCACTTCCGGACACGGCGATGGTTTGCAGAAGAAACCCCCTCTGCTGGGGCCCCGCAAAGTGCGCTCCGACAGAGACCGTCGGGACAAGCGGGACGGGCAGGCTCTTTAGGGTCTTTCCAACCGGTCAGGTTGCGCTGCCTGGCCAACCCGACCCTTCGGCTGTGCTCAGGGCAAGCGCGGACCTGGAAAGCACGCCGAGCTTTTTGATGATTTCGAATTTGATCTCAGGCATAGTTTAATTCCTCCCCAAAAAAACGTGAACGTGAAAATCATCATTGTTACCATCAAAGAATACTATTCCGTGCTGACCAAACTATTTAGTAAATTGGCTTTTGCAGTCAACTACCAAAAACGTTTACCAGTGTAGGCTGCAATTTCATCAAGTAGTGCCATTGGTGTCTTACCTTGAACTGGCTGACGGGAATTCAAGCAAACTATTGGCCAATCCTTATATTTTGCAAGTGTTCCCTGCCGTCCTTGAGAGCCAACCACAATTCCTGCTACTATGTGGTTATCTTGGGAAATATAAGGTCTGGGTTGTTGCTGAGTTTGTGTATGATGGCGCGAGCCATCATCATCGAGCGCGTCGTCTTGAAAATCCTTGCAGAAATGTTCAAGCGTTACCCTAACTTGCTCCACGGCATCATCGAAAGTTGCATGCCCTTCCAATTCAACAACTAAGACGAAGTAAATTTGTTGACCTTGTTGGTGAAAACTGCCCACATAAATTCCATCAGCAGAACGGCGTCCCTGGTGTCCTTGGTGGGAATAGAGGGCTTTGAAGTATTGGTTACCGGGACCGTTCACATCAATATCATATGCTTTAATATGTGTACCTCGCTCTCTTTGCAGACAAAACCGCCGCGCATGTTCAGTATAGGATAACGATTCCCGCTCATAATTGCTTAAGTGAATGGCAGGCATACGGCTATTCCTTCCAGAAAACGCCGTGGGAGCGGATGCGTGATAATTCCTGGCCTAATTCCTCATCTACGCGACGGAGCTGATCTTCATTGATCCAGGGTATCAGGCGTTCAGCTTGATCCTCTAGGGATAGATTTTGCTGTTGCAACAAAGGCAGTACCTTACCATCCTCTTGGAACAAATAAGTTGCCACATTTGACGCAGGTATCCGAAATTCGGACGCAGGTACACGATCATCCTTCAGGTCACTTGGCAGCATGTGAGCGGCTGTCACCAAATTATTAAGTTCATATAGCATGGTAAGAGAATGGGTGGTGAGTAATACTTCAATACCTTGGTTCGCCAGGTAAGCCAAAATTCGCATCATAGCGCTTTGTGCGGCAGGGTGTAAATGGATTTCCGGCTCTTCGATATGGATTCGAAACGGCTCATCTAGAAGACCTTGTTCCCGTTGATCGAAAAGTGTTTCCGCCAATAACAGCCATGACCAGTTGGCCTTTTGCCCTGATGAAGCCATATCCAGGTCAATTTTTGTCTTGCCATCAATTTGCCAGCGCCAATTATCGCCATATTTAATCACTTCCCCACCCAACACATCACGACTGAGTTGATGAATGAGCCTGCCCGCCGGAGTATTCGGCTGGTTATCATCCCACTGTGAAAAAATATCTTTGGCGTTTTCCAGGGCATCCCCATATAAAACCAGGGTGGACGGCCAAGAAAGCAATTTCCATACCGATGGACGGCTGGCATGGGGAAATATCACCCGTTCGGCAGGAACGAATAAAGCCTTTCCTGATGGCCGGTAAGGAACTTCTCCAGATGCGATGCGCTGAACATATTGTTTGAGAGCTTTATTTGGATAAATTTGGCGATTATTCTGTTCCAAGCGGATTGTGAAATTTTCCCACTTGATGGTAACGCTTGGATCTGCAAAAACTCCAATGGCACGTTTGTCGCTTCGCAGGTTATCCAAAATGGTGCGGATGGTATCATTACTGGAGAGCAAAGTGCGGTCTAAGCCCTGCTGATAATTCACCAGATAGGGCAGGTTATAGAAAAAATAAGCCAGTTGGGAAAATAAAGATTTTCCTGTTCCCTGTTTGCCAATGAAAACAGTGAGTGGCTTAATTTCAAGTCCTTTATCCGGAAGTTGCGTGATGGACCCCAGCTTTCCTTTTACAATTTGAATTGTACTCATACTCCTGCCCTCCAGGATATTACCAAGCGAATTACGTTGATTGCTTATTGTAAAGCATAGCCCGGCGATTGCGTCAATATACATTTTACCCGCCTATCTTCTTCCATTCAACTTGCCTGCCCCGATGCGACTTGCGGACATGTTCCTCTTTGACAGTTCCCTCTGGAAGTTATCGCGAATGCCAGACCTAAGCGTTTCTTCTGTGTCCTGTTTCAAAGTTAAGCCCCTTTCAACTGAATTCTTTGGACTTATACAAAAATACAAGAAAACTCCCGCACTTGTAACCTCGAAAAACGGGGTCTCCAAAAATCGTTATCTAATTGTACAACCAAAACGGTCATGCGGCACATGCTTGAGCAAGTAAGACCTCCGGGTTCTCGATGGTCTGCACCTGAGGTACGGACATGAGTACGGACAAAAGAGGAAGCCTCGATAATTGGTAGACTTGATTAGCGACAACCAAATTCCAAAAACGAGGCTTCCATGAACAAGTTTACCATTCTAGAATTTGTACGGGCGATATTTGACGAAGAAGAGACGGCGCAACAAGCCGCCGAAATTGGGCAAGCGATCCTGGCGGCGCGCTCCCTGCGGATGACGGACATAGCCAGTCACATGGAGGGGAATGGAGCTGCCGCCTACAAGCGGACCCAGCGTTTTCTGAAGCGGAATGATCCCAGGCAGGTATTAGGGCGGTTATATCAGCCGGATGCAGAGTTCATGATTGGAGATCCGACTGAGATCGAACGAGCACAGGCCTGGAAAACCGAATATGTGGGGACACTCAAAGATGGGAAGACCAAGGGGTTCTGGGCACTGGTGTTTGCAACGCCCTATCGAGGCCGGGCAATTCCCTGTGGTCTGGTGACCTATTCATCGAAGACCATTGCCACAAACATGGATTCGCGTAATCGCAACCACTTTCGAGCCTTTGCAAGCATCCAGGATCTGTTGGGAGATAAGCCGTTGGTGCTGGATCGCGAGTTCAGTTATCTGGAACTGCTGACGAACCTGATCAATGAGCAACTCAAATTCGTCATTCGGCTCAATTTGGGTTCTCATCCGCCCAAGTTCTGTGATTTAAAAGGCCGGGATGTGGCACTCACCATATCCCCTGGACAAACTGTGATCCACTCGGATGTTTGGTACAAGGGGAAGGCCTATGTCAATTTGATCGGACGCTGGAAAGTGGGCCTCTCAGAACCTTTGTGGGTCATCACCAACCTGAAAGCCGAAGAGGGTCTGCGGATTTATTTTGGTCGTATGAAAATCGAGGAAAGTTTCAAAGATTTGAAGGACTTGTTGGGCATGACCAAGCTCATGAACCAGAAGCAGGATTACATGGAGAAAATGATCGCATTGCTCTTACTCTTCTTCCCGATCGGCTTGTTGCTTGGGGAAGAACTACGCGATTTTCTCTATGGAGAACCGATTGCCACAGAGGATCAAGTTCCTGAGAAAGAACTTGTCCCTGGTTCTCCAGATCGAAAAAAAAGCAAAAAGTGGAAACGCTATTCCGGCTTGTTCATCTTGCTCAGACAAAAATGGTCCCTGTCCAATGAACAGAATAATGCTATCTATCAAACAGTCTTGCTCTCTTTCACTTCCTTGGTCCAATGCCCTGTCCGAACTTAAGTCCGAACCTCAGCCTGCACCCCTTGACAAATCAGAACATAAGTTCTAATATTACCCTGGTTTGGAGCCAACCTGCCGGAAAAACCCCCGGCCTGCCCTTGCTCCTCCCAGGAGTCATTTTGGAACAGCTTGCCGTTTTTCCCCTCTGCTTCTCCGCCGGCACGCGACCGGAAAAAGACCTTCCGCTGTGCTTTCCCGCCCCGTATTCGTTCCGCGAAAAATGCGAAAAAAGGTACTTTAATTCCCCCCGCCAGCCCGCCTCGCCTACCCGGCCATTGAGGGTGGGACCGGAGAGGAGTATTCGTTTTTTTTCGATACGCGTATCGAATATTCCCCCTTCTCCCTTCTCCCTTCTACCTTCTACCCAATTCCCGATCACCCAATCCCTGATTACCTTATCACCTTTCCCTTTCCCCCTTTCCTTGACTTTTCCAGACAGCCATGATATAAACCGCCCAACTTTAACAACCGAATATTGCAACACTCTTATCCAGAGAGGCGGAGGGACCGGCCCTTTGAAGCCTCGGCAACCTGACGAAAGTCAAGGTGCCAATTCCGGCAGTATTATCTGGAAGATGAGAGGCTGTGTTTTGTTATACCTAGCCCCTTCATATCCAGAAGGGGTTTTTTGTTTTCCCCTTCTAGGAGGAGTTGCCCGCCTGGCTGGCGCCGCCACAAGGACAGCGTTGCATCGGTAATTCAGATCATAAAAGGAGCAATGAACCATGTCAACCAACACCCGTAAGTTTGGTTTTGCCACCCGCCAGCTGCACGCCGGCCAGGTGCCCGACCCCACCACCGGCAGCCGTGCCGTGCCGATCTACCAGACCACCAGCTACCAGTTCAAGAACACCGAACATGCCGCCAACCTGTTCGCCCTGAAAGAGCTGGGCAACATCTACACCCGCATCATGAACCCCACCACCGACGTGCTCGAGCAGCGCCTGGCCGACCTGGAAGGCGGCGTGGGCGCGCTGGCGGCCAGTTCCGGGCATGCCGCCCAGACCCTGGTCGTGCTGACCCTGTGCGGCGCCGGCGACCATATCGTCAGCAGCAGCCGCCTGTACGGCGGCACCTACAACCAGTTCAACTATACCTTCCCGCGCCTCGGCATCGAGGTCACCTTCGTCGATCCCGGCCGACCCGCAGAATTTCGAAAAGGCCATCCGCCCCAATACCAAGATCCTCTACGGCGAAACGCTGGGCAACCCGGATATCTCCGTCTTCCCCTTCGAAGAGGTGGCCGCCATCGCCAGGAAGCACAACATCCCGCTGGTGATCGACAACACCTTCGCCACGCCCTACCTGTGCCGCCCGTTCGAATTGGGGCGCAAACATCGTCACCCATTCCACCACCAAGTTCATCGGCGGGCACGGCACCACCATCGGCGGCGTCATCGTGGACGGCGGCAACTTCGACTGGACCAGCGGCCGCTTCCCCAACTTCACCACGCCGGATCCGTCCTACCACGGGCTGGTCTATGCCGACCTGCTCGGCGCCGGGCTGCCGCCCTTCATCACCAAGGCGCGTGTGCAGGTGCTGCGCGATATCGGCGCCTGCCAGAGCCCGTTCAACAGCTGGCAGACCATCCAGGGCATCGAGACGCTCAGCCTGCGCATGGAGCGGCACGTCCAGAACGCCCAGGCGGTGGCCGAATTCCTGGAGAAGCATCCCAAGGTCAGCTGGGTCAAATACCCCGGCCTGAAGAGCCATCCCGATTATCGAGCGGCCAAGAAATACCTGCCCAAGGGCCCCGGCGCGATCCTGGGCTTCGGCGTCAAGGGCGGCGTCGGAAGCCGGCAAGCGAATTCATCGAGAGCCTGCAGCTGTTCAGCCACCTGGCCAACGTGGGCGATGCCAAGAGCCTGGCCATCCACCCCGCCACCACCACCCACAGCCAGTTGAGCGCAGAGGAACAGAGCTCGCGCCGGCGTCACCCCCGATTTCATCCGCCTGAGCATCGGCATCGAAGATATCGACGATATCCTGTGGGACCTGGACCAGGCGCTGACGAAATGATGAAGTAATCAGAAATGCAGAATGATGAATGCTAGTCTGCATGTCTCATTCCTGATCATACCTGATCATCTCATCATTCTGACTTCTGCATTTGGAGGTACCATGCCCGTCCGAATCCCCGAAACCCTGCCCGCCCGCGCTGACCCTCGAAAGCGAAAATATCTTCGTCATGGGCGAGGAGCGCGCCCGCCACCAGGATATCCGCCCGCTGCGCGTCGCCATCCTCAACCTGATGCCCACCAAGATCGCCACCGAGACCCAACTGCTGCGCCTGCTCGGCAACTCCCCGCTGCAGGTGGAAGTGACCCTGCTCCACACCGCCTCGCACGAGTCAAAGAACGTCTCCGCCGAACACCTGATCACCCACTACAAATCCTTTGCCCAGGTGCGCCGCCAGAAGTTCGATGGCTTGATCATCACCGGCGCGCCGGTGGAACTGCTGCCCTTCGAAGAAGTGGACTACTGGCCGGAACTGACCGACATCCTGGACTGGGCCGAGAACCAATGTCTTTTCCATGCTCTACATCTGCTGGGGCGCGCAGGCCGGGCTCTACCACCACTACGGCATCCCCAAATACACCCTGCCGGAGAAGATGTTCGGGGTCTTCCCGCACCGCGTCTTCGACCGCTACCACAAGCTGATGCGCGGCTTCGACGACGTCTTCCTGGCCCCGCATTCGCGCCACACCGAAGTCCGCCGCGCCGATATCGAGCGCGTCCCCGACCTGCAGATCCTGGCCGAGTCGGACGAAGCCGGGGTTTACATCGTCGCCTCACGCGACGGGCGGCACACCTTCGTCACCGGCCACTCGGAATACGACCCGCTCACGCTCAAGGGCGAATACGACCGCGATCATGGGCAAAGGCCTGCCCATCCACGTGCCGGCCAACTATTTCCCCGGCGATGACCCATCCCAGCCGCCGCTGGTGCGCTGGCGCGGCCATTCCAACCTGCTCTTCGCCAACTGGTTGAACTACTTCGTTTACCAGGTTACGCCTTATAATGTCCGGGAAATTCCCGCCCACCCCACCATAAAGGATTTCTAATATGTTCCCAAAATCCAGAAGAGTCCCAGGGATTGACAAAACCCAATGGCATAGTATGATAATGGCCTGCTCTGCCAACACTTTTCGTTGAGGCTTGTCATGCACGAAGGTTCATTAACCGAAGACCTGTTCGAACACGTACTCATCCATGCCCGGGAAGCCAATGCCCGGCGTGTCACGCGTGTTAAAGTGACCATCGGGGCGCTTTCGGATGCCACGGCCGAGTCCATCCAATTCTACTGGGACAGCCTGGCCCCCGGCACCATCGCCGCAGAGGCGGCATTGGAATTCGAAACCGCCCCCGGCACCGCCAGGTGCAGCACCTGCGGCGAAGAATTCGAAATTGCCGAAGCCTATGCCGCCTGCCCCAAGTGCGGCGCGTTCCCGGTCCAGGTGACCGGCGGGAACGGCGTGTATCTCTCCAGCCTGGAAGTCGAAACGGACGACGACCAGCACGAACATATCCATGAATGATTAACACAACGGGCACTAAGGTGCCGAAGGTTAACCTTTGTGTACTTCGTGTCCTTCGTGTAATCTCTTTAGAGGTGTCAAATGTGTCTCGGAATCCCCGCAAAAGTAATTGAACTGTACGAAACCAACGGCATGAAAATGGCAAAAGTTGATTTGGGGGCGTGGTCAAGGAAGCCTGCATGGAATACCTGCCCGAAGTCAAGCTCGGCGATTACACCATCGTTCATGTTGGCTTTGGTCTGTCCATCCTGGATGAGCAGGAAGCCATGGAAACGATGGACCTGCTCAAGCAGATCGATGCGCTCGGGGAAGAAATCCCCGGAGCTTACTAGCAGCACGGGCTTTGCAAGTATGAAATATATCGACGAATACCGCGATGCAGACCTGACCCGGAAACTGCTCGCCGATATCCAGAAGACCGTCACCCGCCCGTGGACTCTGATGGAAGTCTGCGGCGGGCAGACGCATTCCATCATCAAATCGGGCCTCGACCGGATGCTCCCGCCCGAGATCAACCTGATCCACGGCCCGGGCTGCCCGGTCTGCGTGACGCCGCTCGAACTGGTGGATAAGGCCATCGCCCTGGCTTCCCTGCCGGAGGTGATCTTCACTTCCTACGGCGACATGCTGCGCGTGCCCGGCTCAGCGCGTGACCTGTTCGCCGTCAAAGCCGCCGGGGGCGATGTCCGCATCGTCTACTCGCCGCTGGATGCCCTGCAGATCGCCAGGGATAACCCGGACAAGACCGTCGTCTTCTTTGCCATCGGCTTCGAGACGACCGCCCCGGCCAACGCCATGGCGGTCCTGCAGGCCAAAGCGCAGGGACTGACCAATTTTGCCGTGCTGGTCTCGCACGTGACCGTCCCGGCGGCAATTACCGCCCTGATGGACTCGCCGGATGTGCAGGTGGATGGCTTCCTGGCTGCCGGTCATGTCTGCACGGTGATGGGCTACTGGGAATATGAGCCGCTGGCCGAAAAGTACCACATCCCCATCGTGGTGACCGGCTTCGAGCCGGTGGACATCCTGCACGGCATCCTCGACTGCGTGCAGGCAGTTGGAAGCCGGCAAGTACGAGGTGCGGAATGCCTACGCCCGCTCGGTCACGCGCGATGGCAACCAGCCTGCCCAGGCCGTCATCCGGAAAGTCTTCGAGATGACCGACCGGGCCTGGCGCGGCATCGGCGTCATCCCCATGTCGGGCTACCGCCTGCGGGAGGAGTTCGCCTCCTTCGATGCCGAACAACGCTTCCCGGAAGTGCAGTCCATCGAGACGCACGAGAGTCCCGCTGTGCATCAGCGGGCTGGTGCTGCAGGGACGCAAGAAACCCGGCGAATGCCCGGCTTTTGGCAAGGAATGCACCCCGCAGACCCCGCTCGGCGCGACCATGGTTTCCTCGGAGGGCGCCTGTGCGGCGTATTACCGCTATGGAAGATATAATCCATATCACCGCAATTCAATGCAAGACTGCACGAAGACTCGCGTGCTTCGAGCGGTGAAAACGAGTAACCATGACTGATAAACTCAACCTGCTTGGCTGGACCTGCCCGCGTCCGCTGCAAAACTACCCGACCATCGTGATGGGACACGGCGCAGGCGGCAGGATGATGGCCGACCTGATCGAGCACCTGTTCGCGCCGGCCTTCGACAACGAGTGGCTCGGTCAAATGGGCGATTCCACCGTGCTCGCCGACATCGCTACTCGGCTAACTCAGTCGCTCGGCTTTCACCACCGATTCGTTCGTGGTCAGCCCGCTGTTCTTCCCGGGCGGGAATATCGGCGAACTGGCCGTCTATGGCACGGTCAATGACCTGGCCATGCGCGGGGCGAAGCCGCTGTTCCTCTCGGCCGGCTTCATCCTGGAAGAGGGCCTGCCGATGGAAACGCTCGGCAACATCGTCACCGCCATGGCGCAGGCCTGCAGGAAAGCCGGCGTGAAGATCGCCACCGGCGACACCAAGGTGGTGCAAAAAGGCCACGGCGATGGGATTTATATCAACACATCCGGCATCGGCGTCATCCCGGCGGGCGTGGATATCGGCCCGGCCAACGCCCGTCCCGGCGACGCGCGTGCTGGTCAGCGGGACAATGGGCGACCACGGGATCGCCATCATGTCGGTGCGCGAAGGCCTGACCTTCCAGACCGAGATCCAGTCCGATACCGCCCCGTTGAATGGGCTGGTGGAGGCGATGATGGAAGTCGGAGACTTCGGAAGTCTGCTGCCGATCCATTGCCTGCGGGATGCCACGCGTGGCGGGCTGGCGGCCGTGCTGAACGAACTGGCCGGTTCTTCCAAAGTGGGCATCGAATTCGACGAGCGCAAAGTGCCGCTGCGGCCGGAAGTCAACGCGGCCTGCGAGATGCTCGGCCTGGACCCGTTCTACGTGGCCAACGAGGGGAAACTGGTGGCGATCGTGCCGGGCGAAGCAGGCCGAAGCAGGTGCTGGCAGCCATGCGCAGCACGAATATGGCAAAAGAGCCGCCATCATCGGCAAGGTGGTGGCGGAACATCCCGGCCTGGTGACGGCCAAAACCTCCATCGGCGGGATGCGCGTGGTGGATGTGCCGGCAGGGGAATTGCTGCCGAGGATTTGTTAAACAAAAAAATTACAACGTCACCTTTGCAAGTGCTTCCAGGCCTTTCAAATCATCCAATTCCATCCACTGCAACATTACGCGTTGCAAGCCGGCCTTCTCCAGTTCGACCAACTGCGGCCGGATTTCCTCCCCAACTCCAACGATCATGCCGCGCCGGCGCAGTTCCTCCACAGAACGCCCGTTCAGTTGGGGCTCCAACCCAAGGCGGGTCTGCGCAAAACGGATCCCTGTCATCATCGAACGCCTGACCGATTCTGGCTTGCGTCCTTCGGTTATCAGCAATTCGTCCAGCCGGGCAGACAGGTGGGCAAACCCCGCCGAAGTCCGGAAGACCGCATTCCACTCATCCGCGTAACGGGCAGCCAGTCGCAGCGTACGCTGTTCCCCGTTGCCGCCGATCAGGATGCGCGCCCCACCGGGACGATCCGGACGCGGTAATAACGTGGCCCCGCGGAGTTGGTAATATTTCCCTTCAAAAGTCACTGGTCCGTCGCTTTTCATCAGGCGGGTGACGACTTCCAGTCCCTCCTCGAAACGAACGAAACGGGATTTCATATCGAGCAGGTCGAAACCGAACAAATAGTGTTCGCGTTCCTGCCAGCCTGCCCCAAGGCCAAGCGTCAGCCGCCCACCGGAGAGGTCGTCCACGGCGGCGGCCATGCGCGCCGTCAGCGCCGGGGACCGGAAGGAAAACGGGGAGACCAGCGGGCCGAACTCGATCCGCTTCGTATGACTGGCCAGCCAGGCCAGGGACGTCCAACACTCGAGTGAGTCTTTATCCGGGGCATCCGCGTTGGTGAAATGGTCCGAGCGGTAGAGACCAACAAAGCCCAGGTCCTCGACTGCAACAGCAATCTTTTGCCAGCGCGGCCAGGTCAAGCCATTCTGGCCTTCAATCATGATAGCAATTTCAAGCATGCTTCACCTCTACAACCTCTACACACAAGAGCAGGTACAGATACGCCATCCGTGCTGGCCTGCATGGGGCAGGACAGGTACACGTAGTCCCTTGTGTCTAAAATACTTTTTGCAGAGATTTAAGTACGTATGCGTGCAAGTGGTTACACCAATTCCGGCAAAGCCACCCATTCGCCACTCATTTGCGGATGCGAAACCTGGTCCACCAACCGGCCATTCTGCACCAGCCAGGACACGGTCCGTTGGGCCAGTTCGGGCGGCCAGCCGAACAGCTTGACCATATCCCGCACCTGCGCCGCACCCACCGAGGCCAGGTACAATTCCACCAATCTCCGGCGCGCCTCGGCCTCGCCAATCGATCGGGCCTGTTCCGGCAATTCGGGCATATGGCGGGCAGTAATATCATACCGGAAAGCGTATTTCCAGGCGCCCGCCTCGGCAACCCCCACCGGCAGGATCTTGAAATCCTTTTGCAGGTCTTCCAGGGCGCGGTTGAAAACAGACTCCTTGGCATTCAACAGGCGCGCTTCCTTGCGCAGGGAGATCGTGTCCAGCGAACCTTTTTCCAGCAGGGTCGCATAGATTTGCTTGGCAGCCTGGGTCAGGCGGCCCTCCTCGTAGGCGATCAGGTAATCCTCTTCGGGGGAGCCATAGTTTTCGGAAAGGGCATAAAAGTATGGTGCAACTTCCAGCGAAATAAACGTCGCCTTGCGACGCAGGATCTTCCCATAATACCAGATGCGTTTGTCCAGCGAATCGTCTTTCCACCCCCAGGTGACCTGACCGGGATCGTCGTGGTCGTTCGGCACTGGCCGGTCGCCGGCAGTTGCCGTCCACAGGGTCGGCAGGAGCATCCCTTTGATCGGCCAGAAATAGATGAAACCGCGCTCATTGACGAACGCCAGCGCCTGGGCCGGCGTGGTTAGGCGGTTTGCGGTGGAAAGGCGAAAGGTGCGAGTGCGCAGCGCCTGGAGACGGTTGATATCGAGAACGTGCATGGCGCGGTCGATTGTATCAGAAGTCTTACCAATAAAACGCACCCCGTTATTTAGATTTTGGGAAGATCTTTTTGACAAGATAGGCGCCAAGTGTCAGTACGAGATAGATAACAATAAAGAAAACCAGAAAGTTAAGCACATAGTCAGCAATCTGCCTTGAAAGACTGCGGGTTGCGAGAATATTGATATCTCTTTGAACAAAATTGAATGAATAAAATACGAAAAGAACCGATAGAACGGCAGAGACCATCCCTCTTTTTATCGATATGAACATGCTTCCTCCCGGTAGCTCTCCTGACCAAGTTTCAATATAAAAATTTTATCACGAAAAACGAACGGTGTTACAATTTTGAAGGGAGCCGGACAACTTGCGTAACGAAAATGAAGAAATTCATGCTTTGAGCCAATACCTCATTGACGAAATCATCCTGGCAGCCGGTCTTAAGAAAACAGCCAGGACACGCTGGGTATTTAATCTTTTCCTTCACGGGATCACCATATCCCTCTCGACCATTTGCGTAACAACCGATCGGAAGATCGCCACGGAGGGTTTCCCGGCGGCTGTCGGCTGGATGGCTGGCCATTGGGTCCGGAAGGTCAGAACGCGCGGCGCCGGAACCGTCCCAGCTGAAGGCCCGCTGCTGGTCGTCTCAAACCACATCGGCGCCTATGACATCCTGGTTGCGCCTGCCCAGATCAACCGGCGGGATGTCAAAATCATCGCCAGCGCCTCGCCCTTCTTCAAAAGATTACCGAATGCCAGCCGATACATGATCTATTCCGCCGATACTCCGCAAAGCCGCATGACGGCGGCGCGCCAGGGCATCCAGCACCTGCAGGAGGGCAGGGCGCTACTGCTCTTTGGAACCGGGCTGGTCGACCCTGACCCACAGGTCTACCCGGACGCCGAGGCCGCAATCGAGAACTGGTCACCTTCGATCGACCTGTTCCTGCGTCAGGCGCCACAGGCGCAGGTGGTCATAAGCATCCTCAGCGGGATCGTCCTGCCCAGATGGGCGCATTCCCCGCTGACCTGGCTGCGGCGCTTGGACTGGCAGAAACGCCGCATTGCCGAGTACGGGCAGGTGATCGAACAACTGCTCTTCCCCGGAAAACCGAACATCTCGCCTTCCATGACCATCGCCCCACCGGTCAGCGTGGAAACCCTGCGAGGCGAAAGTGGCTCCGGCCGCCTGCTCCCGGCGGTCATCAGCCGCGGTAAAGTATTATTGATTGACCATATCAATTGGGTCAATTCGCAAACGAAAGGGTAACGAATGTTAATTTCAACCGGAAAACTAAGCCAACAAACACTGAGTGGAAAGGTGGCGCTTGTCACCGGCGCGGGCGGTGGGATCGGCTACGAAGCCTGCCGTTCCCTGCTGTGGCTGGGCGCGAAGACGATCGTCGCCGAGATCAACCGGAAGAACGGGCCGGAATTTGCGCGGCGGCTGAATGAGGAGTTCGGCCCTGACTCGGCTATTTTCATCCATACCGACGTCGGCGATGAGCGCAGCATCGCACGGTTGGCCAAAGAAGCCATCCGCCATTATGGCAAGGTGGACATCGTCATTAACAATGCCACGATTGCCAGCCTGGGAGCAGTCAAAGATGTACCCATCCAGACCTGGGACGCCAGTTACCGGGTCAACCTGCGCGGGCCTGTGCTGCTGGCGCGGGCATTCCTGGCCGGCATGATCGAACGCAAATACGGCGTGTTCGCCTGCGTCTCCTCGCTGGGGACGGCTTACATGGGCGCCTACGAAGCCATGAAGGCCGCCCAAGTCCATCTCGGGAGCACGCTGGATGCGGAGTTGGAAAATACGGGGGTTTTTGCCTTCACCATCGGGCCGGGCTTTGTGCCCACCCACACGGCCCTTTCGGCCGTCCCCCAACTGGCTGCCATGATGGGGATCTCGCTGGACGAACTGAACGCCATTCTCAAGGAACAAACCATCTCCGTGGAAGCCGCCGGGGCCGGGTTCGCCGCGGCGGTGGCCCTGGCCAGGCAGTTCAAGGGGCAGGAGACTGCTTCGATGCCGGCCCTGATCGCCGCCGGGATCGAAGTGCCGAAAGAAGGACGGGCCGTCCAAGTAACCTACTCCCAGGAAGAATGCGAGCAGATCCTGGACCTGGCCCGCAAGGTGCGCAGCGTGCTGGCCGAACAAAGCCGCGGCTGGAAACAGCGCTCGGTCTTCGAACAGCAGTGGCTGATCCGCGGTTTCAAGAAAACCGCCGGCATGACGGTGGAGGAATGGCTGGATACGTTGGACCGGGTGGAACAGGCCTCCAGGGGGCGTTCCAGTGAGGGCCTGGCCGCCACACACGCCCCCCTGGAAGCGCTGGCCGCTTACCATGCCTATATGTATGAGATGGGGAAAGGCTACATCAAGGATCCGCTCGAGCGCGAGAAGAACCTTGCCATCGTACGCGGCTGGCAGGAGGATGCGCAGGAACTGGGAAGGCTGCTGAAGAAGTAAAATTTATCTACAAAGTCGCACGGATCACGGGACTGAAGCCCCTGCTCACCTATGCCTGTGGCACTGGCGCAGGCAGGCCCTAAAAACGGCTTCCGCGGGATCGTTTTTACAAAACGACTAGCAGCTTGTCGGAGAGAAATGTTTCGCGATGGAAAACGCCAATTTAACCGCGACCCCGCTGAAGGGCGCCCCGCAACGTACGCGGGACAGGCGGGGCAGGCGAAAGGATCCCCTAACGCCGGGGGCAGGCGAACGCAAAGCTTTTTTAGGAAAATATGAGGGAAATGGAAGATTTGAAGCCGGTTGTTGCTCACAAGTTCGACCATGGAGAATTGCCGGGCCGCCAGCACTATTCAAAATAGGATATATAATAGTCGGGAGGCCTTATTGGGCATAAAGAAATGGCTCACGATATTTTCATTTCTTACTCCAGCAAAGATAAACCCATTGCCGATGCGATCTGTGCCAGCCTGGAAGGCGTGGGGATACGCTGCTGGATCGCACCCAGGGACATTTTGCCCGGAGATGACCGGCCAACAGTCATTACAAAAGCAATCACACAGAGCTGCGTGATGGTGCTCGTCTTTTCGGCCAGTTCAAATTCCTCCGAGGATGTCAGCCGTGAACTTATGCTGGCAGCCAACAGCAAATTGATCATCATTCCTTTCAAGATTGACAACATCGAACCGGAACCGGGTAAGCAGTATTACCTGGCGCGCACGCACTGGCTGGATGCGCTCAACCCGCCAACCCGCGAGCAGATCAGCCTGCTGGTCGAGACGGTGAAGATGTTCGTTGCGAAGAAGGGGGGCATCGCTGAAACCAAGACAATCACAGAGTTTAAACCAGTTGTTCGGAGCCGGGCTGCAATCGAGGACAACCCAAGCGGTCAGGCTGCACCGGCAAGCGCGCATAAACTGGCCCAGCCTCCTACAGGCGAACAGAAGCCGAAGACAAGGAGGGTCGTCTGGCTTTACGCCTTCATCCCGGTGACCTTGATCGCCCTGGCGCTCGGCACCTGGCTGCTGAACAAGGCTGCTCACCAAACCATGGCACCAATCGCCTCCGGCACTATCACCAGTGCAAGCAACGCATATTTTAGGGCCATCCCGAGCCTTTCGACCATGGACGTAATCGTGTCGGATTCCTTCCTGGGGAATACTTATAATTGGCCGGTACTACAGGATTTTAACGATAATGGTTCGCTTCAAAATATGCAAATCCAGAATGGCGAACTGGACTACAGCATCAACTGCGCCCAACCTGATGGATGCTCCTATTTTCAACTACCCAAGGACGTCCCACCAGTCACGGATTTTGACCTTTCCGTGAACGTCACGCGCAATCCCAACTCTTCGGGTGGCTATGGCGGACTGGTCTTCCGGTTTCTGGACGCGTCGAACTATGGCCTATTCGCGGTGAATGATTTCGATTGCACTTATGTAATATGGAAGGTCGTGGGAAATAATGCCAGCTACATCGCCAACTGGCCGACAAGTCAAGTTGTCCGGTGCGACCAGCCCAATAAGTTAAGTGTCTTTGCACGCGGTTCTTCCTTCGATTTTTATATCAATGATATACCGGTCGTCAGCGCCGAAATCGATGGACTCCCAAAGGGCAGGGTTGGGATCGGCGGTGGCAATTCCTCTTTGGATAAGATAACCCTGGTATTTAACAAGTTTACACTGAATGGGTCCTCGGCCAAGTAGCGTACACCGGAAAGGCGACCTGGAGAAGCAAGATGGCCCATGATGTTTTCATCTCGCATTCGAGCAAGGATAAACCCATTGCAGATGCAATCTGTGCCAACCTGGAAGGTTCCGGTATCCGTTGCTGGATCGCTCCACGGGACATCATTCCGGGAGAAGACTGGCCGACTGCCATCACGAACGCAATCGCGCAAAGCCGCATCATGGTGCTTGTCTTCTCGGCCAATTCCAATTCCTCCGAGGACGTAGGCCGCGAAATCATGCTGGCAGCCAATAACAAGGCAGTCATCATCCCGTTCAAAATTGAGAATATCGAACCGGAACCAGGGAAGCAGTATTACCTGGCAAACACCCACTGGCTGGATGCCATCAATCCCCCCACACAGGAGCAGATCGAAGCCCTGGTCGATTGCGTGAAAGCCCTCGTCCCGGCAATTCAAATTTCCCGGGTTGAAAACCCGCTGACGACGCCTATGCAGAGTGATCACCCTGCTCCACACAATGAGCCGCCACAACAGCCTATGGTACAGGCAGCTCCAAGAAAAAAAGCGGGCTGGACGCGCTATCTGTGGATACCAGGCGGACTGATTGCTCTAGTTTTTATCGGTCTTATTCTCTTTATGGCGTTCGGGAGCCGGATTTTGCCCCTGACAGTAAAGGCCCTCACGCCACCAAAAACAGCTATCGCCACCATCCAAAAACCGATCGCTGCACCTCAAACCAAGCTGCCAGCCACAACCACGCAACCATCCAGCAGCGTTGATATAGCAAATGGTTTTAACAACCAGGCTTTTGCGGGCGGTTTTGATCCAAGCCTGTGGAGACAAGCCCTCGGTGGCAATCCAACCACGATCGAACAAGAAAATGGCGCCATGAAATTCTCGAAATTGAATGCCACCGGCATGGCATATACCAATCTTGGCAGCGTCCAAACGTGGTCGCTTGAAAATTTTGGGTCCATGGAAGCCGATCTTGAAGTGGACAGCCTCCATGCCGGATCGAACGCCAATCTGGCTTTGACACTATCATCAGGAAGTTATTATGGCGGCTGCGGCCTTAGCATTGGAGATCCTCAGCCCTTCATATGGTGCGGTCAAGGATCAACCAATGGGACGATCGATTTTATGAGCGATTCTTATTATGTCGATTACGGAAAATGGTACACGGTTCGAATCGAAGTAGATCCACGCACAGCCAAATTCACTGGTTCCATCGACGGAACGCCTTTCTATTCCTGGCAACCAACCAACTCCAATGCAATGTTCGCAAAAAAGTATGTTATTGCCGTCGGGATCTGGTCAGATGACGGATCCAGCATTACCGGCTATGTAAAAAATTTAAGGATCATAAAATAGGCGACCAACCTTATTGGTATTGGTAGTCCGGCAGTTGGAGAACCTTTTGACAGCCTTGGAGCGGAAAGGAGCAGAAGAGGCTCTGGCTTCATGTGACGGTCATCTTATGTGACAATCATTTTAAAGATGACTGTCACATAAGATGCGGGTGAGGAAACCTAATTTGGATTTAAGGAATGAAATATATAATGGTGGCAGGTCATTTCTTACCGGTGTTGTTTCTGGTTTACGCAGGAGGACGTTATGAACCATGGCATCTGGACGATCATTTACCCTGTTAAAGACCTGGACAGCGCAAAGAAGTTGTTCAGCAAATTTTTAGGGGTCAAGCCGTATGCGGATAATCCCTATTACGTTGGCTTTATGATCGGAGATCAGGAAATCGGGCTGGATCCGAACGGGCACATGCAGGGAATGACAGGGCCGGTCAGCTACTACAACGTCGACGACATCAAGAAGAGCATGCAAACCCTGCTGGAGACCGGCGGACAGGTGCAGCAGGAGGTCAAAGATGTCGGCGGAGGCAAGCTGATCGCAACGGTAAAGGACCCGGATGGGAACGCGATCGGGCTTATTCAAATGCCATAGGGAAATTAAACACCAAAGGCACTAAGGCGCACAAAGGAAGACAAAGGAAAACAAAAAAGACGGGTTGAAGACTACCCGTGAAGGCTGGCTGCCTGGACGGGTCGTTTCTTTATGGGCAACAGGAAAAGCAGGAAACCGGCCAGGCGCAGACCGGCGCTGACCCAGAGCGCGCCGCCCAGGCCGATGTAATTTGCCAGGCTGGTGCCGATCAGCGGGGAGGCGACGGCCGAGAGGTATTGGATGCTCTGCTCCAGCGACACCAGGATGGCGCTGTACTCATCCGGGATCGTCTTCATATACTCGTCGAAGAAAACCAGGTCCAGGCCGCCCTGGAACAGGCCGGCAATGGCGGTATAGAGGATGACCAGCCATGACCTGGCGGGTGGTGGCGGTCAGGAGAGGGTAAAGCACCATGCCCAACGTGGTCGCCAGCAGCACAAAGCGCCCGCCGCGCCTGCGCGAGACCCACGGCCAGAGCAGGTATCCGCCCAACTGGCAGAAGGTAAAGGTCATGTTGATGATGCCGATGGCAGCGTCCGAAGCCTTTACCACACGCACGAAGTAGAGCGGCAGGATCGGCGCGGCCAGGGCCACGGCAGAGAGATAAACGAAGCGTTTGATCGAGATCGAGACGAAAGTCCGGGTACTGGCGCAGCAGGGTCAGCCGTGTTCCGGAGGGTCTCGCCGGCCGTTTTGCCGGTGGCGAGCGGCGGCGGAGTCTGTTCCGGCAGGCTGATGCGGCTGGAGAAATAGAAGCTGATCAGCCCGCCCAGCGACAGCCCCAGGAACATGATCTCGTAGTTGAGCGGGAAAGGGATCCGGTCGATAAACTCGGTGACAACGAAGGTGGCGGCGAAGTTGGTCAGACCCAGGATGGCCCAGCGGCGGCTGAGCAGGGCATAGCGGCCTTCCCGCCCGGCCACGGCGTTCATCACCACGCGTGAAGCAGACCGAAAGGGCGGTCTGGGGCAGGGTGGCGAAAGCCCAGATGACCAGGGTGGAGACGACCGCATCGCTAGCGCGGGATGATCAGGGTCACCAGGCCGGTCAGGGCGTAGCTCGACAGCACCATCAGGCGCGACAGGCTGAACCAGGGGACGATCTTGCGGCGGGTTTGCAGGAAGCGTCCGACGAAGAACGCCAGGACCAGGCCAGCGATCCCGGGCATGGAGGTGAGCAGGCCGACTTGCAAGTTGCTGGCTCCCAGGCGCGCCAGGAAGACTGGCAGGAACGGCGCAGCCGCAGACGCCAGTCCCACTCCGATGGCGTCGATCTGAACGTTGCGGAAGTTGCGTTTGCGGGTCGCGAAGGATTCGTCCGAGTATGTGACAGCCATGAGACAGGAATAATTGATGTGGAATGATTACTATCCCGGCCTGTATTTTACCGCAACCGCTGATTACATTTAGTTCGATAGTCTGATAGTCTGATAGTCTGATAGTCGAATAGACTTATTTGTATGAATGGCGCGCGCCCAAATAACGAGGAATAACGATTGTCCTTGTGCGGCAGCCCGGCTCGTCATGAGAGCGATCCATTTGACTATGCGCATGGCGATATCCTGTCTGCGTGGGTATGGGGCTGTCGGGTAACGAGCTTGAGTGTACACAGAACAAATCTAAAACATTTGTTCTAATTTGTCAAGGTTTTTCCAATACAGAAAGGATTAATATGATTACCGGGGAACTTTGCTATAATAGATTCAAACTTGTTTGGGGCTGGCCATGACCATCCCCCTCATCCAGAATTATTATGGGCCCCTATTCGGCGCTGGAATGGGTGCTGGAACGCTACAAGGAAAAGAGGCCTGAAAGGCCCGACGAGGGCCAAGAAGTTCAATACCTATCAATTTGCCGATTACAAGGAGCAGGTGAACAATCTTTCGGGCAAGGCCTGCGCCGTCAGCGTCAAGACGATGGAGATTGTCAGGGAGATGCCGGAATAAATTAGGAGGAAGAGATGCAGAGGTGGGAATATATCAAAAGCGAATACCAGGCTTGATTTCAGGAATGACGGAAAATTCTGCAATAATGTGACTGCCACCAAAGGCAGGTGACAGTCACAGGTGAATGAGTGAAAGGAGACCCCCTGATGACTTCATGGACAAGTGAGGAGCTTACCAAGATCGGAAAGGCGGAAGAGCTGGAGATCGCAAGCCTGCGCCGCGACGGCAGCCTGCGGAACCCGGTTACGATCTGGGTGGTCCGCCTGGGCAATGACCTTTACGTCCGGGCCTTTAAGGGCCGCAGCGGCCCCTGGTTTCGCCACACGCAGGAGTGCCACGAAGGACACATCCGGTCTGGAGGCGTGGAGAAAGATGTCGCCTTCGCGGAGGTGTCTGACCCTGGGATCAACGACCAAATCGACGCCATCTACCGCAGCAAGTATCGCGGCTACGATGCAGAATACGTCGACCCAATGGTCACCCAGCCGGCGCGCTCCGCAACCATCAAACTGGTGCTGCGCTCAACAGGTCTGTAAGCCGAAAAAATCTCATATATCTCATATATAGAGGATCGAACCGCGAAGCTTGGAAGAACGCGAAGTAATCCAATAAAGAACCCTCGCGAGCTTCCTTTCTTCGCGGTAAGATCTTCCACGGACGAACTTCAAGAACACTGTGAGGCCGAGCGAAAGTGCATTGAATCCGGGCTACGTTTTCGGTATACTAATATTGGTTGTCATCCGTGCTGTTCCCTTGCGATTTGCCGATCGGCAAGAAGCGCAAGAAAGGAGGCCTGCATGCCGGAAAAGACCAAGTCCACGAAGAAGAGCAATTCCCCTGTAAAGGCGCAGGTTGAAAAACGCAGCGAGCCGGCTGCCGCCAACCCCAGGCAGCCCCTGAAGCAGGCGGATTACCTGAAAGAGCTGGCCCGGCTGCAGATCGAGCTGGTCAAACTCCAGGAATGGATCAAGAACGAGGGGCTGAAGGTGGTTGTGCTCTTCGAAGGGCGCGATGCAGCCGGCAAAGGGGGCACGATCAAACGCATCACCGAGAGCCTCAACCCGCGCGTCTGCCGGGTGGTGGCATTGGGCACGCCGACCGAGCGCGAGAGGAGCCAGTGGTACTTCCAGCGCTATGTAGCCCAGCTACCCTCGGCGGGCGAGATGGTGCTGTTCGACCGGAGTTGGTACAACCGGGCAGGCGTGGAGCGCGTGATGGGCTTCTGCAGCGAGGAGGAATACCGCGAGTTCCTGCGGTCGTGCCCGGAATTCGAGCGCATGCTGATCCGTTCGGGGATCATCCTGATCAAATATTGGTTCTCGGTGAGCGACGAGGAGCAGGAGCGCCGGTTCCAGAGCCGCATTTCCAACCCGACCAAACGCTGGAAGCTCAGCCCGATGGACCTGGAAAGCCGCGCCCGCTGGGTGGAGTATTCCAAGGCCAAGGATGAAATGTTCGCGCACACCGACATCAAGCAGGCCCCCTGGTATGTGGTCAATGCCGACGACAAGGAGTGCGCCCGGCTGAACTGCATCCATCACCTGCTGAGCCTGATCCCCTACCAGGACCTGACGCCGGAGCCGATCACGCTGCCGCCGCGCCAGAAGGATACCGGCTACATCCGCCCCCCAATCAGCGACCAGACCTTTGTGCCGGAGGTGTACTAGGAGGCCTATGAAAAACCCACAGTGCATCCCATATATGGGGGCATTTTTTGCCCTGCTTGTCTTATTAGTGAGGGGGGTGTATACTAGAGCCGAGAACTAAGTAGCAGGAGTCAAGCGCATGGAGAAACTACCTCGGCATCGACCCACTCGACATTTTGAAAAACAGCAGCGGCTGCTGATCGATTGCGAACTGAATGTATGTCCGCATTGCGGGGCAGAATTGAAGCCACGCCATTCGCGGCACATGCGTAAGAATGTACAGACGTTGAAAGGTCCCGTGTGGGTGACGGGGAAAAGCAAGAAGTGTGTGAATCCGGAATGTTCACACACGGGCGAGTACTATTATGCGAGTGGGGTCTGCCTGATCAGTTTGCCGTTCAGCACGTATGGGTTGGATGTGCTGGCATATATTGGCTGGCGGCATGAGCATGAACATAAGCAAATGGGGGAGATCCAAAGCGAACTGAATGAGCGGGGGGTGCTGGTGAATAATCGGAATGTGGGGAAGTTATATCGGCAGTTTCTGGCGTTATTGGGGGCGCTGCAAGAGCCAACGAAGCGCAAACTGGAGGAGACGGTCAAGCAGCACGGGGGAGTAATCTGGGCCATGGATGCTCTGCAACCGGAAGGTTGTGGGAGCTTGCTGTATGTGCTGTACGAAGTATTGAGCAGTACGCCTGTAGCGGCAATCCAGGTGGAACATGTGAACTCGGTTGAGTTGGCGACCTGGCTGAAACCATACCAGGATCTATCTTATCCGGTGTTGGCGACACTTTCGGATGGGGAAGACACGATTGCGGCGGCCTTCCAGAGTTGCTGGCCGGGAGCACCGCACCAGCTTTGCCAGATGCATTTTCTGGGCAATTTGGCCGAAGAAGTGTTGGAAGAGGATGAGCAATTGCGTCAAAACCTGCGCAACGACCTGGGCGGTTTACCCGGCGTTCACAAACAGCCAACTGGGAAAGACCAGACCTCCCTTTTTTAGCCATTGCCAAGGATGTAGAACTCCAGCAGCTCAAACAGCTTATCCGCCAGGCCATTCGAGATGCGGTCAATCGCAACAGCCGCAAGCCCTTTTACTGGGGTGGGCTGGTGGGGTTTCAACAACTGGAAGCGATTCAGCAAGCCTTGTCTGTTCTGCCAGAATCTCTGGGTGAAAGCGGTTATTTCCAGCGTCTGCAAATCCAGGTCAAACGTGCCCTGGAGAAAAACCGACACGATGCTCAAAACCTGGCCGAAGCTCATCAGTGGTTGCGCCAGATCGCTGCTTGCCTGCACTACCCTCCGGATAACTCCACAGGCACATCTTCTCTCAGCAGCGCTCAGATCTCCAAAAACATGGAAATGCTGATCCAATCACTTCACCCCAATCCAAGAACACAACGCCCCCAAAGCCGGTTACTGTCTGCCTTGCGAAAACGCTGGCGACTGCACCAGCAAGAATTGCTGCCTTGTTATGATATCCCCGGTCTGCCGCAGGACAACCTCCAGATGGAAAGCCTGTTTGAGCGACTACGCCGCCGACAGAGGCGCATCAGCGGACGGAAATCCACCCGGGAACTCAGAGACTTTGGACAAGCGCAGGTCCTCTTTCAGGCGGAAAGCGAAGCCGCTCTGTTGGAACAGATCCGTCAGGTGCCATTGGAGCAGTATCGGGTCTGGCGAACCCGCCTCCGCCAATCTGAGCACCCGCGCCAGTTCATCCAACGCTTGCACCACGATCCTCTGACTACCATGAACCGCCTGGTCGATCAGTACATCTCCCGATGTGCAATATTATCAACCGACCACTCCTATGACCAACCAGCCCCTCCCGATTAATTCCTCCCCAATAAGACAAGCAGGGCATTTTTTGGCTTTTTTCGCATAGTACACCACCATATGTGGACTTTTTCAGCAAGCTCCTAGGAGCGATTGGCCGCGAACGATACCAAGGGCCGCCAATATGGCTTGAGATGATGTGACAGTCACCTTTAATGTGACTATCACATCAGTTCCAGAGCCGCAAAATAATTTCTGATCACATATTAGGGAGACAACACCATGATACAGGAGAATGACCACATGCCTCGCTATTGGGTTATTGCCCCGTTTGAGTCGCAACCGCCAGAGCAATATGACAAGGTGTGGCAATTTGATCTTGCTAATAGCTTTATCACCATAGGATGGCAGCAACTTGGCGACATATCGAAGATGAGCCGTGAAGAGCTTTCCATGGCTATTGCATCAACTTGGCCGGAAAAACAACAAGCAACGAAGAGTCTCTTAGTGAATATGTTATGGGCTTTCTATCATGAGATACATCCAGGTGACTTTGTTATTTCCAGAAGAGGACGCAAAACTCTCGCAGCAGTTGGCAAAGTGAGCCAATCTGCATTTTATGCGCCAGGGAAGAGTTCTTTTCATGACCATACAAATTTCCTGGGAGTGTCATGGCAGGAACAGCCGCGTGACAAGGTTTTTCCAGTCATCGTTTTCCCGATGCATACCCTTACCGAGATTTCAGAAGTACAATTCCGCAATTTCCTTGAGGGTTCAGGCTCACAACCTATTCCATCAGAAGCTCTTGATGCAACCGAAGATCCGAGCGCCTTTGTGCTCGAGAAGTATTTGGAGGATTTCATCGTTAGCAACTTCCAAACGATTTTCAAAGGCGAGTTGAAGATCTACGAGGATGCAGATAGGAACGACGGGCAACAATATAGTACCGACATTGGCCCGATAGATATTCTGGCAGTTGAGCCGAAGTCAAAATCGTTTGTAGTAATTGAGCTAAAGAAGGGTCGTCCCTCCGACCAAGTAATTGGCCAAATTCTTCGGTACATGGGATGGGTAAAGCAGAATCTCTGCGTGAGTGGACAATCCGTAAAAGGCCTTATCATTTGTCGAGATCCCGATCCCAAGCTTGCTTACGCTTTGGAAATGACAAACAATATTGATGTTCGATATTACAGTGTGTCGTTCAAGCTAAGGGAGGCTCCCTAACAATGCCAGCTGCATTGGAACTCGCAAATTTGGTGAAAAATGAAGATTACACTTGATACCAATACCCTCCCGGCTAAGGACTTGCTCGCGGCTTGCAACGATCCAGAATGGGAATTCTCTATTATTACTGTCACCGAACGAGAGGTAGAGAATACAGATATTCAAATCAGCCTCAAACCGCTCGGGCGAGTCGCCGAAACCGCCGTATGGGGGGAAAGTAAGTGGGGTAATGCAGTGTGGGGTTCTAAAGAAATGTCTGCTGATCTAGATCGGATTCTAGCCATAATCAGCAATGGGGCTTTCCCAACCAAGCGGAATACGCTGTCTCCCGGCGAACGACGCCAGTTTCGTGATGCGATGATATTTCAGGCACACATTCGAGAAAGAAGAGATATTTTCGTAACAAAAGATAGCCGTGCTTTTATCCGCGACGGACGTCGGGATGAACTTGAAAAGCAATTTCATACTCGTATAATGACACCGGAAGAATTCATGGCGTTCTGTCGTAGAAGATAAGAGAATTGACCAATTAGTCGTCCAACACCGTCTCCAAGCATGTAGCAACTCCGCCGTCTCCTTCCACCCAACCTCCCGATCAATAACTGTGACAGTCTCACAACCGTCACGGTTTCTCGTTAGGTAATAGCCCTGGTTTTGCTGCCCCCCTCAGCCAGTCAGGGGTATTCGTTTATAAATGTCACCATAAGGCAGGGGGTGCATTCGCTAGACGCTCGCGGTCTTTTCGAGATCAGGAAAACAACCCACATCTCCAGAGGAGTGGCAACTTTTGATAACGGTGGTGATATATTTGTCCTTGGTATTTCAATCCACGCCTCCAGGGGAGGCAAATCAATTGTGCATATTGGCAGCTTCGTAGTCAGCCACCAGCATCCTCAGCACCCGCAGGTCCAATTCGGGCGATTGCAAGATACGGTCGAGCCGGCCCCGCAGTCTAGGACTTTAACATTTTCGGTAATCGCGGCTATTTCCGCCCCCCTGTCCTGCGGACATCCCCCCATTTCAAGTACAGAAATGGGGGGAACAAAGGAGCCTACGGACATTTCCCCATTTCCCCAAAGAGCGGGGACAAGATCACATACAGAAATCGACTGGAAAAGCTCAGCGGCGATAGAGCAGGTCAATGGAGTATTCGCATCAACGATCAATGGCGCATTTGTTTTGAGTGGCAAGAGCGCGACGCAATAATGAATTTCATTGCTACAAAGTTTTCACAGTAGATTAATGGATCAGCTTGACGGCGACGCCGGCCAGCGCGCCGGCCAGGATGAGCCAGGTTGCATTGATCTTGAAACGGAACAGGATCACGGCTGCCAGCAACGCCAGCACAATCGTGAATGGATCGACCAGGGCGGCCAGGCCAAGCTGGACGGTGACGCCGGCCATCAGCCCGAGCGAGGCAACGATCACGCCATCCAAAAACGCCGCAGTACCGGGAGAATTGCGCAGGCGGTTGAGCAGCGGATAGACCAAGGCGACGAAGAAAAATGAAGGCAGGAAGATGCCGAGGGTCCCCAGCAAGGCACCCGGGAGGCCTCCGAGAATATAACCGATGAAGGTGGCGGTGGTGAAGACCGGGCCCGGGGTGAACTGCCCGATGGCGATGGCGTCCACGAGCTGCTGGTCGGTCAGCCAGCCCAAGCGGACGACAAAATCGGCGTGCAGGAAAGCCAGCAACACGTAGCCGCTGCCGTAGAGCACCGCCCCGATCTTCAGGAAGGTCAGGAACAGCAGCGGGAGGCTGTACGCCGTCGCGCCGGCCGCGAGCCGGGAGATTCCAAAGGGCCAGGGGAAGCCAGGCTGCAACCGGTGGAGCCTTCCGGAGGCGCCGCAGACCAGCCACAAGCAGGAGCAGCAGGCCGCCAGCCGCCAGGAGGATAAGCACATTAACGCCCAATAAATAGAGGATAAGGGCACCCGCCCCAACGAGTGCAGTCGGGAGGCTTTTAACTGCCTTGCGCCCCAGGCCCCACAAGGCCTGCAGAACAATGGCGATGATGACCGGTTTGATGCCGTAAAATAACCAGCCGGCCTGCGCCAATGCCCCATACCGGACATATGCCCAGGCCAGTGCCAGGACGATGAGCATGGCGGGCAGGATGAAGCAGACACCGCCCAGGAGCAGGCCAATCCAGCCGGCGCGCTCGTAACCGAGCAGGATGGCCATCTCGGTCGAGGTCGGACCGGGGATCATATTGGCCGCGCCGAGCAGGTCGAGGAAGCGCTGCTCCTCCAGCCACTTGCGGCGTTCGACGACCTCAGCGTGCATGATGGCGATGTGCGCGGCCGGCCCGCCGAAGGCGGTAAAACCCAGGCGTAGAAAAAAGAGGGCTACTTCCCGGATGCGTTGCGGTTTCGAACCATACGAAGATTCAGATGCCATTGTTCCCAATTTTAGCCGCTGTCACCAATTGTATCCAGACCTTCGGCAATTCTCAATATGGTTCATTGGGAATTGCACGACTTTCTTAAAGTCCATGGGAAGTGACATTGCGAAGCATTCTGCACTGAAGCAATCCCCACATATAGCGAGGAGATTGCTTCGACCGGCCAAGAACGCCGGTCTCGCAACGACACGAAACAAGGAGTCGCGACTTTAAGAAAGGCGTGTTGGGAATTGGCGGGATAAAGGAGAAGAACGGTATGGGAACGACTAAAGTCGTTACTACGAATTTCGACGAATTTTGGCGAAGGTATTGCCATTAAAAAGTGTTTAGAAATTGTGGAAATTGTGAAATGCACACAAATAAATATTGCAATTATTAAAGAAATTACTTATACTGATGGCGATGTATATAATACCATCTCCCGTACGCCCGGAAACTCCAGGTTCAACCGGAGGTGAACGGAGATTACGTTACAAATTTACGCGACCCGTTACCGCAGTTGCCGGGTGAGCCCGTGATAGCAAAGGAGAACCATGAACTCAAAAAGTAAAGCACTCGCCATATTTATTCTGGCATTCAGCCTGCTGGTCTCGGGCTGCGGCCCGGGGCAGGCCCTTGGCCCTACGATAACTCCAACGCCAACATCCACCCTGGCGCTCCCATCCACCAGCACACCGCTACCACCCACCCCAACAGCCACCATCACCCCTACCATTACGAACACCCCCACCCCAACCCCAGGGCCCGAACTACTGGCATACCTGCCGCAGATCGCCGACCTGCCGCAGTGCGAATGGGTTAATTACACCGTCACATTGACCAGCGCCTCACTCCTGTGCAACATGACCGGTAACGTCAGCTTGAGCGCCAGTGTCAGCGCGCAGACCAGCCCCCTGACCCAGTCAGACCTGAGCATTCCCAACCCGGTTGCCACGGTCACGGTGCCGGTGATCGGGCAGGGAGACGCGGCCGCCCAGGTTGCCGCAGGGGGAAAAGATATGGTGCTTGTGTTCTATAAGGGAAATGCTTCGGTGCGGGTCGAAAGTTACAATCCCAGAGGAACAGCCAGCGTGGAAAACGTGGTCGCATTGGCCCAACAGGTGGAAAGCCTGGTCCCGGATCAAATTGTGCCACCGGCCGGGCTGGCCTTCCCCAGCCAGGTGACTCAGGCCAACTTTTAATCAATATTTCCGTGGAATGATCATCAACATCATCGATACCCAGACGGGGGATAGCCTGCCGGATTATACACAGCACAGCATGATCTGCATCCAGGATTATCCGCAGGCGGCCAGTCGAACGCAACAATACGTGGTCGGCCTGTTCGACGTGCAGAAACAGGTGATGGTCAGCAAAACGTATTACCAGATGATCGGGTCGCAGCATTGCGGCGGTTCCGCACCAAGCTACCCACAGGGAAGCTATAAAGTGGATGATCAATACGAGGTGCAGGTTGCCGTGGGAGATGCGCTGGTGGACATTTATTCATTCCAGACAAAATAGATAGTCTTTTGGGGTGCCTGATGAGGGTCTACTATTTTTGATAATCGGCCCCCCTGTCCTTCGGACTCCCCCCATACAGTACAGAAATGGGGGGATCGAAGCCGATAAAAACTATGCGTCCCAGTCGATGAAGAACACGGAAGGATGGGTGCCCTGTTCCTCCAGCCTGGGTTTGGCCAGGCCGCTCGCCACGAGCCTGGAGACCTCCGATTCGGGGTCATCCAGGTCGCCAAAGGTCCTGGCACTGCTGGGACAGGTGGCAACGCAGGCCGGCAATTTGCCCTGCTTCAACCTGGGGGCGCAGAAATTGCACTTTTCTATCGCACCTTTGACATGCTGCCCGATGACGACCATTTGCTCGTATTCCGTCAGGCCCTTGCCAGCGTAGTACTCGTGCGGGCGCTCGGGGTTGTAGGTGCGCGCCTCGTAGGGACAGGCCATGATGCAATAGCGGCAGCCGACACACAGGGCATCGTTTACCAGCACCAGGCCGCCTTCGCCGCGATAGGTGGCTCCCGTCGGGCAGGCTTCCAAACAGGGCGCATCCTGGCAGTGCATGCACAGCATGGGCAGGAAGCGCAGCCGGGCATCCGGGTAATCGCCGGTCTCGTAATTTATGACCCTGCTCCAGAAAATGCCCGGCGGGGTAGCATTGGACTGCTTGCAGGCCGCGGTGCAGGCGTTGCAGCCCACACACTTGCGCAGGTCAATGACCATGGCGTATCTCATCGGCGGCCCCCTGCAACCCGATATACCTTTACCCGGGGATTTCTATCGATGCCGCCGTGCAGCGGGTCGAACGTCCCCTCGGCGGCGTTGAGCAGGAGGTTGAAATTCGGCCCCCTTTCCCTCAAATGGTTGCCGTGCAGAGACTTGAAGCCGTTGATCCCCGGGATCCCCACCGCATCAGGATGCAGCAGGCTGGTGACCTTCAACACTCCCTGGGTCTTGCCGCCCCAGTACGCCTCGACGACCAGCTCGTCCCCATCGTGCAGGCCCTTGCGCGCGGCGGTCTCCCGGTTCAACAGGATCACGAACTGGTAAGGATCGACCTCATCGACCACATCATTGAGGATTGGATTGCCGGTCTGGTCGGAGCTGTGCATGCGGAACTGGGGTGTGGACCAGTTCATGGCGACCAGGTCGAACTCGGGAGCAGCGTTCTCGTCCGGGCGCCCGACCCATTCGGGTATGGGCTGGTAGAAGCGCCATACGTCCGCCATGTCCTGCCCCGGGATGGTCAGGTCGTGCTCGGCCAGGTGCTGCCGGAGCATGTCGCCATCCCGCAGTAAAGGCTCAAAGTAGAACGGGTGGCGTGTCTTGCCCTCGGGGAAATAGTAATAGTTGTAGGATTCCGCCTGGCTGCGCGGCTTGTCGTAGATGCCGGCGTGCCGGAAATACTCCAGACCCTGCTCTACCCCGAAACCGGCTTTCAGGACCCTATCGAGGATCCCGGCGGTATCGTAGCGTTCATCCAGGGCCAGTTTATCCGGGCCTTGCATATTCCACATCTGGTTGATACGGTCGTTCAGCCCGCCCTCGCCATAGAGAAAACCGAGCCGCTCGGCCAGTTCCACGTAAATGTCATCGGCCTGGCGGGTGTTGTACTGCTGGGGCACAATCGGGAGGCGCGCCAGGACGCCGAAGGCCCTCATCAAGTTGGCGTCCTGCACCTGGACGAGGTGGCCGGTGCCCAGCCCCTGGATGCCGTAGCGCTCCATCAGCGCCGGCTCAGGCAGGAGGATATCGGCGAGCTCGGTCATTTCGTCGTAGATATACGCGATGTTCACGACAAAGGGGATTTTACTGATGGCCGCGATGGTTTCCTGGGGGTCGGCGCAGTTGGTGACCGGATTGCCCCCGTAGACCATAAAGGTATCAAGCTCATAGGGCATGCGGTATTTGGCCGGGTCGAGCACCACTTTCCAGGCCAGGTAAGGCGAGGTATGGCGGTGGGGATAGAACTGGGCCAGGTCCACGTCAGGAGGGTACTTCCACGGTACCGGGATGGCTTCCCGCTTGGCAGAGACGACGCCGTCCGGCCCCGGGCTGAGGGTCGGCCCGGTGTCCGAGCCCTGGTCGCCGCCCGGCACATCGATGGCGCCGACCAGCATATTGAGCATCTTGTGGACCAGGTGCTGGTACGCGCCGCCCCTCCGGCTATACGAGCCACGCTCTCCTTTCACCAGGGCCGGCCGGAACGGAAACTCGAAACCGTCCAGCGTGATGGTCTCCCCGATATGTGCGGCTTCCACGAATTCCCTGGCGAGCCGCCGGATAGTGGCAGCGGGAACGGTCGTGATTTTCTCGGCCCATTCGGGGGTATACCTTTGCATGGCCTCTTTGACCAAAGTGAAGGAGGTCGCGACGGTCTGGCCGTCAACCTGGTACCTGCCCTCCAGGGCATAGTCCCGGGTGGTGGGGTCATCGAAGGTCTTGGCCCGGCCGTCCAGCGGGTCCCAGATGAGCGGTTTGCCGGTGGCGGTATCTTTGGCATAATAGCCGTCCGCGCCGATCAGGTAAACGGCATTGGTACGCCGCTTCAAGAAAGGCACATCGAAGATGCCGACCTCGTTGAGGGCCACGTTGAGCAGGGAAAGCGAGAACGGCAGGTCGGTGCCCGGTCGAATGGGAATCCACTCGGCGGCCATGCTGGCTTCATGGCTGCAGCGCGGGTCCACGACGACCACTTTCATGCCGCGCTCGCGTGCTCCAGACAAGGCGCGGATGGAGTGCGCGCTGCCAAGGTTGGGACCCAATGAACCGCCGATGGTGATGAGGTATTCACAGTATTCCACGTCCTGCCTGTCCAGCATCGATCCCTGGACGAGCGAGACGCCATAGTGCACCGGGCAGAGCACGCCGTGGGAGCGCAGCAGGTTGGGCGTGCCGAAGGCTGGCAGAAAAGCTTCGTGCTGTACGATCCACCAGTCGCCGCCAAAGCCCCACATGTGGGCGAACTTGCGGGGGTCCTCCGCGCGGATCTTGCGCAACCGCTCGACAACCGTATCCATGGCTTCTTCCCAACTGATCTCCACCCAGCCGGGGTCCTGATCCAAACCCTTGCGCGGGTTGGTGCGCTTCATGGGGGTCTTGACGCGGTACGGGTTGTACAGGTTGTAGATAGCCGCATGGCCGCGGGCGCAAAGCTTGCCCTGGCTGATGGGGTTGGACGGATCGCCCTCCACTCCGACCACCACTCCATCCCGGATGGTGACGATGGCCGTGCACCAGGCCTTGTTGCCGCACATGCGGCAAGCGGTCACTTTGGTTTCCGTCACCGGTTCGGAGGCGCCCCCAGCATGGCTGGCCGAGAATCCGGAGGGCGGGTTGAAGATACGTTCGATGAGGCCCGCCAGGCCGCTGGCCTGGGCTTGTTCTGTTAGCATCGTTGTCTACCTCGCTTTCCCAATACCGGTAAGAATCTCTGTAGCGGGATCCTTCATAGGTACCTACCTCTAAGAGTGACCGGAACGACCGTTTTGAAGAACAGGACCCGGTCAGCAAACTCCCCAAGCAGGGCCGGCATCCAGGCGAAGAACTGCGCCCCGCCGCCCATCCAGAGCAAACCCAAAGCAATTACCACTGCCGCCACGCGTACTATCAGCAGCCAAAGGGAGGCTCCCAAAACCAACCGGCGGCTGAGGTCCCCTTCCACGCTATCGGGGCGGCGGCGCGTGGAACGCAGGCAGGTCACGACCAGGGCCGCCACCAGGAGCAATGCGGCCCCCATCCAACCATAGCCGGCGACTTCTACGTGCCCGGCAAACTGCCGGGCGGCAAAGAAGCCAAAAAGCGTTCCCGTGGAAAGTGCGCCCAAAGGGAAAGAGGCAACAGCCAGCCACTGGTCCCAGGAGGGGCGGGAACGCAGGTGATAGATCTCACCAGTGGCAACTGTGCCTGCCAGGCCGATGATCACGCCGGCAAGCCCGACCAGGTACAGCGCCGGAACGCCCAGGTTCAAGGCCGGCAATATGGCATAGCACGCCAGGGCGAAGAGGAAAAGCCCGAAAAGGATGATCTCGCGGCTTAACCAGGAGGTGGCAAGGCGCAACAGCGCCAGGGGCGCCCGCCACGGCCGCCCAAGGTGGAGCAGGGAGACGACCAGCGCCAGAAACCCGGTCGCCAGCACCACTACGGCAGCCCAGTCGATCCCGGGCGAGCGCTTCAATGCCGGCACCACCAACAGGCCTACCAGCCCCCCCACGGCCAGCGGCGCCAGCGCCGTGAATACCGCCAGGGCCGCGTATTCCTCGTTCTTATCCATCGTTTTGGCCATCACTTGGGTCATTTTCGCTTTCCCTGACATATGCCGCACGAACCGGTCGTGGGGTTAGGCGTACTGCCGCGCTGGGGCGAAGATAACGACGAAACTGACCGGCTCGTCGCCGACCACGTGCAGGCCGTGGTTCGCTCCCTTGTCCATATAAAGGCAGCTATTGGGGCCCAGATCGTACGTCTTGTCTTCGACCGTGACCTGCATCCGGCCCGAGATGACGTAGTAGGCGTGCTCCGTCGGGTGATTAACGATTTCTGCCAAGCCGCCCGGCTGGATGGTCGTGACCATCAGTTCGAAGGCTTTGTTGTCCTGCATCTTGGGAGTGATGTAGGTCCACATCTTCGCCTTGGTGTGCTTGGGCGGCTCGGTGCACGGGGCGTCGGCCATATTGATCTGGATACCTCTCTTCAATGATTCGGTCATTTTTTACCTTTCCTTTCGTTTTGGGAAATTAGTATATCACCGGATAAGTTTTCTCAGGTGGTGTGGGCTGCGATGAACTCTGGATCAACTCCAGAATGGTGCCAAAAATGAACTCGGTGTCAAGGTAGGCGTACCGTCCATCTCCTTTCACCCCCATGCCGTCGGCCTGCTGAAGGATGCCAACGCCCTTGTCCAGGTACGGCTGTAAAGCCTGTTCCAGGTCCGGTACGTAGATTCCCACGTGCTCAACGCCTGCCCGTCCTGAAGCCAAAAAATCCCGGTGGATGGTATCGCCCGAGAGGTATTCGATCAGTTCCATCTGCACCTGCCCCGACATTGTGGTAGCCAGCCGGACCTGGTAGCCAGCCGGGTGACCATGGTAGATACAACGAAGCGGCGGAGCGCCAGTGGTGTATATGTTCCAAGGGCCTATGCCAGCGGTGCGCCAATAGTCCTCTACCGCTGCATCAAGGTCTTTTACCACTATACCGATCTGGCCGATGGCGAGCCGGCTCAACATGGAAGCCATATCTCACGTAAACTCCTCACTCAGCAGGTGGTGGACAGTATAGCACGCAGCGCGCGCCTCGCCGGGAAAACCAGCTTGCATAATAGGTGAGAGCAGGGCAAGTTGCCGAATGGTCTCATAAGCATAGGCTAGTGAACCGACGTGCCGATTAATTAACTGAATATTGATTAGTATGCTATATAAAAATGAACCATTGTTCCATATTTATTGATATATTAGCACGGGTAAAAGCATTTGTCAATAGCGATACAGGCGCCTTTCAGGCTGCATCAGCCCCGCCGGAGGCCCAAATCCGGCCCCTGGGCGGGCCGAGGCTGTCTATTTTGCCCGGTTTTTGACCAGTGGATGCGTTCAGTCACTATTGACAAGCTGGTTATGATTGTGCTATTATAGTCATGACATCAAATTAATGAAATGGCATTCCGTTTTATTTTGACATGAAACTAATATTTTTACTGCTTGAATGGAATACTGTGCCATAACCAATGTGATCATCCCAAAGCTCCTGACGACCAAAATGAACAATAAAGCAGGTAACCGGGCGGCCTATGCCGCCATCAAAATGAATGTGGCCCAGCCACACGCAGTAGGAGGAACACAATGATTTATGAAGTACGCATGCCGGTTCTCTCACAGTCGATGATCCAGGGACGGGTGGTGGAGTGGCTGCTGAAGGAGGGCGATCAAGTGGATAAGGGTGCCTTGCTGGTGGTGGTGGAAAGTGACAAAGCCACCCACGAACTGGAAGCACAACAAGCGGGTATCCTCCGCAAGATACTGGTGGAAGCCGGCACGGAAGTGGACGTCGAAACGCCTCTCGCCATCATCGCAGACGCGGACGAGCCAGCCGCCGTAACCGCCGGTGCAACCGCCTCCCAGGCCGCCCCGGCCGGGAACACGGCTGCGGCAGCCGCGCCCGCTGCCGCGGGACGCCGGCCCGTCTCTCCTGCAGCCAAACGGCTGGCGCAAGAGCTGGGCATCGACGTAAGCAAGGTGCCAGGCACGGGTGAGGGCGGCCTCGTCTCCGAGAAGGATATACGCGCCTTCGCTGGCAGGCATAGCGCGGCTGCGCCGGCCGAGACCGAGGACCTCCAGGTGATCCCTCTGCTGGGCCAGCGCGGGCGTATTGCCGAGCGCATGGCACTCAGCCGGCGAACGGCCGCCGACGTGACCACGGTGATGGACGTGGACATGGGGCAGGTCGTCACCCAACACGCCAAGACGAAATTCTCGTACACGGCTTATGTGACCTGGGCGACCGTGCAGGCGCTGAAAGAATTCCCCGTGCTCAACGCCTGGCTGGTGGAAGACCGCATCCTCGTGAAACGCGCGATCCACATGGGGGTGGCAGTGGCGATCGAAGGGGCGCTGGTGGTGCCCGTGCTTAGAAATGCCGACCGCAAGAGCGTGGGCGAGATTGACCAGGAGATCAACGAGCTGGGCGGCAAGGCCCGGGCCGGCCAACTGACGCCAGATGATATGAAAGGCAGCACCTTCACGGTGACCAACTCGGGCGTCTTCGGATCCTTGCTCTTTACGCCGATTATCAACCTGCCCGAAGTGGCCGTCCTTGGCATGGGCAAGGTGGCCGATACAGCGGTGGTGCGCCAGGGCCAGGTCGTCCCTGCCAAGGTGATGTATCTGAGCCTCTCCTACGACCACCGGGCGGTGGATGGCGCCGTGGCCGTGCAGTTCCTCCAGGCAGTCAAGAACCACCTGGAGAAGCCAGAATAGGGCGGCGCTCCGGGTGCCACTCAACCAAAGGTGAACACGTATGGAATACACTGACAAACTGGAAGCTCGAGACCTGCTCGAGATGTATCGTCTGCTGATGCGGACGCGTGAATTCGAAGACCGGCTGTGCGGGCTGTGGGGCCGGGGAGGCGTGGTCGAGCTGCCGCACGGCAGCCAGGGGCAGGAGGCCATTGCCATCGGCGCCTGCTACGGCCTGCACCCGGGCGACCAGGTGCTGCCAAGCCTGCGCACGCGCGGGGCGTTCATCGTACAGGGCGTTCCCGCCAAGCTGCAGATGGCCGGCATCTTTGGCAAGGTGGACGGGCCCGCACGCGGCAAGTCCACCACCCACCACATGGCCGACCCGGAGCACGGCGTGCTGCTGGGCTCGGGGCTGATCGGCTCCGACATTCCCGTGGCGGTGGGAGCAGCGCTGGCTTTCAAATTGCAAAAGAAAGATAACGTCGTGATCAACTTCTTCGGCGATGGGGCCGCCCAGCGGGGCGACTTCCACGAGGGACTTAACTTCGCGGGTGTGTTCAAGCTGCCGATCATCTTCATGCTCGAAAACAATGGCTATGCCGAGTACACCCCCCTGAGCAAACATTTTGCCGGCGACAATTTCGCCTGCCGGGCGGAGGGCTACGGCTTCCCGGGCATCCGGCTGGACGGCAACGACGTGCTGGCGGTTTACGAGGCTGTGCAGACGGCCATTGCACGCGCCCGGGCAGGCCAGGGGCCCACCCTGCTCGAATGCATGACCTACCGCTATCGCAGCCACTGCGAAGGCCGGGCCCCGGCGTACATGCGTGACCCCGCCGAGATCGCGGAATGGCAGGAAAAGGACCCAATCCGCCGCCTGGAGGCTCTCCTGGTGGAACGCGGGCTGCTGGATGAGGCTGGCAAGGAAAGTATCGCCGCTGCTGCAAAGGCAGAGATCGAGGCGGCCGTCCGGTATGCGGAAGAGAGTCCTTTCCCGCAGGCCGAGGAATTGATTTCAGGGGCCTATGCGCCCGAAGACCCGACCATGGTCGGGGGGAGGCGAATGTGAGAGAAATAATGTACCGCGATGCCATCCGGGAGGCGATGGCCGAGGAAATGCGCAGGGATCCAAGCGTCTTCCTGATGGGCGAGGACGTGGCCGAGCATGGCGGCAACTTCCTGGTCACCACCGGGCTCTTCGAAGAGTTCGGGGAGGAACGGGTCTTCGACACGCCGTTAAGCGAATCGGCCCTGGCCGGGGCAGGCGTGGGGGCGGCGATGATGGGGATGCGGCCGATTGTCGAGATCATGTTCGCCGATTTTGTCTCCATCGCCATGGATGCCATCGTCAACCATGCCGCCAAGGTCAACTATATGTCCGGCGGCCTGGTCAGCGCTCCCATGGTCGTGCGCCTGGCTGCCTACGGCGCAGGCCGGCGCTCGGGCGCGCACCACAGCCAGAGCATCGAGTTGTACCTCACCAATGTGCCGGGGCTGACCATCGTGGCGCCTTCGACAGCCTACGACGCAAAGGGGCTGCTGAAGGCCTCCATCCGCAACCCGAACCCCATTATCTTCATCGAGCACAAGATGCTCTACGCCAAGAAGGGCGAGGTGCCCGAGGGTGAATACCTGCTGCCACTGGGCGTGGCCGACATCAAGCGCGCCGGCACCAACCTCACCATCGTTTCCTACAGCCGGATGGTGGATGTCGCGCTGGCGGCGGCCCGGAGCCTGGAGAAGGAGGGCGTGAGCGCCGAGGTGATCGACCTGCGCTCCCTGCAGCCGCTCGACGAGGAAACGATCCTGGCTTCCGTGCGGAAGACGGGCCATCTCCTGATCGTACACGAAGCGCCGGTGCGCGGCGGCTTTGGCGGCGAAGTGGCGGCAGTGGTGGCCGAAAAGGCCCTGGGCTACCTGGACGCGCCAATCAGGCGGGTGGGCGCACCCTGGGTGCCCGTGCCCTTCAGCCCCACGCTGGAAGATGCCTATGTCCCCCAGGAAGCCGACGTGGTTAAAGCTGCCAAGACGGTCCTGGCGGGCTGAGCCTGACCCGTCTAGCCAACCTTGCTTACGCCAGCCCTGCACCGACCGCAGGACGGTGTACCGCAGGTACAGGTGCGAAGGTTTGGCTCTTCTCTCTTATATCCGTAGGAGAACCTTCGCAAGGTTTCGTAAAAAAACGGAGCACCCGAAAAGTGCTCCGTTTTTTCATCCTTTTTGCACATATTTGATCCCCCTTATCCCCCATTTATCCTATCCAAGAGCATATTCACCTTGACTTTTCAAGTATATCTGGATAATAATTATCATGTTTATCCAAAATCAAACGGGATAAACCTGAGAAAAATTCATCAAGGCAAGCCCGGGGGCAAACATCCAAATCTGGGCCCAAAGCCCAAACAGGTAGGTTCGTTGCTCGTCCTTTTCACCAACGCAAACCTGGCGCTGCCAGGCACTGATTAAAGGTTTTACCATATAAAGGAGATGTTCCATGAAAATCCGAATTTTAGCTGCTGCTGCATTACTTTCAAGCATTGCCCTTCTCGCTTTGACTGGGGCCGCGGCCGCACAGACCACCTGCTCATCGTCAGATACTGAAGGAGACCACGAGTCAGTTGCATGCATGGGTGTAGTGAGCGTGGATGCCTCAGTGCCGAGCGGAGGTTCTATCAATATTACCCCCGTCAGTGACACTTCCACCCTTCCCAACGCTCCCCGGTCGAGTTACCTGGGTCCGGCCGCGCAAATCAGCGTATTGGGCGCCAACGGCCTGCCTGTAAGCGTCTCCCAGATGGAGATCTGCTTCACCGATTCTGCTATGGGTAATGTCTACGTGTGGAGTTCTGCATCAGGAAGTTGGGTATACTCCGCCACCTCCCACCTTTCAGGGATGGATTGCACTTCGACCTGGAGCGGCGGGACCTACACGATCAACTAATGCCCCGGGCAACAAAATTTCTGTGCCATAAACCTACCTGCCAGCGGGCGCTGGGCCAGATATAAGAATAGCCCAAGAAGCTCATAAGAGCCGGGGCTGTCCAAAAGAATCGGACAGCCCCAAAATTTTATTAAAAACCGTGCTCCAGTAGTTATTTCCCAAACAGCCCTTTAAGCGCGATGGTCTTCACCTGGGTCATTTCCTCCAGGGTGTAGGCGATGCCTTCCCGGCCCAAGCCGGTCATCTTCCAGCCGCCAAAGGCCTGGTGGGCACTGCGGTAATTCCCGGAACCATTGATGACACAGCAGCCGCACTGCATGGCCTTGGCCACCTTGAAGGCGATCTTCATGTTAGCGGTCATTACTCCGCTTTGCAGTCCATAGGGGATATTATTGGCGATCTGGATGGCCTCGTCCACGCTATCGAAGCCGATCACCGGCATGACCGGTCCAAAGACTTCCATGCCCATGGCAATATCCATCTGCGGGGTCACATCGACCAGCAAGGTGGGCTCGATGAAGGTCTTGTTGAAGCGTTTTCCGCCGAAAGCGCATTTTGCGCCCTGTGAGATGGTGTGATTGATCTGCCGCTCGACTTCTTTCGCGGCGGATTCACTGATCAACGGCCCATAATGGTTCTTTTCATCGAACGGGTCGCCCACATGCACGTGCTTGAGCGCCTCGATCATCTTTTCGATGTATTTATCCTTGACCGTATTTTGCACGATAAAGCGTTTGCTGGCGCAGCAGGTCTGGCCGGCATTCGACAGCCGGCCGATGAAGGTCTCCGAGACCGCCCTGTCCAGGTCGCAGTCGTCAAAGATGATCAAGGGGTCGTTCCCGCCCAGTTCCAGGCCAACATGGTGGATGTTCTCGGCGCAATTCTTCATTATCTCGATGCCCACCTCGGTACTACCGGTGAGACTGACCGCGTCGATCAACTTGCTCTTCGAGAGCTGCGCGCCCACCGTTGCGCCGCTCCCGGTCACGATCTGTGCGGCGTTGCCGGGCACGCCGGCCTTCAGGAGCAGCTCGGTCATAAAGATATCCTCGCAGGGGGTATCCGAAGCCGGCTTTATTATGACGGCGTTGCCGGTGACCAGGGCAGGCGCCACCTTGTGGGCATACAGCTCGATCGGAAAGTTGAACGGGACGATGCAGACGATCACGCCCAGCGGTTGGTGCAATGTGACGATCAGGTCGTTTTCGCAGCGCGGCTCGCTATCGAGCGGAAGGGTCTCTCCCATGAAATTGCGGGCTTGCTCGCAGTACTGGCGGAACACGAGGATGGCTTCGGCGGCTTCCGAGCGGCATTTTGTGATGGATTTGCCGCTTTCCCGGCACATCAACCTGGTCAGTTCGTCCTTGTTTTCTTCGAGCAGATCGGCGTATTTATAAATGACCTGCAGCCTTTTATACAGCGGTGTATTCGACCATTCCAGGAACCCTTTTCGGGCGTTTTCAAGCGCTTCCTGGACGTCTTCCGGCGTGGCGAGAGGGTAAGTATCGATGACCTCGCCCGTGGCCGGGTTGGTGTCCTCTCTACAGGCATTGTTCGAGGCATCCCGAAATTGACCGCCAATCAGCATTTTCATAGTTGTTATCCTTTACTATATAAACCTTGCGAAGGTTTCGTTCCTGATCTTGTGAAGTCGAGGCCAGCCCTTCGCAAGGGTTCATTACAATCCGCTAATCCACGCTAATTTTCGCTAATTGTAAAAAAATTTGTGCGGATTAGCGAAGATTGGCGGACAAAGAATGGTTTCAGGGTGTTGGCTATCTGCCCAGGTAGGCGGTCCGGATCACATCACTGGACCTGAACTGCTCGATATCGCCTTCCATGACCATCCTGCCAACCTGGAGCGCGTAGCCCCGGCTGGCCACTCCCAGCGCCAGGGAAACATTCTGCTCCACCAGCAAAACACTGATCCCCCGGGCGGTAATGAATTGGATCACGGGGACCAGTTCGGCAACCATCTTGGGCGCCAGGCCAAGCGAGGGCTCATCCATCATGAGAAGCTTCGGGGCTGCCATCAAACCCCGGCCGATCGCCGCCATCTGCTGCTCGCCACCGCTGAGGGTGCCAGCTTTCTGGTTGCGTCGTTCATACAAGCGCGGGAAATGCTGGAAGACGACCTCCAGGTCTTCCTTGACGGCCTGCGCGTCCTTGCGGAGGCTCGCACCGAGCTTGAGGTTGCTCAACACCGTGAGATAGGGGAAAAGTCTTCGACCCTGGGGGATGTGTACGAGGCCCAGCGCGACAATTTTGGATGGCTGCAGGCCGTTGATCTTGGTATCCTTAAACCAGATCTCGCCGGATGTGGCAGGTATGAGGCCTGATATGGTCCGCAACAAGGTGGTCTTGCCGGCGCCATTGGCGCCGACCAGCGTGACCACAGAACCCTCAGCGACTTCCATGGAGACGTTCTCAAGCGCCACGGCTTTGCCGTAGTGGACCGTCAGGCTGCTGACTTTAAGCAACATTTTGCTCTCCCAGGTATGCCTTGATCACTTCCGGATTGTTTCTCACCTCTGCGACGGAGCCTTCCCCGATCTTCTGGCCGAAGTTGATGGCGGTCACGTAGTCGCATAGATCCAGGATCTGCATATTATGTTCGATAACCAGGATGGTCATGCCCTGGCTGCGCAATTTCGCCATGATATCCATCGTAAAGATGATCTCGTCCGTGTTCATGCCGCCCAGCGGCTCATCCAACATAAGCAGGCGGGGCTGGACGGCCAGGGCCCTGGCAATGCCCAACATCTTCTGGTAGCCGTGCGGCAGGTTCTTGGCAAGCTCATCCTTCACTTTGCCCAGCCCAACCAGGTCGAGGATCTTGAGGGACTGTTCCAGGGCAAAAGCTTCGTTGCGCTGGTAGACCGGCGTACCGAAGAAAGCATCCCAGAAGCCGGTGCGCGGGTGCAGGTAGTAGGAAGCGACCACGTTTTCGAGCGTCGTAAATTCGGTGAAGAGAGGGGTCAACTGGAAAGTACGGCCAATGCCGGCATTTGCCAGGACGTGGGGCCCCTTCCCGGTCATGTCCTTGCCGCCGAAAATGATCCTGCCTGCCGACGGGCGAATGACGCCGGTGATGAGGTTAAAGACCGTGGTCTTGCCGGCGCCGTTTGGCCCGATCAATCCAGCGATCTGCCCCTCAGCGACGTTCATGCTGAATTGATTGACGGCGGTCAGCCCGCCGAAGTTCTTAGTGAGGTCGTGGATTTCAAGCAACACGCTTGGGCTCCTCCTCGGCGCCACTGCCTTTTCCTTTTGCCGGCCGGCCAAACCGCCGCCAGAGCTGGGCGGGCAAGCCTGCCAACCCTTGCGGCATCAGGAACAACACGATCAGCATAATGCCGGCGTAGACAAACGGGACGTATTCCTTCAGGTCGCGCAGGATCTCCGGGATGACCAGGAGTACGACCGTGCCTGCGATGGGCCCGGCGAACAGGCCGGCCCCACCGACCGTCATGTATACGAACACGGTGATGCCCTGGCTGAAGCTAAAGGTCTCAGTGGTCAGTATGGCGTAATAATGGGCGTATGCCACGCCCGCAATCCCGGCAAAAGTGGCGCTCACAATGAAGCAAAGGATCCTCTGGCGGACCTCATCGATGCCGATGCTGGAAGCCACCGAGTACGACTGCGCCACGGCCTTCCAGGTCAGGCCGATGCGGCTGTGCTCGATGCGATACATAATGACGAGGCAAACCACCATGAGCGCCAGGATGAAGTAGTAATAGGGGATCTTGTTGTACGCAAACAGGTGCGGAATGGAACTGATGCCCGAGTACCCGCCGGTCCAGGTATTGAAAACCTGGTCGACGGCCAGCACGAGGATCCCGAAAAACAGGCTTACCATGGTAAAGTAGATGCCCCGGACGCGGGTGAAGGGTATGGCCACAATGGAGGCAACTACCATCGTGGCAACGACGCCAATCGGCATGGTGATCCAGGGGGACCAACCCAGGTACTTGGCCAATATGGCGGAGGTATAAGCCCCGATGGCCATATAAGCCACGTGCCCGATCGAGCCCTGGCCAGACAGGCTCAACAGGCGCAGGCTGCAAGCTACAATGATCCAAATGAAAACACCGATCAGGATGTGCATCTGGTACACCCCCAAGCCCAAGGGGGGTAGGACGGACATAGCCGCTACAATAGCAGCGCAGATCAGGGCAATGGTGACCGGTTTGCGCAGCTTGGCTGCGGATGCTGTGCTCATATGCGCCTCATTCCGCTAGAATAATTCATAACCGAATAATCCCTTGGGACGGATAAGCAGGATCAACATGACAATAAGGATGGTAACGACATCGCCAATGGCCGCCTGGGTGAGAACGGGCAAGAAGGCATTCAGGAAGCCCATAATGAGTCCGCCGGCCAGGATGCCGCCGATGCTGCCGATGCCGCCCAGGATGACCGCCTGGATGGCCTTCAAGAGGATGTCGTCACCCATGAAGGGATTCAAGCTGAAGATTGTTGCCATCAAGGATCCGGACAAGGCCGCCGTGGCGCAGGCGATCATCGTAGCAGTAGCGGCGGTGCGGTGGGTGTCGATCCCCTGCAGGGCGGCTCCCTCCGCGTCCTGGGCCACCGCCAGCATTTGCTGGCCGATCTGCGTTTTCTGGATCAAATAGGTCAGCACCGCCAGGAGGACTGCGCCGAGGAGGAAGGTCAGAGCCCGTTCGCCATCCACCGCAATGGCGCCGGATCTGAATATCCCCGGTACAAAGGCGGGCAAAGCCCGGGTGACGCCGCCAAGCGTCACTTCCACGCCCGTCTCAAGGACCATGGAGAGGGCGATCGCCATGACGATCATGCGGGTTGGTTGGCCTTGAAAAGGCCTGAAGCAAAACTTCTCCAGTAATAGCCCGGAAGCGCCGACCAGGATCACCGAAAGAAGCAATGAAACCCACGCATTCAGGCCCAGCGCAACGGAAAGCCCATACGTAACGTAGGCCCCGATCATGTAGACTGATCCATGGGCAAAGTTGAAAATACCCATGATGCTGAGTTGGAGGCCAAATCCCAGGGCTACCAGGATGTAAATCGCTGACAGCACCAGGCCGTTCACCGTGCTCGGAAGTATCATGTTCATGCGGAAGCCCTCCGGATTATGAGGCTGGCTTGTATAATATATGTCTGCTGGTCAGGCCACACCGATTGCGCAACCTGACCAGCCTAGGAAGTTGCCTTGTCTGCCAGTTAAACCACCTGGCAGGCAAGGCATTCAGACAGGATCGAGGGATTACGGGAGATAGACTGGCTCCCAAGCACCCCACGATATGGTGTTGTTATTAACAACCAGTATAGGTAGTTGGGTATAGACACTATGATTGATGCCATAGGTCTGCAAACCGCCCATCTTGCCGGGTCCTAGGACGGTGTCGATGGTGGTCATTTTCGACCAGGCGGCAGCCACGGTCGCCGGGTCGAGGCTCTGGGCAGCCTGGATAGCCTGCACCATCGTATAGGTGGCGTCGAAGCCTTGGACCATCATCATATCGAAGCGGCCGATCTGCGGGTCCGCCACTGCCATCGCGATCACTTCCTGGCTGATGGCCGGTTCATCGGGAATGGTGACGGCATCAGAAATACCGTTGCCGAAGAAGTTGGTGGATGCATCCGGGCCGGCGATCTTGATGATGTCCTGGGGCGGGGTCATCGAGGATTCGAAGATCGGCTTGGTATAGCCCAACTGGCGAAGATCCTTGAGCATCTGGCCCATATAGTTGGTGGGGCCGTTGCCGAACATAACTGCGTCTGCGTTGCGTGCATACGCAACCTGGGCGATGGGCATGAAGTCCACGGTGGGCGGTGCGAAGCCGATGATGTCACCAGCGATCGTGAAACCCAGTGCCGCAGCAGAAGCCTTCACCTGCGGCGTGTTGTCCGCGATCTGGCCGTCGTCGATCAAGACGTAGGCAATGGTTTTCACCTCAGGGTGGGTCGCCTTCAAATAGGTCATGGCGCTGATCTGGCCGGCGAAACTATCCGGGTTGGCCACGAAGGTGAACTTCCGGTCGGGGTTTTGCTCCGCCTTGGTGCCGTTGTTGTAGAGGGTTGCATAGAGAGCGCCGGCGGGCTCAGCCACGGTGCCAATAGCGCTGGTCAGGGGTGGGGGGCCGCTGCCGGTGATGAACATGATATGGTCGTCCTGGATGAGCTTGGTGGCAGCGGCAGCGGCGCCATCCGCCGTGCCCTGGTTATCCTGAAGCTGGACATTGACCATATAGACATCGCCGTTGATGGTGATGCCGCCATGTTTGTTAATATACTGTTGCGCCAGATAAGAGCCGCTGGCGGCGAGCTTGAGATTGTCGGACGAAGCGCCCGTCAGGGTCTCGATGTCGCCGATGGTCAACGTTTTAGGTGCGGCAGTTGGTGGTACCACGGTTGGCGGGACAGCGGTCGGCAGCGCCAGGGGGGCGGCAGTCGCGACGGTGGACACCGGGGCGGCAGCGGTCGGCGCGGCGGTCGGCGCAGCGCAGCCAAACATGCCCAGCGCAATCAACACGAAAACGAACGTAAGGCTCAGAAGCCTCTTTCCTACAGTATTCACGTTATTCCTCCTTGCATAGTCTAATGGACAGATGAAAGGATCAAGGTAAAATCCTTTACCAATTACGTGAGCAGGTTCAGACATTCTTGGCATAGCGATGAAAAGGCCCCACCGTTCTTCTCACCTGTCCGCCATCCCGTCCCCTTCCACCTCCTTTCCAAGCAAGTTTCTTCGGCCAAAACCAGTTTCGCCTTTGCAATGACCTTTATGTCATTGCAAAGGCGACAGGATTTTCGAGTTACCAGTACTTCGGCACTCCACAGGAAATGAGCTCTTCACAAGGATACTTGGTGATCACTTCGTGTCCATTCTCGGTGACAAGTATCTCTTCCTCGATGCGCGCCCCGTATTTCTTATCGGGGGTCTGCGCGTATGTTTCCATGGCGATGACCATGCCCTTCTGTAGGGTAAAGGGGGTCTCCAGGGAGCAGAGCCGGCTGATGAACGGACGCTCGTGGATGGACAGGCCAATGCCGTGCCCGATCGCCATACCGATGGCTTCGGCTTCCGAGCTGAGGCCCCACATAGTGTAATCGGGCCAGCGCAGGGCGATCTCCTTCGAGGTAACCCCCGGCTTTACCATATCGATGGCATCGTACAACCAGGTGTAGGCCTGGTGGTAGGCTGCCTTCTGCTCGTCCGTCGGCCGGCCGCAGATAAATGAGCGGTAGTAGCAGGTGCGGTAGCCGTTGAACGAGTGGATGATGTCGAAGAAAACGAAGTCGCCCGGCCGGACGATCCGGTCCGAAAAGACGTGCGGATGGGGCGCGCTGCGGGGACCGGAGACGCAATTGACGCACTCCACGTCGTCCGAGCCCAAGCTGTAAAGGGTCTGGTTGGCCAGGCCGACCAGTTCGTTCTCCTTGATGCCTGGCTTGATCGAGCGCACCATGGTGTCGTAGGCGGCATCCACCATCGACGCGGCGGCTTTCATCAACTGTATTTCGTCCGGGGACTTGATCAGGCGGGCGTCCAGCAGGCTGTCCTGGCCGTCGATGATCGTCTTAATGCCGGCCCGGCGCAGGGCATCCAGGAGGACAATGTCCGTCCAGTCGATGGCCAGGGGCTCCTTCTCGACCCCAAAATCGGTCATGACCTTCACGACCTCGGCGGCCAGTCTGTCGGCTGCCTTGTCGCCGTTCGGGATGCCGCCGCGCGACCAGGTTATTGCGGGGCGCACCCGCTCCGCGATCCAGGGAGAATAGAGCCGGCGGGCAGCGCCGGCGGAGCCGGACTCGTAGAGGATCGGCTCACCGCCACGCGGCAGGAGCGCATAGCGATGCATCTTGTCACGCGCCCATTCGCCGATATGCGTGCCGGTAATGTAACGAATATTGTTAAAGTCGAAGCAGAGGTAAGCGCCAATCTTATTCTTGACCAACTGCTCTTTGGCTCTGTTCAGCCGATAGTTCCGCAGGCGATCATAATCAACTCTGGTTTCCCAATCTACAGCCATCGTACCCCAAGACATAAGTTACTCCTTCCTGACCTTATAATGTTCTTGCAAGCGAGTAGCGCTGCAAGTTGGACTGATGCGTGCGGTGACGAAGATGGCTGGCATGCTCAAGGGAGTATCGACAGCGTCTCTACCGTACGAGTCGCCGGATGAACGGCGCTTAGAACCTATCCTAAATTGCTCTCGCCGCCGTGCCCCTGCGGGGTACTTTCCTCGGCGGCGTGGACGCCGCCTAGAGCACCATGAACGGCGTTCATTCCTGTGGGACCGAGGCGTACGCCGCTACAGGCAAGTCCTGGGAAGCGCCCAACTCCCGCGATATCTGGCCGGTGGCCTCCAAAAGCCTCTTCAGCAATACCGCAATCCGGTCATCCGGCACCCGGTGCGTGGGCGCCACGATGGCGGCTGCGGCGACTATTTTTCCCTGGTGGTCGAAGATGGGAGCAGCCAGGGCGGTCACATCCGGGAAGGCCTCGCCCCTCTCGATGGCAAATCCGTGCTCGCGTACGCTCCACAGGCGCCGGCGATACTCGGCCGGGTCGGTGTTCGACCAGACGGTGAAAGCTTCCAATTTATCGGGGGGCAGGATCTCGTCGAGGACAGGTTCAGGCTGATATGCCAGCAGCACCAGGCCGGCGGCGCCAAAGTAGCACGGGCGGCGTACACCCACATTCGTCGTCACCTTCACCGGGCGCTCCGGCTCCACCACCAGCGTGCAAACGTGATGGTCTCCATCCAGGCTCGCCATGTTTATCGTCTCCTCGATTTCGTGGACCAGTTCCCGGAAGACCGGCTCGGCCTTGGTCAGATAACTTATCTGACTCTGGGCGATGGAGCCCATCACCATCAGTTTATAGCCCAGCCGGTACAGGCCGGTGGCCGGGTCCTGGACAACAAAATTCGCCTGCACCAGCGTGGCCAGGAAACGATGAACAGTTGCCTTGGGAAGTCCTGTCCGGGAACAGATTTCGACCAGGCTCAACTCCGGGACCTCCATGGTAAAGCATGACAACACATCCAGCGCACGCTCTACCGCTTTGACCCCTTTTGTGACATCCGTCAATTCATCCATGTTTCTTCCTCCTGAACAAAGCGCCAAGAAACGCGCCGATAACAATATGGAACAATATACCGAACTATTTTCTGAGAAGCATTATTCCTGTGCTCAAAAAATGAACTATCGTTCCGAATTAATACCATATTAGCACGTGTCTGAAGCGTTGTCAATACCGAATTATTAACGTTTTACCAGGCTGGAACACGCCACCTCCCGGATATTCGGGTTTTTTTTCCGCAAATTGGCCGATCTCGGGCCGCCAGATGGCTATTTAGCCATTGAAGGGCAAAATTTGACCCTTTCATGCAGTAATACGGGAGAAAATAACGAACCATAAGTCTATTTCCATGATACTCCATTCCATGAATTTATGCTATAATATGAAACACAATTCCAATTTCTTCCCGGCGGTTGGTTGGCCGGCGAGAAAATTCATGTAAGGAGGTGCGAACCATGGCTTGGGGAACAATGGCAGTTGATTGGGAGACCAGGGTGGACTACGACAGGCTGCGGAAATACCGGCTCGGTCGTGCCAGGGAACAACTGGACAAGAACGGGATCGGCGCCTTTCTGTGCTTCGAGTTCTACAACATCCGTTACATCACCGGTCTGCATATCGGCGAGTGGTCCAGGGACAAGATGAACCGCTATGCACTGCTGCCGCGCGGGCAGGAACCCATCATGTTCGAGATGGGGACCGCAGCGCTCGCCCACAAGTTGTACGCGCCCTGGATGGCCGAGCGGGTGCGCTATGCCCTGCCGACCTGGACGCGTGCAGATAGCGCCAAGGGCGCGGAAGTGGCCACAGGCTTGGCCCGTCACATCAAGGGGATCCTCCAGGAATATGGGCTGGAGAAAGAACCGCTCGGCCTTGACGTGGCAGACGTCGTGTTCCTGGATGCGCTGCATCGTGAAGGATTGGAAGTGGTGGATGCGCGCTCCCCCATGCTGGATGCACGCCTGATCAAGAACCAGGATGAGATCCAACTGCTCAAGGCGGCCGCCTCGATGGCCGACGCCGCCTACGACACCATCGTACGGGCCATCCATCCCGGCATCAAGGAGAACGAGCTGGTGGCGGTGGCGAACGAAACGCTCTACCGGCTGGGATCCGAGGACGTCGAATGCGTCAACGTGGTCTCGGGCCCGCGCAGCAACCCTCACCCGCACGTCTTCTCGGACCGGATCGTCCGCCCGGGCGACCTGGTCTATTTCGACCTGATGCACGCTTATAACGGCTACCGCACCTGCTACTACCGCACCTTCATCTGCGGCCGCCCAACGGCCGAGCAGAAGGCGGCCTATAAACAGACCTACGAATGGCTCTACGATGCCGCCAGCGTGGTACGGCCTGGCATCACCTCCGCTGACATCGCTTCCCGCTACCCCACCTATGAAGCCTGGGGGCTGAATAGTGAACTGGAAGCCCGGGGGTTGGCAACCGGACACGGCATCGGCCTGTCGATCCACGAGAAGCCCGGCATCAACCGGATCGAGTCGCTCTCGAACCCGTTCCCCATCCAGGAAGGCATGCTCTTCGCCCTGGAGACCTATGCCCAGACGCCGGATGGCCGGCAGGGCTGCCGCATCGAGGAAGAGATCCTGGTCACTGCCACCGGTTATGAGGTCCTCACCAAGTACCCGTGCGAGGAGCTCATTTCGTGCGGCGTACCCAAATACTGGTAGGAGGAGGCAAGTATGAAAGCATTTGTATTGCGCGAATACGATCAACCCTTGGTTCCGGAAGAGCGGGCGCGGCGCGACCCGGCCGGGTCGGAAGTGCTGCTGCGCGTGCGCGCAGCCGGGGTGTGCGGGACCGACCTCAAGCTGTACCACGGCAAGAACCCACGCCTGAAGCTGCCGCTCGTCCTGGGGCACGAGTTTGCCGGCGAAGTCATGGCCGTCGGGCCGCAGGTGCGCCAGCGCAAGGTCGGCGACCGGGCGGTGGTCTACATGTATATGAACTGCGGCCAGTGCGAGGCCTGCCTGAGCGGCCGCGAGAACCTGTGCAGCAACCGGCTGGGTTTCTTCGGCTTCGACCGAGATGGTGGATTTTCCGAGGAAGTGCTGGTGCCCGAGGCCAACCTAGTGCCCATCCCCGAGGCGGTTTCCTTCGAAGAAGCCGCCATCCTGGGGGACGCCGTGGCAACGAGCTGGCACGCCGTGCACACGCAGGCGAACCTGCAACCGGCCCAGACCCTGGCGGTTGTGGGACTGGGAGGCCTGGGCCTGCATGCCGTCCAGTGCGGGCGCGCCTGCGGGGCAGAGGTCATCGCGGTCGATTTCAGTCAAGTCCAAGCTGGAAATGGCCAGTTGGAACGGCGCCCAGCACACGGTCAGCGACGCCTCGGGAGATTTCGTCAAGGAAGTGCGCGACATCACCGGCGGCAAGGGGGCGGATGCTGTGGTGGTCTTCCGCCCGCACGCCGAGCTGATCGAACCGGCCATCAAGATGGTCAAGACGGGCGGTACGGTGGTGATGGTGGCTTACATCGACATCGGGGCGACCTTCAACCCGGACCAGCGCTTCATCCAAGGGATGGAAGTGCGCCTGGTGGGGGCGCGCGGCAACACGCGCCGAGGAGCTGGCCGAGGTGGTCAGGCTGGTCGCCAGCAAACAGTTGCGCCCGCTCATCGCCAAACCCTATCCGCTGGCGGAGGTCAATGCGGCGCTCACCCAACTGGCGACCGGGCAGGTGACGGGCAGGATCGTGCTGGTGCCGTAAAAAATTACGGCTTCCGAAGTTTCAGAGACTTCGGAAGCCCTATTTCCCAAACAACGGCAGATACTGGCCATAGCCTGCCACTTCCAGCTCCTCGACCGGGATAAAGCGCAGCGAAGCGGAATTCATACAGTAGCGCAACCCGGTGGGAGCCGGGCCATCCTCGAAGACATGCCCCAGGTGGGAATCCGCGTGCTTCGAACGCACCTCGACCCGCCGCATAAATAGGCTGTGGTCCGTGTGCGTGACGATGTTATCCTTTTCCAGGGGGCGGGTGAAGCTGGGCCAGCCTGTGCCCGAATTGTACTTGTCCAGCGAGCTGAACAACGGCTCGCCTGAGACGATATCCACATAGATGCCGGGGTGCTTATTGTCCCAGTACTCGTTCCGAAAGGCCGGTTCCGTCCCTTCCTGTTGGGTAACTTGATATTGCTGCGGGGATAACTTTTTTCGGAGTTCGGCCTGCGGGGGTTGGAGATATTTTTCCATGACGACCTCCTACCAGTAAACGGTTACCAATTCATAACAGTAATGTGCGAGCATTTTAACACGCATAGATTAAAATAAGATTACTACTATGAGCGTATATATTTCCCTCCTGCGCGGCATAAACGTCGGCAACCAAAAAACCATCCGCATGGCGGAGTTGAAAGCGGTCTACGAATCCCTGGGTTTCGACCATGTCAGCACCTATGTGCAAAGCGGGAATGTCCTATTCGAATGCGCCGACAGCAGTATCGCCGCTCTCACCGGCGCCATCGAAAGCGGAATTGCCCGGCGCTTCGGCTTCCCTGTGCCGGCCATCCTGCGCGAGCGGGACACCCTCCAACAAATTATCGAAGACAACCCGTTCGTGAACCGGAGAAACGAGGACCCTTCCAAGCTACACGTGACATTTTTATCAGAAATACCTGCATCCCCCGAAATCTTGACCGTCCCGTCCGGTACAACGGACGAATATATCCTGCACGGCCAGGATGTCTACCTGCTTTGCCAAAATGGTTACGGCAAAACCAGGCTGTCCAATGGTTTCTTCGAAAAAAAGCTGAACGTGACTGCGACCACAAGAAACTGGAAAACAGTCCTCGCATTGTATGGCATTGCCATGAATAGTCCCTATAATAAAAGATGATGGTATAAAAAGCTTCCCGCAGGGTTCTGGAAAAAACATTATCCTTCCAGTAAACCTGCGGGACGATGATCTCAATCTGCTTGCATCTGTATTGTACTTTGTGCTATAAAGATCGCATGAAACCATTCAAGCGCCCCGTCGCGACACGCGGCCCGGGTGAATATCCTCCAGGCCCCCAAGCACGACCAGTCCTTTAGGAGAAAAGCATTGGACCCACATCATGAGCCATACGAAGAGAAAATCGGATACTCGCGCGGAAGCCTGTGGGCGCCCTTTCTTGCGGTGGGAATGGTCGCGCACATTAAGGGGCTTGTCCCCACCGAACAGCTCAAGGCCGCCCTGCGCAAGCTGCAGATCCTGTACCCACCCATGGCCAGTCGCGTGCGGGTGGAAAAGGACGGCGCCGCCTGGCTGACAACGCAGGGTGTGGAGGCATGTCCACTCGAGGTCCGTACCGATGCCACGGGAGACGACTGGCAGAGGATATTTCTGGAACAGGAGCGGATTCCCTTTGCGTTCGAACGCGGCCCGATCGTGCGTTTTATTCTGCTGCGCGGGCACCAGTGCTCAGACTTGGTCGCGATTGCCCCGCATGTCCTCTGCGACGGCTATGCGATGACTTAATTGATGTCAGATGCCGTCGCGCTCTTGAACGACCCGGACCGGGTTGTGACCCGCCCCGCGCCCCCGCCTACCCTCACCTGGCAGACCGTGCAGCATGCCGCGAGCGATGCCCTGCTCCTCAGAGGTTTGATCGAAGTAGTCAACCGCGTTTGGCCTACAAGCCAGGCGGGCATCCGCCAGGTTGAGTACGAGCAGGTGCACCGCAGCTATTGGGAGCACCGGCAGAACGGCCTGCTGGCGTTCGAATTGTCCCCTGCACAGACCTCCGACCTGGTTGCCCGCTGCAAGCAGCATGGTGCGATGATCACAGGTGCGCTTGTAGCGGCATTTCTCCTGGCCCAGAACAGTGTTCGGACCGCCGCGCTGGCGCCCCTGTGTGATGTGACGGTCCCCGTAAACATTCGCAACCGGGTGGTTCAGCCTCCTGGCCGGGTCATGGGTTTGTATGCTTCCACTATAACCCTGACCATCCGTCCCAGACCGGGCACTCGTTTTTGGGAACTGGCACGCCTATGCCACACCCGGATTCACCACGCGCTGGACAATCGATCACGGCTTCTCTTGCCCGTGGCGCTGGCCGAGCTCCACCCGTCTTTCGCCGATACGCAGCTTACTGCCTTGTCAAACGGTCAACTGGGCCGCCGGCTTGGTCCGTTGGCCCGCTTTGTCAAGTTCGAAGGATTGAATCCCAATCTGGACGTAAGCAACATCGGGCGGGTTGATCTGCCCGAGGTGAACGCGCCCTATTGCCCGATGACTCTGCTAACCTTACCGCCTCTGTGGCCCGGCGGCGGCCTGGCGCTCAGTGTGGTCACAGTGAATGACGGGATGAATGGAACCTTGAAATTCCGGCTCGATCAATTGGACGAGGCCGCTGTCATGAGGATCAGGGAAAGCGCGTTAGGCTTCCTGATCGGCGAGTAGGCGTTGCAAGTCTTTCGTGGAGACAGGATCATGATTAAAATGCTTTCTGGTAACGAGGCAGTGGCACGCGGCATGTGGGAAGCCGGCGTGGGGTTTGCCTCTGCCTACCCGGGAACTCCCAGCACGGAGATCCTGGAAAATTATGCCCTTTTCCCAAATGTCTATGCCGAATGGGCCGCCAACGAGAAAGTTGCCGTTGATGCGGCCGTCGGGGCGGCATATGCCGGGCGTCGAGCCATGGCGGTGATGAAGCATGTCGGCCTGAACGTGGCGGCTGACTCTTTCATGTATGCCTCGATGACCGGCGTGGAGGCCGGCCTGGTGATCGTCTCTGCAGACGACCCGGCCATGCATTCCAGCCAGAATGAACAGGATAACCGCACGTTCGCCAAGTTCGGGCGCGTTCCATGCCTGGAACCATCCGATAGCCAGGAAGCCAAGGATATGACCATTGCTGCTTTCGGCCTTAGCGAGCGCTTCGACACTCCGGTGCTGCTGCGCCTGACCACCCGCATTTGCCACTCGATGAGCGCTGTGGAACTGGGCGAGCGCCTCGAACCAAGCGTGCAGGTCAAACCCTTCCCGCGCAATCCAACCAAGTACGTCATGGTGCCTGGCAATGCTGTGAAACGCCACCCGCTGATCGAGCAGCGCATGAAAGACATCGCTGTGTTAGCAGAGAGCTTCCCTTTCAACCGCCTCGAAAAAGGTGTTCGCAAACTGGGCATCCTCACCAGCGGTGTATCCTACCAGTATGCCAAAGAAGTCTTCCCGAAAGCTGCGGTCCTCAAGCTGGGAATGAGCTGGCCGTTGCCCGAGAAGATGATCCGTGACTTTGCCTGCTCCGTCGAACGGCTGATCGTCATTGAAGAGCTGGATCCTTTCATCGAAGAAGCCGTCAAGCTGATGGGGATCGCCTGTGAAGGGAAGAGCATCTTCCCGCTGTTCGGCGAGCTTGATCCACGCGTTGTGCGTGAGTCAGCCATTCAGGCCGGTTTGCTGCCCAAGTCGGCGCACATCGACCGCCCCCAGGTGGAGACGGGGGCTTTGCCGGCTCGTCCCCCGGTATTATGCCCTGGCTGCCCTTACCGCCCTACCTTCTATATTCTCAATAAGCTCAAAGTCCCGGTCAACGGCGACATCGGCTGTTACACTCTCGGCCTGATGCCTCCACTAAATGCCATCCACACCTGCGGCTGCATGGGCGCCGGGATCGGAGTGGCCCACGGCGCAGCCAAAGGCGGCAGTCCGGAAAAGCATGTGGCAGTCATCGGCGACTCCACCTTTTTTCACACTGGCATTCCGGCCCTGATCAATGCGGTGTATAACCAAGCCCGGTCATCACGATCATCCTGGATAACCGGATCACCGGCATGACCGGCCACCAGCAGAACCCCGGTACCGGCAAGACCCTGCTCGATAAGGAGACCGTGATTGTGGAACTTGAGCCGCTTGTGCGATCTTGCGGGGTCAGCCATGTCAAAACTCTTCCCAGCCTGGACATGCAGTCCATTGAGAAGACGCTCAAAGAATTCATCAAGCTGGATGAGCCGTCGGTTTTGATCGTAACCGAACCGTGCGCCCTTCTGCCCGACCAGCGCAAGAAGTGGGTGCCCCTGGAAGTACTGGCCGAAAAGTGCAACGGTTGTGCCCTGTGCTTCCGCATCGGCTGCCCGGCCATCCTGAAAAGCAAGCAGTTGGACGAGAAATACCAGAGGCCGAAGGCGCTGATCGAGCCGGCTTTGTGCACCGGCTGCGAGGTATGCGCCCAGATTTGCCCGAGAGATGCCATTCCTTTCAAATCCGCTAAAACCGAGTGAGGCTCCCATGAAAGAATCATCGAATTTTCTCCTTGCCGGCGTCGGCGGGCAGGGCACCATCCTGGCCAGCGATGTACTGGTCAATGTCGGACTGGCGATGGGCTACCAGGCCAAGCAGGCCGAGGTGCATGGCATGTCGCAGCGCGGCGGGAGTGTTACCAGCTTTGTACGCTGGGGGAAAGTGGTTTATTCCCCGCTGGTGGGAGCCGGCGAAGTAGACGTATTGCTATCTTTCGAGAAACTGGAAGCGCTGCGAGCCCTGAGCCAGTTGCGATCCGGCGCGGTGGCACTGATCAACAACCAGGTCATCGAGCCACTGACAGTCATTTCTGGCGACGGACAATATCCATCTGACGAGTCGATCAAGGCTGCCTTCGTCAAAGTCACCCAACATGTTAAGTTCGTTGATGGTGATGCAATTGCCAGGAGCCTCGGCAATCCCAAAGTGGCCAATGTGGTCCTGTTGGGGGCGCTCTCAGCATTGCTCGAATGGGATGGTTTGGCGGGGACCAAGTTGCGCTCAGAAGTCTGGCTGAATGTCATCGCGGAACGGGTGCCTGCCAGGCATACTGAATTGAACCGCAAGGCGTTCCAAAAGGGCAGGGATGTGATCGAAAAAGAAAAACGCAAACCATAGTCCCGGCAAAACCGGCTCTTTACCGGCTGCCAGGATAAACCTGTGACCGATTTTAGCGATAGCGATCTTGTTTTTGATTGGCTCCAGCTACCAGGAAACCGTTTCCTTGATTTGGATATCGCTTAACTTCAGCTCATCCAGCATGGAACGGTAGTCATTATTCCTCACACACTCCTCTGGGGCGTGCACACCGGTCAGGTCGATCTTTTTCCCGGCCACCGGTTTGCCGCCAATGGCCGCCGGGAATGCAGTGACACGCTGCATGCCGGTAAATCCGTCTTTCGCCTCATCCCACATGGAATATTCCACTCTGCCTTCACGTGCTCCCTTCGGTAACATTATCTTTTGACTTGACACGGTGCTCCCGTTAAACCACAGATCAACCGCTGCGCATGGCATATGGGCCTCCTCGTTATAGGCGGCCAGCAACTCCAGCGCCTGTAGATCCCGCTCAGGTGGCCCTAGAATACAATCATCTGCATTTGAGGGGGTCATGAAAACCTTTTCGTGTTATACTATGTTCAATATTTGTATAACAAAACGAGGTTGCTATGAATGTCAAGCTTTCTCAAAAAGGCTGGGTGGTCATCCCGGCAGCCATGCGGGCAAAATATGGGTTGAAACCTGGAGCCGCTTTACAGGTCGTGGACTATGGTGGCGTATTGGCCATTGTGCCGGCTTCCAAGAACCCGGTCAAAGATGGCGCGGGGATGCTCAAAGGCGGTGATTTGCTTGCGCAGTCAATCGTCGAAGAACATCGCCAGGAACGCACGCGTGGTAAATAAACCTGTCTACCTGTTAGATAGTTTCGCTTTGCTCACCTATTTGAATAATGAGCCAGGGAAAGCGCACCTACAGGAACTCCTGACGCTAGCGGAAAGTCACAAGTGTCGTCTGGTGATGTGCCTGATAAACCTGGGGGAAGTGCTCTACATCACCGAGCGCGGCCGCAACCTGAAATTGGCACAAAGCGTTCTGGCCTTGGTGGAAAGCCTGCCGCTAGAACTGCTGGAAGCCAGTCGAGACCTAATCCTGGATGCTGCCCACATCAAAGCTAATTATGCGCTTTCTTATGCGGATGCCTTTGCCGTAGCCGCTGCAATGCGTGAGAATGCAATTGTGCTTACTGGTGATCCAGAATTTGAAGTGGTCGAGCAGATCGTGAAAGTGGAATGGCTGGGAAAAGAGTAAAAGATTCGTGTGGATTAGTGGATAAAAAAACTCCCGAACATGGGAGTTTTTTTTTTGGGGGGGGCGATGGGGGTCGAACCCACAACAGCCTGATCCACAGTCAGGGACTCTGCCATTGAGCTACAGGCACCATGAGCGGGGGCGATTATACCACCAGCGTTAATGCCTTTCAAGGATTCGCCGTGACCGCCTCTGCCGGCTCTGCCCGCTCCAGCGTCTCCTGGGTGCCGCTGGACAGGTCCTTGAGCGTGACCTTGCCCTGGGCGGCCTCGTCCGGGCCGAGCACCAGCACCGCCCGCATGCCCATCCGGTCGGCAAACTTGAACTGTTTGGGCAGCTTGGCCGCTTCCGGGTAGCAGGTCACGTTGAAGCCGGCCTGGCGCAGCTCGCGCGGCCAGTTTGAGCGACTCGGGCTGCAGCTCCGGCGAGAAGACCGTCACCAGCACGGCCGCCGGGGTGGTGGCAAGCGGCGGGATCAGGCCCAGCTCCTGCAGAACCAGCCCGATCACCACATCCCCCATCGCAAAACCGACCCCCGAGAGCGGTTCGCCGCCCACATCCCGCAGCAGGTTGTCGTAGCGCCCGCCGCCCAGGATGGCGCGGCGCACGCTGCCGCTCACGTCGAAGGCCTCGAAGACCGTGCCGGTGTAATAGAGCAGGCCGCGCATGATGTTCGGGTCGAATTCCACATATTCGGCCGCGCCCAGCGCCTCCAGCGCCGCGAACAGGCGCACCAGTTCCTCGGAGCGCCGCCAGGCCTCGCCATCTGCCAGCAGGCTTTTCAGGCCATCCAGTTGCCTGTGCGGTCAGCCCGATCTCGAGCGCATTGGCCTCCCAGGCCGCCGCTTCCATCTTTTCGCGCCGGTCCACCAGGCCGGAGACCTCGGCTTTCTTTTCGGCCGGCGATCTCCAGCCGCTCGAACTCGGCATCCATGAAGCGCCGGTTGTTGACGTAGATGCGCGCCTGGGCGGGCGTCAGGCCGACCGCCTTGAGGAAGCCGGCCGCAATGGCCACCAGTTCGGCGTCCGCTTCGGGAGAGTTGACGCCCAGCATGTCGATGTTCCACTGGAAGAATTCGCGTGAGCGGCCCTTCTGCATCTTCTCGTAGCGCCAGAAGGGACCGAACGACCACCAGCGCGCCGGGAAGGCCAGTTCGCCCTGTTTCTGCGCGATCATGCGCGCCAGCGAAGGCGTCAACTCGGGCCGCAGGGTGATCTCGTCCCCGCCCCGGTCGGTGAAGACGTAGGACTGCTTCTTGACCAGTTCCTCGCCCGATTTGGCCGCGTACAGGTCCAGCGACTCGAGGATGGGCGCTTCCCATTCCTGGTAGCCGAAAGATTCCGAAACCCGCCGGACGGTGCCATATAACCAGGTGCGCACGGCCATCTGTTCCGGGTAGAAATCGCGTGTCCCTTTGACGGGTGGGATGATGTTTTTCATGTTCGCTCCGATTCTGGTGAGATCTGAAAACATTTTAACATAATTCACCCAGCGGAAACCATTTGGGTTCATTTGGAATCCACAGCTTTTACATTTTCGGTAAGCGGGGCTATTCAACCCCCCTGCCCTGCGGGCATCCCCCCATTTTCAGGTGCTGTACAGACCGGAGAGATAGGTGAAATGGGGGGAGACGCTTGCTCCAAAGCATGGAAAGGGAATTCAAGTATAGTAGTGGGGGAACACGGCCGTTCTGATATCGCGCGAATAGGATGCGGAGTTTGTCAAGGTAAAATCTTGAAACCCTGATTGGGAATCGCCGTGATACAGGGGAAGAAATGCAAAATAGCCTTTTTATGCCATATAGCAGTGTCATTTTTACCTCAATTTGGATACGATTACCCTATTAATGCCATATTGTACACTTTTTAAAGAAGTGTATAATCTATGTTAATAAAATGATGAGCAGCAGATTGCTTTATGTGAAACAGCTCTCCAGGCTGTGATTCGATTTAATTGACCCTGAAGGAGGAATTTTCCATGGCACCCCAAAAACCGATCTTTCAATCCAGACCCTATTCCATTCTCATATCGTTGGTCGTCTCGGCCCTACTATTGGCAAGCTGCAGCGCGCCGGCGCCCGCCCCAACACCGCTGGCTCCCAGCCCAACGCCCCTGGTCCCCCAGGTGGGGCTGCCCACGCCGACTTCCATTCCCCCCAGCCCCACGCCCCAGGTGGTCATGGCCTCCCCGACTGCTGTTCCCCCCAGCCCCACGCCCCTGATGGTGCTTGATACGCCGACGGTGATTCCCACCTCTGCACCTCTTCTCGCCCTCCCCTCACCCGCGCCGACTTTCTCCAGCGGGGCGGGCGGCTCCAGCATGGGCGGGAACTTTTCCCTCCTCGCCGGCACTACCGCGGGTGTGATCCAGGGAACCGTCCAGCCTGGACAGGTTTTGACGTATACATTGAGCGCAGGACAGGCCCAACCCCTAACCCTGATCATAAATTCCCCGAACAACGATGTCACCCTTGGATTTTTCGAATCGAACGGGACCATCCTGCTTGATCCTGCCAGCCGGTACATGCGCTGGCAGATGGTCCTGCCCATCACCGACCTGTATACCATCCGGGTGACCGGAGGCGCGACGACCGAGAATTTCACCCTGACCGTTAAACTCCCCCTGGTGGTCAATTTCGCTTCGGGCACCAGCTCCACCACCCTGAGCGGCACAACGGTAAATGGATACCTCTTCTCCTACGCATTGAACTGCGCCGCCGGCCAGACCATGAGCGCCGCCCTGAACGTACCCACCAGCACTGCCACCATCGACATCTACGGCATTTCCTCGGGAACGCTCGTGGACGCCTCGGCCGGCTATAATTCCTGGTCAGGGGTCCTGCCGCAAACGCAGGACTATATCATCGAGGTCGTTCCCTATAATAACCAGGTGGTTAATTATGGCCTGACGGTGTCCTGCACGGGCACGCTGGGCAGCCCGTATTACCCGCCGGAGAACCCATACGCCCCGCCGGCGAGCAATTCCTACCCGGGGCAACTATTCTTTGCGCCCGGGCAGACCGAGGCGGTCGTCCAGGGTACCATCCAACCCGGGCAGGTGGTGACATATACCGCCCAGGCGCAGCAATACCAGCCCATGATCCTGATCGTGAGCTCCCTAACGCGGATGTGTCCCTGGGGGTGCTCGATCCGAATGGCAATACGCTGCTCGATCCGGGCAACATGTATACGTACTGGCAGTGGTCATTGCCCCAGACCGGACTGTACACCATCCACGTGATCGGAGGCGTAACGTCAGAGACGTACACCCTGACCACCAAGCTCGCCAAGCTGTACACTTATCCTGCCAACGGCAATTCCATCACCATCAATGCTACCAATCTGAAAGGCTACATCAAATCCTATGCCTTCAGGTTGAGCGCCGGTGTTGTCATGACCCTCAGCCTCAACGTAACCTCATCCGTCGCCTACCTGGACGTCTTCGGTGTACAAACCGGTTCGATCCTGAACGCCTCGGAAAGAGCCGTCACCTGGACAGGCACCATGCCATCCACGCAGACCTATGTGGTCGAAGTCATTCCCGGCAGCACGGAAAGTGCGTATGCACTGACAATTACCAACCCTTGAGGCCCAATCTCTCCGCTTGAAATAAATTGATACGGGTACTCTGATCAAGGAAGCCCTGCAACCTAACGCCTAATCCGGTTGCAGGGCTTCAATACATAATAAGAGGCGGGGATTTACGTGTACCCGTCCGGGTATCCCGCCCCCCAGGGTATTCCGCCTCGACTTTGTTCATCCCCTTTTATCTCCGGTCAAATCTTGCAACTCCACATGCGCCGTATAATTTATCATGGAATCATCCTGAATATGTCACAATCCACTTGTGAAATTCGTAACTTATGCTAAAATAGCCAATCGAACAGGAGAAACCAGTATGAATCCAACCGATCAAGTATTTGTTGAACTCCAGAAAGATCCCCTGGTTCCAGGACCTGAAACCCGAACACGTCCGCCAATTTGCCGAGATTTCCAGCCTGCGGCATTTCAAAGCCGGCGAAGTGTTCTTCCGCGAGGGCGACAAGCAGGATTATTTCTACGTCGTCCTGAGCGGACGTGTGGCCCTGGACATGTTCGTCCCGCATCGGGGCAAGGTGCGCTTCTACACCTGCGACCAGTGGGACAACTTTGGCTGGTCGAGCGTGACGCCGGTGGTGCATACTCGCACTGCCGGAGCAGTGGGCGTGGTGGAAGGCACCGTCATCGCCACCGATACCCAGAAACTGCAGGCCCTGTGCGAACGGGATCATGACATCGGCTACCTTTTCATGCGCCGCATGACCAACGTGATCGCCAGCCGCCTGATGGTCACCCGCCTGCAATTATTGGATATGTTCGCCGAACCGATGGAGACAAAGAACAATGATGAATGAAAAGAACCTGACCATCGGAAGCACCGTTGCGCTTCCCAAACCGGAATTGGACCTCCTGCTGGCAGATCTGCGCTCGAACGGTTACCAGACCGTTGGCCCGCGCCTGCAGGATGAAAGCATCGTCTACAAAGAGATCGAAGGGCTGAAGGACCTGCCGCGCGGCATCCTGAGCGAGCAGAACCCGGCCTCCTACCGCATGATCCAGACCGGCAGGGATCGCTATTTCGACTTCATCCCGGGCAGCCAATCCTGGAAGCAGTTCCTCTTCCCGCCCCGTCACAACCTCTTCTCTGCCGAAAGGCCAGCCCTGAAGAACGCAGGGATGGCAAGTGGCAGATCAAGGAGAACGACGCCCCGGCCCCGCATTATGCCCTGATCGGCGTGCGCGCCTGCGAGCTGGCCGCCATCGCCATCCAGGACAAGGTCTTCCTGCGCCCGGATTTCTATGATCCGATCTACCGCGCCCGCCGGGAGGGCTTGTTCATCCTGGCGGTCAACTGCCTGCACCCGAATGCCACCTGTTTCTGCGTCTCGATGGGCACCGGTCCGCGCCACCAGGCCGGGTTCGACCTGTGCCTGACCGAACTGGATGACCTGTTCCTGGTGGAAGTCGGCTCGGAGTTGGGGTTGAGCCTGCTGGCCCGGCGGACCTTTGAGCTGCCCTCCGCTTTTGTCCAGACGGCTGCCAACCAGGCCATCGAGCCAGGCCGCCGGTCAGATGGGCCGCAAAATGGATACCAGCGACCTGCCCGGCCTGCTGACCGAGCACCTGGATGCCGAGCGCTGGAGCCAGGTGGGCAAGCGCTGCCTCTCCTGCGCCAACTGCACCCAGGTCTGCCCCACCTGCTTCTGCTGGGATGCCACCGACCAGACCGACGTGCTCGGCAAACACACCCGGCGCGAGCGCGTGTGGGACTCGTGCTTCAACCCGAATTATTCCTATGTCTTCGGCGGGAATACCCGCCCCAATATCCGTTCGCGCTACCGCCAGTGGCTGACCCACAAACTGGGCACGTGGAAAGCCCAGTTCGATGTGCTGGGCTGCGTGGGCTGCGGTCGCTGCATCACCTGGTGCCCGGTCGGGATCGACCTGACCGAGGAAGTCGCTGCCATCCGCAAGGAGGTGAATGCATGACCACCACCATGATCGACACCGCCCCCATCAACGCCGGTTCCGCGAAGAAACTGCTCCTGCCCGCCTGGGCGGAGGTCGTCAAGATCACCCCCGAAGCCGAGGGCGTCACCACCTTCGCATTCAAGCTTCACCGACCCCGAGGTCCAGCAGCGCTACCGCTGGGAGCCCGGCCAGTTCAACATGCTCTACGTGCCCGGCTATGGCGAGGCCGCCATCTCGATGAGTTCGGATATGGAATCCGCCGACGGCCTGGTCATCCACACCATCCGGCACGTTGGCAATGTGACCAAGGCCACCAGCCGGCTCAAGGTGGGCGACGTGGTCGGGCTGCGCGGCCCGTTCGGCAGCTCCTGGCCGCTGGAAGCCATCCAAGGCATGGACGTGGTGATCGCCTGCGGCGGCATCGGCCTGCCCCCGCTGCGCGGCGCCATCTACTACCATCATCAGCAACCGCGCCAAGTATGGCAAGGTCACCCTGCTCTATGGCGCCCGCACCCCCAAGGACCTGATGTACCCGGGCGAGTACGAAGCCTGGCAGAAAGCTGACATCGACGTGCAGGTGACCGTGGACCGCGGCGACGAGACCTGGACCGGCCGCGTGGGCGTTGTTCCGATGTGGTTCTACCACTTCCGGGTCGACCCGCACAAGACCGCCGTGCTGACCTGCGGCCCGGAGATCATGATGCGCTTCGTCATCTACGAAGCCCTGGCCCGCCGCATCCCCACCGAGCAAATCTACGTTTCGCTCGAACGCAACATGAAATGCGGCCAGGGCGCCTGCGGCCATTGCCAGATCGGTCCCTACTTTATCTGCAAGGACGGCCCGGTCTTCCCGTTCAGCCGTCTGGAATCATTCTTCAACGTGGAGGAGTATTAATGACCCTCACACCCAAAACCAACCCAGAAGCCGAAAGTGGCCGTCTACAAGTTCTCCTCCTGCGACGGCTGCCAGCTTTCCCTGCTCAACCTGGAAGACGAACTGCTCGACCTGGCCTCCGCCGTGGACATCTCCTATTTCCTGGAAGCCACCCGGACCGTCAAACCCGGCCCTTACGATGTCGGCATCGTCGAAGGCTCCATCACCACGCCCCACGAAGCCGAGCGGATCAAGGAAGTGCGGCCAGAGTGCAAGTTCCTGATCGCCCTGGGCACCTGCGCCACCGCCGGCGGCATCCAGGCCCTGCGCAACTTCGCCAACGCGGACGAATATGCCAAGACTGTCTATGCCCACCCCGAATATCTGCAGTTACCTGGAGAAATCCACCTCCATCGCCGAGAATGTCCCGGTGGACTTGGAGATCTGGGGCTGCCCGGTCAACAAGTACACGGTGGTGGAAGTGATTGCCGCCCTGCTCCAGAACCGCCGGCCGAATTTCCCGCCCAGCCCGGTCTGCCTGGAATGCAAACGCCGCGGCACCGTCTGCGTGGTGGTGGCCCAGGGCATCCCCTGCCTGGGACCGGTGGTCCACGGCGGCTGTGGGGCGCTGTGTCCCGCCAACGGGCGCGGCTGCTACGGCTGCTTCGGCCCGTCCAGCGCTGGCCAATTTCAGCGCCCTGGTGGAAGGCATGGTGCCGCGCGACCGCTACCCGAACGAGACCGCCGGCCTGCTGCGCAGTTTCAGCAGCCATGCCCCGGCTCTTCCAGGCTGCGGCTGACCAGGCCCTCAAACTCTCCGCAGAAAAGGAGAACCAAATGAACACCATCGAAGTTCCCGCCCTGGCACGCGTCGAAGGCGAAGGCGGCCTGTATATCGGTTTGAAGGACGGCCAGGCCGTCGAGATCCGCCTGGATATCTACGAACCGCCGCGCTTTTTCGAAGGCTTTCTGGTCGGCCGCTACCTGCAGGAAGTGCCCGACATCACTGCCCGCATCTGCGGCATCTGCCCGGTGGCCTACCAGATGAGCTCGGTCACCGCCCTGGAGAAGGCCCTGGGCATGCGAAGTCAGCCCGCAGGTCTATGCCCTGCGCCGCCTGATGTACTGCGGCGAATACATCGAAAGCCACGCCCTGCACATCTACCTGCTGCAGGCGCCTGACCTGCTCGGCCAGCCATCCGCCCTCGACCTGGCCGCCATCGCCCCGGAAGTGGTCAAGAACGCCTTGCGGATGAAGAAGATCGGCAACGAGATCCTGAAAGCCATCGGCGGGCGCTCCGTCCATCCGGTCAATGCCTGCGTGGGCGGGTTCTACCGCTGGCCGGATGTGGCTCCGCTCAAGGCGCTGCTGCCCGACCTGGAATGGGCGCTGGAAGCCGCCCAGGCGACCGTCAAATGGGCGGTCACGCTGCCCTACCCGGAGCTGGAGATCGATTACGAATTCGTGGCCCTGCACCATCCCGAGGAATATGGCGTGATCAACGGCGAAGTCTGGTCATCCAAGGGCAGCAAGCTTGTCCGTGGCGGAGTACGAGACACGCTACATCGAAGAACACGTCCGGCATTCCAATGCCCTGCACAGCCACACCCTGGATGGCGAGCACTTACCTGGTCGGCCCGCTGGCGCGCCTGAACCTGAACCACGCCCAGTTGCTGCCCGCTGGCCCAAAAGGCCCTGCAGGATAACCAAGATCAAGCTGCCGATCACCAACCCCTACAAGAGCCTGATCGCCCGCGCCGTGGAACTGGTGCATTTCTACGAAGAAGCCATTGCGCTCATCCAGGCCTACGACCCGGCCGGCCCGGCGCACCTGGCGCTCAAGCTGAAGGCCGGCGAAGGCGCTGGCGCCAGCGAGGCCCCGCGCGGCCTGCTCTATCACCGCTACAAGATCGACGAACAGGGCCGGGTGCAGTTCGCCAAGATCGTCCCGCCCACCGCCCAGAACCTGCCGCGCATCGAGGCCGACCTGTTCGCCCTGGCCCCGCAGATCGTCGAAATGCCGCAGGAGCAGGCCACCCTCACCGCCGAGCACCTGGTGCGCTCCTACGACCCGTGCATCTCGTGCGCTACACACTTTTTGAAGCTGAAGATAGAGAATAAAGGGTAGGAAGTGAGAAGAAATAAGGAATAAGGGAGAAAGTAATAAGGTAAAAGGTTGTTACCGCCAGGACGAGTGTCCTGGCGGTAAAATTTATCCTTGCATATTCTCGTCCATGGTATCGCCAATCGCTATTGCAGCCGCAATCGGGAAAGCTTGCATCCGCGCTGACGCGGAATGTCTTTGCCTCATCAAAACGTGGACACAAAAATCCACAGCCTCCTGATGACAGTCTCTCCCCATGGGAGTATCCTAAGCTCAGAAAACCAGACCGGAGGAACCCATGATCTCAAAAATCGAATTGATCAATAGACTGCAAAGCCCGGAAAACAGGACTGTCTTGAAAGCGGTCGAAGAATTGCGGGGTGGCGGGATGCTTACCGATGGCTCCCTGCGCGGCATTGCCTTGTGCCAGGCCATCCTCCAGGATGCCGACTTGAAGGAGGCCGACCTCTGCTACGTCGACCTGCACCAGGCCAACCTGGACAATGCCGACCTCAGCAATGCCAGGCTCCAGGCAGCCAAACTCAATCGCGCCAGCCTGCAGGGTGCGAACCTGGCCGGAGCCAACCTCACCAATGCGGAGCTATACAAGGTCAATTTACGCGGCGCGCGCAATCTGACCGACGAGCAATTATCCTGCCTGAATGAATTGTTCGGTTCCATCATGCCGGACGGGCGTGTTTATAACGGGCGTTTCAACCTGTATGGCGACCTTGCCCGTGCCCGCTGGGCCAAGGTAAATATCGACGATCCGAAAGCCATGGCAGAGTTCTATGGCGTAACGCTGGAGGCTTACCTGCAAGGGCAGAAAAAAGAGGCAGTGGTTCTGACAGCCATGTAGTAAGCAAAGGAATGCTGGATGTTAACTTTGTTACTGGTTATCCTCGCAACGGCCTTCTCGATTGGGGCGATCCGGGCCGGGCGGTTACTTACCTCGGCCTTGTGGCTGGCCGGGGTAAGCGCTTTGGTATCGGTCGTATTCTTTCTATACGGAGCACACCAGGTTGCGGTGATCGAGTTGAGCGTGGGAGCCGGATTGGTGACGGTCTTGTTCGTCTTCGCCATCAGCATTGCCGGTGATGATGTCATTGATGCGCACCCGGTCCTGCCGTGGCCGTTGTTCATCGGCATCTCCATCCTGTTCGTTTTCCTGTTGGGTTGGTTCATCCTGCCGGCTTCGGTCAATCCTTTTGCCGTGGCCGGGACAGAAGGCACCCTGAATGATGTGCTCTGGAACCAGCGTGGGCTGGATGTGCTGGTGCAGGTCGTGTTGATCTTCTCCGGCGTGCTGGGCTTGCTGGGTCTGCTGGCAGAAGTCAAGCCGCCGTTGGAAGGATCGGCAGCCGAGGAAATCTCGGCGGAACGCGACCGTGAACTCCAGGCCATGGAAGGGCAATTCTCCGGAGAAGAGGAGCCAGGGAAATGACCCTTTCTCCATTGACCATTGCCCTGATCGGCGTGATCGGTTTGCTGGGCGCCGGGTTTTACGGCCTGCTGGTCTGCCGCAACTTGATCAAGATCGTGGTGGCCCTGCAAATCCTGGTCAAGGCGGCCCTGTTGGGGCTGGTCGCAGCCGGGAGCGCCAGCGGGCAGATCAACCTGGGCCAAAGCCTGGCGATCACCGTCATCGTTGCCGATACCGTTGTGGCGGTCATTGGCATCGCCCTGGGTGTGCAGATCCGCCGGCATGTGGGTACCCTGGATGTACGCGACCTGTCGAAGTTTGCGAGGATAATTCATGCTGAGCTGGCTTTTATTGGTTACGATCGGTCTTCCCTGGCTGGGGGCAGCCTGCATCTGGCTGGTCGGTGACCGCCACCCGCGCAGCCTGCACATCCTGGCAACGATTTTTGCCGTGGCCTCCGGCCTGGCAGCCCTCGGGATGCTTCCGCTGGCGTCCAGCGCCGCCGCCGTACGCATTCCCACTGGGCGGCATCCTGGGGGATTTCACCCTCGTCCCGGATGGACTGGGGGTTTTGATCGCGGTCATCGCCACGGTGGTTGGCAGCCTGGCGGTCATTTTCTCGATCAACTACATGCAGCACCACGAGGAACAACTGGCCCGTTACTACGCCCTGATCCTGTTCTTCATCGGCGCCATGGCCGGCCTGGGCCTCTCGGGCAGCCTGTTGTTCACTTTCATTTTCTGGGAGATCACCGCCTTCTGTTCCTATGCGCTGATCTCGTTCCATAACGACGACCCGAAAGCCGTGGCCGGCGGCATCAAGGCCTTGATCATGACCCAGCTGGGCGGGGTCGGTCTGCTGGCCGGCGCGCTGCTGATCTACGCCTACCTGGGCAATTACCAGATCAGCAACTTCCTGGCCCAGGCGCACACCCTGCCGGCGGGCATCTTGAGCCTGATGGCCTTCGGTTTCCTGGTGGCAGCCGCCGCCAAATCCGCCCAGGTGCCGCTGCATTCCTGGCTGCCGGATGCCATGGAAGCGCCCACGCCCGTGACCGCCCTCATCCATGCCGCCACGATGGTCAATGCGGGCGTCTACCTGCTGGCCCGCTTCTACCCGGCCTTCGCAGGCGTGCCCGGCTGGCGCACCACGGTGACCGTGGTCGGGCTGCTCTCTGCGCTGCTGGCAGGCATCATGGCGCTGGCCGCCGACGATATCAAACGTGTCCTGGCCTATTCGACCGTGAGCCAGTTGGGTTTCATGGTCTATGCGGTCGGCACCGGCTCGATCTTTGCCAGCCAGTTCCATTTGCTCAGCCATGCAATTTTCAAAGCCCTGTTGTTCCTGGGCGCAGGCGCCGTCATCACCGCGGTCGGGACGCGCGATCTGCGCCAGATGGGCGGGCTGGGAAAGAAGATGCCCTTCGTCCGGGCTGTCTTCATCATCGGCGCGCTGGGGCTGGTGGGGCTGCCCATTGCAAACGGCTTTTTCAGCAAGGACCTGATCCTGGAAGGCGGACTGGCCAACGGCCCGTTATGGGCTTATATCGTGATGCTGGTCTGCGTCGGGATCACGGCGCTCTACAGCCTGCGCCTGGTGTGGATGGTCTTCTATGGCAGCCCACGCGGGACGGAACCCGCCCACGACGGCCTCCCGGCCATGCGCGTTTCCCTGGCCCTGCTGGCATTCGGCACCCTGACCACCTGGCTGCTGGCCGGCGGCTTGAGCCGCATGCTGGCAGGCAGCCTGCCCTTCCACCAGATCGAAACAGTGGGAACCCTGGGGATGGTCGGTAAAATTTTCCTGGCGCCGCCCACCTGGCTGGCCCTGGGAGTGATTGCCCTGGGCTTCGGGCTTTGGATTGCCCGCGCCTGCGCTGGCAAAATGGACCCAGGCACTCAAGCCGGTGGTTGCCTCGGGGTTGGGGTTCGAATGGCTCAACCAGCGCATCGTCAATCTGACCAAGCGCACGGCCTCGGCGCTGCAGCTTACCCAGACCGGCCAGTTGAACTGGAATATCGCCGGCATCCTGGCCGGGCTGGTGCTTATCCTGCTCATCCTGGTGCGAGGCGCATGATGGGCTTCCCGGCGTTCCTCTGGTTGATCCTGCTGCCCCTGCTGGCCTCCCCGCTCATTTACCTGGTCGGGCGCCTGTTCAGACGGCCCGGCTCTCTGGCGTCTCCCCAACCTGGCTCGCGCTGCTGGCGCTGGCCGCTCTCCTGGATCCCATTCGTCAGTGCGGCTGTCGCGCTGGCAAATGGCAGAATCTTGAAATACACGCTGGGTTCGGTCAGCCTGCAAATGGACGGATTGAGCCTGCTGCTGGCGGCCGTTGCGCTGGGGTTGGGCACGCTGGTGGTGCTCTATTCCGGCCCCTATCTCTCCCGGGAGACCGGCCAGGAGAAATTCTACGCCATGCTGGTATTGATGATCAGCATGATCATCGGCCTGGGCTGCGCAACCGACCTGTTCAACCTGTGGATCTGGTTCGAAGCCATGGCGGTCACCTCCTATTTGCTGGTGGCATTCTACCGGGAACAGCCGGCCTCGCTCGAAGCCGGCATCAAGTACCTGGTCCAGAGCGCAGCCGGATCGGTCCTGATCGTGGTCGGGATCGCACTGGTCCTGGCAGCCACCGGCACGCTGGAACTGGCGCACATCCGGGCTGCAGCCGGCCCATCCCCGCTGCTGCTGGCCGCCGGCGCGCTGTTTATCATCGGCTTCGGCGTCAAAGCTGCCCTGGTGCCCCTGCACACCTGGCTGCCGGATGCCCACTCGCAGGCCCCCAGCGGGATCAGCGCCATGCTTTCGGGTGTGGTCATCGAGGCCGGCCTGGTCGCCATGCTGCGCGCCCTGGGCGCCCTGTCTGCCGTGACAGCCTCCTGGCCTGTCTTGTTGATCGGCTTCGGTGCGCTCAACATGATCGTCGGCAACCTGATGGCGCTCCGGCAGAAACAGGTCAAGCGCCTGCTGGCCTATTCCAGCGTGGCGCAGGTCGGTTACATGCTGCTGGGCCTGGGGATCAGCTTCTACAGCGGGAACGCGGCCGGGGCGCAGGGCGGCCTGTTCCACCTGTTCAACCATGGCCTGATGAAGGGACTGGCTTTCCTCTCGGCCGGGGCCTTGCTGTACACCCTGCACATCCGTGCCGGCGATCACGAGCCCGCTGCTCGGCGCGGACCTGGCCGGTGCGGCCCGCCGCTATCCGCTGGTTGCCTTGAGCCTGAGCATTGCGGTGCTGGCGCTGGGCGGTCTGCCGCCGCTGGCGGGCTTCATGTCCGAGTGGCAGATCTTCGTGGCCGGTTTCCAGACCCGCAACCTGTGGATCGAGCTGGTCGGTCGTCTTTGCGGCGTTGAACAGCGTCCTGTCGCTGGCCTATTATGCCCCGCTGGTCAATGCCATGTACCGGCTGGAACCCTCCGCCAGGGTGCGGCAGGGCAAACGCCTGCCGCTGGCCATGGCCGTCCCGCTGGTCATCCTGGGGCTGGCCGTGGTCGTGATCGGCGTCTGGCCGAGCCTGATGAACTGGCTGACCGTCCCGGCCGGCCAGGCTTTACTGGCAGGCATGGGTCATTGATCGATTGGAGAAACGATGCAAATCATCCTTACTCCCCCCATCGCTTTCCTGATCTACCTGGTCCTGGTCGGACTGCTTTCCCTGTTCGGGAAGGGTCTGGCCGGCCAGTCCGGGGATAGTCTCGGCGCTCAAATCCAGCACCTACTCGAGCGGCGAAGAGCCGCCCACCCGCCTGGCTGCGCCGGGCTACCGTCCTTTTTTCGTGGTGGCATTGTTCTTTGCCGTCCTCCACCTGGGTGTCCTGGTGTTGAGCACGGGGAAGCCCTCCCCTGTGATGATCATTTACCTGGTCGGTTTACTGGTGGCTTTACTGGCACTGATCTCTAGGTTGATAGGAATTCTGCAATTGAATGGAAACAATGAATAATAAATTATCTGGCAAGAAACCATGAATGGATTGAAGACCTGGGCACGCGTCAACTCGCCCTGGGTACTGCATTTCAACAGCGGCTCCTGCAACGGCTGTGATATCGAGATCCTGGCCACTTTGACCCCGCGCTATGATGTGGAACGCCTGGGCATCAAACTGCAAGCCAGCCCGCGCCAGGCCGACATATTGCTCTGCACCGGCCCCGTCACCCGCCAGGCGCGCGAGCGCCTGCTGCGGATCTACGAGCAAATGCCCGAACCGAAGTTCGTCGTGGCCATTGGCTCCTGCGCGCTGTCAGGCGGCGTCTTCCAGGGATGTTACAATGTCATGGACGGCGTCGACAATGTCATCCCGGTGAATGCTTACATCCCCGGCTGCCCGCCCCGCCCCGAAGCGATCATCGATGGCGTGGTCAAATTGTTGAGCAGCCTGTCCTCCCCCGCTCCGAAAACACAACCCCAAAGTATTGGATGTTGAAAAGGTATCGGCATGAATACAGAAGAGATTTTGACACTCGCCAGCGGCATCGTCAGCTCCTGGGATTGGGCCACGGAAATATCCCGGCCCAATCCGAAGCAGTTGGATGTGAAGGTGAACTCGCTGCAGGAATTGGTCCCGATCGTCGTGGCTTTGCGTGTGAAACGACTGGGCTATCTGTCCGCCATCGTTTGCCTGGACCTGGGTCCTGAGGCGAAAGAAATGGAAGTGCTCTACCATTTCTGCCCGGGGGATGCCGTCATCGCCTTGCGGGTGCGCATCCCGCGCGAGGGCGGCGCCCTCCCCAGCCTGTGTGAGGTCATCCCGGGCGCGGAGGTCTTCGAGCGGGAACTGCGCGAGATGTTTGGCATCGAGATGACCGGCCTGCACACACCCGACCGCCTGTATCTGCCCGATGATTGGCCGGATGGCGTCTACCCGATGCGGAAGGATTTCGATCCGAACAGTGCTTTCCGCTCAATTAACAGGAATACAGATTCATGACGACAAACCGAGAACCTGAACGCTTTACCATTTCAATTGGCCCCCAGCATCCCGCTTTGAAAGAGCCGGGCAGCTTCCAGTTCACCGTGGATGGGGAGATCGTTACGAAGGCCTATGTGCGCCTGGGATACGCCCATCGCGGCATCGAAAAAGCTGCCGAGCAGCGCAACTGGATCCAGGACCTGTACCTGCTCGAACGGATCTGCGGGATTTGTTCTCATATCCATGCACGGCCTATTGCCTGGCAGTCGAGCAACTGGCGCACGTGGAAGCGCCGCCGCGTGCCCAGGCCATCCGGGTGCTGGTGGCCGAACTGGAACGCATCCACAGCCATTTTCTCTGGATCGGCGTATCTGCCCACGAAGCCGGTTTCGATACCCTCTTCATGTATTCCTGGCGTGACCGGGAGACGGTCATGGACCTGCTCGAAGGGTTGACCGGCAACCGGGTCAACTATTCGGCGAACGTGCTGGGCGGCGTGAAGTGCGATATCGACAAGGAACAGGCGGCCGCCATCCTGGCCGGGCTGGATTTCCTGGAAGAACGCGCCCACCATTATTTTGATGTGCTGACAAACGACAGCCATGTTCCTGCAGCGCACGCGCGGGATCGCGGTGATGTCGCGCACCCAGGCCGAGGTGATGGGCGCGATCGGTCCAACCGCGCGCGCCTCCAACGTGGCGCGCGATGTCCGGGTGGAATCGCCTTACGCGGCCTATAAGCAATTTCCGGTCAAGATGGCCCTGGATACACGCGGCGACCTGGAAGCGCGCTTTGTGGTGCGCGTCAATGAGTTGTTCGAGAGCTTCCGCCTGATCCGCCAGATCCTGGACTACCCTCCCGGAAGGCGAACTGGCAGCGCGCTTCCCCGGCGCATTCCGGCCGGAGAGGTCGTGATGCGGGTCGAAGCGCCGCGCGGTGAGTTGTTTTACTTCATCAAGAGCAATGGCACCGACAAGCCCGAGCGCCTCAAGGTGCGCACCCCCACCATCTGCAACATGACTTCGGTCATCAAGCTGGCGGTCGGGCACCAACTGGCCGACGTCCCGATGATCCTGGCCGGCATCGACCCGTGCTTCTCCTGCAACGACCGCACCGTCCAGCTCAAGGACGCCGGGAACGGCAGCTCCAGTATGATGACCTGGGAAGAACTGCGCAAGCATGGCATCGAGTTCTATCGGGGGACAGAATAAATGAACGGTCTTTGGGCAATCCTTGCCCTGCTGATCTTTCCCGGCGGGCTGTTCCTGCTGGCTGGCGGGCTTGCCTACGAATGGGCCGACCGGAAGCTGCTGGCGCTGCTCCAGAACCGGGTGGGTCCGCGCTGGTTCCAGCCGCTGGCCGATACCGTCAAGCTGCTGGCCAAGGAAGAGATCATCCCCGACAAGGCCAACAAGCTCCTGTTCATCGGCCTGCCGATCGTGGCCCTGGCCGGCGGGTTGACGGCCGCCCTGTACGTGCCCATGGCAGGGCTCAACCCTGCCTACAGCTTCCCGGGCGACCTGATCGTGACGCTCTACCTGCTCAGCCTGCTGACCCTGTGCATCGGCCTGGCCGGCGACGAACACCCTGGACCGCTTCTCGCTGATCGGCGCAACCCGCACGCTGACCCAGGTATTTTCCTACGAAGCGCCCTTCCTGCTGGCCCTGCTGGTCCCGGCAGTCGCCGCCGGCAGCTGGCAGATCGGCACGATCGCGACCTATGCGCAAAGCCATTGGCTGATCCTGGCCCAGCCGCTCGGGTTTCATTGTGGCCCTGATCGGCCTGATGGGCAAGCTGGAACTGCCGCCCTTCGACGCTCCGGAAGCCCACACGGAGATTTCGCCGGCGCGCTGACCGAATACAGCGGGCGCGGCCTGGCATTCTTCCATCTGCCCGGGCCGTCGAACTGGTCATCGGGCTGACCCTGGTGGCCGCCATCTACCTTGGCGGGCTATCCAACCCGCTCTGGTTCCTGGTCAAGACCCTGGTGCTGCTGCTCGCGCTGGTGGGCATCCAATCGCTGCTCACCCGCCTGCGCATCGACCAGACCGTCGGCCTGTGGTGGCGCTATGGCACGATATTGGTATTGGTGCAATGGTTGGTCCTGATACTGTTAAAGAGGATGTGAAACATGAAATTCGGTATGATGCTTTCAGATGTATCCCGCTCCCTGTTCCGCCGGCCGGCCACCGAGAACTACCCGTTCGTCCGGCAGGTCAACCCGCCCCGCCTGCGCAGCTTCTTGAAGTGGGATCCGGAGGCTTGCACGGGCTGCGGTCTGTGCGCCATGGACTGTCCGGCCAATGCGATCCAGGTGACGATGCTGGACCGGAAAGAAAAACGTTTTGTATTTTCCTATCACGCCGACCGTGCCTGTTCTGCGGCCAGTGCGTCGAAACCTGCCGGCAGGGCTCCCTCAGCATGGTAAACGACCAG
>CAVUZS010000011.1:0-460500 GCA_963746015.1 uncultured Chloroflexia bacterium
GCCGTGCGGGTTCCGTCCAGTCCCAGGGCGTGCATCGCCAGCAGCCTGTTCTGCGTGGCCGCCGACAGTCCACCACCCAGCAGCCTTCGGTTTAGGAACCGTCATCCCGAGCGAGGCGAAAGGATCTGGTCTGAACCCGGCAGAGATCCTTCGCTGCGTTCAGGATGACCGCAGGAGTTATTCTTGGACACCCGCTTAGTGCGTGAATCCGGCTGAGACGCTGGACACGGCGGGGCGATTTTGTAAGATGGATGGCGATGTGGGCTTGGATCGGCTTCAGGCTCGTTCCAACCCGGTCATGTCGAGCAACCAACTTGATGAAAAGGAGCGTTCCGTGAAATTCTTGCTAACCGCCGCCCTGGTCCTGCTGCTGGCAACGGTTCCTTGGCCGCCGATACGCCGCAGCCGGAAGAGGGTTTTGTGAGCCTCTTCGACGGAAAGACCCTCGACGGCTGGAAGGTGGGCGAGAACGCCGATGTCTTCCAGGTCCGCGACGGCATGATCGTGATGGAGTGCCCCGCGACGACCCACCGTCCCGCTCACCTGTTCTATGTCGGGGACGTAAGCCATCACGACTTCAAGAACTTCGACCTCAAGGTTGACGTGATGACCTTCCCCGGGGCGAACTCGGGCATCTATTTCCACACGAAGTATCAGGAGGCCGGCTGGCCCAAGTTCGGGATCGAATGCCAGGTCAACAACAGTCACGTCGACTGGCGGCGGACGGGCAGCCTGTAGGGCATCAGGAACATCTCGTGGGGCCCGGAAACGCCGCCCAAGAACAACAAGGAAAACGTCACCATTTTGCCGAAGCCGCCGGTCACGGACAACGTCTGGTATACCCAAGAGGTCATCTACCAGGACGGGCTGGTGACGGTCAAGCTCGACGGCAAGACCATGTTCGAGTACAGGCTTCCCGATGCGGACGTCGAGCACAAGCTTCCGACCAAGATGACCTGGTTGCCGCGGGGCACCTTCGCCCTTCAGGGGCACCCGCCGATGCCGGGCCATATCAGCAAGGCATGCTTCAAGAACATCCGCGTCAAGGTCTTGCCCGACTGAGCCGGCAGGCGAGGCATGCCGAAAGTTCCATTACAGAGGCGTGTAAACAAGCCGTCTCCCGGCTGGCTGAAGTCCTGTTTGACCTGTCCGAAGAGGCCGGCAGTAGTGCGATCGCGTCCAAACGAGGCATGCAAGCCATTGTCCGCGGCACCGGGCACTTGAATATCAAGCAAAGTGAACGCTCCAAAATCATGCAGCACATCGGCCAGGCCATTGATGCACAGACGAAAGAGCAGGGCGACCTGGCAGCCGAGGAATTGGAGAAGGCACAGGCGGCCGGTTTTACGGACCCGTCGCTCTACTTTGATCTGGGTCTCCTGCGCTCCAAGATCCGAACACCTGGAAAGTGCCTTGCGGGCCCTGCAAATTGCCGTCAAGCATCAGGATTACGCCATCGGGTCACGCCTGCTTGTAGCGCAAATCCAACACCAACTGGGACATCTGCCTGAAGCAACATTGGAGTATTTGGAAGCGCTCAAGGTTGCCGATTCGCTGGTCGTTCCACCCGACCAGTCCGCCGAAATTCGCCAGTTGTATGAGCCGCTCATTGAGGCCCAGAGTCATCAGACCGATTCCGACAAGATGGAGCAGCTCTGCGCCAACATTAAACAATTGCTCCTGCGTCCCAACTGGCGCGCCGAATTGATCCAGGCGCGTGAACAGCTTCCCAAATATGCCGAGGGGATTTTGCCCCTGGCTGAAATCCTTACACAGGCCCAGAGCGGCCGGGTTATCGAGGCAGTGGGCAAAGTTCGCCAGCTGGCGCGCGCCGGATACCTGCGTTCGGCGATGGACGAAGCCTTTGAGTCGTTCAATTTTGCCCCGACATATTTGCCCTTGCATACACTGGTCGGTGATTTACTGATCCAGGAAGGGCGTACGCAAGACGCCATTACCAAGTACACGGTCGTGGCCCAGGCGTACAGCAGCCGGGGCGAAGCTGCCCAGGCAGTCAGCTTGCTTCGGCGGATCGTGCAGGTTGCCCCGATGGATCTATCCGCCCGCTCCCGTCTGATCGACCAGCTTGCCGCCAACGGCCAGGTGGACGAGGCCATCGGTGAATACATGGATCTGGCGGATATTTATTACCGCCTGGCCGAACTGGATATGGCCCGTAAGACCTACACCACTGCCTTGCGCCTGGCTCAACAAGGCGGAGCCAACCGCACCTGGAGCGTCAAGCTGTTGCAGCGCATGGCGGATATTGACATGCAGCACCTGAATTGGCGTCAGGCTTTGCGCGTTTTCGAACAACTCCGCACGCTCGAGCCGGATGATATCTCCGTCCGAAAGAACCTGGTTGAACTGAATATCCGCCTGAATCAACAGCCGCAAGCCGCTGCAGAACTGGAAAATCTCATAACCCACCTGGATAGTGCCGGGCGGCGCGGCTGAAGCTATTCCTTTCCTGGAGGAACTGGTCAACGAGAATCCGCAACAGGCCCTCCTGCGACGTGCCCTGGCAGAGGAATACCGCCAGGCGGAGCGAGTACCCGATGCTGTGGCCCAACTGGACAAACTGGGCGAAAGCCTCCTCAATGCAGGTGACCGGGATGGTGCAGTGCAGACCATCGAAGCGATCATTGCGATGAACCCGCCCAATCAAGCCAATTACCGGGTTTTGCTTGCAAAAGATTCAAAATCACCGATACCCTCGTCTTCAAAATTAGATCGTCATCAGAGCGATCGCTCCCAGCGCGGCAAAAATTCCTGCCCATTGCGAATGGTTAAGACGCTCGTGCAGGAGCATCCCTGCCAGCAAAACAGTGGTACCGGGATAAAGCGAACCGAGCACGGCCGCCACATCTAGGCGCCCAACCTGCCCGGCCAAAATATAAAATGTGTTACCCACAATATCCCCGGCCGCGTTCAGGAGTACCAGTGGTGCAATGGGGCGATCCGGCCAGTGCAATTGGTGGTTGGCAAACGCAAAAAAGAACAGAAGGACTGACCCGGCGATGCGGGCAGCCATCATCGGCCAGAGGGTGGCTGTCTGGCTGGCGTGGTTTATCAGGATGAAATAAAACCCAAAACATACCCCTGCGAGCAGTGGCAGCTTCAAACCCGCCACATGCAGGTGCAATTTCTTCTGGTGGCCCTCTCCTTGTGAAATCAGCCAGATCGCTGCCAGCGCCAGCAAAAAGCCAAAGTATTTTATCGGGCCGGGCAGCCCTTCGGTCAGTGCGCTGGCAATAACGGGCAGGATTGCCGCCATCAGGGCGGAAACGGGTGCAGCGACGCTCATCTGGCCCTCCGCCAGGGCACGGAAGAGCAGTAATAACCCCACTGAGCCGATCGCGCCGGCGGCCGCGCTCCAGGCCCAAACAGGCCAGGCCGGGAGCGCTTCCCGGGCGACAACCAGCATTATCACAAGGAAGATTATGCCCGTGAACTCGCCGTAGAATGTGGCGCGGTAAATTCCTGCCCGCCGGCTGACGATCCCACCGGCGAAATCGCCCGCGCCCCACGTTAATGCAGAAAGGAGACCGAAAAGACTGGATAACAATTTTCTTTCCCGCGTTTTCCCAGGATGGCATTCTTCAAATTTTTGTCTTCCTTTGTTTTCCTTTGTGAACCGCCTGTCCCGCGTTCTTCAGCGGGATGGTGCCCTTTGTGTTTAATTCTTAGCTTATCACCCGTTTTTCGTAAAAGCGGTAACGCTTGTAGATTTTCCCGCCCATGCGGTGCGCCAGCGGCCAGGTATCTTTATTGTACTCGCCGGTCAGGGAACAATCCGCCCAGGTGTAGCCTTTGGCCACCGCGCGGCGGACCATCTCATCGAAGAGCAGCACACCCACACCCGTATCCCAGTATTCCGGCGGGACGACCACGCTTTTGATGGCGATGCCCTTTGTCTTGTAATGCGAATACTTGATCGCGCGCAGGTAGTCCCATGGATAGCGCAAGCCATTGAGATGGATAAAAATTTCGTTCAGGTTGGGGACAGCCGGGAACCAGCCGGCCGGCTGACCGTTCACCTCGGCGAAGAGCACCAGTTCCGGGTCGACCACGTCCAGCATGGGCAGGACCATGGCCTCGATGGCGGCGCGTGTGTAAGGCGTAAAGTTGGGAAAGTGAGCCAGGCCGCGGTTCTGCAGGTCGACGATGCGGTCGACCTCAGCGTCGATGTCTTTCAAGTTGGCGCCGCGTACCGTGATGTTTTGCTTGCGCTGGCGGATCCTATCAGCCAGGTGCATCAAGTGCTGGATCTCGGGCCGGCCCAGGTCCAGGTCAACGGCGTAGGCCAGCCCGTCTTCATCGAACTTTGTGAAGCCATATTGCTCGAGGAATGCCTGGTAATAGGGTGGGTTGTAGCCGCAATAAACAGCCGCCGGGCGGTCACGTCCCTCGATCAGGATGCCGCGTGATTCTTCGCGGTCGAGGTTATAAGTACCCAGAACAGGCGAACAAGATTGTGCTCACGCGCCCAGGCAGTTGCCCGGTCAAGCAGTGCTTCGGCCACGGCATAATCGGCTATGCACTCAAAAAAACCGATGCTGCATTCCCCCCAATTCCGGCTGCGTGTGGCAGATTGATCCTCACCGCACGAGATGGTGCCAGCTGGCTGGCCGTTTTTCCAGGCAATGAACAGATCGGCGTAACCATCCTCGAAGAACTTGCCTTTGTGCGGGTCTATGACCTTTTTCCGTTCCGGCAGCAGTGGCGGCACCCAGAATGGGTCGCCCCGGTAGATGCGCCAGGGAAAGGTCAGGAAGATGTTTTTTTCGCGGCGGGATTGCGCGGTGCGGACTTCGATGCTGTTCATACTATTTTCCCGGCCGCACGCGCACGCTTCAGGACTCCTTTGGCGGCTTTGACCAGCGGCATGTCGATCATCCTGCCGTCCAGCGCAAACGCCCCCGAGCCTTTGGCCTGATGCATCTCAAATGCTTCCACCAGCCGCCTGGCAGACTCGATGGCAGTCTCGTCCGGCGTGAAGACCTCCTGCACCGGCGCGACCTGGTTCGGGTGGATGATCTGCTTGCCTGCGTAACCCAACTGCGCCCCAAAGCTGGCTTCCCGGCGCAGGGCTTCCAAGTCCCTGAAGTCAGTTGAAACCATGTCGATGGCCTGCAAGCCATAAGCCCCACAGACCATCACAAGCGCTGAACGGGCATAGAGTAGTTCCTCGGCCCCAGGCGTCCGGGTTGCCCCAACGCTGGCGGCGTAATCCACGCCACCAAAGATGAGAGCGTCCAGGCGCGGGTGGGAGGCGATTTCTTTCAGGTTCAAAATGGCCTTGGGAGTCTCCATCTCCACCAGCAAACGGATCGAATGGAGCGGCCAGCCATGGGCCAGTTCCGCTGCTTCGATTTTCTCACTGACCCACTGGATTTGTTCCTGTGCCTCGATTTTCGGGATGACCAACCCATCCGGGCGGAAAGGCAACACTGCCTGGATATCCTCGACCTCCAGTCCGGAGCCGGGCGCATTGATGCGGACCAGCTTCTCGGAACGGCCGAAATCCAGGTCGCGCAAGGCTGCCGCGATGGTCTGGCGGGCATCGGCTTTCCGGCTCAGCGCCACACCGTCTTCCATGTCCATGCAGATGCAGTCCACCTCCAGGGTTAGGGCTTTTTCGATCTTATGCCGGTCATCGCCGGGCATATAGAGCAGGGCACGTCGCGCTCGCATGGGGCCTCCGTTACCCCCAATTATCGCACAAAACCGAAAAGATCCACGAAGAAATCTATCCACGAATAACATGAAAGGCACGAAAAAAGCTTGCGGTGTCCTTCGCACAGCCTCCTCAAAAGGGGTACTGCCGAGGAAAACCCACTGCAAGAGCAAGGCGGCGAGAATCTCAATGGAATTCGTGTTTTTTCGTGTTGTTCGTGGAGAATCCTTCTTTACGGATCATATCAGTAAGCGCCGTTTTCCACCGGGGTTATCCCGGCGTTATGGTTTTCAGTGACATTGGCCCCGCTCTGGCTGATGTTCAGCGGGAAGATGCGCGCCGTCAGGCCGGCCTGCTCGAAGGCCCGCTGCATGGCCAGGCCGATCCCGGGATTGGCGGGCTGCCTGGAAAAGGCGATCAGGCTGGGCCCGGCACCCGAGAGCGCCACTGCGCTGGCGCCGGCCTGCCGGGCGGCCTGCATGGCGGCCAGCGCCCCGGGGATGAGCGGCAGGCGGTAGGGCTGGTGCAGGGCATCCTCCATCACCTCGCCCAGCAGCGCCAGGTCGCCGGTCTCGAGCGATTTGATCACCAGCACCGCCCGGCTGACATTGAAGACGGCATCCTGCCGCAATACGTATTCGGGCAGGATCTCGCGGGCGGCCTTGGTCGGGAAATAGAAATCGGGCAACACCACGGTGATGGTCATGGGGCTGACCACCAGCTTGCGCGAGACGATCTGGTCGCCGCGCAGCACCGAGGCCACCAGCCCGCCCAGCATGGCCGGGACGACGTTATCGGGGTGGCCTTCGTTCTCGGTGGCCATGCTGAGGATATCCTGGCGTGAAAAGGGCTCGCCCAGCAGCGCATTCGCGCCCAGCATGCCGGTCAACAGGGCCGCCGAACTCGACCCCAGCCCCGAGATGAGCGGGATGCGGTTGGTGCAGCGGATGGTCAGGCCGGCGGGATCTTTCCCGACCAGGGCATACAACTGCAGCGCCGCCGCCGCGATGGCATTCGTTTCATCGGTGGGGAGCGTTTGCTCGCCCTCGCCGGAGATGGTCAGCGAGAGTCCCCCGTTGCCCGTCTGGGAGAATTCGGTTTCGTTCCACAGGTCCAGCGCCAGCCCGAGCGTGTCGAAGCCCGGGCCCAGGTTGGCGGTGGTGGCCGGGACGTGGATGGTTACGCTTTTCATTGCAGGATCGCCTCCTCGAGCGCCTCCAGGCGCGGCGGCACCACCAGCGGCCTGGTCATCTCTTTGGTGATGATGTCGGGGTCCTTCAAGCCGTGACCGGTGCAGATGGCCACGATGCGCCTGCCTTTGGCCTCGAAGCGCCCGGCCGCGATCTCGTGCGCCAGCCCGGCCAGCCCGGCCGCCGAGGCCGGTTCCACCCAGATGCCTTCCAGGCGGGCCAGCGCCCGCTGCATCGCCAGGATCTCGTCGTCGCTGACGGCGATGATGCGCCCGCTGCGATTCTTCGGCGGCCTGCAAGGCCTGTTCGCCGCGCGCCGGGCGCCCGATGCGGATGGCCGTCGCGACGGTCTCGGGCTTGTCCACCGGGTGCCCCAGCACCAGCGGCGCGGCCCCGGCGGCCTGCACGCCCAGCACCTGCGGCAGCCCGGTGGATTTCAGGCCGTGGTATTGCTTGAAACCGGCCCAGTAGGCGGTGATATTCCCGGCGTTGCCGACCGGCAGGCACAGCCAGTCCGGGGCGGCGCCCAGCACGTCGCAGATCTCGAAGGCGGCGCTTTTCTGGCCCTCGATGCGGTAGGGGTTGAGCGAGTTGACCAGGCAGATGGGCTGTTTCTGGGTGATCTGCACCACCATGCTGAGGGCATCGTCGAACGAACCCTCCACCTGGATGACCTGGGCCCCGTAGGCCAGCGCCCCGGCCAGTTTCCCGGCCGCCACCTTGCCCTGCGGGATCAGCACCACCGCCCGCATGCCGGCCCGCGCGGCGTAGGCCGCCGCCGAGGCGGCCGTATTGCCGGTGGAGGCGCAGATGACGGCCTTGGCGTCCCGGCCATACGCTTCGCTGACAGCGGCGGTCATGCCGCGGTCCTTGAAGGAGCCGGTCGGGTTCAGCCCCTCGAACTTGACGAACAGCTCGAACCCGCCGCCCAACTGCTCCGCCAGGCGCCTGGCCGGGATGAGCGGCGTATTGCCTTCCAGCAGGGTCACCGGGCGGGTATGCGCCGGCAGGTCGAGCAGGCCTTGATAACGCTGCAGAACGCCTTGATAGGTTGCCATAGAATCTCTCTTATGTAACAATAAAAAAGCTTCCGAAGTGAGCAGACTTCGGAAGCCGGGAGTAAACCAGGTACGACCATCCGTCCGCTCAAGCGGGGGGCGGGGTGGTAGTGGTGGTGGTCGTGAAAATGCGATCTGGTCTACACATGCTATGGCTCTTAAGGGTGGCATTATATCCTTTTTTCGGCGGTGTGGAGGGGTGAATTTTGATAAAAAATATGTGAGGTAAATTTTTGAGTTTCCAAAAGTAATTTGGATGGTAACACAATTCGGCGTATAATCCTCCAAAAAGGTCGATATTATGGATAACCGTCAACTGTCCGATGTGTTTACCCTCATCGCCAATCTTTCGGAGATCAAAGGCGAGATCATCTACAAGACCCTGGCCTACCGCAAGGCCGCCGAGAGCCTGCTAAATCTGGGCCGCGACGTCAACGATATCTGGAAGGAAGGCCAGCTCGAAGATATCCCCGGCGTGGGCAAGGCCATTTCCGAAAAGATCGACGAACTGCTGCGCACCGGCAAGCTCGAATTCCTGGAAAAGCTCGAAAAAGAAGTCCCGCCCACGCTGGCAGATTGGCTGCAGGTGCCCGGCCTGGGTCCCAAAAAGGTCGCCCTGATCTGGAAGGAACTCGGCATCACCACCCTGCCCGAGCTGGAAAACGCCGCCCGGGCCGGCAAGTTGCGCGCCCTGCCCGGCATGGGCGAGAAGTCCGAGGCGCAGATCCTGGCCGGGATCGAATCGCTGGCGCGCCGCTCCGGGCGGCTCCCGCTCGGCAGGCCTACCCGCTCGTTCAGGGGATCATCGCCGCATTGAAGAAAGTCCCCGGTGTCAGGCGACGCCTCCCCGGCCGGCTCGCTGCGGCGCATGCGCCCGACCGTCGGCGACCTGGACATCCTGGTGGCAGCCCGGGACTCGGGCCCGGTCATGGACGCCTTCACGACGCTGCCGGGCGTCCTGCGTGTGCTGGGCCGCGGCGAGACCAAGTCCTCCATCGAGTTCAGCGACGGCGTGCGCGCCCAGCTTTGGGTCCACCCGCCCGAACGCTTCGGCACCGCCCTGCAATATGCCACCGGCTCGAAGGACCACAACGTCCGCCTGCGCGAGCTGGCCCTGGACAAGGGCCTGTCGCTCTCCGAGCACGCCCTGCTCAAGACGGACGGCTCCGGGGAGATCACCTGCGCCACCGAGCCGGAAGTCTACGCCGCCCTCGGCCTGCCCTGGATCCCGCCCGAGCTGCGCGAGGACCGCGGCGAGGTCCAGGCCGCCAAAGCCGGCAAACTGCCGCGACTTGATCGAAGCTCGCCGATATCCACGCCGATCTACAGGTCCATTCCAACTGGAGCGATGGCAAGCTCTCGATGCTCGAGATGGCCCGGGCCGCTGCCCGGCGCGGCATGCAGGTCATCGCCTTCACCGACCACTCGGTCAGCCTGGGCGTGGCGAACGGGCTGAGCATCGAACGGCATGCCCAGCAGCAGGTTGAGATCGAAGCTGCCCAGCGTGAACTGGGCGACAGCATCCGCATCCTGCACGCCACCGAGGTGGAGATCAAGGCCGACGGGACGCTCGATTACCCGGACGAATTCCTCGCCGGCCTCGACCTGGTGCTGGCCTCCCTGCACACCAGCCTGCGCCAGCCGCGCGAACAGGTCACCGCCCGCCTGCTCAACGCCATCCGCAACCCGCATGTGGATATCATCGGCCACCCCACCGGGCGGCATCTCATTCCCGACCGGGAAGGGGCCGACCTGGATATGGAGGCCGTCCTGGCGGCCGCCGCCGAAAGCGGCGTGGCGCTGGAGATCAACGCCCATCCCGCCCGCCTGGACCTGGACGATGTCACCGCCCGCCGCGCCAAGGAGCTGGGCATCCCCATCAGCATCAATACCGATGCCCACGCCGAAGCCGACCTCGACCTGCTGCACTTCGGCGTGGCCATCGCCCGGCGCGCCTGGTTGACCCCAGAGGATGTCATCAACGCCTGGCCGGTCGACAAACTGCTGGGGTGGCTTGAACGCCGTGGTTAGTGTGCGCCCCCTCGATGGGATGGCCGCGTAAAACGTGCGTAGTAAAATGGTGACATTAGCACCTTACAAGTGAAATCCTTGTTTTTTGCCTGCCCTGTTGGGTTGGTCAGGGTGCAAGAATTATTTGCTACCACCCTCCTGAAGAACACCCTGCAAAAAAACGTGGGCCGGGAGAAGCAAGTGGGCACACGTGTATCTGAAGTACACCGTCCTGCGGTCGGTGCAGGGCTTGCGCAGGTATTACAAGCAAAGGGTACCAAGGGTTAATGGTTTTCCTTGGTGTTCCGCTTGTCCCGCGTTCTTCAGCGGGATCGTGTACTTCGTGGTGAATTTTTTGTCCCGACTTTTCTGGGTTAGGAGAATTTAAACCATGTCAGCGAAACGTTTCCTGGTATTAAGGGTCATGGTGATCGTCATCCTGGCTCTGCTCGGCTTGCAATACGAATTCGGGATGGCCGTCAACATCAGTAACCCGCCCTCCCTTCCGCCCTTCAGTCTTTCCCTGGGCGCAGTCTCGGATGCGCTTAATCGGGTCGGAGCGGTGGCCGTTATCCATGCCAGCCTGGGAGTCTGGTTGGTCATCTTTTCCGTGGTCAGCCTCATATTCTCCCTCAGGTCTGGCGTCCGCAGCGTGCAGGTCTTTGGCAGCCTGGCTTTCCTCGCCGTCCTGCTGGCAGCCTCCACCGGGCTGCTCTATACCCTGTCCGGTTTTCAAAACAATGGCGACACGCACGGGATGGCCACCAATTTCCTCCTGTCGTTCACTTTCTATTTCCTGGAGCTGTACTTCCTGAAGCCTGTTCCTAGAACCTGACAGGTGCCATGTCTGACCTGCCCCTGCTTGTCAACGTAGTTCCGTTCAGCCTATCGGAGGATCGCCTCCAGGTTCTGCTTGCGGCGCATGCTTCCACCTGGGAATTGCCTGGCGGACCGATCAGGGCTGGCGAGTCCCTTGAGCAGGCTGCCGCGCGCCTGCTCGCTTTATTGGTAGATCGCCGTGAGACCTACCTTGACCAACTCTATACCTATGGCAGCCCGCAGCGCCAGGCGGTCAGCGTGGTGTATTTTGCACTCGTCCCGGCCGAGGCGCGCCTGCTGCCCGGGCGGGCAGTGCGCTGGTTCCCGGTGGCGGCCCTGCCTGGCCTGGCAGGCGACCATCCGGAAATCCTGGCCTATGCGTTGCGCCGCCTGCATTACAAGCTGGAATACAGCGCGGTCGGCTTCCTGTTGCTGCCGGCCGAATTCAGCCTGCCCGAACTCCAGCATACCTACGAGGTCATCCTTGATGAAGCCCTCGACAAGCGTAACTTCCGGCGGCGCATGCTGCAATCCGGCATCATCGAGATGACCCCCCGCTACCGCATCGGCGAAGGCCGCCCTGCCCGCCTCTACCGCTACCGGCCCGACGCCGTGGCGGAGGTCAAGGCCCGCCGTTTGTTTCCGTGAAAATATGGTGACATAGCGCTTGCTCTGCCTGCGCCAACTCCGCCTTGACAGTTCTAGACGGGCATGATACAAATCGTCAACTTTAATAACCGAATATCGCAATGCTCTTATCCAGAGAGGCGGAGGGACCGGCCCTTTGAAGCCTCGGCAACCTGACCAATGTCAAGGTGCCAATTCCGGCAGTTTGATCTGGAAGATGAGAGGCCGTGTTTTATATCATCTAGCCCTTTCATATCCAGAAAGGGCTTTTTGTTTCTATTTCTGAAGGAGTTGCATCCTTTTTAACCGTTGTGCACTTTGTGTCCGTCGCGTTTAGAGATCTTTTTGGAGACCTTCATGGACAAACCAAAAACCGGCCTGCGCAGCCTGCCCGTCAACGTCTGGGTGGTGACAGCCACCTCCTTCCTCACCGACGTCTCCTCGGAGATGATCTTCAACCTGGTGCCGCTCTTCCTGGCCAACGTGCTCAATGCCGGGACGGCCGTCATCGGCCTGATCGACGGGCTGGCCGAGACCACCGCCAGCCTGATGAAGATCTACGCCGGCGGCCTCTCGGACAAGCTCGGCCAGCGCAAATGGCTGACCGTGCTGGGCTATGCCATCTCGACCATCTCCAAGCCTTTCCTGTACATCGCCAACACCTGGGGCTGGGTGCTGGGCGTGCGCGTGGCCGACCGCTTCGGCAAGGGCGTCCGCACCGCCCCGCGCGATGCCCTGGTGGCCGACAGCATCGACGAAAAACAGCGCGGCCTGGCCTTCGGCATGCACCGCGCCGGCGACACTGCCGGGGCCTTCCTGGGCGTCCTGATCGCCGCCCTGATCGTCTGGCTGACCGAGCGCGGCGCGGCCGACCTGACCCGCCACACTTTCCAGATCCTGGTCCTGGTAAGCATCATCCCGGCGGTACTGGCGGTGCTGGTGCTGGCGCTCGGGGCCAAGGAGACCGGCATCCGCAGCCAGTCCAAGGTGCCGGTCTTGAGCCTGAAAGGGATGGACACCCGCTTCAAGCTGTTCATGCTGGTGCTGGTCCTGTTCACCCTGGGCAACTCCTCGGACGCCTTCATCATCCTGCTCGGCCAGAACCGCGGCCTGGACGTCCTGCAGATCCTGCTCATGCTGCTGACCTTCAACCTGATCTATTCGGTCCTGTCCGGGCCGCTCGGGGCGCTCTCCGACAAGATCGGCCGGCGGCGGCTGATCATCGGCGGCTGGATCGCCTACGGCCTGGTCTATCTCGGCTTTGCCCTGTCGAAGACCGGCTGGCAGATCTGGACCTTCTACGGCCTGTACGGGATCTACTACGCCGCCACCGAGGGCTCGGCCAAGGCCTTCATCGCCGACCTGGTGCCCGCCGACCGGCGCGGCACCGCCTACGGTCTCTACAACGCCGCCATCGGGCTGATGGCCTTCCCGGCCTCGGCCATCGCCGGCCTGCTCTGGCAGGGTGCCTTCGGCTGGCACGGCTTGGGCGCCCCGGCTCCCTTCTTCTTTGGCGCCGGGCTGGCTTTGCTGGCCGGGCTCTTGTTCTGGGTGCTGGTCCCGGCAAGACAGCCGATAGACCGGCGAATAAGAACCGAGTGACAGTTTCCGTCACCCGGTTCTTTCTCACCACTTCGGCAGGTCAGGTCGCATTCCGGTTCGACCGCCTTATTTCAACCCGACCACCTCGTACACTTCCACCGCCTCGCTTTTCCCCTTGACGTGCAGCGGTGCGCAAGGCTTTGCCTCCACCTGATCCTTGACACGTTCATAGGCTTCCTTGCTGATCAGGATCTGGTTCCTGGCGGCATTTTCCTGGATGCGCTTGGCAGTATTGACGCTGTCGCCAATGGCGGTGTATTCCAGGCGTTTCTCGGTTCCGATCCAGCCCAGGACCGCTTCGCCGTAATGGATGCCCACGCCAAAGGACAGGTGCGCCTCGGGCGGGAGTTCGGCATGCAATGCTTTCCACGGCAGATTTCAAGCGCCAGCGCGGCGCGCACCGCCCGCAGGCTGTGGTCCGGCTGTGGCAGGGGCGCATTGAACCAGGCCATGACCGCATCGCCCAGGAACTTATCCACCGTACCTTCCTGGGCCAGCACGGCTTCCGCGCCGGCCGCCAGGTAGCGGTTCAGCACGGCCACCAGTTCCGCCGGAGATTGTTTCTCGCTGAAACTGGTAAAGCCGCGGATATCGGCAAACAGCACGGTGATATCGCGCTGCTGGCCGCCAATCTGCAGGCTGTCGGGGTTGATCTGGTCGAGCACTGCCGGGGAAACCATCCGTTCCAGCAGGCGGCGCTGGGCCTCCAGTTTATTATGCTCGGTCATGTCGTCGACCACGATCGCCACGCCCTGCGTGGTCTGGTTGGCATCCTTGAGCGGTGACAAATTGAGCCGCCAGTCCTGGGCGCCGAGCTGCGGGTGGTTATGGGTAATTTCGAGACCCACCACCGGCTTATCGGTATCCCGGACGGAGGCCAGGTGTGCCTGGAGCTCCAACGGCAAAGCCTCATCCAGGCGCTGGCCGACCAGTTTGGCATTGCTTTGCCCGAGGATGGACTCGGCCGCGCGGTTGCACAGGGTGATTTGATCCTGCACATCCGCGGTCAATACCCCGCTGGCGATGGAAGCGAAAATGTTGTCCATCAGGTTCTTGAGTTCGGTCACTTCGGCCAGCGTGTGCCGGACAGATGCGAACAGGCGGGCATTCTCGATGGCAATGGCTGCCTGGTTGGCAAAAACGGTCAACAGGTCCCGCTCGGCTTCTTTGAAGATACCGGAACGGATGCGGTTATCGGCGTAGATGACCCCGATCAGTTCAGTCTTGGCTTTGAGCGGCACACACAGGATCGAACGCAGGTTATAGGCCACAATGCTTTCCTGGCCGCCAAAGCGCGGATCCTCCTGGGCATTGGTGGTCAGCACCGGTTCGCCCGAATCGATCACACGCTGGATGATGGTGCGGCTGATGGCAAACTCATTCGGGTTGATGGATTCCTGTTCCCAGTTGCGGGCGACGTGTGTGATCATCTTGCCCTGCGTATCCCGCAGCATCAGGAAGCCGCGCTCGGCCTCCGTCAGGCGGACGATGGTATCCATGACCAGTTGCAATACCTCATCAAGTTCGAGCGATGAATTGACTGCCTGGGTGGTATTGGCCAGGGCCAGCAATTTGCTGCGCTCTTCCTCCATCAGGTTCACCTGCTTGCTGACGCGGAAGAGCATATTTTCCAGGTTGGATAATCCTTCCAGGGTATCCGGCGGGAGGCTGCTGCGTACAGCCTGCAGAGAAGTGCGCATCTGGCCGGTCAATTTGCTGATAGCCAGAATTTGTTCATTCAATAATGCGGGAGGTTCGTTTGTCATACCTGTTTCCTGATGAACGATAAGAATGGTTGGGCATCAAAATGTGACTGCATGCCTTTCTATTGATGGCCAGGCCTAAATATACCTCTAAATCTTCTCCAGCGCTGCTGAATCGCGACACGCAGCGCCTCTTGCCGGATGGCCTTCACAGCACGGCGGGCAGGGTGCAGGTCATCCGTGTACTCTGGCTGTAAAGCTGGCGCTGGTATTCGTGCAAAAGGGAATAAATCTCCTTCGAGACATTCGGGAGTCGCTCGGCCAGTGCGGCGGCGGCCTCGGCCGGGGTTTGCGCAGGAGATGGCTTTTCGCCCAGCCAATGCAGGCTTCGATAAACCGTCGACGAAAGACCGCTCAATCGGATCTAATTCGGCCAGGTACGCCCAATGCAACAGCCAGCCTGGCGGGGTCAGCGCCCGGTTTTCGAAGAAGTGTTTCAAGCGCACCGGCAATGATCTCCGCCGGGCTTGCTGGTCAGCTTCGAGAATGCGGCATCGAACACGCCGAAAGGATAGATCCGCAGGATGGTGACGATGATGACGCCGATAAAGATCAGGCGCAAAAGCCAGTTCACAGGCAATCCGGAACTAGAGCCCGTTCCTGTTTCTCCGATCGGAGTTGGGGCCGCCTGACCAGGTGCACTCTGCCCCGCATTTCCAGGCGGCGTCTCGGTGCCCGCCTGCCCGGCGGATGGGAGATTCTCGCCCAGCGGGCGCACGAGCGGCGCCTGGTTGCTGGTCGGCTCGAATTCGACCCACCCGATCCCCGGGGAAATAGACCTCCGGCCAGGCATGCGCATCCCGCTGGTGGACCACGTATTGGTCTGGTGGGACAAATTCTCCCTGGGCAAACCCGACCACCAGCCTGGCCGGGATTCCCACGCTGCGCAATAAAATGACTTCGGCGGTGGCATAATAATTACAGAAGCCTTTTTTGGAATCGAAGAGGAACCAGTCCAGTGAGATCCCGGCCGGCCGGGGGATTCTCGACCGTACTCGAATAAGTGATGTTGCTGCGCAGGTATTGAGTAATGGCAGTCCGCCATATCATAAGGCGTCCTGGCATGCGCGGTGATCCGTTGCGCCAGTGCAACGATCTCCGGCGAGAGGTTATCTGGCAATTGGAGGTAATGAGCAGTAACCCAGTCAGGATAGATTTCTCCGGCGTTGCGGAGTTGGACGATGGTTGGCTCGTATACATTGGCGTGGACAATGTACTGTTCCCCGGCCATAACGGCTGGCTTGGACAGGAACTGGATCGGGTCCATTTTCCCCTGTGGGGCTTGCAGGAAAACCAGTTCAGATGGGTGGCTGACCCAAACCGGGCGTGCCGGTGTGACCAGCGCAGCCAGATTCGACCGACGAGACAGTGAACGCAAATTCGCCCGTCAACCCCTCCCGGGTCCGCCAGGGAGATGGGAGCCTGGCCCGGCGCAAAGGTGCATACTGGAAGCATGCTCGCGTATACCATTGATCATTCAGGTAGATATTATAGGAACGTACCCGCCAGTAATACCGTTCCGTGCTGGTTACAGGTGGCGTCTGGATATGCAAATATACGGCATCGCCCGTCGCAGCCTGGCGGCCAAGAGGTAACGCATCGCCGTAGGATATGGACCGGCTGTTGTTTCACGCCGCCCTGGAGTCCGGCAACCGCGTTACCCAGGTTCTGCTGCACATCGCGCCACGGGTGGCTGAGATTCTCCCAGGCCGTTTTGATATCGGCAAATGATTGAGCCGAAGTCGGCGCCAACCAGACCACCATCACGATGGCGCAGGCAACGATCGCCAGGGTCATGTTAGGTCCGTTCTCGATTCGTTCAATACTGAGACGTGTTGTTCCTTCCAGAACAACTGTCTTTGTACATACGCCAGGCGTCCCATTTCCAGCAGGCATAGGAGTAAATAGGCCGCCAGAAGGGCCTCACTGCCGCCATTGCGCGCATCATATAATTGAACGATCACCAATACCAACCCGGCAGGTACAACCGCCCCGATAAAATTTCCGAAACGGGTCAGTGCATAGCCTGCCATCAGGCCGATGATCCAGAACACCAAGCGCCATAAAAACAACGAACAGGACGGTATCTTTCACTGGCTGGGACGTGAAAAACAGGACCAATGCGATTTGCCAGGCGGTTGCTCAGATCGGCGACTCGTTCCATCCAGGAAATTCCCCCATACAAGATCCAGCCCAGCACCAGAATAACAATCGAAATACTGTAGCCAAATGAAAACCAGAAAACAATCCCCCGCTCGAATTGGCTAAAACCGAGCGCCAATCCCAGGACAACGCCAAGGAGAGTAAGCATGATCGCGGCTCCCAGACCTGGAGCCCAATGCGTGGCATACAGGCGCTCGCTGGCTGTCAGCAGAACAAGAATGAGGATGGCTGCAGAAGGGAAATCCCATGGACGTGCTGGAGCGCGATTCATACTATTGAGTGTACAATAAATGGCACCAAACCGTCAATTCTGGAGGAGGCGTCATGCCAACCGTATTGGATTTCGGGGTCCAGGATCATTGTTGCCTTGCAGGGGCTGGGCGCCTGGCTAGCTCTGCCCATGAATTTTTTCTCCTTTTTGGGAACAGAAGATTTTTTCATGCTGGCGCTGCCTATCCTCTATTGGTGCATGGATAGCATGTTGGGCATCCGCATTGCCATCATTTTAATGCTCAGCACCAACCTCAATGCTGCCTTCAAATTGGCCTTGCATGGCCCACGCCCGTACTGGTACAGTCCCACGGTACGTGCCTTGGCTACTGAGACATCCTTCGGCGTCCCTTCGGGCCATGCCCAAAGTGCTGCTGTTAGTATGGGGCCTCCTGGCCGCCTACTTGCGAAAATGGTGGGGCTGGTTGGTCGCCATCCTGCTCATTTTATTGATCGGACTTTCGCGTCTTTACCTGGGCGTCCACTTTCCCCAGGATGTATTGCTCGGCTGGGTGATCGGTGGCCTGGTCCTATGGCTGACCCTGCGCTTTTGGGACCCGGTAGTTGCCTGGGCAAAAAAGCTGAGCGCTGGCCGGCAGATCCTCGCCGCCTTTCTGGCCTCGCTGGCAGCGTTCCTGCTGCCGTTCATTCCCTTTATCTGGTTGAAGGTCACCAACTGGCAGCCGCCGCAGGATTGGGCAATGTTCGCAACGCAAGCCTTGTCACTTCAGGATGTAGTGACTTCCGCGGGTACGATCTTTGGGATGTTGGTCGGCCTGGTCTGGTTGGCTGGCCAGGGTGGTTTCCAGATCAAAGGTCCGTGGCAGAAACTCGTCTTGCGTTATCTGCTGGGTGTCGCCGGTATTCTTATCATCAGTACGGACTTAAATACATTTTTCCCGGCGGCGAGACCGTCCTGGCTTATTTCTTGCGTTATCTGCGCTACACATTGATTGGTTTCTGGGTGACCGGCGGTGCGCCCTGGGCGTTTATTCGTGTGAGACTGGCGGAAAGGCTTCATTAATGTTTCATTGCGGTTTCCTGACGATAGCTCGTGCGAATTTTCGCTTCTGATATAATCGGAGCGTCATGGGTACAACTCTCGATCGTGGTGCACTGTTACACAAACGCTACCGGATTGTCGAAATCCTTGGACAGGGGGGCATGGGATCGGTTTACCGCGCCGTGGACGAGAATCTGGGCATGGACGTGGCGGTTAAGGAAAACCTCTTCACCAGCGACGAATATGCCCGCCAGTTCCGCCTCGAAGCTGTTATCCTGGCCAATCTGCGTCATCCTAACCTGCCACGTGTTACCGATCACTTCGTCATCGGCGACCAGGGTCAGTACCTGATCATGGATTATATCGAGGGGGAAGACCTGCGTCAGCGCATGGAACGCACCGGCTCCATCTCTGAGGAAGAGGCCATCCTGATCGGCGTAGCCATGTGCGATGCCTTGCAATATCTGCACACCCGCAAACCGTCTGTTATCCACCGCGATGTAAAACCCGGCAATGTCCGGATCACGCCGGATGGCCATGTTTATCTGGTGGATTTCGGTCTGGCAAAACTGGTCAAAGGCAGCCAGGCAACCACCACCGGGGCACGTGCCATGACGCCCGGTTATTCTCCGCCCGAGCAATATGGCACGGCGCGCACCGACCCGCGCACGGATATTTATTCTCTCGGCGCCACCCTCTACGCCGCACTGACTGGTATTATTCCCGAAGACGGGCTGTCGCGCGCCATGGACAACGTTGAACTGACGCCGCTGCGTAAGCGCAATCCAAAAGTCTCACGCAAGCTGGCTAATGCGATCGAGAAGGCCATGGCTGTCCGCCCCGATGAACGTTTCCAATCGGCGGAGGAATTCAAACAGGCATTGGCCACTTCCAACGTCAGGACACAGCGCCTGGAAGGGGCGGTTATCATCGAACCTTCACCGCGGGCCGACGTGATCGATGAAAACGAGAATCTTGCGCAAGAAGTGCCGCCTGCTGAAATTACTCCGCCGCCTCCCCCGCCACCTTCAAAACCCCGTAAGAAGCCGGTGGGGGGCGCCGGTTTTTGGGTATTCCCTTCCTTATTTGCGTTTGCAATTCTGGCTTTCCTGGGCTTGATTATTATCTTTTGGTCTCCACTTTCGAAAAAGGGCCTGGTTTTTCTGGTTCCTCCAACCCATCCTTCAGCAACGCCTACTGCGACGGTCGTTGATAAAATCACGCCTCCGCCCACGAACAAAAGTACCGCTATTCCGGCCCTTGCGGGTACCTTGATACCGGTCGTCTCCGTGTCATCCTTTACACCTACTCCGACCCTTCTGGATACCTTGACACCCTCTAAAACCTTGGTGCCAACTTCTCCGTGCCAACCAAAACGCCTACTCCCACCCAAACATCCGGGCCAACCTCCACCCCGATCGGAGGCGGGTATAGTCAAATTGCCTTCGCCTCCAACCGGAACGGTACACCTCAAATTTACCTGATCAACTCGGATGGCACCAACTTGCAACAGATAACGAATATTTCTGGTGGCGCCTGCCAACCGGATTGGTCTCCCGACGGTCTGCGTATTGTCTTCATTTCTCCCTGTCCGGCGATGCAGACTGATTATCCGGATGCAAAGTTATATGTCATCAATGTTGATGGTAACGGGCTCATTGAACTGCCGTCCATGGAAGGTGGTGGTTTTGATCCGGCCTGGTCGCCGGACGGGACGCGCATCGCGTATGCATCCTTGAAGAGTGGCCTTTCTCAAATTTACGTCATGGACCTGAAGGATTACACTGTTACCCCCCTTACCGAAACAGCCACCGATGTTCGTATGCCAGATTGGTCGCGGCAGCCCGCCTGGTCACCTGGTGGGTATAATATTATTTATACTGGCCACAGCCGGCTGACGAATGCCCTGCAAATCTGGATCATGAACTACCTGGGCAAAGACCCGATATTGTTGATTAACAGAGGCCCCACCTATTGGGACTTCCTGCCAAATTGGTCGCCAGACGGCAAAACGATCCTGTTCAACGAAACAATCGGTCCACAAGCGCTTGGTTGGTTGATGGTCTTCGATTATGGGAATTTTCAAACCGCTGTATCTGCGCATTGGCGCAGCGGCACATATGCCAACCATGGTAGCTACTCTCCAGACGGGCTCTGGGTGGCCTATGCAAGCGTCGATACCACCAACGCAAATAGCACTGGCTTCCTCGTTTACATTGTCAGAAATGCAAGCGGCAACACACCCATCAGCCTGCCCGGCGGCAAATCGGGATCAATGAACTTCGATCCGGCCTGGCGCCCGGCTGGCTCACCTTGAGGCCGGGCAGGGGAGAAATTACTGAGTCGGTATACTCTCGGGTGTGGGTGTATCCGTCGGAACGGATGTATCCGTGGGAGTGTTCGACGGTACTGGTGTTGGAGTGACAGTGGGGGTCGAGGTGGGGGTGGAAGTTGGGGGTGGAGTGGGTGTCGGCACCATTAAATTCAGGTGCATATTCAGGTCCGCGTAGTTGCTCCCCTCACCTCGCATGTACAGGCGCAGGGTAATCTGCCCATCCGGCATCCCGGTCAGGTCCCAGGTATAGACTGTAGTGGGCGTCTGGACAGGTGCGCTTACATCGCCTGTCAGATTGTTCCAATTTCCGGGGTCCTGGCTTGAGCTCCAATCCAGCCGCCACGAATGGAACCCGGCAGTAGCATTGGCAACAACGCTGATGTCCAGCGAGGTCTGTGTGATGGTCTGTCCATCTTGCAGACCGACAAACTGTAATTGCGGACGCGGGTCACTGGCGGCGCACATCCGGTCAGGGACAAAGAAATCATCCGTGAATCCCATGTCACGCGCCCACTGTTGGCCGCCCTGGTCCTGGAGGATCCATTTGCGTGCCCATTCTTCCGTCACATTAATTGCCATGCGCTCGTCAATATAAGCGTTGCTACATTCCGGGGAGGCCAACAGGCCCGTCCAGGTATCGTACTGCACTTGGCGCCATAGATCATCTTCGGGAGGCAGCGGCGGCTGGTCGGCAGCAAAATATTCCTGGCGCTGGCTGGGACACCACTGGGACGGTTGGGTACCGGAGACGGCGCAGATAGTGCGCTGCACGATCCCGCTCGGCATGGCAAAAGGCGTTGGGTTTCCGCCGGTCAGGTGTTGGATGGCATAAGTCATGAACTGTGCCCAGATGGGTCCGGCGCCGCTCACGCCGGTGGTATTGACCATGGGAGTGTAGTCAGCGTTCCCCACCCATACGCCCACTGCCAGGTCAGGAGTGTAGCCAAGCGTCCAGTTATCGCGCGAGTCGTTCGAAGTACCGGTCTTGACTGCCACCTGGAACGGCAGGTTCAGGACGGAATTTGTCCCATAGGTCGGGACACGCGCCGCGTTATCCGACAGGATGGAAGACATCAGGAAAGCATGCTCGGGACGCAGGACCTGCTCGCCGACCGGCGGCTGGTACTGGTAGACCACATTCCCCTTAAAATCCACGATCTTCAGGATTGCCACGGGCGGTACCTTGATCCCGCCATTGGCAATGACGGCATACCCCCCCGTCATTTCCAGCAGGCTCACTTCGCCGCCGCCCAGTGTAAGCGACAGGCCGTAGTCATTGCGTGTCAGGCTGGTGATACCCAGGCGTTTGGCCATGGCGATCATACCAGTATCTCCGTACACGCCGACGAATTGCAGCGTCTTGACCGCCGGGATATTGTACGAATTCGCCAATGCCGTGCGGACGGTGACCGGACCATGGAATTTGAGGTCGAAATTGGTCGGTATATATTTCGGGTTGGGGTCATTGGGCAGGCCGGAAGGCGGAAATTCTGAAGGCACGTCCCAGATAAGGGTGGCGGGAGTCCAGCCTTTTTCGAAAGCGGCCAGGTAGGTGAAAGGTTTGATGGAGCTCCCCGGCTGCCGTGTAGGGCTGACAGCCATGTTGATTTGCCCGGCATTGGCAACGTTATTGAAATCGGGGGAACCAACCATCGCAAGGATTTCGCCCGTGGATGGTTTGATTGCCACCAGGGCCCCATCGGTGACATGTTTGTTGGCCAGTGCGTTGACCTGGGTGGTCACGATTTGCTGGGCGGCGTCCTGCATGTCCGGATCAAGCGTGGTATAGACGGTAAAGCCGGAGCGATAGATCGTCTGTGGGTCGAAGCGGGATTCAAGCAGCGTACGGATATACTCCACCCAATGCGGATAACGCATATTGGCCGTCGGCGGATTGAAGGTCAGGTTCTGGATCTCCTGGATGGCATTCGCCGCAGCGGTACCATCCACGCAGACTGTCTGGGGAGAATTGCTCACGATAAATGCAATGACGCTCCGTGCTCAACGTGAGCATCGCCGTCACCACCTCCTGGTAGCGAACCAGGGTGGCATCCCGATTGGTATAGATATCATACACAGAGGGTGCCTGCGGCAGGCCTGCCAGGAAAGCCGCTTCCCCCAGGCTTAATTGACTGGCGCTCTTGTTGAAATATGTTTCGGCGGCTGCCTCCACACCATAGGCCAGGTTGCCGTAATAAATTTCGTTCAGATAAAGTTCAAGGATCTCATCCTTGCTGTAAGCGGCGTTCAATTTCGGTCGCCAGGATGGCCTCGCGCACTTTGCGCAGGTAAGTCCGCTGGCCGCGCTCCTCGGGCGTTAAGAGCAGGGCGCGCGCCAATTGCTGGGTGATGGTCGAAGCTCCGGAGACGGTCTCGCCGCTGGTTATATTTTGCCAGAAGGCCCGCACGATGGCCAGCGGATCGAACCCGCCGTGCGAGTAGAAATCCTTATCTTCGATGGCAATGGTCGCAGCCACCAGGTTGGGAGAGATTTCGTTCAAAGGAACGTAAGTCCGTCTCCCGGCCTGCGGATCAAGGATTTCGTACAAGACATCCCCGTTACGGTCAAGGATGCGGGTCGTCTCGAACTGGGAGGCCCGCTGCTGCAAATCGCTCACGCTGGGCAGGCCGGCAGCAATGGAGTAATACTCATAAATGCCGGCCGCTGCCAGGATCAACCCCAGCGCGACAATAATGAACACAAGGATGATCAGTCCCCGCAGGAAACAGCCACCCGCTTTCTGCCAGTTGAAAGGCCGGCGGCTGGATTTCGAAACACGCGAACGTGGTACAGGCCGGTGCACGCGCCCGGTCGGAGTATGCTCGAACGCTGACGGGGTAACGCGCGTGGCGCCCATGTCGATCTCTTCCACGCGGCGCGGTAAGGGCATACCATTTTCATCTATTGCCGGATGGCGGACGACCGGCGTGCTGTTTTCCGCGGCTGCATCCTCGCTGGGTGGCTCTGCCTGCGTATCAGCTTCAGAGTCCACCAGTCGGCGAAACTTTTCACGCGGATCTTCGGGAGTGGGCATAATTCCTCATCGAAGGATTCTAGCACAAAACCTTTGACCTTCCACCCAAACCCCCGTATACTGTACCCATGCGCGATTGGAATCTTGCTCCCGGTGACCCACTGGTCCTGACCCTGGCAGCAGACTTCCGCTTCTGTACCCCTGATTACGTCAACGATCAGATCTGGGAGCTCGAAATCGGCGGCGGTGACCCGCCCGCCCTGGCTCTGTGTACCACGTACGGGTTGCGCGCTCGCGCCATGCGCCTCTTTCCACGTTTCACGCTGGGCCGCCAAGCGGTCACCGACCCGGCCCTCTTTCTCCTGCCGCCGCGCCTGCGTCGTTTCTACCCCAACTCTTTCCTGCTCGATTTCTCGCCCTTCCCTGGCCTGGACGTCGTTGCCGAATACTGGGCCCCAGATTCGCATACCACTGCCGGGCGTTTCACGATCACTAACCACGCCGTCGAGCCGCTCGCGCTTCTCCTGGAACTCTGCGGCCAACTCGCTCCGCTGGAAGGACAAAACCTCGCAACTGTCCCCATGCAATCGGTGAACGTTCTGGCCGGGCGCACCTCGGACCTCGCTCCGGTCATTTTCTTTACCGGCGGACCCCAACCCGGCCCCGGCCCGTATCCATCCCTGGCCCTCCATCTGGCCCTCTCTCCCGGTGACTCGCGCTGCCTCACCTGGGTCCAGGCCGCGCTCGCACGCCCGTCAGACTCCCTTGACCTGGCCCGCCGCACGGCCGCCCGTCCCTGGGAGGCGGAACAGGCCAGGGTCGAGCGGGTCAACGCTGCCCAGACCATCGATGTCCATACCGGCGATCCCGATTGGGACGCCGCGCTGGCTCTCAGCCAGAAGACCGCTTTCGGCCTGTTCTTCGGCCCCAGCCAATATCTTCCCAACCCAAGCTTCGTTCTCGCACGTCAGCCGGACCATGGCTATTCACCGCGTGGAGATGGCAGCGACTATTCCTCCCTCTGGAATGGACAATCCCCCTTGGAAGCCGGCTATCTGGCCGGGCTGCTGCCCGGTGCCCCGGAATTGGCCGTCGGCCTGGTGCGCAACTTCCTGGCCGTGCAGGCCGGGGATGGCGCCGTGGATTGGAAACCCGGCCTGGCCGGTCAGCGCGGGCGCTGGCTGGCCGCGCCGCTGCTTGCCAGCTTGGCCTGGCAGACTTACCAACGCACCCTCGACACCGTTTTTTTGCGTGAAATCCAGCCGGGGCTGCAGGCCTTCACCCAATCCTGGTTCGCCAGGGAGCGCGACCGCGACCTCGACGGTTTCCCTGAATGGGATCATCCCCTGCAGACGGGCCTCGAAGATGCCCCGGCCTTCACCGTCTGGCAGGCCGGCGGGCAGGGGGCGGCCATCTCCGCCGCGGAGAGCCCGGCCCTCTCGGCTATGTTATGCCGAGAAATCCTTTCCCTGGCGCATATTGCCGATGCGTTGGGTCAACCCCAGGAACTCCAACGCCAGGAATTGAAAGCCGGAGAACTGCGCCTGCTAACGGAGGCTTGCTGGGACGCCTCTGCCAATCTCTATCACAACCGCGACCGTGATACCCACCACAGCCCGGCTGGCAAAACCCTTGGCAAGCAGCGCGGTAACGGGAAGCTTGTGTTGAGTCAATCTTTTCAGCAACCCGTGCGCCTGCTTGTGCGGATTAAGTTAAAGGAGGAGACCACCCGCCGCCCGGAGATCGCCCTGCATGGCCAGGATGGCGATACCGCCCGGTCTGAACGCCTGGAGCGGATGGACTTCCAATGGGGACCGGGCCTGGCAGTTGCCACCAGTCGCCACCTTTATATCCGCCTGGCCGAAGTTGAAATCTCCGGTGTGGAGGGGCGCGACCAGGTCTCCGTCCAGGTCATGGACTTCTCCAGCGAAGATATCAGCCTTTTACTGCCACTGTGGGCGGGCATTCCTCCCCTGCAGCGCGCCCAGATCATCCTCAGCCGGACGTTGCTCGCGGCTGACCGCTTTGGGAGGCCCTTTGGCCTCCCCACCTGCCCCTCCGGCGCCTCCACAACCCGGCAGACCACAGCAGATCGGGCCATGGATTCAACCTGCCAGGCGGTCCATCTCCCCTGGAATACTCTCATCGGGGAGGGATTGCTGGCATATGGCCTGCAGGAGGCAGCTGCCCAGCTCACTGCCCGGCTGATGGCCGCCGTCGTCCAAAACCTAAAAAAACAGCACGCTTTCTATCGAGCCTACCATGCCGAAACGGGAGCCGGCATGGGAGAGCGCAATCCGCTCCAGGGTCTCGCGCCGCTCGGATTGTTCCTCGATGCGTTGGGAGTCGTGATCCAGTCTCCCAGGCGGCTTACCCTGACCGGAAAGAACCCATTTCCCTGGCCAGTTACGGTAAAATATAGAGGTCTGACGGTTACACGCCAGGCAAAACAGACGGTGGTCGTCTTCCCGGATGGGCAGACGCTCACCCTGGACGACCCGACCGAAGCAGTCGTGTCTTCCGATTGAAAGGAGCTGCGATGGAACGTGCCCCTATCCGTTATCTGATGACAGCCATCGTCCAGGAGCAGGACGTGGATGTGGCCGAGCGCGCCCTGGCCTTGCTGGATGTGCCGGTGATCCATCTGGCAAGCACAGGCGGCTTCCTGGGTCGGCGCAACGCCACCCTGTTCATCGGCCTGCCAGAAGGGATGGAGGAAGAAGCGCTGGCAGCTCTGCGAAAATCCTGCCGGCAGCGCGTGGAATATCTGGCGGTCCCGATGGAGGGCACGCCCCTGCCGCTCCCCACCCCGGTGCCGGTTACCGTGGGCGGAGCCACGGTCTTTGCCGTGCCGGTGGAACGCTACGAGGAGATTTAGCCATGAAGCTCATCCTTGCCATTGTCCGCGATTCTCGACTCCGATTCCGTCACCCAGGGTCTCACTTCTGCCGATTTCCGTGTCACGCGCGTCGCTTCCACCGGGGGCCTGTTGCGGCGCGGCATGACGACTCTCTTGATCGGCCTCGAGGCCGAGCAGGTGGACACTGCCATCCATATCCTGCACGAGACCTGCACCCCCGCGGCAGAGAGCGAAAAGCGCGCCACCATCTTCGTCGTCCCGGTCGACCGGTTCGAGCAGATCTAAACGCTTCCTTGATCTTTCAAATACGGCTTCGTTCAACTCGGATTGATGTGGCGGCACAGTATACTAAAGTATGAACTCTCCTTCTTCCCGCCAAATCAATCCTTAATTCGTTGCCCACGTTATCAAGGAGGACCTTCCATGGCTATTAGTTGTCCCAAATGTGAGAAAGATGACATGATTCAAAAAGTAAGCGCTGTTTATTTGGGCGGACGTGCATCAATTTCAACATCAGGAACAGGCTCAACTCCTGATGCCATAGCATTCTATCAAAGTCACCACAATCAGCAAACTGATTTGAGCAGAAAATTGTCACCTCCGCCGGAACCTTCACAGTATAAAAAAACCAGGAGGTAATGGATAATTGGCATAGAATGTATGATATATGGAATAGACTCTACTATTGTGCCCGGGATGATTGTGTCTTTGATCCAACTAATAATGAATATGCTCCAATTGAAGAAATAAACCGGATCTACAAACCTCAAGCTAATATCCAAAACAAAATACCTTCAAACCAAGATGAGGCGATTTGGTTATCTTTGAAAAAATATTATATTACTGCCAACAAGACATGGTTAAAAAGTCGTGTAATAGCAGAGATAAAAAAGTATCTTGCTTCTGATGAGTTGCCGGAAGGTGTAATTTTTGGACAACATCCTGATACTGGTGTAGGCGGAGGTGGATTATGGGTGACAAATAAACGACTTCTTTATGTAGGGCAAACTTTTTGGAGAAAGCCAATAATAATTGAGTGCCCATATAGCCAAATCAATTCAATTGATTTTGTGGATGATAAAATCATTCTCAATTACGAAAATAGGCAAGTGGCTTTCAAAAACGTGGATAAACTGGCACAAGTTTGGGATTTCATTCGCCTTGTTAATAGCAGAATTACATAAATAACCTATACCGTGATAAGACTATCGCAAAGGTATAATGGTTCTTGATGCAATTCGAAATCATTGGCGATATGAGCAAACAAAATTCAACTTATGAAACTCTTTACCATTGGACACAGTGCCCATAGTCTGGATAAATTCGTTCGCTTGCTGGACGAGAATGGCGTAATGACGCTGGTGGATGTACGTACCACACCAGCCAGTCACTACCAGCCCCAATTCAATCAGGCTAATCTCGAACAATTTTTGCCGCAAAGTCTCATTCAATATGCGTTTGCCGGTAAATACTTGGGGGGACGCCCCAGCGCCCCGGCTTGTTACAAAAAACGTGTCTTGCCTCTTGACGGGGCAGACTATCTGCATGAAGTGGATTACCCGGAAGTAATGAAACGGACTTGGTTCGTCAAGGGTATTCAACGTCTGTTGGAACTGGCCGACGAACAAACGGTTGCTATAATGTGCACCGAAGAAGATCCTGCTCTTTGTCATCGCCACCACTTGATTGCCAAATATCTTCTGCGCGAATATCCGGAAGTCGATGTTCAACACATTCGAGGCGATGGGAATGTATTTAGTGCGGCCTCCTTATTGGTTTCAGTAGATGTACCGCCAGTCGACCAGCCCCCGCTCTTTATGTAGCTCTCCCCATTTGTTATGAAACTCTTTACGATTGGCTTTACGCAGAAAAGTGCCCAAGAGTTCTTCGAACGTCTGCAGGATAATGGTGTCCAGCGATTGATCGACATCCGTATCAGTCCGCATGGCCAACTTTCCGGTTTTGCCCGGCAAGAGGACCTCCCTTATTTCCTTTATGAATTAGCCGGGCAATGTCAATATCTGTATTTGCCTTTGTTGGCCCCGACCAAGGAAATTATGAAAGATTATCGTGAGGACGGGAATTGGCTGCGGTATGCGGCGCGCTTCGAAGCACTCATGGATGAAAGGAATATTCCTGCCGTATTGGATCGTTCGATATTCGAGAGTGCCACAGGTTGCTTGCTTTGCAGTGAGGCCACGCCTGAAAAATGCCACCGTCGCCTGGTAGCCGAGCGGTTATTCAAGCATTGGCCCGATTTGGAAGTAATCCACTTATGACAAAGCAATTGGCTATAACGGACTTGACGCGCATGCAGAGAGGTTGCGTCTGCATCGTGGGCTACGACAAGGATGGGAATTGCCTCCGTCCTACGTTGCCGCCGCCCGGCATCAAGGAAGCCAGCCTGTTCACGAATGGCCACCCCATGGTTTTTCCCTTTGCCGTTGTCGAATATGATTTGGTATGCCCCCGGCCGCAACCTCCCCATACCGAGGACTGCGATTATGATCCGGCCTCCGTAAAATTCATTCGGCGTGTGAAAGATGAAAATCGCGAACGGCTGCTAAAAATCTCACTTTTCGAAGATGTGGAGGCTATCTTTGAGCAGACCGTTCACGATGACTGGGGTTATTATGTGATGGATGGATGTGGGCCCCGCTCCATTGGCACGATTCTTCCCGAAAATATTCTGGAGGTAAAGTACGAGGAAGACACAACTAGCAATTGGGACTATCGTCTGCGATTTGCTGATGCCCAAAGTAAAGTTTATCGTCTCAAAATCACCGATCTGACCTGGCACTATTATTGCGACAGCCTGCGGGATGCAAGCTGCCCACCAACGCGAATTGCATCAGAATTATCTCAGATGCTCGAATCCTGCAAGGTTTATCTGCGGATCGGATTATCGCGCGGCTGGAGCGAGCATCCAGGTCGTTGCTATTTGCAAGTCAACGCAATTCATACTTTTCCGGATTACCTTAACGGTAAGACCTTTGCGGACTTCCGACCTGCCAGGTAGGTTCATCTTGGGCCCATGCGTTCGGATCCAACGCCAGCCAAAATCGCCAAAGGTTATGTTCAATGAAAGGAGATGTTTTGAGTGGGGGGTATCCAGGGCCCGGGTCAGCGCTTATCCGCCCCAAGGCATCCGGGCATATTCGTTAAAAGTCTGATCGTGCATCTTTCGGCGGATTCATAGCACGCTCAGAAGAGCCGCCAAACCAAACACGGTGATGATCGCGCCCGAAATTCGGTTGATCCATTGCAAGCCCCACTGCTTGAACCTTTCCCTGAATATGCCAACGAAGTTACTCAGTATAAGCCACCACGATGCTGATCCTGTGAAAACACCCAAAACCAATACCCCGGCCGATCCATAGTTCCCACTTGTATTGGCTAAACCCAGGCCGGCAAATATTGCCGCAAAGGAGAGGATGGTCATTGGATTGGTGAGTGTCAAAAGGAATGTTGAGGCGAATGCACCGGCCAGACTTTTACCTTGTCCGAAGGCAGCCTCCCGTGTGGGTTTTGCCAACAAAGTCTTGACCCCGAGATAACAAAGGAAAACGCCGCCAACCAGGCGCAGCCACAATTGCTGATTGACCAGGAAGCTGGAAATGAACGTCAGGCCGAATCCGGCAACACAACCATAGATTGCATCGGCACAGGCGGCTCCCAGGCCGGAAACAAGCCCAGCCGCTCGTCCTTCTGCCAGGGTGCGTCGCATGCATAACACGCCAATTGGCCCGACCGGTGCAGCAATTGAAAAACCAATAACGAAGCCTCTAACCAAAAAAGAGATGTCCATGTATTACCTTATCGTACAGAACGTGCAATTTGAATCCCATATATAGCAAATATTAATGAGCCTCCGGCGATGGAGATGCCGATTACTTGTGGCAGGCTGACATTCGCAAAATAGAGCATCCCTGACAAAAGACCGGCGCAGCCAGCGACGATACCGATCCATATCAGCGGGTTTGCCAATACCGGTGATTCGGATTTCATTTCGCTGACAAGGATTAAGGGTGCACCCAGTCCAAAGGCGATCGTCCCCAAGACGAAGAGTGTATTGAACAGGAGCTTGAACCCGGCGAATGCTGCCATCGCGCCATCTTGAACAGCCACCTGCGTCAGCACGCCCGCTGATAGCGAATCGACCATGACAAAGACCAGGACACTGATTGTCAGGAATGCCCAACCCGCCCTTTCGACCTGCAAGCTTGCCGGCTTGCGGAATACCATCAGCAGGAGTGCGCCGACTGCAAGGATTACATCGAAGATGATGCCAATTGTCCCGGCTGCCATCATGCTGGTGCGCCCGGCTATCATGCCAGCGAGCGCATTCGTAAGTGAAAGGCCTGGCATGGGCAGCGCAGCCGATACGGGTGATATTGCATAAAAAACGCTGGCAACAACGACGCCCAGGGCGCCGATCGCAACAGCCATGCCAGCCCAAAAAACGGTATCCGAATCAGGGGTGGTAGATGGTTGAACGAAGGGTTCGGTCATTTTGAACTTCCTCTCTCCAATAATAGATTCACGCCACAGTAGGGGCAATCCGCTGATTGCAGGCCAGTCCACTTCACCTCCTGCCCATGAATCGGTCCACCGCAGTTGGGGCATACCGATGGCAATAGCTCGATGGGATGGTCTGAGCCTGAGAGCGATTGAGATGACGGTGCGAACGGTGAAGGTGAGGCGGGGGGCAGCGTCGGCGTCTCCACCTTTTCAAAGGCCTGCGGCACATATTGCGTTAATATCGCTTCGATGACCATGCTAACCGCAACCAACACCAGAATCCCTGGCCACCACCAGCCCTGCCAGGCCAGGATCGCCAGGCCTACGAGCCACACGGCTCCATGCAGAGACCGCCAGGGACCAACCAATTTGGGCTTTTGCTCATGTTTACTCATGTCAGGTAATCCTTCATATTGGCTTATCGAAAATGTTCAACTCTGCGCTTTGTCCAAAGCCTGTTCCAGATCCAAGATCAAGTCTTGCGCATCTTCGCAACCGACGCTCAAACGGATGAACCCTTCCGCCACTTTGTCGCCGCCCCAACGCGCCCGTCGCTCCGCCATGCTGTGCAAGCCGCCAAAACTGGTCGCATCGAACACCAATTTACAGTTCTTCAGGAACCTTTCGGCCACATCCCGGTTCGCCAGTTCGAAGCTGATCACTGGACCATAGAACTTCATCTGCCGGGAAGCGATCGGGTAGGCGGGATCGGCCGGCAGCCCCGGATAGCGCAGTCCCCGCACGTCCGGACGCGCAGCCAGGAACTCTGCAATTGCCAGCGCATTCTTGCCCTGGCGTTCCACCCGCATGTCAAGGGTGGCCAGGGAACGGTGGGCCAGCCAGACTTCCATCGGCCCGGGGATGGAACCCATTTGTGTGCGCCATGTTCGCAGTTTATCGGCCCAGGCATTATCCCGTACGGATACATGCCCCAATATCAGGTCGCTGTGCCCCGTCGTGATCTTTGTATCGGAAGACAGGGAGAAATCGGCTCCCAGTGCCAGCGGTTGTTGTCCCAGGCAGGACGACATGGTGTTATCCACCACCACCAGCGCCCCAACGGCGTGAGCGGCCGCCGCAAGCAGGACAATATCGCATACATCCAGGCCGGGGTTGCTGGGGGTCTCCAGCCACAAAAGGCTTGCGCCCGGTAAATACTCCTTCTGTGCGTTGTCGACAGTCGGAGCAAATTGCACCTCCACGCCCAGGCCTGTGAAAAAGTCATGGGCGACCGTGCGGCCAGCGTTGTAGGCATCGGATGGCATGACCAGGCGGTTGCCCTTTTTTAGGGTCACTCCAAGCATCGCGGTGATGGCCGCCATGCCGGACGAAAATGCGACCGTTGCTGCGCCCCCTTCCAGCTCACTGATGGCTTTCTCATACGCCGTCCAGGTCGGATTGTGGTACCGTCCATAGGTATATTCCGAACTGGATGGGGCCCCGCTGAGATGGTAAGTGCCGGCAAAAGTTGGCCCGGGATGAAATGCTTCCCCTTGTTTGACATCCGGCAGGCCTGCCCTGACGACGCGCGTTGCATTTTTCATAACGATCCTCCAATGATTTGCCGTGCAAAATTGGCATAACCCCGCTCCCGGCGGCGTCCCCGCCGGTGACAGTGGTGGGAGCAGGTTTTTTAGTAGGTCTTAGCCGCATAAAATTGGTGTTGTGTCCATCCGAATGGATTCGCGAAGCATCGCGCAGCCTCCCCGAATGGGGGCACCGGCAGGGAGCCGCGGCAGGACCGGTGGAGACTCCTTGATATTATGGCACAAAATTTGGCAAACTGCACTGGTTTGTGTATGTCGTAAACCCCCTCTAGGAAGCGCTGTCTGTTAGCCTGCTTTCTTACCCTGACTCTGCAACCACTCTCTCAACATCTCTACTTTTTCGAACTCTGCCCAATTTAAGATATGCCTGATACTCATATTCTAGCGACAAAACAGGTATCTGCATATGATTGATTTCTACCCACCTTCGGTAGTGCTCCACTTTTAACTGGCTCTTCCCATGTCTGTTCGTCTGCACGCTTTTGAATGTCACCCATGATTTCCACTTTGACGCCATCTATTTCAAGCTTGCCAAAGTGGGAACGTATTTGCTCGGATTCAGAGTAGTGGACTGGTGCAACGATAAACTCGGGGAATTTGCCCTCAATCTCGTAGGCTCCCTGTCGGTCAGTTTGTATATCTATGTCGTTCACTTTGGTGCTCACACCTTGTAGGGCCATTCCCAGGCTTCCTGTTACAACCCATTTGGCTCGACAATCCTTTAAGCGTGTATAGATTTTACGGAGAATATCTAGATATTGCGGCTCAATCATTGGGTGATTCCTCGGGAGGAATGAAGTTGGCTAACGGCATGGTTTCACGAAGCACATCGTCCCCGAAAGGGGATCCCCGCAGGGGACAGCGCCAGCGGCGGAACCAACTGCCAGATAAGGCAGTTTTCGCTTATCATCATGGCCAATACACGTAGCCATTACCACTAAAACTGCCCTTTTCTTAAATTCATTATAGAGATTTTCCCATGCGAGTCAAGCTTTTCGTCCGCCCTGCGCTCTCCCCTGCCCCTTTCGCTCCCCCACCCCTCTCCTCGCCAAGCTATTCGTTTTTTTGAACTTCAAAAAAAGTGCACATAATTCCCACCGATCCTCAATCAACAATCTAAAATCTAAAATCTAAAATCCCCAATCCTCCCCTGCCCCCTTTACAGTTACGTTCGATCGAAAGCTGCGGCCTCCTTGAACTGGTGGATTGGGATCGCGATCCCTGCCGCCATCCAAAATACTTCTTCGGCTGAACTGGCCAATTTCTGGTTGGCGTACCCGAGCAGGTCGCGATAGATACGCCCCAAAGGATAGGGCGGAACCAATCCAAGTCCAACCTCATTCGATACGATAATCCATTGAGCCTCGCTGGCATGGATGAATTCGACCAGGCTTTCCATTTCTTCTGTTACCAGATTGGTGGCTTTTTTTTCTTCCGGCTCAGTCTCTCCGATTTCCAAGAGCAAATTATTGATCAGGAGTGTCACGCAGTCGAGCAGGATAACATCCGCATGGGGAGGGCTTGAACGCAGCACAGCCGCAATATTCTTCGGGATTTCCCGCGTCGCCCAGTCGGTCGGGCGCTCCCTTTGATGCATTGCGATGCGCCTTGTCATTTCGTCATCGCTGGCTGTGGCAGTGGCAATAAACAAGACCCTTCCGCCATATTTTCCGGCCAGGTGCCGGGCATAAGTGCTCTTGCCGCTGCGTGCGCCGCCCAAAATGAAAGTCATTTTTTCCATAGGATTTTTCCCAATAAATCCATGTTGAGGGCCCTTTCTATAGCATCTGCCAATCTGTCCAACGCCTCTTCCAGCAAAGTTGCTTGTGCCGGAGACTCCTTTGTTTTCCAGCCCAGGCTGCCCAGCCAAGCGCGACGGAAGTTGTCATTCGCAAAAATGCCGTGCAGGTAGCAGCCCCAGATGCGCCCATCTTCGCTAACTGCTCCATCGGGAACATCTACGGGATTGCCATTTCGGCTCACGATTTTCAACCACGCCTGCTCTTCCCCGTGCGTTTCCCCCATGTGGATCTCGTATCCGTTGATGGCTTGACCCTCCAATAAGCTCAACCAACCCTTTCCGGCTCGGATGCAGGCACGCGCTTGGAAGGTGGCTTTTTCGCCGATGAAATGGGTAGCCACAGGCAATAATCCTAGTCCTTGAGCGTTTTCTTGGCCCAACTCGACATGCTCGAAATCGTAGAGGGCATTACCGAGCATCTGGAAACCGCCACAAACTCCAACGACATTCCCTCCCTTTGAGGCAAAAGAAATGATCGGCTCGACCAGTCCCCTCTCGCGGAGCCAGGCCAGAATCCGCTATTGTACTTTTCGTGCCTGGGAGGATGATTGCCCGAGGATGGCCGAGTGCCCGGGGATTCCCCACAAAACGCACCTGAACGCCCGGTTCCACGCTTAGAGGATCGAAATCGTCGAAATTGGCGATGTGCGGCAGGTGGAGGATGGCAATATCGACCTCTGAGGAAAAAGGAGGGTCAAAAGGCAATTCATCGAGGACTACCGCATCTTCAGCCGGCAGGTTTAAGTCCGGCAAGTACGGGATGACGCCTAAGACCGGAACATTTCCTTTTTCCTCGAGAATGCGCAGACCGTCCGTAAACAAGGTTGGGTCGCCGCGGAATTTATTAACTACCAGACCGCGCACTAGGGCGCGTTCATCTGCTTCGAGCAGCCAGAGGGTTCCCAGCAGTTGGGCGAAGATCCCGCCCCGGTCGATATCTCCGACCAGTAAAACCGGAGATTGGAGATATCGGGCGACTGCCATATTGACGATGTCGCCCCGGCGCAGGTTCAACTCGGCAGGACTGCCCGCTCCCTCCAGGATGACCAGCTCGTGATCCATGCGCAAACGATCCAGCGATCCTCTTATCTGTTCCCACAGGAAATCTTTATGGCGGTAGTAATCCCTGGCGCTCAAGATACTCCATACGCGCCCTTTCACAATGACCTGAGAACGGTCATCTGCTTCGGGCTTGATGAGCACCGGGTTCATGTCGACCGTCGGCTCCAGGCGGGCTGCCACAGCCTGCAATGCCTGGGCCCGGCCAATCTCCCCGCCGTCCGAACACACCGCTGCATTGTTCGACATGTTTTGAGCTTTGAAAGGAGCCACGCGTACTCCGCGCCGGGAGTAGATGCGGCACAAGGCAGTCACCAGCAAGCTTTTCCCCGCTGACGAGCTGGCCCCCTGAATCATCAAGGCTTGAGCGGTCATAGCGCTATCCTTTCCAGGTGGGAGATGTCGTTGAGCGAATTAAGCATGGCACCGGCAGGGTAAAATCCTAATTCAGAAAGTGATCCTGGGGCAATATGGAACTGCCAGTAACGGTCTGCAGAAAGCCTCAGCGCGAGGCATACCAGCACCTGCAAAGGACCGCCGTGGGCGACAAGCAGGATCGTCTGTTGGCCGTGTTTCTCCAGGATTTCCTGTAAGAATGGCCTGACGCGTTCGATGAGCTGGGTAAAGGTTTCGCCTCCTGGCGGTTTGACCTCGCCTGGGCTTGCTTCCCACTCCTTCGCCCTGGCAGGGCCATTCTGACGTATCTCATCATATGTCATGCCTTCCCAAGCCCCAAAGTGGAGTTCTCGCAGGCGGGGGTCGAAGAGGATTGAACACTTCTGATAACCAACGATTGCCCGGGCAGTCTCCGCGGCTCGTTGCAGGTCACTGGAGTAGATGCTTCCGATTTCTTCCCTGGCTAATCGCCTGGCCAGCGCTCGTGCCTGCTCTACCCCGGTATGATTCAGCGGCAGGTCCGTCTGTCCTTGAAAACGATTTGCAGCATTCCAATCGGTCAACCCATGGCGGGCAAGCAGCAATTTCATGACTCTCCGATCATCGGATGAAGATCAGCCTGAACTACCGAAGATTAAACGCTGTCAATGAAATGGATAAGGATAGCAATATTACTGTTTCGATTAGTTCGCAGAATGCTCCATAACAATCCCCGGTGAGGCCTGGGATGAGGCGGAGGATATACCGTGATCCAAGGAAGATAAATAAAGCGGTGAGAACCAGGAGAACGAGACCGGTCCAGGCTCCGATCAGCCACGCAGCGGCAAGCGAGATTGCACTGGCAAGCGCGATTTCCCGCCAGGAGGCATGATCTTTGATGTCACGCCCGAGACCTTTTTGGCGAGCATAGGGGAAACCAAAAATGGCCAGGGTCAGCCCCCAGCGCGCCAGCATTGGAGCAAGCAGCAGGGCCGGAAGAAGGTTGGGTAAAGAAATAAGGGCGGCAAATTTGGTGAGCAGGAGTAGCATCCCGCCAATCGCCCCAAAGGCTCCCGTCCGTGAGTCGCGCATGATTTCGAGGCGGCTCTCGGGGGTAAATCCGCCAAAGAGGCCGTCACAGGTATCCATGAAGCCATCCAAATGCAGTGCGCGTGTCACAACGACCCATGCCGTGAGGGTGAGAGCAGCCACCAGTGCCGCCGGAAAGATCCAATGCAGGGCGGCGTTCAGCCCATATAATACTCCACCGAGCGCCAGCCCCACCAGGGGATACCAGCCCACTGCGCCACCGATTTCGCGGGGAGTGAAGGGTCGCCGAATGATCCCCGGGAGGATGGTCAAAAACTGAAACGCCGCCAGGAGGGAGACCATTCAGGAATCCTTTTCTGATACGCCCGCTTCTCCGAAAGTAGCCATCTCTGCCAGGATCTTGCAGGCGGCCTCCGCGACCATGATGCCCAGGGCAGCGCCGGTACCTTCCCCCAAACGCATATCCAGGTCGAACAGCGGCTTGACCTGTAACCAGTCGAGCATCAACCCATGGCCGTATTCTTTGGAGCGGTGAGCAGCAATTAAATAGGGGCGCACGCTGGGGGCCAGGACGACTGCCAGCATTGCCGCCGCAGTGGAAATAAATCCATCCACCATGACGGGTTTATGGTTGGCGGCCGCACCCAAAATAACTCCCGCCAATCCACCGATCTCGAAACCTCCGACTTTTGCAAGAATGTCCAAGCCGTCATGTGGATCGGGTTGGTTAACTGCCAGGGCTCGCTCGATGGCCACAACTTTGCGTTTCAATCCGGTATCGTCGATGCCAGTTCCTCGTCCGGCGATTTTTGCGGGTGCTTGCCCGGTCAGGACAGCCGCAATAGCCGCAGATGGGGTGGTATTGCCGATGCCCATGTCGCCTGTCCCAACAATATCGCATCCCCTTTTTATCTCGGCCTCCACGATTTCAATGCCTGCCAGCACAAACTCCTCCGCTTGTTGGATGGTCATGGCGGGCCCCCTGGCGATGTTGCCGGTCCCCGGGCCGATTTTCTTGGATATCAAACCGGGACGTGGTTCCAATTGGGCAGCCACACCCATATCGACGACAATCACTCGCGCACCTATCTCACGTGCCAGCACATTGATGGCCGCTCCCCCGTTTAGGAAATTAAGTACCATTTGATACGTAACTTCCTGAGGATAGGCGCTCACTCCATCCGCGACGACACCATGGTCGCCCGCCATGGTGATGATGACTTTATTCCTGATGGATGGGATCGCGGTACCGCTGATCCCAGCCAATTGAAGGGATAGATCCTCCAGTCGGCCCAGGCTGCCTTGCGGTTTCGTGAGGATATTCTGCCGATCGCGGGCCGCCTGCATGGCCTTTTCGTCAAGGGGAGTAATTTTTGAAATGATCGATGGCAGGTCCATAATAATCCTCATTGTCTTAGAAATCGATTCCGGCCTGAGCCTTAATACCTTTTTCAAATGGATGCTTGACGGAATGCATTTCGGTCACCAGGTCGGCATAATCCATTAATTCCATCGACGCCTCCCGACCGGTGATGACGAGATGCAGTCTTCCTGGCTTGTTGGCTTTTAACCAATCAACCACTTCAGTCGAACTAAGCCAACCCAAATGCAGGAGGTAGGTGAATTCATCGAGTACGACCAGGTCGTATTCGTCGCTGGCGATCTTTTCCTGCGCCAAACTCCAGCCTCGCAGTGCGCGGGCGGTGGTTTCACCGATATTTTTGGAAAGCCAGGTGAAGCCGTCTCCGGTTGTGTGCCATTCAATGCCCAGCTTTTGGGCGGCTTTGACCTCGCCCCACTGGCCTGTTTCGGCCTTTAGAAACTGGATGACACAGATTCGGAGACCAGTTCCCCAGGCCCGCAGGATCAACCCCAAGGCGGCAGTGGTTTTCCCTTTGCCTTCCCCGGTGTTGACGATCGTGAGCCCGATGCGCGCTGTAGAAGTGTCCATGCCGTTTTCTCCACGGAAGAGTTGGTGAGCACCATCTCCTCTGCAATGATACCGTCACTTGAACAGGTCAGGATGCAAGAACTTTGCCAGGGCTTCCAGACCGTCCACCAGGCGGGGCCCCGGCCGGCTGACCAAATTGTCATCGAATGGGAAAACCTTGCCGCTCTTGACGGCCGCGATCCCGCTCCATCCGGCGCGCTGGCTGACCATCTCGGGCGTGACACCACCCAGCGTGAAATCTCCCAACAAGATGAGGTCCGGATCCTGCTTGATCAGTTCTTCCAGGCTGATCTGCGCCCAGGGGTCCTTTAATGTGTTGCCGACATTACGGCCTCCGGCCATTGTAATGAGCGTGGAGACAAAAGTACCTGGCCCAGAGGTCCAGGGAGCGGTCGGGTCGGTGCCGTCAAGCTCATAATAAACAAGCGGCTTTTCCGGGACATTTTTAACGATATCCTGGACCTTCTTCACGCGGGTTTGCAAAGATGTGATCAACGTTTCAGCTTGGGCTTCGTGCCCGGTAAGCCTGGCGATCTGGCGCATATTGTCGTACATGCCGCTCAAATCAACGGGATTGGGCACCATGAAGACGTTGATGCCGGTATCTTGCAGGGTCTTGGCCTGTTCGGGCGTATTGAGTCCCGCGGCGAGGACCAGGTCTGGTTTGAGCGAAAGGATCAACTCTGTGTTGAGGGAGCCGGTCGTGTCACCGATATTAACAACTTTCCCGGCCTCTGCCGGGTAATCGGAATTCTGGTCACGTCCGATCACCTGGCCGCCCGCGCCAAGCGCGAACAGGATCTCTGTATTTGAGGGTGCCAACGAAATGATGCGCTGGGGAATGGCAGAGAGGCGGATCGTTCGCCCCAGGCCATCCGTCAGAACGATGGGAGTGGGCGTCGAATCTCCGCCTTGTGCCAACTTCCCATTCGAGGATGCAACCGCCGGATGGCCGCAAGCGGCAAGCAGCATTCCCACCACGAGAACGGCGTAGAGAGACTTGTGGAACATTGGGCCTCCTGGAATATTTTGTTCGAAGGACCGTAAAAAAAACGAAAACCCGACCTTCTGGTCGGGTAAAAAATGGAGATTATTTAAAGCCTAGCAAGCTCCACCTCCTTGTCCCGAGAAGGATTTCTGAACGAGCAATGTTGAGGCAGGCTTCCTGACTTATTAGCTTTGCTAACTCACAGTTGCGGCACAGTGCTGGACTCCCTGTCTGAGACAGGCCACCAGCTTCCACCTTTACGCCCTGGCATCCGGGCCAACGAGTCACCTCAACGATATTCGATTGGAAACGAGCCAGATTTTATCAATGAGAAGATAAATAGTCAAGGTTCTTCTATGGCCATTCATTTTTCTCTCTTGACAAGTCGCTACTCAACACGAATTTAGCCAAACATCGGGAGTCTCAACAGAGGCGATGCACTGCGGCGGCTGGAGGCAGCCACCGCGCGCCAGGTATCTTTCACGCCTTCCTTGCAGGCGATCGGCGCACTGAGGATTGGGGCGATAATGGGCATATTCAACCGCAGCATCCCGGTCCAGCGTCCGGATCGCTGGCCGATCCCGAAAAGTTGACGCCATCTTTGTCGAGAAGGACCAACTTGCCGGTGATCACTTGTTTCACTTCTTTGCCATGGCACTGCGGGCATTCCGGTTCAAGCCCGGCTTCTTTCTCCTTGAACGAGGCGTGCATTTCAAAGACGGTATGGCATTGACTGCATTCGTAATCGTAGAGGGGCATGGTTTTCTCCTTGGCAGCAGATCGAGCGTCGGGCGATCAAGGCAAAATCGATCCCCAACAATTGACTGATCTCTTTATTAGTTTCTCGGAGGAAATCCGTTACTTCCGGCTGGCTGGCGGTGTATTCCGCGATCACAGGGTTCGCCTGCGCCTGCGATTGCAGGTCGCGCAGGGTTCGGATGTCCTCCGGGGTGACCACACTGTTCGCCTGGGTTTTACGTACCCGCGCCTGGATTTGTGCCAGGGCATCAAGCAGGCTGCGCGCCGGGACATCGGCATCCAGATCCTGTTGAGCCTGCTGATGGTGGGTGAATGGCGCTGAGGAGAGCAAGTTCTGTGCCAGGGTACGGGTAGCTTCTACCATCACAGGCGGAAGGAAAGTTCTCTCGCTCATTGCGCATCCTTCCCCGGAGCAACCTGCGTTGCAAACGGCCTGGAAATCCAGACCGATTTCCTCAGACAGCAAGTTACCCAGTGACTGGCAAAAAGCCACCAGTTCAGCCTGGGCTGCGAGGTATTCCAGGACCGAATCGTGCGAAAGCCAAACGGTACGGAGGCGTTCCAGCTCCGCCTGATCCACTGGGCTAACGGCGTTCAATCTTCGCAGCACCCGCAGGGACTGCTGCTTTTGCTGGTATGCCTGCATGTCTTTCTGGGCGGCTTCGTCCTGCCGGAAGCGGAGCGTTAACTGTTCAAAGGTTTTGAATTGCTGCAACTCCGCCAGCACGGCGGCAAAACCGTGCGCAGCTTCCTTCACTACCGTGGCAGGGGCGATTTCCAGGTCATTCATGGGTTCGTTTGGCATCCTTCGATTAATTACTTGGTCCGGCCTCAAACTTCGTTTCCATAAAGTATTTCACCTGCCTCACGTAATGCACTCAGGCTGGAGATATCGTGGTCGAAGAGCGGCAACCTGGCCCTCTCAAGTGAAGCAAAGCGTTGATCGATCTCAGCCTGATAACCGGATTGCAGTTGGGCACGCGCGTCCAAGAACCGGTTTCCCTCGATAACATCGGGGAGAATGGTTTGGTTGATCACCAGCGCCTGGACCGGAATGCCAAGTTTATCCAGGCCTTTCATGGCGCTGTGGGTTTCTTCCACCGGCAAACGCTCCGGGAGCAAGACCAACGAAAAGATCGTATCGACTGGGTCTCTTAATACCGCCAGCGCATTCTCGTAGCGTTCCTTGTCCCGTTTCAGACTTTCGAGTGAGCTGTCATCCATCTTCATCAGAAGAGCCAGTTCCTTCCCTTCCCGGATTTGTTTCTCCATGTAGCCGGCCCAATCGAAAGGCATGGCCAGTTCGCGCAGGGTCTTCCCGGTAGGAGCGGTATCGAAGACGATTACAGCGCTTTTAGGGTTTTCCAGAAAACCGACGAATTGGTCGAAAGTGGCCATTTCCTCTGCACAAGGTGTGCTGATGGCATCTCCACCCAGAATTCCTCCCATCTGGCCCATTAGAGCATTCAACCTGGATTGGAAGACGCCTTTCGCGTCGGTAGGATTTATATTGAGTCCACACAGGTTGGATACTTGTTCGATCGGAACCAGATTATCCCCGGGAATCTCCTGATGGAACATCGCCGACAAACTCACGGTCGGATCGGTAGAGACTACTGTAGTGGAATAGCCATGATCGGCGAACCAGACGGCAGTGGCAGTGGAAACGCTGGTTTTACCCACACCGCCTTTCCCGCCGAAGAAAAGATACTTCGTTTTTCCATTGGGTGACATTAATTTTTTCAAGTTGTTTTTCATATTTGGTTTCCTTTAGTGGAATGGGTCATTTTTGGACGCTGCTCAATGCATTCTTGATCACATCAAGTTTGGGTACCCCGAACGAAATAAGCCTGTTATTTATCAATACCGCTGGCAGGCGCATGATATTGGATACATCACTTGCCAGTCCGGATGATTGTAGTATTTCGAATGGGATTCCTCCTCTGACAGCGCTGCTGGCTGTCACGGTTCTTACTTGGGCCCGTATACCAGTCTCTTTCAATGCTTGGTCGATAATTTTCTGGGCCTGTTGATCGAGAGCAGCCAACTGGGGAAAACAACAGGTTCCGCTAACAATCAGGATGAGTGCTTCTTCAGATGTTGTTGCTTTTAGTTCGGGTTCCATAGGTTATCCTTTCTAATTTGTATTATGCAAAGTTTGTATTATACAAATATATGTCAAAAAAAAGAGGAGTTACTATTCGGCCATTTCCGTCCCACAGCAGGTATTCAACGTTTTCAGGATGGATTGGTTCAGGATTTCCAGGCTATGGAGGATCTCGCCTCTTTGGTCTTCGGGTAGATTGCTGAGCACCTGGGTAAAAAAATCCTGGAGGGTGTTTTTCAATCTAGCTCTCACATCCTGTCCTTTTGCTGTCAGGCGGATGTGCACAATCCGGCGGTCTTCGTCATCTGATGCGCGGATCACCATTCCTTTCTGGACCAACTGGTCCACCATGCGGGTCATGGTACTGTTTGCCAACCGCATCTTGCCGCTCAGGTCGTTCATGCTGACACTTTCGGCCTCATGTAATGCCAGGAGAATATAGCCCTGTGAGGCGGTGACTTCCAGTTCTTGAACACAAAACCGGTCACAGATCCCCATATAGCGGACCAGGTCATAGGTCAATCGTTGGATATCATCTGCAAAAACGGTCAAAGAAGAAGGCATCTCACTCACTACTTGCATTGGTATATATTTGTATTATACAAATAATTGGTATTTTGTCAAGATGATTCGGGGTTAAGAACGATTTTCGGATACATGGTAATCCCGGCACTTGACAGAATGGAAATATATCGTAAAATTACGATATATGGTAGCCATATCCACGCAAGCCTTTGCTCCGGAAAAACAACGCCTGGCGAAAATGCTCAAAGCGCTCGGCAACCCGGTGCGATTCCAGATTATCGAATTCCTGGCAAAAAGCCAGACCTGCATCACCAACGATATCGTCAGGAACACACCGCTCGCTCAGTCCACCATCAGCCAGCATCTCAAGGTGCTGCGCGAGGCCGGCTTGATCAAGGGCGAGATCGAAGGCCCCGCCACCTGCTACTGCCTCAACACGGAGGGGTTCCACTGGCTCAAAGAGCAAATCGGCAACTGGCTGCCCGATTATGAACCGGGCTGTGCGCCGGTAAATATAAAATGATGCCATGCTGCTGGAGCAGTTTTTTTTAGAATTGAATATCGTATTTTTGCGATAAAGGAGACCAGTATGACCGCATCCAATCCATCCGCACCGTACTTCGAAAAAGTCGCCGACCAATGGGATAGCCTGCGTTCGGGCTATTTCACCGAAGCGGTACGCGCATCCGCCATCCAGAAGGCCTACCTGCATCCCGAGATGACTGTCGCAGATGTCGGGGCCGGGACCGGGTTCGTCGCCGCAGGGCTGGCCCCCCTGGTAAAGCATGTCTACGTACTGGACGGCTCTCCCCAGATGCTGGAGGTGGCCGAGAAGAACCTGGTGAATTTCAAGAACCTTGAATTCCACGTCGCCGACAGCCTGGCGTTGCCCTTGCCGGATGCCAGTCTCGACGCGGCCTTCGCCAACATGTACCTGCATCACTGTCCCGATCCGTTCTCCGCCATCCGAGAGATGGCCCGCATCCTGCGCCCTGGCGGGCGCCTGGTCATTACCGACATGGACACGCACACCCACGAATGGCTCAAGACGGAAATGGCGGATGTCTGGCTGGGTTTTGACCGGGATCAGATCCGCACCTGGTTCGAGCAGGCCGGCCTGGTGAACGTGGTGGTGGACTGCACCGGGCAGTCCTGCCAGTCGGATTGCAAAAGCGGGGCGGGGGAACATGCCGATACACTTGCACCGCACGCAAGTGCAGGTGTCAGCATCTTCGTGGCGGCCGGGACGAAGCGTGTCCGCGCCCACGCATCTGTGCAGGCCAGTTACGCCGCCCAGGCGCTGGGAGAAGGCCGCGGTTGCAGCGATTCGAGCTGCTGTTCCCCCGGCACCGTTTCTCTCGAAGAGATTGGTACCGTCTCCTGGAACGGTGGTTATTCTCCTTCTGAAAAAGCCGAAATCCCGGTCGAAGCTGCGGAAATCTCGCTGGGCTGCGGCAACCCGATTGCAATGGCAGGTCTGCGGGCGGGCGAGACCGTGCTCGACATCGGCTCGGGCGGCGGGATCGACGTGTTCCTGGCTGCCCGGCGGGTTGGTCCGGCCGGCTTTGTCTATGGCATCGACATGACCCCCGCCATGCTCCAGCGTGCCCGGCGCGCCGCAAAGAAAGGGGGATACACCAACGTCAAGTTCCGGCACGGTTACGCCGAAAAGCTGCCGGTTGAGGCCGGCGCGGTGGATGTGGTCATCTCCAATTGCGTCATCAACCTCACCGAGGACAAAGGGAAGGTGTTCCGGGAAGCCTACCGGGTCTTGAAGCAGGGCGGACGGTTGGAAGTGAATGACATGGTCTTTGGCGGTGCGGTATTGCCCGAGGTGCGAGCGTCCGCCTCTGGCTGGTCGGAGTGTATCTCCGGAGCGTTGCCGGAACAGGAGTATGTCGACCTGGTCAAGCAGGCCGGCTTCAAGGATGTCGCCATCCGCCGCAGCACCAGCGGCGGGGTGGTAGCCGGCGTGCCGGTCTATTCCGTCCAGGTATCAGCCAGGAAATAATTTTAATTCGGGAAACGAAAGAGGATTTCGCGCGATGGATATAGCCCAAAACGAAAAAGCCAACCATTTCAAAGCCTTGCATCAGGGTCCGGGCGCATTTGTAATTGCCAACCCGTGGGACGCGGGCTCCGCCCGTTTCCTTGCCAGGCTCGGCTTCCCGGCGCTGGCAACATCCAGCGGTGCTTCTGCGGGAACTCTGGGCCGCGTCGACCACCAGTTAACCAGGGAGGATGCACTGGCGCAGGCACGCGCCATTGTTATGGCAACCGACCTGCCTGTGTCGGCTGACCTGGAAAGGGGGTTCGGCAATTCGCCAGCCGACATGGCGGAAACAATCCGCTTGGCAGCCGCCGCCGGACTGGTCGGCGGTTCGATTGAGGACGCGACCGGCGACAAGGACAAGCCGCTCTACGACATCCACCTTGCGACCGAGCGCATTGCGGCGGCCGTCCAAGCTGCCCGGGCGTTACCCTTCCCATTTACCCTGACTGCCCGCACGGAGAACTTCCTGCGCGGAAACCCGGACCTGGAGGATACCATCCAACGTTTACTGGCTTTTGAACGGGCCGGCGCCGACGTGCTGTTTGCACCAGGCCTGCCCGACCTCGAGGCAGTGCGCGCGGTTTGCGCCGCGGTGTCAAAACCGGTCAATTTCATGGTCGCCATCCGGGGGAAATCCTTCACGGTTGCCGAGCTGGAGACGGCGGGTGTCAGGCGCATCAGCTTGGCCACATCGTTGTACCGCGCGGCGATGAACGGCCTGCTCGAAGCAGCCCTGGAAGTCAAAGAAAAGGGAACCTTCTCCTACCTCGACCGGGTGTTGACCACACCGGAGTTGAACAGCTTGATACAGGGCTGACCGAGAATCGGGCTTAAGAAGCGACTAGCTCAGGCATTTGGGAAAAATCTAGGGAAAACCATAATTTTGCAAGGAGCGTAAATATGGATAAACAGCGTGTTCTTTTTCTTTGCACCGGCAATTCCGCCCGCAGCCAGATGGCAGAAGCTTTCCTGCGGAAATACGCTGGCGATCGTTTCGAGGCGCACAGCGCCGGACTGGAGGCGAAGGGGATCAATCCACTCACCGTCCAAGTCATGAAAGAAGCTGGCATTGACATTTCCGGTGCACGCTCCAAAGATTTCAGCGTATATCTTGGAAAGGTGCTTTTCCAATATCTGATCACAGTCTGTGACGAGGCCGAGAAGAACTGTCCCACCGTCTGGCCGGGTGTAAGCCAGCGCGTGCACTGGTACTTCGAGGATCCGGCCGCCTTCACAGGTACACCAGAGGAAAAACTGGCCAAGTTCCGCCAAGTACGCGACTTGATGGAAAAGAAAATTATTGGCTGGCTTGAAACTGTTCCGCAAGGCGCCTGAGATGACGATGACAGCGGTTGTTTCCGCACCATTGCCCGTAACCCGGCGCCTCTCTTTCCTCGACCGCTTCCTGACCCTGTGGATCTTCCTGGCGATGGCGGTTGGGGTGGCCATCGGCTACTTCTTCTCGTACCAGGTCGCCAGGCTCAACGTGCTGGTCTCGGTCGGGACCACCAACATCCCGATCGCCATCGGCCTGATCCTGATGATGTTCCCGCCGCTGGCGAAGGTGCGCTACGAGGAACTGGGCGACGTCTTCCGCAACTGGAAGGTGCTGGGCCTCTCGCTGGTGCAGAACTGGGTCATCGGCCCCATCCTGATGTTCGCCCTGGCCGTGATCTTCCTGCGCGGTTACCCCGAATACATGGCCGGGCTGATCCTGATCGGCCTGGCGCGCTGCATTGCCATGGTGATCGTTTGGAACGAACTGGCAAAAGGCGATACCGAATATGCGGCCGGGCTGGTGGCCTTCAACAGCATCTTCCAGGTGTTGTTCTACAGCGTCTATGCCTATGTCTTCATCACCGTCCTGCCGACCTGGTTTGGGCTTTCAGGAGCGGTGGTGCACATCACCATCGGCGAAATTGCCAAAAGCGTGTTCATCTACCTGGGCATCCCGTTCATCGCCGGCTTCCTCACCCGCCTGGTCCTGGTCAGGATCAAGGGCAAGGAGTGGTATCACGGGCAAGTTCATCCCCAAGATCAGCCCCATCACCCTGGCTGCGCTGCTCTTCACCATCGTGGTGATGTTCTCGCTCAAAGGGAATTACATCATCCAGTTACCGCTGGACGTGGTGCGGATCGCCATCCCGCTGCTGATCTACTTCGTGATCATGTTCCTGGTCAGCTTCCTGATGGGCAAGGCGGTCGGCGCGGACTACAAGAAGACGACCACGCTCTCCTTCACGGCAGCCAGCAATAACTTCGAGCTGGCCATCGCCGTGGCCGTGGCGGTCTTCGGGATTTCCTCCGGCCAGGCCTTTGCAGCCGTCATCGGGCCGCTGGTGGAAGTGCCGGTGATGATCGGGCTGGTCAACGTGGCATTCTTTTTTCAGAAGCGTCTTTTTGACAATAGGGTCCCGCCTGCGGCCGCGAAACAAACTTAAAAGGATATCATCCAACCCAGCCGAATTAACTCGGCCATGCCAGAGTAGTTTTTTTAACACAACGGACACGCAGGGCCGCACACGTGCCCGCGGCACTCCGCGGGCAAAGAAAATATTTTTCTTCCCTTGGTGCTCCTTTGTGTCCGCCTGCCCCGCGTTCTTCAGCGGGGTCGTGGTGAGAGTTTTTGGCACTTTACTGAATTGAATAAAGGCCCAACAGTATGCCAATTCTTCCATTGGGATTACTCGTCTTGTTGGCGTTGTTACATGCGGGGTGGAATCTCCTGCTTAAAAACTCCGATAAAAAATACATCATGATATGGTGGGCGTTAGTGCTGGGATCTCTCCTGGGCTTACCGGTCTTGATTTTGCATTGGCCCATACCCGCCCGTATATGGCCTTATGCGGTGGCAAGCGCCTTGATCGAGACCATATACGACGCCACATTATCCGCTGCTTACAATAAAGAAGATTTTTCCCTGGTCTATCCGGTTGCACGTGGCGGCGCACCCGCACTTTTGGGTCTGTGGGCAATTCTTTTCTTAAGGGAAAGGCCCAGCCTGGCGGGGATAATCGGCCTGCTTATTCTCACTATCGGGCTGATGATCGTAGGCAGCAGCAAGTGGTGGTCGGAGAGGGGGAAAAAGATTGGCAGTGCAGCCGGGATCGGTTTGGCGTGCCTGGTTGCGCTAATGATATCGATCTATTCAGTGGTCGATGGAGCAGCGGTGACACTCATGGATGCGGCGTCTTACACCGTGCTTGTTTTTCTACTGAATGCCATCTTTGTCATCCCCGTGATCACCAGGCTGTATGGCAGGAAAGCGATCTTGGATGTGGGACGTAAACACTGGCGACAAGTGACCGCGATAGGTTTCCTGGATATTGGATCCTATATGCTTGTCCTGATTGCTTTTACACTCGCTCCGGTAGCTTATGCGGGCGCTATCCGCGAGATCAGCATTGTATTTGGGGCGCTGGCGGGGTGGTTGTGGCTCAAAGAAAGCTTCGGTCGCGTCCGAGTGGTTGGAGCGGTCATCATTTTTGTAGGGATCTTGACCATCCTGTTTGCAGGCTAAGCCAGGTCTTTTTCGTCAGTGATTGGACTGCTGGGCGAGGTGCCGGTGACGATGGGGGCTGGTGAATTAACAACCTCTGCCGAGCAAAAACAGCGCTTCGAACCCGCTTGGAGGCACATGAAATTTCGGAGTTGTACTCCGAAATTTCATACGACTGGCTGGAACCCTCCGGCGGATTGTGGATGGAGGAGTAAAAAGGGAGAAGGGTGAATAGGTATTCGTTATTCGAAAAAAACGAACGAATGGGGGAATTTGTGATTGAGGATTGGAGAAGGATGCATTCGTTTCCTGGAAATGAAAGGAGAAACGAATGGTGGGAAAGGGGAAGAGAAAAGAGAGCAGGGAGGAGAGAGCAGAGAAGAGAGAACGGAGAGCAGTCAGGGGAGCATCAGTACTTTCCAAGTGACATTCTTGTTTTTTATGCAAAGATTTTTCACCACAAAGCACATAAGGGAACACGAAGGGTTTTAATATTTTTCTTTGTGCCTCTTTGTGTTCATGGTGAAATCTTTTTTCTTCCGGCTCGTCCGGGTTAGGGGGCGGACAATCGGGGGAAAAGATGACCCGGGATGACTGGCGGGGGGAATAAAAGTGCCTTTTTTTGCATTTTCCGCGGAACGAATGCGGGAGCCATATGCGCAGCGGAAGGGGTTTTGCAGGTTGTGCGGTAATGAAGAACCAGAAGAGAAAAACAGAAAGTTGTTCCAAAATGACTCCTGGGAGGAGCAAGGGCGGGCGGCAGGGCTTTCTGGCAGGGGTGCTCCGAACCAGGGTAATATTAGAACAAATATTCTAGTTTGTCAAAAGGTACCCCTCAGAAGGGATGGTAGTATTAACAATATTCGTTCCGCGGAACAAAGGAAGCATTGGTTTTAGCCTTCATCCTACGGAGTAAAGGCGCAACGAAAACCAACGGTGTCGGCGCGACTATCCAAAGCATAGCGATAGGTCGAGCGGACTTGATAGTCGAAGTCGCCAAAGGAACCGCCTCGCAGGACATGCGAAAAGCCGATCTTCGGTCCCTGCGGATTGAAGGTATTTTTACCTAGCGTGGCATAGTAGCCGCTATCATAAAAATCTGCAACCCATTCCCAAACGTTTCCAACCATATCATACATGCCAAATGGGCTTTTGCCTTTTTCATAACTGCCCACAGCGCTGGTATCACTAATCCCGGCCATCCGGCTGGCATAATTGGCATACGTTTTATCGATCTTATCGCCCCACGGGTAGATATATGTGGCATCCGGGCCGCGCGCGGCATATTCCCACTCAGCCTCGGTTGGGAGGCGCGCCCCGCGCCACTTACAGTACGTCACCGCCCGGCTCCAAGGCACATAAACGACCGGGTAATTGGCAAATTGGGGATTTTCATAATAACTGGAGCGTACAATTGAACTCAAATCATCCGGGGGCGGACAAGCACCTGCCGTCTGGCAGGCCTGGTAAAGCGCATTGGTGACCTCATAAATATCCATGTAAAAAGCATCCAGCGTCACTGCATGGACCGGTTTTTCGTTTGCGTCCCCCTTATTGCTGCCCATCATGAACGTCCCGGCAGGAATGAGCGCCATCTTCGCCCCTTTCTGGGTAATCTCCGTTGGCCAGGGTGTAATGGTTGGAGTGGGCGTGACTGTTGGAGTAGGCGTAAGCGTAGGTGTGGAGGTGGGTGTAAAGGTGGGGGTGGAAGTTGGTGTTAACGTCATGGTTGGTGTAGGGGTGAATGTGGGGCCGAATATCTGTCCGGGGCTACAGCTTGAAATTAATATACCCACCAATCCCACTGTCAGAATGCGAATCACTGTATTTATCTGCTTTGTGCTCATAGGCCTCCTGCGACTATCACGGGGGCACCCCCAACCACTCAAGCCAGTCGAAGAATTTAGCAGCATAGCGGCTCCATATCTTATAGACATATCATATAAAATCCCAGTAAGGATATTATAAGCCTATTTGTGTAGATGCTTGCCATTTCTTGCGGGCCGAGCGCCTGAAAGTCTCCGGCAAGCCTGACAAGTACACCGACCTTTCCATTTTTATGCGCGAGCAGGAACTGATGCAGCGTCTGGTGGCTGAATCGCGCCTGCCCCGGCTGGAATTGGACATCTCCGATAACGACCTCCCCCGTGCGGTCAAAAAGATCGCCGATTGGATGGAATCCATTGGCAGTCTGCGACATATTGGACGGTTCCCACTCAGAGCGTTCGTTCGCTTGGATGATGCGTTTCGAGCACTTCTCACAGAACACGTTCTTTTCAAGTTATTTCACACCAAGCATTTTAAGAACACCGTGTCGCGTGTATTCCCTGCTCTTTTCCTGAATGACAAAATGATTATTATATAGTATCATTTCACCACTCTGAACATGGCTACCCCACGTTATCACGGCTTTCTTAAAGCCGCCATGCCGCTTCTCAAATGTAGAGGGTCGAACCGCGAAGCAGCGAAGAACGCCAAGAAAACCTTTAAAAAAACTTCGCGAGCTTCCTTGCGCCTGCCCCGCGCTCTTTAGCGGGGTCGCGGTGAAAAGAATTTCGAACGGACTTTAAGAAAAACCTGCCCATGTTATTAGGAGGAATGGATGATCCAAACCAAAGACGAGTTAGATAAGTGGTATTCCGAAGCTGACCCGTGGGGGTATTTTAACAATCCTGATGATGCGATGCGTAAAGCAAAGATCCTGGCGGCAATTCCAAGATTCGAGTATGAGACCACTCTTGATATTGGCTGTGGCAATGGTTTTATCACCAATGACTTGCCAGGCAAGAGTGTAATTGGGTTGGAGAAAAGCGGGAAAGCCGTTGAGTGGGCCAAAACGAACGCACCGTCACATGTCCAATTCCGTTGCGGCACCTTGTTTGACTTGCCGGATTTGGACTTACCCCAAATGGATCTGGTGGTCATCACTGGCGTGCTCTACTCGCAATATCTTGGCTTAGCCAATCGTTTGGTGGTTGTACTGATCGATCAAATTCTCAAACCTGGTGGAATTTTGGTTGGCAGTCATATTTATGAATGGCTTAAGATCAGATTTCCGTATCTGACCGTTTCCCGTGAATACTTTGCATACCGTGAATATTCCCAGGTGCTGGAGGTTTATTCTAAATGATCCTTACCTATCACAAGATCGATCCTGAAGTTAAGACTGAATGGTGGATATCTCCAGACTCTTTTTACTTGCAGATGCTGGATTTACGCAGTAAAAAGGTTGTTTATCTTGATGATTACAATCCTCTCGATTCCAACCAGGCCGTAATTACATTCGATGGTGTTTATCAAAATGTCTGGAAGTATGCTGTTCCCATCTTGAAGCATTTTAATTACCCATTTGAATTGTTTGTCATTGGTAAGTATATTGGCAAGGATAACCATTTCGACGCCATCGAACCTCTAACGAATTTCTCAGACACGGATACATTGTTAAAAATGGTTCAATCGGGGGGACGGCTTCAATGGCATAGTTGGTCTCATGGAGACCTTTCTGGTTCCCAGCCTCAGGAGTTTTACCAGAGTGAACTCGTCGTTCCGGCTGAATTACGCGCGCTCTGTCCGGATGGATTTAAGTGGTTCGCCTTCCCGCACGGAAAGAGTGACGAAATCCTGCGTGCACAGCTACAAAGGCACTTTGTAGGTGCGTTGGCCTGTGACGACGGCGATCCCCGGGACCGTTATAACCTGGACCGGGTAACCACCTTTGAAAAAACCCGATTTGCGAATTCCACGGTATCTGTCATCATCCCTTGCTACAACTATGGGCACTTGGCAGCCGAAGCGATTGAATCCGTGCTTAACCAAACTTACCCTCCCGATGAAATTCTATTTATTGATGATGCCTCCAGTGATAATTCTGTAGATGTGGCAAAAAGGTATGAACCATTAATTCGCGTTGAACGAAACCACAAAAACCTAGGCGTGGTGGGTAATTTTCGTAAGGCAGTTGAATTAACCCACGGCGACTATATCTGCTTCCTGGGCGCCGATAATCGTTTTCGCGCAGATTATGTCGAACTAACCAAGGCCCTTCTGGATGCCAATCCGGATGTCGGAGTAGCATATACTCATTTTGTTCTTTTTGATAAAAAAGCTCAGGTGGAGGCATTGAAAAGTAGTGCTATACCCCACCCCAGGTTCCAGGAATTCTATTTCAGGGAATTTCCTGCTGACCCGCAAGTGGATATAAAAAAAGAAAATTATATTCATGGCTCTTCAATGTACCGTCGGAAGGCTTATGAAGAGGCAGGGGGTTATCTTGAAACGAATTTGCCCGAAGATCATTCCCTTTTTGCACGCATGCTCGAGAATGGCTGGAAAGCCAAGCTGGTGGATGCTTACGTTCTGGAATACAGGCAGCACTCACGAGACCAAATCAACCTTCTAAAAACCTTTGAGATTGAAAATGTATATTTGCGCTCTCAGTACCAATCGACGTTGAACCAGATTGCAGAGAAGAATGCCTTACTAGCCGAGAAGGATCAATACATAGCGGAGAAGGAGCAATCCGTGCAGATCCTCAAGGCGAAACTGGAAGAGAAGGAGCAATCCGAAAAGTCCCTTTCTGCCCAGTTGGCCAAGAGGGAAGAAACCCTCCAGGCGCTGGATGCACAGGTGGCGGAAATAACCAGCAGCACAGCATGGCGGGTTATCCAACTCCTTTGGCGGGTGCGGGTGACCCTGGTCCCGCATAGAAGCCGCCGGGAACGATTCGTCCAGAATGTGATGCAATTTTTACGCCGTTTGCGCCCGGGATTGCCAAGGCTATATTTCAATTTGAACGATTACGATACGTGGATTGCCGCAAACGAGCCATCTCCGGCCGGCTTGATAACGCAAAGCAGCCGGGCGGAGGGTTTTGGATATAAACCGCTTTTCAGTCTTATCATGCCGGTTTGGAATATCCCCACGGAGATACTAAATCAAACCATTTCGTCTGTGCTTCAGCAGACTTATAGAAACTGGGAACTTTGCATGGTGGATGCCAGTTCAGTCCCGGATACCAGGCAGGTTCTGTCAGATTGGGCCAAAAAAGATGCGCGCTTCAAGATTAAATTCCTGGATGAGAACAAAGGCATTGCAGTAAATTCAAACGAAGCCCTGAGGCTTGCCAATGGCGAACTCGTCGGGTTTCTGGACCACGACGATTTGCTTGCGCCTTTTGCGCTTTTTGAAATTGTTCGCCGGCTTCAATTTAATTCTCCTGTCGATGTTATTTATTCCGACGAAGATAAAATAGACGAAAACGGAAAGCGATTTGATCCTTTTTTCAAACCCGATTTCAGTCCCGATTATTTGCGCACCGTAAACTACATGCCGCATTTTTTGGCCATACGGAAACCGCTCGGAGATCAGATCGGCTGGTTCCGGGAGGGCTATGACGGGGCGCAAGATTACGATCTAATCCTGCGGGCAGTGGAAAAGGCCAAGAGTGTTATGCACATTCCATTGGTTCTTTACCATTGGCGGGCGTGGACTGCATCCACAGCCAGTGGATCCGGTGCAAAGCCGTATGCCAACGCATCCGGGAAAAAAACCTTGCAGGAACATCTGGACCGGATCGGGCTGCCGGCCCAGGTGGGGAATGGTTTTACTCCGACTCTTTACCGTGAGCATTATCAACTCCCCGGCACCCCAACGATCTCAATCATTATTCCAAGCCATGACCACGCTGCCGACCTGGAGACTTGCATCAATTCGATACTGCAAAAAACAAACTATTCGAATTTTGAGATCATTCTTGTCGAAAATGGAAGTAAACAACCAGAGACTTTCGAATTATACGAAAAGCTTGCACACGATCCCAGGATCCATATTCTAAAATGGGATGAGCCTTTTAATTTCTCGCGACTGAATAATTGGGCTGCCAGTCAGGCCAGCGGTGAAGTGATTTTATTCTTGAACAATGATATCCAGGTTATCAATGGCGATTGGTTGGAGGAGATGCTGCAATATGCAATCCGCCCGGACGTAGGGGCTGTTGGCGCCAAACTTTATTATCCGGACGATAGCATCCAGCACGCAGGCATAATCGTTGGCCTGGGAGGAGTTGCGGGACATAGCCATAAACACTACCCCGGACAACACGTGGGTTATTTTCATCGTCTGGTTTCTGTGCAGAATATATCAGCCGTGACGGCGGCTTGTATGATGGTGCGCAAAGAAGTCTTCCAGGAAGTTAATGGTTTCGATGAGAAGTTCATCCTGGCATTTGGGGATGTTGACTTGTGCCTGCGTATCATGCAAAAAGGATATCTGAACGTTTGGACACCTTACGCAGAACTGCATCACTACGAATCCAAGACGCGTGGTTATGAAAATACGCCTGAAAGGAGAAAACGGTTTAGAAAGGAAGTGGAGTATTTCAAACAGCGATGGTCAGACTTTCTCCATAAGGGAGATCCATACTATAACCCCAACCTCACGTTGGATCGTGAAGACTACAGCCTTGACCCGCGTAAGAATGTGCATCCCTCCCAACTCGTTCGGGAGCCTGTCTCTCCGATCTTTTCGACCCGATGAGATGTCACTACGAACAACCAGCACACCCCCGTTGATGATCTTGTTTCGTTTAACTTGAGCGGTTCACCAGGTTCAACGCGTTCGCGTTGATACGTTTTTTATATCCATCCACAACGAGCAATCCAATAATCAAGATCAAAAGTGCGCCTATCGAAACTAACGCGTATCGATATATCTTATCCGGTCTGTAATAAAATACCACCTCATTTTTACCGCTTTCAAGCTTTACTCCTCTGAATAAACCATTTACCAAATATATCTCCGTGTCTTTATTATTTACAAGAGCATGCCATCCTTCATCGTAAACATCTGAAAGCACCAACATGGCAGGCTCATTAACATACGCATCGATAATTACTTTGTCGTTCTCATAATCTACAATAGAGGCGGTTTCGTTCTTGGATATTGGAACATTATTGATCCCATTTACTGGTTTCTCAGTGAATACCTTCGTCAAATCACTTTCATTCAGCACAGACTCCATTATGTTATCCGAATTTGCAAGCTCGATATTTCTACTCAAATAAGTATGTCCCAGGGCGTTCAGATTTTGATATAAATATAATCCATCGTTAAATTGCCGGATAGATTTTAATCCTTCGTTTTCGGTAATGAAATTCGCAATCAAAACTCCATTAATGGCTTGGTTATCCAGCGATAATTGATCCTCAACGAAAAATCGATCATCCGGTTTTTCATTGGATACCCAGGCAGATATAGGATGATCGGGGGGTGCATCGGTTGTAATATCCATTTCGTACATATTCTTGGGGATGATTTCTATTCCCGGAAACCGGAAAGTAAGATAATCATTATTGGTGAGTTCTGATAGATCAACAGTGGTTTCAGCCAAAATTTGGCTTGATGCCATGTCGCGCAGGATCAATTTTATTTGATTCGTTCCAGGTTGAAACCCCTCACCAAAATTAGTAAACTCTATATCGATCCTATTTAATTGCGAATTCGGTATATTTATGATTTGCTTTAACTCTCTGCCTTGATAAATTACGCCAGAATATTTATCCTTATTTTCGGCAGTTGGGTAGATATCACTATAAGTTTCTTCCATTTCATCTGTCAGGATATATTTGACACCAGCCAGGCTTAGAGCGTGGGTATCTTTTATTTGCTCCAACCTGACATAGGTACTGCTGGCATAAGCCTTGGGGTCAATACTCTCCATGAATGAACCCATCCTTAAGGAAGTCATCGAAAAGCTATGGGCGCGAATGTCAAGCCATTGGTACCGGGTTGAGCTGTTTGGAAATAGCGTCCAGGTGCCCAATGCGGTGCATCTTGCGATACTGCATTCACTCTTAAAATATGCGATCGAATCGGTGACAGGGAGATTGCTATCAAAAGGTCCAATATAAGGGTTGTAATTAATCCCAGCTTCGAGTACGTCAATAAAAACCAATAAGATGCACAAACCGCCGTTCCATAAATAAGGATCTTTCACGTGAAGGATTGAGTGTGGCAGGAAAGATAATCCACAAAGAATAATAAATATCGATGCGAAGAATATCCCGAATTTAGTGTCTAAATACTCAATTTTTAATATGCCTAAAATAAATAAGAAGAGAGATATTAAGCAGAACAGTTGAATTGATATTTTATTTTTAAAGATCAGATCCACAATAAACGAAAATAGTATCGAGACGGTAAACATTAATAAAACAACCAGCCTGGTTTTCGCGGATGTATTCACAAATGGTATGAGTCCGATTACCGGATCAAAGACATGGGTAAATATAACAACCAATATGAGCAGGCTGGTAATAAACCAAAACCGGATACTTCCTATTTTTTTTAGATAAAGTGTTGCACCGATCAGGGCCAGAAATGGAAATATACCCAGATACATGGCACTTTCGTTGTAATTACCGCGTATATATTTATAGTTGGCAAAAATTAATTGGGAAAGGACCTTCCAATCAAATGTCGCTGTATAATCCGTCACCCGATGAGATATGTAATCATTGCTATTTACGGAACCTATTAATGAGGCGGTATAAGGTAAACTAAGGATTGCACTAATGCCAGCCGCCAGGATTAATAGTCCTAATGCCCGCCAAAGAGTTTTCCAGTTTCCATAGGAGAATAAGGATCGGTAGATTACATACAGTCCCAGCAAGTAACCGAAATACGCGACATAAGGAGGCATTCCTGCGTATAGCATTTGAGTCAATATGAATATAAAAAATAGAAAATCGCGGGTTTTATACCTCTCCACCAATTTATCGGCAAAATAAAATAAGAGGGGAGCAAACACGGCAACACTCGATTGCTCCCAAAGCAGCCAAACAATGAGGGTCCCGGAGAAAGTAAATGTAATTGCCCCTGCGATCCGGGCAACTTGAGAGAGTTTAATCTTCCAAGGAATAGATACATCCCCCACAGACAAATGAACATCTTAAAAAGGTTAAAAGCCAATAATCCAATGGATTTTGGCAGAAATATTATGATCCAATATGGAAAGTATCCGAAGGCAGCTGCAACAGCTTCCGTCGAAGAAAACCCCATCCCCGAATATGAATTCCAGAAAGATATTTTCCCCTTCTGCAGCAATTCATCTTTGATTAGATATAGGGTCGGTAAAAAAGAGTTGATCGGGTCAGATAATAAACTACCATGGGTTGTGGAATTTAACGTATTGGCTGGCGGTTTGGCATAATAAAAATTTGCCGGGGTGAATTGATCACCATATAGAAAATATGAATAAAAGAAAGCCACCAGTAAGATTAAAAATAAAAATGCAACTTTTAAATTCCCTCCAAGCAGATTCCAAATATCTGTAAATGCATTTTTGAATGAAAGTTGTTTGCTTTTCGCATAAAAGATAAACTCACAAAAAGTGATTATGCTGACAGCAATAATTGCTCCAATGAATTCGAAATTAATCCTGATTTCTGATTTGATCAGTAGTTTTAATGCCAGGAACACTAATCCAGCAAACACAACATTGATAACGATTATCCCATTCAGGCGTTTTCTCGTTAGTAGCAACGGCATTTTTTATCCTTAATTCGGTGAATTATCATATAATTATAATCGCAAACAGTGATGCTTTTCCCGTAGGAGGTATCTGCCTGTATGAAACTGGTCATTCAAATACCTTGTTACAATGAAGAACTTACTATTAAGGAGACTTTGGCTGATCTTCCGACCCATATCCCCGGGGTGGATAAAATTATCGTATTATTGGTGGATGATGGCTCCCGGGATGAAACTTCACGAATCGGACTGGAAAATGGAGCAGATTATGTAGTACGCCATCCTTTTAACCAGGGATTGGCAAAAGCCTTCATCACAGGAATCCAGGCTTCCCTGGCGCTGGGGGCCGATATTATCGTTAACACGGATGCCGATAACCAATACCCTGGGCGTTATATTCCAACCCTGATTGCACCCATCCTCGAAGGCCGCGCGGGTATTGTCATTGGCGATCGCCAGGTGGATAAAAACCGACATTTTTCACCGATAAAGCGGGTATTGGAATCTTTTGGCAGTTGGCTGATGCGATTTGTCTCCAAAACCGATGTATTGGATGCGCCCAGTGGGTTTCGGGCATATTCGCGTTTTACCGCATTACGTTTGCAGGTTTATAACCAGTATTCCTACACGCTTGAAACCCTTATCCAGGCCGGCAAGGAACATTATGTGATAGCACAATTACCAATCGAGACTAACCCGGCCACGCGCCCATCCCGTTTGCATAAAGGCATTATAAATTTCATTTGGCTGCAGAGTGGTACCATCATTCGTTCATATGTCTTGTACCAACCGCTCAGAACCTTTATGCAGGTCAGTATTCCATTCCTATTGGCTTCCGTGATATTGATCGGTCGTTTCCTTTATTTCTATGTATATTTCTATTTGACCAATCAATCCGGAGGGGAAGGTATACTCAATCCGTATCCATTGGAGGCACTCTTTTTATCTTCGGTATAATGCTGATTATGATAGGCCTGATCGGAGACTCAGTGCGGACCAACCGGCAAATGATGGAAGAAATTCTTGTGGCGCGACGCGACAGCCAACGGATGAATGAGAATAGTCACGAAATTAATGGCTGTGCGGTATTGACTAAAGATGTAACCAGAGAATAGTGATGAGGATGTTGACTGCTGTCCTATTCATCAGGGGCTAAAACCCGTGGATAATTTGGAATAGTTCTTTCTGGACTTGCGTATTAATTAGATTATTCCTTCAATTCGAAGTTTGGGATAGATACTGCTCCTGTTCTGGACAAGAGTCCCGATGGTTTCCTTGGCTTTTGCCAACCATTTGTTCATCCTCAAAATAAGGTTTGGGCATGGATGTTGAATTGAAAACAATGAAAACCGGGAATAAGCAAGCAGAATTGATATATATAGTGCATAAATTCCGACCAGCCAGACATTTAGGGCAATTATTGAAAAAGATAAAGTTATTAAAAGTGCTAATGCAGTTTCTACACCTTTATCTTCTCAAGTAAACGAGATGATTAATGAATTATTTGATACAATGCTGGACAGCAACCATTCTCTGATCAATATTACATGTGTGGTTCTCTTATTCTTCCTGGTCGCCAGAAAAAGGACTGACTTCAGTTATTTGGATGCTTTTTTTGTCTTTGCGTTTATAACGATCCATTTTTCCGAATGGCTTTACCTACTGATTTTTGAAAAAGGTAAGTCCGATGTCATATCCAATCAAGGTGCGTAGCGAGCAGGCAGGATTGCAAACGTTTTTGCGATTGCCGGGTTCTTGCGATGCCGGCTCCGAGATTGGCTTGAAGCTCAGCTCGATTATGTGGTGCGGTTCCAGCAGTATATTCACTCAATTGTGCCCAGATGTATTCAGCCGGGTTGAGTTCCGGTGCTGCAGTCGGAAAGTGGTAAACGATCAAACGTTCCTGCATCGCCAGAAATTCCTGTACCATCTTGCGTTTGTGGATAGGGTGATTATCCCAGACAAGGATAATGGTATCGGAAGTGCAGCGCAGCAATTGCTTGAGAAATTCAATGGTTTCTTTGCCGGTCAGACTATGCCAATAGGAACGAAGGCTCAACTTGCATTGTTCTCCATTCGACAGAACCAGCAGAGCGCCGATGATATTGAGACGGTCATGGTGGCTGATACTGGTGCGGATAGTGGGCGTTTCACCACGCCGCGCCCAGGTGCGCTTGAGCGGCGAAACCAATGAGAAGCCGCTTTCATCTTCAAGAACCAGTACAGCCTTCAGTTCCCGGCGTCTTTTTTTACCTCCGGCAAAATCTCTTCTTTCCACTGCTGGATGGCTGCCTCATTTCGCTGAAACGGGCGTCGCTGTGGACGCTGACAACTCCAGCCCATCCGGTCAAGGATGTGCCAAACTGTACTCGGGTGACACCGGACTTTAAACAGTTGCCAGATGACTTGTCCGATCCGATCAAGCGTCCAATAGTCTCCAAAGTATCCATATGCCGGAGCGCCACGCTGCAATGCTCTTTCAAGCCGTTTTACTTGTTTTTCTGTCAGTTTCCTGTGCCGCCCGATCGGTTTCGGCTTTTTCCTGCTTTTCGGCTTCTGCGCTTCCTGCCTCCAGCGATTGACTGAGCGAGATGTGACATTGAGTATTTCAGCAACTTCTTTCGCCTTCTTGCCTTGCTCTAGAAGCACCAGCCCACGTGCACGCTGCTCTGCTAGCTGTTCTACTGTTCCTTTTCGTCTCATCCTGCTATTATGCCACAACGCAGGACTTTCAAATATCAAAAATCAGTAATCCATTATGGCAGATTTCCTGAAAGGGTCCTCTGGCCAATCTACTTGATTGAATTGCTGCTTCTCATAGCGATTAATCTCAAGGATAGCGAACCATTTATGCTGGCTAAAAATGCGGCTTACCTGCTGACGGTCGATTTACTTGGGATTATATTGGCAATTGCGGTCGTTATTTATTGTGTGCAGGATGTCAAGAAGGCAGTTCATCCACAAGTCTACAGAAATGAGGAAAGCCAAAAGGTAATGGGATATATCGCAGATCACCCGGAAAACTTTTATTTTTTTACAGCCCGCACCTCCGCTAATACAGAGACGTTCAGGATCCGTGCGGACGGTCAAATTAGTAATTTTGACTTTCTGGGTGGTTGGGAATTCTTTTCGCCGCCCTTAACCGAAAAGTTTGAAAACCATCGCATCAAAGATATCCAGCAAGATCTATTAAAGCTAAATAACGTCCTATTCATTTCAGAACCGCCTGATTCAGTTGAACCCATCATTGAGTACTATCGCTCGATTAATTTGAATGTGGTCGCCAATGATGTTGATAAAATAGATATCGGAGATAATTCAAAGAAGATAATCGTCTTAAAACTGGAAGTAGCACAAGATTCTATCCATCGGGGTCGCTAATGGTACCTTGTGGTCCAAAGTCATTTCAGTTTTTTATCCTTTTTGAATGCTGGTATTGTTGATTGTACGCATCGCAGATAAATTAAACTAGCGGGCTGTCGGAGAATCCAATGGCTGGCTGTTTTTTCACCGCGAAGCTAAGAATGCAAAAGTCCCGCGTAGCGGGAAGAAAAACTATAAAAAACTTCGCATTCCTCCATGCTTCGTGGTTAAAACTGGTAATTAACCTCATCACACATTGCTCTCCGACAAGCTGCTAGGTGCGATTAAATAATGACAACCTGCTTTATAAATTGATGGAGATCAGATATGAAAAACGGCAACCGAGAGAATCAGTCCGGGATCATCATTAAATTTAAGGGCATTTGGCAGGGGTTAAAAAAACGTGGATTATTTGGAATAATCGATCTGGCAGTTGTGTATTTTTCAGATTATTTTTTTGATTTGAGATATGGGACAGATACTGCGTCTAATGTACAGTTGAACTCATTGAATATTGATAGTACGAATATCGCCCGCGGGAACCCTTACCAACCCACACATCCCTTGACACTCAAAAAATTTTTGAAGAAATTAAATTTACCTTCCGATAAGGTAATTGTTGATATCGGAAGTGGAAAAGGCCTTGTTATGATGGTGGCAGCAACATGCGGATATAAGGAAGTCCATGGCGTCGAATTTTCAAAGGCCTTATGCGATATTGCCGAGAAAAATTTCGGGACTTTTCGCCAGAGAACCGGCTCTTCCACAATTATGAAAATAATTCACTCTGATGCGACCGACTATAAAATTGAAGAAACTGAAGATGTGTTTTATCTCTTTAACCCCTTTGATGATGTCGTTTTGGAGAAGGTGATGACAAATATTCACACTTCTCTAAAAGAGCACCCAAGAAAGGTATGGATCATCTATTTCTATGCAGATCACAAGGGTATTATTGAAAAAAATGCTGCTTTTTCAAAGGTTATGGAATACCGATTTCTCTCTCAAGATTTTTTGGTTTACTCAAATCAGGCCTGATGCCAAACGCAATTGGATGGCATATGTTGATCTACCCCTAAATACGGCCCAACTTTGATGTTGAGATCGAGACAAAGAGATAGATCAATATGACACGAAAGAGGTACGCGATCGAAAAGATCGCCAGCAAAGGATTAAGGTTACTCATGATTAAAAGCAATACACGAGCGACAAATGAAGAATGGGACGCCATGGTGGATGAGGCGGAGACGGCAATTTATTTCCAGACAAGGGAGTGGTTCGAGATCTGGTCGGAATATGGGGGCTTTGAGAATGACACCAGGCTGATATGCTTCGACAGCGGAAAAAAGGTGCTTTTACCTCTTTCTAACCTCGTATTATTGAAAGGATTATTGAAGGTGTCTTTTCTTGCTCCCAAAGGCCTGGGGGGATTCGTGACGAATGAAGAATTGGACGAAGACGAGAAAGGCGAACTTTTCGGTATATTGAAAAAAAAGAGGTTGCTCTCCTGTGTAGTTCATCCATTCGATCCATTAACGAATGAATTCGACAGATTCAACGGCTTGGATTATACGCAAGTGCTGGATCTGAGTCAGGGCTTCGAAATTATCTTCAGGAAATGGTCAAGGGGACATCGGGAAGACACCCGGAAAGGGCTGCGGGAAGGAGTAACTGCCGAGGTGGCCAGCACGGAGGGGGACTGGAAATCATATTTTGCGTTCTATCAGGAGAGCTTATCCCGCTGGGGCAATGAAGCAACCAACCGGTATGGGTGGAAGTTGTTCGAGCTCATGTATAAGAGGAAGTCGCCGAATATCAAACTATGGTTGGCAAAATATAATGGGCAGATAATAGCCGGCGCTCTTTGTTTGTATCACAATAAGCATGTCGCGGGTTGGCACATGGCGAGTTCTCAAGAGTTTAACAAGCGACTTCACGCAAACCATGTCCTGCAATACTACATCATCAAGGATGCTTGTGAGAATGGATTCCTTATTTTTGATTTCCAGCCAAGCAGCGGAATCGAAGGGGTCATCCACTGGAAGAGCGGCTTTTCGCCGGAGAAACGACCGGTGCATATTTATATGTCGCGGTCCATGCTGATAGCAAGCGCTATGAGAAGGAAATTGCGAAACAGTGTTCTTTATAAAATCCTCATGAGGAATACCGGATTTTGAAAAGAGCGTACCGCAAAATGGGTAACAAACTATAAGTAGATGACTCCTGGAAAAAGTGGCCTGGCAATGATCAATATAAAGAGGCCGAAATTCGGAAAACCAGATTTGGATTATCTTATGAAGAGTAAAAAATTACGTATAGGAATATTAACTTCATCTTATTCACTTAACGCGGATGATACCGGCGGAGCGGGTGTATTCGTTCGCGACATCGCCTGGGAATTATTGGAATTGGGCCACGAAGTCAGGGTCGTCACACCGCGCAAATCCGGGAGGATCGATCTGGCCTCTGAAATACCGGTCACCTTTTTATGGTGGCCGGGAGGATCCAAAGACCTGGCTTCGGCATCCTTCCAAAATCCAATTACTCAATTAAGATATGTAGTATTGGTCCTATCCGGCCTTATCCAGGTACCGATCATCGCCCGTCGTGAGAGATGGGATGCCATGATCGCTTTATGGGCTATCCCCAGCGGGCTGTTTGCATGGGCTGCATATAAATCGACTGGAATACCTTATGGCGTCTGGGCATTGGGATCTGATATTTGGGCTCGAAAAAAGTATCCATTCGGCCATCAGGTTGTCCGGGAAGTACTAAGAAATGCTGCTTTTCGATATGCGGATGGGCTGACTCTATCCAGGGATGCCGAAGATATTGCCAATTTACCCTGTGAATTTGTACCTTCTTTTCGTAAGCTGCCTGCATTCCGACCGGCGCCTGACCACTTGCCTGGAAACACCACCAATTTTCTATATATTGGACGTTATAAATCCAATAAAGGGCCGGATGTATTGATGGATGCCATGTCAAAATTACTACTTGAGGGGTATGATGCTCATTTGCATCTCTTCGGGGATGGTTCCCTTAGACCGATCCTTTTCAGTAAATCCTCAGGTAAGGAAGAGAATATCCATATCCACGGAATTGCCACGCCCCAGACATTAATGGATTATATGCAGCACTGCCAGTGGTTGGTCATCCCCTCAAGGATTGACAGCATACCTTTGATATTCGGAGACGCTATACAAATGGAGATCCCGGTCATTGCCACTGAAGTTGGAGATCTGGGGAAGCTGGTAAATGAATACCAGCTTGGTTTTGTCGTTCCTCCGGAAGATCCGGATGCTTTGAAGGATTCAATGATAAAAGCAATGCAAATGCCCAAACGGCAATTTATTGGTAAATGGGATGCGCCGCGAGTGTTGTTCGATATGCACAAAATCGTCAGCAGGTTAAGTACCGATTTGGAAAGAATATCCCTAAGAAGTGCTTAAAGATAGGTTTACAAGAAATGAAGATATTGCATACCCTTTTAAGGAAATGACGATGAAGACTATTTATGAAGACGGGAGCTACCTTAAGAATAACCCAACATGGCATGAAGAGGAATCGCAATGGAAAGCCAAACAAATAACCAGGATGCTCGCCAAGCACAACATCATCCCATCGACAGTGTGTGATGTTGGCTGCGGCGCCGGTGGGATAATTGAATGTCTGGCGAATGACCTCACAGATGGGATCGTATTTTACGGATATGATATTTCCCCGCAAGCCTTTGAGATCAGCCGCAAGAAGGAAAAGCGCAATCTTCATTTTTTTTTAGAGGACCTATTGGAAAATGAAGGCTTGACATTCGATGTGGTGATGGCCCTGGATGTATTCGAGCACGTTGAGGATTACATCATGTTTCTGCGCAGACTGAAGAACAAAGGTACCTATAAAATACTCCATATCCCGCTTGATTTGTCTGTCCAGACGGTTCTGCTTGGCACGCCTATATTGAAAACAAGGTCATCATTTGGCCATTTACATTATTTCACCAAGGAAACTGCTTTGGCCACCTTGAAAGATGCAGGTTACGAAGTGCTCGATCATTTCTACACGGGGATCTCTGTTGAGATCCCGAGCCGGAATTGGATGGCCAACCTCATGAAGCTGCCGAGAAGGTTTTTCTTTTCGCTTCATCATGATCTGACCGTGAGGATACTCGGGGGGTATTCATTATTGGTTTTGGCCAAGTAAGTTCCCGCTCAACATTCATATTTCATTTCTCGAAGCGAAGATTAGAAGATGATAGAAACACGACATAAAAAAATTGGTATTGTGATTTTGGCTGTTACTATGGCGGGGTTGATCTATTACATAGTAAGAAATTGGGCTGATTTTCAGCGTCTCACATTAGCAAGACCAATCTACATTATCCCGCTTATTATTCTACTGATCCTCGATTATTTTGTGATCGGTTTAATAACAAGAGCCCTGGTACAACCGCTTGGCTTGGAAATTGGCATCTTGGAAGCTTTATTAATATCCACTATGACAGGTTTTTACAATATGATACTTCCATTTCGCGGCGGTATGGCAACGAGAGCGGTCTATTTGAAAACCCGCCACGATTTCAGTTACACCAATTTCCTGGCAACTCTTTCGGCAGGTTATATACTCATATACCTGATAGCGAGTTTTCTGGGGATTATAAGTTTGCTCTATACGTATACTTCAAAAGGTGTATTAAGCATATTATTGTTACTTGCTTTCCTGGGTATCTTCGTAACGCTCTTATTCATTATTCTTTTCTCTCCACAAGTCCATGAAACAAAACATGAATGGCTCAATAAATTCATCCGAGTGATTAACGGGTGGTCATTGATCAAAAAAAATAAGAGATTAATTATGACAACCTTGTTCCTGTCATTATGTCAGATGCTTGTGGAAACAGCCAGTTTATATCTTCAATTCCATTTTTTTGGAATAGAAGTTTCTTTCGTTAAGTGCATCTTTTTATCTGCAGTAGCGTCACTTGGATTATTGATCCAAATTACCCCTTCTGGAATTGGCATAAATGAAGCACTGATCGCATTCTCCGCCCAGGTGATATCAGTCACACCGGCTGAAACATTGGCTGCAACACTTCTCGGTCGTGCAATCGGTTTTGTTTTCTTGATCGTGTTCGGAACATTATCATCCTATCTTTTGGTAAAAGAAATTGCAAAGAATAAAGAGTAGTACAGACGATAATGCGCAGTCAATGCCATAATTCCAATTGTGGTAAAATCCTTCGAGCCACCTTTTGCTTGGTAACCAATTATGCAGTCTACTTCTGTTTATGATTCTGCCCAGAAAGTGCCCCATGCACTCCAGGAACTCACGGAGGCAGTGGGGCATCGCCATCTGATTTTTCAATTGGTGCGGCGTGATATTCTTACCCGCTATAAGCGCTCCTTTCTAGGCGTGGCCTGGACCATGCTCAGTCCATTGGGCATCATGCTCATACTCAGCTTTGTCTTCTCGCATATGTTTGGTTCAACTCGAGCGTACCCGGCTTTTATCCTGACTGGCCTGATGGCTTGGAATTTCTTTGCCCAGAGCACGACGGCTGCGATGAGCAGCCTGGTCTGGGGAGGCGGGCTGCTGCAGCGCATTTACATCCCGCGGGCTTCGTTTGGCATTTCTGCGATTGGATCAGGCATGGTTAACCTGCTCTTATCCTTTATTCCGCTTATCATCGTGATGGTCGTGGTTGGAGCGCCGATAAGAATTACCGTGGTCTACCTGCCGGTTTCCCTGCTGCTGCTGGCCAGCTTTACCCTTGGCCTGGGCCTGGCGATCTCAACAATGGCAATCTATTTTCCGGATGTGGCCGAGATGTACCAGATCATCCTGACGGCCTGGATGTACCTGACCCCCATCATTTATCCCGAGACCAGCCTTCCAGCGCAATACCAATGGGTCTTGCATCTCAACCCCATGTATTACTTGGTCAAGGTCTGGCGTTTGCCCTTGTATGATGGACGCTGGCCCACTTGGGCTGAGTTCTGGCCAGCGGCGGTCATCGCGTTTGGGGTGCTGCTGGTGGGTTGGTTTATCTTTACTTCAAAATCCGATGAATTTGCCTACCGTGTTTGAACCGACGACTTTAATGGCCGAAGAACAAAGTCCTCATTCTGAATCAGTCATTCACCTGGAGGATGTTTCGGTTCGCTACCGCGTGCCTTCTGAGCGCATTGGCACGTTTAAGGAGTATATAATTCGTCTCCTGAAGCGCCAGCTTAAGATGCGAACGTTCTGGGCTCTAAATAACGTTGCATTGGATGTTTACCCGGGGGAGGTCTTCGGAGTGGTGGGAGTTAATGGGGCCGGCAAAAGCACGCTGCTCAAAGTGGTCGCGCGTGTCTTGCGCCCGACCAAAGGCAGGGTGATCGTAAGAGGCAGAGTGGCGCCTTTACTTGAACTGGGCGCTGGTTTTCATCCTGAGCTGACCGGGCAGGAAAACATCTTCCTATACGGCGCGTTGTTGGGCTTCAGTCACCGTGAAATGCAGGAAAAATACAACCAGATCATCGAATTTTCTGAACTGGGCGAATTCATCAACGCACCCATCCGGACGTATTCGACGGGCATGGGAGCACGCCTGGGCTTTTCGGTCGCTACGGCCAGCGATCCGGATGTATTGCTCGTGGATGAGGTTCTTTCGGTTGGGGACGAGGCTTTTCAAAAGAAATGTGCGGCGCGCATCGAGGCATTTCGCCAACGCGGCGCGGCCATTTTGCTTGTCTCGCATGGTATGAATACAATTGAGTCCATGTGCCAGCGGGCGGCCTGGCTGGACCACGGTGTGGTTAAAGAGATCGGCAGGCCCGGCCAGGTCATTCGGGCCTATCGTGATGGGAGGGATTGAGAATTGTGAGGTTTGAAAAGACTGACATTCCCGATGTATTGTGTATTCAACCCGCGGTCTTTGGCGATGAGAGGGGTTTCTTTATGGAAACATTTCGTTCAGATGTATTTGCCGGGTCAGGTATCGCCGGGCCTTTTGTCCAGGACAATCATTCCGGCTCCCAGCAGGGTATTTTGCGCGGCTTGCACTACCAGCTCCGCCAGGCGCAGGGAAAGCTGGTGCGCACGGTGGCCGGTGAGATCTTTGATGTGGCCGTGGATCTGCGGCGAAGTTCGCCGGCTCTCGGCCGTTGGGTGGGTATGCTGCTTTCCGGGAAAAATAAAAAACAATTATGGATCCCGCCCGGGTTTGCACACGGTTTTTATGTCCTGAGCGAATGGGCCGAGGTGGTTTACAAAACCACGGATTATTATGCTCCGGAATGGGAGCGTACATTGTTATGGAATGATCCCGCCCTGGGGATCGAATGGCCACTTTTGGATGGGCAGCCGCCGGTTCTCTCGAAAAAAGATTCACAGGGGCTGGCATTATCTGAAGTAGAGCTGTTTGATTAACTAACTTGGCCGCCTTGCAGTTGGTTTAAAGCATCAAGTAATGTACACTGGCCAACCTTGGGCGAAATCATGGCAGTTGACATCCCTGATATTGAGTGGGAACATCCGGATAACTTCTTCGGCTACCTAAGGGTCGGTTTCCCGGCTCGGATTTATTAGGAGCATAGTATGGAACCGAACGAATATGAGCGTATGTACCATGTTGAAAACGAGCATTGGTGGTACCTGGGTATGGCAGCCATTACCCGGTCCATCCTGGACCAATATGTGCATCCCACCACACGCCTGAAAATCCTGGATGCGGGCTGCGGCACTGGCGCGGCCATGTCCTCTTATCTGGCGGATTATGGGGAAGTTACCGGCCTCGACATTTCTCCGTTGGCGTTGAAATTGTGTCATGCGCGCAACCTGAAGCCCCTTGCCCTTGCCTCCGTGATGGAAATTCCCTTCCCATCCGATAGCTTTGATCTTGTCTCCAGTTTTGATGTGCTTTACGAACAAGGTGTAACAAAAGACTCTGCTGCAATTAACGAATTTTTCCGAGTTCTCCGTCCCGGGGGCTTTCTCCTGCTCCGGCTGCCTGCCTATGATTGGCTGCGAGGGCACCATGACATAACCATCCACACCGCCAGACGCTACACCACCCAAAAAGTCCTCCGGTTGATCAATAACGAAGGATTCCGAGCTGTTCTTATCACCTACGCTAACACTTTTCTGTTTCCGCTGGCTGCGGCTAAACGCCTGCTGGAGCACATCTGGCCGCCTGCTCCTGATTCATCAGATCTATCGGTGGATTTTGGGGTATTCAATGGCCTTTTCAAGCAGATCCTTCGCAGCGAAGCGCCTCTTGCCACTCGCGTTGGCTTGCCTTTTGGCCTGAGCGTCTTCGCCTTGGGACAAAAACCAAATGAATGACCTGCCAAAAAACCATCCACTCAGCTTGAGTATCTTTTTCCCGGCATATAACGATGGCGGTACCATTGCCAGCATGGTGCTGACTGCCGAAATCGCTGCCCGCACCATCACGGATGATTTCGAAATTATCGTGGTAAATGATGGGAGCCAGGATCATACTGCACTGGTATTGGCTGAATTGGAAAAACAGATATCCTGCTTGCGGGTGATCCACCATCCAAAGAACCGAGGCTATGGCGCTGCACTTTGCACCGGTTTTTCTGCAGCTACCAAGGAGTGGGTCTTCTATACTGATGGAGATGCCCAGTATGATCCCTCTGAAATCCCTGTGCTGGTGGAGGCTTTGCGCGATGGAGTGGATGTGGTCAACGGGTACAAGATCAGCCGCAACGATCCATACATCCGCATCCTGTTAGGGACCATTTATAATTTTTGGGTCAAATTGATCTTTGGGTTGCACCTGAAGGATGTGGATTGCGATTATCGCTTGATGAGACGGGCAATCTTTAATACCGTCAACCTGGAAAGCGACTTAGGCTCGATCTGTGTCGAGATGATCAAGAAGATCCAGGATGCCGGCTTCCGGTTTGCCGAAGTGCCGGTTTCGCATTACAATCGCACCTATGGGAAGTCCCAATTCTTTAATTGGCGGCGCTTATTACGAACTGCCCGCCAGTTGAGCATTTTATGGTGGAAACTTGTTTTAAAGAAAAAATTCACCCCAGCCCGGGCCGAATAGGGTATCAGTACAATCGCTTTGATAGGGTAGGCTTGAGAAGATGATACGGGCCTCGATGATGGTCAACCAAATATATGGTTAGCTGAAGGCATTGGAAGATGAAACCTGTGAAAGAAATTATACAATTCATGATCATTTCATTTTATGAAATTGTCGAGGGCTCATATGGAAAAAATAGAATTAATAACTCTTCCAAAAATATGCGACGTAAGAGGAAACCTGACATTTATAGAGAATAATCGGCACATCCCTTTTGTGATCAAACGCGTGTTTTATTTATATGATGTCCCCGCGGGTGAAACTCGGGCTGGTCATGCGCTGAGGGAATGTAAGCAGTTCATTGTTGCCGCGACAGGTAGTTTTGATGTTGTTGGCGATGACGGGATAAAGAAATTCAGGTTTACATTGAATCGACCGTACATCGGGTTGTATGTTCCTGCTTTTTGTTGGAGGGAATTGGAAAATTTTTCTTCCGGCTCGGTTTGCCTTGTTCTTGCCTCTGAACCCTATGATGAAACCGAATATATTTCCAATTTCGACGAATTCCAAAGAATAACAAGAAGCAAACTTAAGGAATAATTTCTATGAATCAAATACCATTCCTGGATATGAAAGCCCCGTATGAAGAGCTCCGCAATGAGTTGGATGCGGCATACAGCCGTGTGATGAAGTCGGGTTGGTACATCCTTGGGGAAGAATGTGAGAGTTTCGAACAGGAATTTGCCAAGTATTGTGGGGCGGATTATTGCATCGGGGTTGGAAATGGGTTGGAAGCGCTTCACCTAATACTGCGCGCTTATCATATTGGGGAAGGCGACGAGGTGATCGTCCCTTCTAACACTTATATTGCCACCTGGTTGGCTGTTTCATATGCTGGCGCACGGCCTGTCCCGGTCGAGCCGGATCCTCGCACCTATAATTTGGACCCCGAGCGTGTTGAATCGGCCGTTACCGCCAATACACGTGCGATCCTGCCAGTCCATCTGTATGGTCAACCGGCCGATATGGATGCGCTCATGCTGATCGCCCAAAGGTATAACTTGATCGTCATCGAAGATGCCGCTCAAGCGCATGGGGCGCGTTATAAGGGGCGTGTATGTGGAGCCTTGGGACATGCAGCCGGGTTTAGTTTTTATCCTGGTAAAAATCTTGGCGCATTGGGTGACGCAGGTGCTGTTGTGACGAATGACCCGGTGTGTGCCAAAAATGTCCGTCTGTTGCGGAATTATGGTTCAAAAATAAAATATTATAATGATGAGAAGGGGTTTAACTCACGTTTGGATGAGATGCAAGCCGCCTTCTTGCGCGTCAAGCTTAGACACCTGGATGAATGGAATAAGCGAAGAAGTCATATCGCTGAATATTATCTTCAGTCTCTAGCCAGCATTACCGACCTGGTTTTACCCAAGGTGGCGCCGGATATTTCCCATGCCTGGCATTTATTCGTGATCCGGCACCCGAAAAGGGATCAATTGCAAGAGTACCTGACCCGTAATGGGATTGGTAATTTGATCCATTATCCGATCCCTCCCCACCTTTCGAATGCTTATAAAGATTCAGGGTATCAGGAAGGCGCCTTTCCACTGGCAGAATTAAATGCCGGGACTGTCCTAAGTATTCCCATGGGACCACATCTTGGAGTAAATGATGCAGCTTTTGTAGTAGAAAAGATCATGGAATTTTGTAATCGGAATTAATTCTTATGACAAACGATTCCAGCAACGCTGAACCGCAAATACTTCCAATTTTGTTCCGTCTGTATCTTTGGCATATAGCTGGTGTATTGAGCGTCCTGTTTTTTTATTATATCTTTTCCGCCCAGGAGGGTTTATCACTCAAGCGTGGCATTTTTTTAGGGATTATTCTGGCTTTAGCTGCCGGCCTCGTTATTTTTTCTTTGTTGTTTCATGATATTGAGGGATTGGAAAGGTTTCTCTCATCAGTTATAAAAAAGAATTTTGTAGTCATCTTGGTTGGCTTGTCCAGTGTTTTATTGCTGCTATTTCTACTGATGTTCGTTTCCCGGCCAGTCTTTCTATTCGCAATAAATTACATTCCCAAGACAGTTCCGATACTATGTACGCTGGTGATCCTGGTTTTCATAACGGCCCTGTTTCTCGCTGTCTATTTAAGGTATAGGAATAAGGCAATCTATCTTAATTATCGAAATAATCTGATTGGACTGATTATTATTTTAGTACAACACTTCCTGATATTTAAAGATCATTACCTGCATAATGTCGGTTTTCCTTGGGACTTTCCATCGGATTACTATAATTACGTTGTGTATTGGATCTCTTTAGTCACAAAAGGGATCATCCCCAACTGGGCTCCTCATCAAGAAATGGGATATCCCCTGGCAATGAATTTGCAGGCAGGGATACACTACCCGCTATTTTGGCTTTTCCCTCTGTTGCAAATCACGTATACGCTCAATGCCGCTGTCATTTTTCAGGCGCTTCACGTGCTTCTTGGCGCCATCGGAATGTATGTTTTCCTTAGGGCGTTGGGGAATAAGCCAGTTTATGCCTGTATCGGAGCAGTCGCATTCCAATTTTTTGGCGGATTTTATTCCAATTCAGAACATGCCGATATTGTCAGGGCGTTTTCACTTATTCCATGGCTTCTGTATTCATTCACTTTTAGCTTTCGATCCCTATCAATTCCCAAACGCATATTGGCGATTCCCTTGTTTATTTTTCTTTTGGCGACGGGTGGATATCCGGGAAACTTCATTGCCGGTCTGGCAGTATTAGCGGTTTATTCCTTAATTCAATTGATCTTATTGGCAGTTTCTTCGAGATCCTGGCAGAAGGTATTGTTAATGGGAATATGCCTTTTTTCCCTGACCTTTTTGGGTGTAGCTATGGCATTATTTCACCTGGGACCAGCTTTCTTTGAAAGAGCATACCTGTATCGCTATACAAATTCTATATCCCCCGACATTATCATGGGGTTAAGTATTCAAGAATTTCCCAGTCTATTTTTAACGAATTCGGCGGTCGAGGGTGAAATTTCGATGACGTCCATGTTCATCACGCTTCCAGTATTGATTTTGGCATGTTTTATATCCTGGAAGTACGTGAAAAGATCTATTGCCGTTATTGCAGTAGGGTTGTTTGGCGTTCTCATGGCTGGTGGGCCAAATTCAATTTTGTGGATATTACTTACAAAAGTATTCACACCCCTCAGCTATTCTCGCTTCCCAATAAGTGATTACAGGATATTTTTCGCGATCGCCCTGATTGTGTTGGCGCTTGGCGGACTGAAATCAATATTGGAACGTCAGTTGAAGATTGCCAGCACCCTCTTAAGAACCGGGGTCATAATTATCGGTTATTTGGCAGGAATTATTGCATGTCTATCTTTTGTTCCGCCTTCTTTCCAAGGATTCAGTGGTCCGTTGGATATTAAGGAGGCGGTCCAGTCAGCGATAATTTTTATTTTAACGATTGGAGCGATCTGGGTATATTTCCGGGTGAACCATATATCTCCCAAGGCGTTGATCATATTGATGGGAATTTTTGTAATTATAAATGGGATGCAGGTACTTCCTACGATTGAAGGTTGGAAAGAGCCGAATATCAGCAACTATGATAAGCTTGCTTTTGGTTATTCATTTTATGACCAATCGGGTAATTTCAAACCATATTTAATATCTGAACAAATGTCCAGTAAGAGACCTGCGAGGATATCTGATCAACGCTGGGGTCCGCTTGTACTGAGCTATGTTTCGGGAGAGTTCGAAATATTTGGCCTGCCTTCCAATGTATTTTTATTATCGAACTCCAATTTGATTTTCGATAATCAACTCGATTTTGCTTATATGTCTTTGCCCTGGACGCCATTGTTGCTTCCATTGGATCTGTCATATGGGGAAAATGCGATCTCATTACCAGACAACATGATTCAGACAGCCATCAATAACCCGGCCCCCCCCTCAGCAATAGTCCAGGATAGTTATGGTATTAATACGATAGAATACGACATTAATTTGAAATCCCCGCAGCTCCTGATCGAAAATGAAATATATTTTCCGGGATGGCAGGCCGACCTTATTGACAATCAAGGACAAAAGGTAATTCAATCAGTTCCAGTCAACCGAATATTTAGAGGTTGGATACTGCCGGCCGGTCAATATCAAATGATCGCGAATTTTAGCTTCCCTTTTCAAAATTTATATATATCGATAAGCGCATTGGCAATATTCTTTTGGTTCATTGTCTCTATGAATTTTCGATTACTGAATACTGCATGGAGCAAATACCAGATAGAATAGGGGCTTATTAAGAAGAGTAAAGTATCCCATGAAAATGATGAATGCAGTCTGTTATTCCTTTTCCCTGGGTTTCCAGGATGCAATGGCTCACTTGCGCCTTATTGCACCCTTGAATCAGGTGGGGATTCACATCATCAACGGCATTAAAAATGGGCAACCTGCTGCTGAACTCGTTCTGGATGGGGATATAGTTATTGTTCAGCAGGATTTTCCCAGAAATTTTGATGATTATCAAAAGGTGATGGAGATAGCAAAGCGCGAAAGAAAACCGGTTGTGTTTGACCTGGATGATCTGCTTCTATTTCTACCGGAAAACCACCCGGATAGAGTTGCTCGATATTATGCACCCTCCCTGCTGCCGATGTTTCAGGCGCTTATGGAAGCCGACTTGGTGACTGTTGCCACGCCGGGACTGCAGAGCCTGCTTGCCGGTTATAACAAAAATGTCGTAGTGCTTCCAAATTATTTCGATGACGCTCTTTGGAAACTCAGACCACCGGCTTTAAAGTCAAAAGATGAAATGCTGACGATTGGCTATATGGGTGGAAATTCTCATAAGCCGGATATCGAATATATTTTGCCGGTCTTGCTGGATTTGATAAAACGTTACCCTCACAAGTTACGTTTTCAATTTTGGGGATTACAGCCGCCTGCAGAGTTGCTCACTCTACCTCAAGTGGAATGGATGCCTTACTATTCTTCTTTATACAAAGATTTTTCAGCGTTCTTCCAGACCCAATCCGCCGATATTTTCATTGCCCCCTTGGTGGATACACTTTTCAACCGGTGTAAAAGTCCGCTAAAGTTTTTTGAGTACAGCGCTTTGGGCGTGCCAGGCGTGTTTAGCCATCTTGAAACCTTTTCTGGTGTCGTATCTCATGGGAAGAATGGACTGCTGGCCTCCTCCCTTGATGAGTGGACGGATTGCTTGATGCAATTGATCGAAAATGACGAACTGAGGTTTCAATTGGCGGCCTCCGCCCAGGCATCGATCAAGGAAAATTGGCTTTTATCTCGAAACGCCTTTCATTGGGAGGAAACTCTCAAAAATGCCTTTGAGATCATGAATTCGAATAAAGAACAAGACGCTCACATAGTAAGTGGGTTAAGATTTATTAATTTCCAATCATTTGAAGCATTCAAGGCCCTTTCGAATCGGGTGGCGGCGGCGGAGCAGTCCATGCAGGCGCTCACGGCGCAGGTGGCGGAGAAGGAGCAGTCTGTGCAGGCGCTCAATGCGCAGGCAGCGGAAAAAGAGCGGTCCATCCAGGCGCTGAGTGGCCAATTACGTGAGATTACCATCAGCAAGGCCTGGCGAGTAGCCATGCTGTTTCGGCGGGCCCGCCTGTGGCTGGCACCGCCCGGCAGTTGGCGTGCCCGGCCGCTGCGAAGAATGTTATCGCTTATTATCTTTCCATTTCAATATGGAAAAAAGTTGCGCATTGCGATAGATTTAGCCTTGATCCGTGCTTCCGACCGGTACGATCCGCAATGGTACCTGGCAAATAACCTCGATGTGGCCCAGGCAGGAATGGATCCAGCCCGGCATTACCTGCTGTTTGGCGGTTTCGAAGGCAGAGATCCGGGACCAAGCTTCTCAAGCGAACGGTACCTGGCTGCCCACCCGGATGTATTGGCGGCAAGGATAAATCCTCTGATCCATTATTTGAAGTATGGTCAAAAAAAGGCATTACAAACATTTGTCAACGAGTTCGCCTCACCTTTTAATGGAGAATCGGTACAGGATCCTCTTGTATCTGTTATTGTTCCTGTTTTAATCAACTTGATCTTACAATCGATTGTCTTCTTTCGACCAGGGATAGTGGAGACCTGACACCATTTGAGATTATTTTGGCTGATGATTGTTCAAAGGATCCTTCAATAAAAAAGGTGTTCAAGCAGGCCAGCCAAATTCGCTATATCAGGAATAAAACGAATATCGGGTTTCTGCAAACCTGCAATCAGGCTGCTTCAATTGCACGGGGTAAATACATCCTTCTCCTGAATAACGACACGATCGTTCACCCCGGCTGGCTGGATTCACTTGTAAGAACCTTCGAAGAAATTCCACAAGCTGGTCTTGTTGGGGCAAAGCTCCTGAATAGGGATGGCATGATACAAGAAGCTGGTGGAATAATATGGGAAGATGGAAGCGGGTGGAATTTTGGACGAGGTGATGATCCATCGGACCCCAGGGTTAATTACATGCGTGATGTGGATTATTGCTCCGGTGCCTGCATCATGATCCCAAAAGATCTATGGGACGAGCTTGGCGGTTTTGATAAGACATTTTCTCCTGCCTACTATGAAGACACGGATCTGGCGTTTCGTGTAAGGCAGGCAGGCTATAGAGTGCTTTATCAGCCCATGTCTCAAATAACTCATTTTGAAGGCGCCAGCTCAGGTACTGATATAAGCACTGGCATAAAACATAATCAGGCCATCAACCAGCAAAAATTTCTTGAAAAATGGCAAGATGCTCTCAAGAATTATGGCAACAGTGAAAAATTTAAGGAAATACGATATCAAGATAAGTGGAGCAATTATCGGGTCCTCTTTATTGATGGAAGAACACCAACACCCGATAAAGATTCTGGCTCCATAGATGCAATCCGGTATATGCAAATTCTCCGGGCTCTTGGTTTTTCTGTAACGTTTATCCCGGATAACCTTGCTTATTGTGATAGCTATACCAAAATGTTGCAAGCAAGCGGTATTGAAGCTCTCTATAGCCCATATATCACTTCAATCCCTCAATTTCTTACGGAGCGAGTTGATTCATATGAATTGGTTATTTTGTCCCGGTTTCCAGTCGCACAAAAGTACATTGATATTGTGCGACAGCATAATTCAAATGCCAGGATTATTTTTAATACCGTTGACCTGCATTTTTTGAGGAAGGAACGTGAAGCGGCTCTTAAAGGAGATGAAGAGTTACTTTTGGAAGCTAAAGAGGATATGGATCAAGAAATTCAGGTCATGGAAAAATCCCATCAAACAATCATGGTGAGCCGCCATGAGATTGAATTGCTCTCAACAATTGCACCGGCTGTCAATGTATCCTTGATTTCTCCTCCGCGGGATATTCCAGGAAGAAATGCCCCATTTGATGAACGTAAGGATATCCTCTTTATAGGGGGCTTTCAGCATATGCCAAATATTGACGCGGTTAATTACTTTGTGAGCGAAATCTGGCCTCTGGTATTAGAGAAATTACCCGATGCCAACTTCCTGATTGTAGGAAGTGATATGCCTTCATCTTTTGAAGGACTTGCTCAGCAAAATAGGAACGTAATATTGAAAGGATTTGTTGCTGATTTAGCTGAGGTTCTTGATCATTGTCGCTTGACGGTGGCTCCATTGCGATATGGGGCTGGTATAAAAGGGAAAATCGTTACCAGTTTGAGCTATGGGGTTCCGTGCGTGGCGACTTCGCTGGCAATCGAGGGTATGGGCCTGGCCCCGGGCAGGGACATCCTTTCAGCGAATTCTCCGGAGGAATTTGCCCGGAGGATTGCTGAAATGTACTCGTCGCCCAATCTCTGGAATAAATTATCGGATAATGGATTGGAAGCCGTGCGTTCAATATATTCTATCGGAACAATACAAGCCGAGTGGGCAAAGTTACTTCAGACGCTTGGGTTCCAGGTTAAGGATGAAGTGGAGAACCATAACTCGGAAATAATAAAGAAGAAGAAACATGGGCCCCAGTTGAGCAACATTTGAACCCGACTATGGACGAAGAGGCAAGCTGTGCATTCATGGAGCATTTGAGCCAGCCACTGGACAGGCTGCCATTTTGATGAGCCCGGGATGGGACAGGGCCAGTCACATTCAGTTTTTCGAGAAGATCTTCGTTGAGTTCCCTGCCGACCGCTGGTTGATCATCGAAGATAACCTCAGTATTCATAGTTCAAATTCGGCTAGATAGTCTCGCTATTCAGCGAGAAAACCGCTTAGGCATCGATGAAAACAAAATTAACTTTACTATTAGGGAAAGCGGGTGAATCCTTTCGAAATCCTGAAAATTGGCTGCCGGTTGTGATCGCCTTGGTCATGCTGCTTTTTATGATCCAATGCATTTCCGTAGCCCTGACTAATGTTTTTTCCTTTGATGGGGCTATGGATGTTCAGGCTGCTCAAAACCTTGAGAAAAATTTTTCCTATGCCACAAGCTATCAGGGAAAAGTATTTGACCCACAAACCGAGATAGGTATGCCGGTTATGTTGCCCGTGGCAATTCTTTTTTCGATCTTTGGAGAAGTCATTTGCCGCTGGATTGATGGTCAATGCGATTTATCTGATCTTACTGGCCTTTGCCATCCTTTATTACTTGAAAAAGTGTTTGAAATTGAATAATGCCTTAGTACTTCTGGCGTTCCTTATGTTGTATGCAACCCATTTACTCTTTGTGTTTGGTTTTGGACTATATGGGGAAATTCCTGCGTTATTTTATTTGGTGGTGGTGCTAATCTTTCTACACAAACATAATGATACTGCGATGCCAAAATTCCTTTTTTGGGCGGGCGTGTTTTTGGGGTTGGGTTACCTGACCAAGACTGTAATTCTGATTTGTGTACCGGCACTTCTCTTTGCAGTGATTTTTGATTTCGTGGTAAAAAGGCGATTGACCCTGAGAAATCGGCCGGGGTTGAAGCGCTTTTTCCAGGAGTATGTCATGTTACCGGCTGGTTTTCTCGTCCCGGTATTTGTTTTTGAGTTATATAAACTGATTTCCCTTGGCTTTCCTGCCTATTTTCGATGGTGGAATGACTATTTCACCACCATTTTGAATCGCGCTGGAGTCACATATGGGTATTCAGAACCAAATGGCGTCTTTGCTAGATTTCTCGCTCGCCTCAATTTATTGTCATCCTTTGTGGGGATCAATAAAGAAATAATTATATTCTTATTGGTGCTAGTGCTCTTTGTATTCTTTGCCATTCTCACATATGGTATTTACTGCTTTTTGAAGAAACAGGAGCCGGGAAAAAGCCAGAAAATCCTTTTTTCCAATGATCTCCTGGTTCTAATCACGGTGACTTTATCCTACTATGGATGGTGGCTCCTCATTGTCCCTGAAAATACGGTCTGGGAAAGATATATCTTAAATGGCTATATTCTTTTGGAAATATGTTTGGTGTTGATCGTTTCTCTTCTGGCAAAATATGGCAAGAAGCTGGTGCTTAGAACAAAGCAGGTCCCTTATATTCTGTATGGGATGATCATGTTCGGATATATCGGCTTGTTAGTGGTTGGATCTGCTTTCAACATTATCCAATACGGGAACTATTATATTTCCTTTCGGGATACGGCTGAAAAAATTGCCTATCTGCAGGCGGGGCAGATGATTCGCAACCTCCCAACAGACGCTGAAATCTTCGGCTATGATTGGTGGCAGGCGCCGGTTGTTGAATTTACCTCCGGCAGAACGTTTGATAATCTCTTCACGAATGTGCAAATGATAAATCCCGGTCCATTGAACGAGAAATATTTTGTTGTGGATTCTTATACTTATGAACTGGACCCGGGCGGATATCAAAATATACTGGATCAATATGATAACAGCCTTGTTTTCTCAAATGCTCCGGAAGAGATTTTTATCTATAAGTTGAACTCCAGGCCTCTTTTTGCCTATCAAGGCTTCAATGATCTGGAAAAGAAACAGGTTTCTTATTCAAAAATTGATTTCACAAATAACGATCTGAAAGTCTTCGTAAGGAATGTATATGTTGATGAAAACAATAGTGGTGGAAAATGGGCTCAAGTTGATTCCGCCTATCTTATTAAATACAATGGGGAAAGCAAATTGAAGATGGATCTTTGGTTTCAGGATCTGGATTACTACTATCGGACGCCGGTTGAGTTGCAAGTATATGCGAACAGAATGCCAGTTTACAAGTACGAAGTTGACCAGGCTGGCTTTCAAGAAATAATCGTTCCATTACATAATATCAGCGGTGATACTCTTGAGTTCACGATCATTTGTAATTCATTTTTTATACCTGAAGACGATGGCCGCCAGTTGGCATTCAATATTGGTGATATGGAATTGGTAAAGTAACCTTAAAAAGACCATTACTTTTATTCATCATGGAGGATGCTAAGCATTGTGAAGCCACCCATTCAGCAACACGCCGCGGCCGGCGCCGATAAGCGGGAGGCTGTTCGTTAGATTCTAAAATGAGGGAAAATGAGCCGCAGGATCACATCCAGGACCAACCCAAGCATGAACCACATCCCAAAAGCCCGGTTATTAATGAAAGCCTGCGGGGCAAAGTAGAGCGGCCAGCCGCCCTGTCCATCCGGGAAGTCCTCGGGCGCGTCTCCGGCTTGGGTTTCAGGAATTGTGGATATAGCTTCAGGAAGGTCGGGATGGCCAGTGCTACCATGACCATTACCGGCGTGAAATAACCGGTCAGGATCAAATACAGTACCAGAATATAAGGCAGGGCCATCATTGCCAATATAATGTAACGGGCCGCTTTTTCGCCGATTAGCACCGGTACCGTGAAGATCTTCTTGGCTTTGTCGACCAACAGCTTGTCGATATGCTTGCCGAAAATAACGGTCGTCACGCCCAGCACATAGGGCAGGCTGGCCCAGACCACGTTCCAGTTCCATGCACCGGTCAAAACGTAGTAACCGCCGCCGATCATCAACGGCCCCCAGACGATCAACACGGCGATCTCGCCCATTGCAATATACTTCAACGGCCAGGTGTAGAACAACACAAAGAAAGCGCCCAGTCCAAGCAGGATCCAGATGGTCAGGTCGTTCCCGCGCGTAAATATCAGGTACAAGCCGCACAGCAGGGCCAGGAATGCGGTCACCGCAAAATAGGTCAGGTGCTGGCGCCTGGTCACCAAACCATCCGCCACCGGCTGTGGCCCGTACATCGTGCGGTAGTAGTTGTCTTTATCCACGCCGCGCGTGTAATCGGTGTAGTCGTTGAAGATATTATTGGAAGCATGCGCCAGTACCAGCCCGAGCGCCAGGATGAACCAGGACAGGATATTAACCGTATAGCCATCATGCCAGGCAAAAAGTCCGGCCAGCACCGCGGATAGGAAGGTCATCAGTAATACCGCCGCACGCGTGGAAATCAACCACTTCGAGATGATGTCCAGTTTATCCCACTCGTCTTTCGTAACATTCGGAATAACAGTTAAGGCCTTCTTCCACATTGCAAAATTCATTTCATACGCTCCTTCAAAGGGTAGGGGATTTGGGTCCAAAGAAAATGTTCTTTCTTTCCTTCGTGCTTATTCGTGTCCTTCGTGGTGAGAGTTTTTACGCTCCAACTGGAATGGTACATTGCAAACATCACAGAATCGCTAAAACGGGCTGATTATACCTGAATATGATATGATAAGTTGCATTCAAATTGGTTGTGAGTTTTATCACACAAACGGATGACTTCCCGCACTGGTGTATATCCGCCGAAGAAACCATACTTCATTAAGAATTCAGCCCTGACTCGGGAATTTCTCCGCGAGCCGGGGAACTATATCACGAGGTGGAGCGATGCTATGACTGAACAAGTAATTGTAAGCAATCCGCCCTCCGCAGGCCCCGTCAAACACGAGGACCTCTCCCTGTTGCAGGAAGTCGCCATGCGCACCCCGGGCGATTCGCACCTTGAAATGTGCATCCAGTGCGGCACCTGTGGAGGCTCCTGCCCGTCTGCCAGCGCCATGAACCACACACCACGGGCCATTTTTGCCATGCTGCGCGCCGGGATGCGTGAGGAAGTGATGAAGAGTAACACCCCCTGGATGTGTGTATCCTGCTACTATTGCACGGTGCGCTGCCCGCAGGAGATCCACATTACCGACGTGATGTACACGCTTAAGAACATGTCGCTGGAATCCAAGCCGGGTTCCAACGTGACTGCGTCGGATTTCTCCAAGACTTTCATCAGCCTGGTGGAAACCTATGGGCGCAGTTTCGAGATCGGACTGGCCGGTTTCCATAATGTCAGGCATTTCATCACACGCCTGCCCAGCATCACTCCCATGGCAGTCGGCATGCTTACCAAAAAAGGGATGTCGCCCTTCCCTCCGAAACGCATCAAAGGCATGGATCAGCTCAAGAAAATCCTGCAGCGTGCCAAGGAACTGGAGGCAGAATGAGCGATTATCTCTTTTACCCCGGCTGCTCGATGGAATCGAGCGCCAAGGCCTACGAGGCTTCCGTGGAAGCCGTCTGCAAACCGCTCGGCATCCACCTGAAAGAGATCGAGGATTGGAACTGTTGCGGCGCGACGGAATATCTTTCCCTGGACCTGACGCCGGCCTACTCGCTCATCGCCCGCAACCTGGCGTTGGCCGAGCAACAGGCCAATGGCACCCGCACTGTCCTGGCAGCCTGCAGCGCATGCTACCTGAACCTGTCCAAGGCCGATCATTACATGCACGAAGACAAGGCCTTTGGCAAGAAAATCAATGCAGCCCTGGCGGCGGGCGGCCTGCATTATAACCCCGGCCAACTGGTGATCCGCCACCTGCTGGATGTCATGTTCAACGAGGTCGGGCTGGATAAGATCAAAGAGAAAGTTGTCAAGCCGCTGACCGGCCTGCGCGTGGCCTCCTATATCGGCTGCATGGTTCCCCGCCCGGATTACAACACCCGCATCTCGGATACGGAATATCCTTACGAACTGGACGACCTGCTGAAAGCCCTGGGCGCCGAAGTGATCGACTTCCCGCTCAAGACCGCCTGCTGTGGCGGTCACATGACGCAGATCGGACCCGCTACCGCCTTCGAACTGATCCGGCGGCTGATCTCCGCGGCCGACCAATATAAAGCCGATGCCCTGGTGGCGCTCTGCCCGATGTGCCAGATGAACCTGGATGCCTTCCAGGGCCAGATGAACGGATATTTTCATACGAATTACCACATGCCCATCCTGTTCTTCACGCAGTTGATGGGAGTGGCTTTCGGCGAAAAGCCCGAAAACCTGGGCTTCGGCTCGGAACTGGTCAGCGCCCACGCGGCCATGCAGCGCATCGGCATCCAGACCCCCGAACCGGTCCCGGCCAAGCCCGTGGCGAAGAAACCGGCTGGCCTGCCCATGCCGCCCCCGCGCGTACGCGCCGGTCAAAAAACTGCTGGTATCGAGGAGGCGAGTGAATGAGCGTCGAAGAGAAGAAACCCAATACCCAAAAAACGGGTACAGGTGAACGCATTGGCGTGTACGTCTGCCACTGCGGCACCAATATTGCCGGAGTAGTCAACGTCGCCGAGGTCAGTAAGTGGGCCAGCGACAACCTGGCTGACGAAGGGGTCGTCGTCGCGCGTGACTATAAGTTCATGTGCTCCAGCCTGGGCCAGGAACTGATCCAGAAGGATATCAAGGAGCAGAAACTGACGCGTGTGGTCGTGGCAGCCTGCTCCCCGCACCTGCATGAACCGACCTTCCGGACGGCCTGCAAGGGGGCCGGCCTGAATCCGTACCTGTGTGAGCTGGTCTCCATCCGGGAGCAGGACGCGTGGGTGCATACCGACAAAATCGCCGCGACCGAGAAGGCCAAGGCCATCATCTCTGGCGGCGTGGCGCGTGTTGTCCACCATGAACCGCTCGAACCGCTGCATGTCCCCATCCACCCGGCCACGCTGGTTGTCGGCGGTGGCATTGCCGGCATCCAGGCTGCGCTCGAAATTGCAGACGCGGGTTTCCCGGTCTACCTGGTGGAACGGGAACCGTCCATCGGCGGGCACATGGCCCAATTCGACAAGACCTTCCCCACCCTGGACTGCTCGGCCTGCATCCTGACCCCAAAAATGGTGCTGGTGGGCAACAACCCCAATATCACTTTGCTGACCTATTCCGAGGTCCAGAAAGTGGACGGGTATGTCGGCAACTTCGCCGTCACCATCAAGAAGCGCGCCCGCTACATCAAGACCGAGGACTGCACCGGCTGCGGCATCTGCTGGGAAAAATGCCCGAAGAAGGTCATCGACGACAAGTTCGAGGCCGGCCTCGGCTACCGCAAGGCCGTCTATACCCCCTTCCCGCAAGCCGTGCCAAAGTACCCGGTCATCGACGATATCAACTGCACCTACTACATCAAGGGCACCTGCAAGGCCTGCGAGAAATTCTGCCCCACCAACGCCATCGATTTCAACCAAAAAGACGAGATCATGACGGTCGAAGTGGGCAACATCATCCTGGCGACCGGCTGGGACCTGTTCGACGCCCGCCGCATCCCGAACTACGGGTATGGTCGGCTGGCGAATGTCTTCTCCAACCTGGAGTTCGAGCGCCTGAGCAACTCGGCCGGCCCGACAGGCGGCAACATCGTCCTGCGGGATGGCAAGACGGCGCCAAAGTCGGTCGGCATCATCCACTGTGTTGGATCGCGCGACAAAAATTACAACAACTACTGCTCGGCTATTTGCTGCATGCAGAGCCTGAAGTTCGCCCATCTCGTCCACGAGAAGACCGGCGCGACGGTTTACAATTTCTACATCGACATCCGCACCCCCGCCAAGGCTTATGACGAGTTTTACCAACGCATCATTGAGGAAGGCACGCTGTTCATACGCGGCAAGGTGGCGGAAGTGACCGACGCGGCCCGCAACCCGGGCGAAGAGGGCAAGCTGATCGTCCAGGTGGAAGATACCCTGGTCGGCAAGCAGCGCCGCATCCCGGTGGATATGGTCATCCTTTCAGCCGGGCTCGAACCCCGCCACGACTCGAAGGAGCTCGCCAAGACCTTTGGCATCTCCTGCTCGGCGGATGGCTGGTTCATCGAACGCCACCCCAAGCTGGACCCGGTGGCGACCATGACAGAAGGTGTTTACATCGCCGGCTGCGTACAGGGGCCCAAGGACATCCCGGCCAGCGTGGTACAGGGCGCGGCCGCCGCCGCCCGCATCCTCGGCAGGATCCAGCAAAAGGAAATCGCCCTCGAGCCCGTGCGCGCTACCATTAACGAAAAACAATGCTCCGGTTGCCGCATCTGCAATACCCTGTGCCCGTTCAGTGCCATTCTCTTCCATGAAGACCGGATGGTCTCCGAGGTCAACCCGGCGCTGTGCCAGGGCTGCGGCACCTGCGTGGCAGCCTGCCCGGCCGGCGCCATCAGCGGTACAGGCTTCTCCAACGACCAGATCCTATCGCAGATCGACGGCCTGCTGCTCTTGAACCTCGATAAGAAAAAGGCACCTGTACAAGAAGCCGTGGCGTAAGCATGCCAGGAGAGACAACTATGACCGATACACCTGAAACCAATAAGCCTTTCGAACCCGTCATCATCGGCTTTACCTGCAACTGGTGCTCTTACCGTGCCGCCGATATGGCCGGCATTTCCCGGATGAAATATGCCCCGAATGTGCGCCTGATCCGCCTAATGTGCTCCGGCCGCCTGGACCCGACCTTCGTGTTCAAGGCCTTCGCCGGCGGCGCGGACGCGGTGCTCGTTTCCGGCTGTCATCCAGGCGATTGCCACTACTCCACCCAGAACTACAAGGCCATGCGCCGCTTCCACCTGATGCGACGCGTCCTGACCCAGTTGGGCATCGAGCCCGCACGCACCAAGCTGCTCTGGGCCAGCGCCGCCGAAGGCCAGATCTTTGCCAATGAAGTCACCAAGTTCGTCGAGGAAGTTCGGGCGTTGGGCCCCTTGAACTGGAATACGACCAGCGCCCCTATTCCCGTCGAAATCCCGACCGAGGAGGTGAAGGCATGACCAAACCAAAATTTGCCATGTACTGGGCCGCCTCCTGCGGCGGCTGTGAGATCGCCGTACTGAACATCCACGAGAAGATCCTGGATGTGGACGCGGCCTTCGATGTGGTCTTCTGGCCGGTCGCCATGGACGCCAAGTACAAGGACGTGGAAGCCATGCAAGACGGCGAGATCACCCTGTGCCTGTTCAACGGCGGCATGCGCAATGACGAGAACGAACACGTTGCCAGGCTCCTGCGCAAGAAATCCAAGATCATGGTCGCCTTCGGTTCGTGCGCCTGCGAAGGCTGCATCCCGGGCCTGGCCAACTTCAGCTCCATCAAGGACGTGGTGGATACGGCCTTTTCGACTATCAGCACGGATAACCCGGACAATATCCGCCCGCAGACCAGCTACGCCATGCCCGAAGGCACCATCACCATCCCGACCCTCAATCCATTCCTGAAGACGCTCGATCAGGTGGTGGACGTGGATTACTACGTGCCGGGCTGCCCACCCGAATCGCACCAGATCGCCGCGGTGGTGGACCTGGTGATCGCCGCCCTGAACGGCAAGGCCGAACTGCCCCCCAAGGGCGCCACCATCGGCGCAGGCAAATCGACCGTCTGCGACGAATGCCCGCGCAAGCGCAACGTCAAGGTCATCAAGCAATTCAACCGGATCCAGCTCATGGCTACCGACCCGGAACTGTGCCTGCTCGAACAGGGCATCCCCTGCAACGGCCCGGCCACCCGCAGCGGCTGCAACGCCCGCTGCCCCAGCGCCGGGGCCCAGTGCATCGGTTGCTACGGTCCCGCCGAGGGCGTGGTGGATTATGGCGCCCGCCTGATCGCGGCGTTTGCCTCGGTCATCGACAGCGACCAGCCCGAAGAGATCGACCGGATCCTCGATGGCCTGGTGGACCCGGCCGGACAGTTCTACCGCTTCAACCTGGCAGGCTCGCTCCTGCGTGCCGGCAAAGCCGCACAGACACCCAAAGAACGGGTGCAGGAAGGATGATGAACCATGCAAAGAATTACGATTGATCCCATCACCCGGCTGGAAGGCCATGGCAAGATCGAGATCTTCCTGAATGAAGACGGCGATGTCGCCAATACCTACTTCCAGATCCCGGAACTGCGCGGTTTCGAGCGCTTCTGCGTCGGTCGCCCGGTCGAGGAGATGCCCCTGCTGACCAACCGCATCTGCGGTGTCTGCCCGGAAGCCCACCACATGGCGGCTGCCAAGGCCGTGGACGCGGTCTATCACGTGGACATCCCCTCCACGGCGAAGAAACTGCGCGAGCTGCTCTACATGGCCTTTTACTGCACCGACCACACCACCCATTTCTATGCCTTGGGCGGCCCGGACTTCATCATGGGCCCGGATGCCCCGGTGGCCGAGCGCAACATCCTGGGCGTCATCCATAAAGTCGGGCTGGAAATCGGCGGTAAAGTCATCCAGATGCGCAAATACGGCCACACGGTGGTCGAGATGATTGGCGGGCGCCGGGTGCATCCCTGCACGTCCATCCCCGGCGGCCTGACCAAGGGCATCACCGAAGAACAGCGCCTCGAGATCGAGAAGATGGGCCGCTGGGCCATCGAGTTCGCCCAGTTCAGCCTGCAGGCCTTCAACGATATCGTCCTGGGCAACCAGCAGTACGTCGACCTGATCCTGGGCGATATTTACACGCACCAGACCTACTACATGGGCCTGGTGGATGCAGATAACAAGGTCAATTTCTACGACGGCAAGGTGCGCGTGGTCGGGCCGGACGGCAAGGAATACGTCAAGTACGAACCAAAGGATTATGCCGCCAACATCGCCGAACATGTCGAACCCTGGACCTACCTGAAGTTCCCGTACCTGAAGAACGTCGGCTGGAAGGGCTTCGTGGACGGCCCGGCCTCGGGTGTGTACATGGCTACCCCGCTCTCCCGCTTGAACGCCTCCGACGGCATGGCCACTTCGCTGGCCCAGGCCGAGTACGAGAAGTTCTATGCCACCCTGAAGGGCAAACCGGTACACCAGCGCCTGGCCATTCACTGGGCTCGCCTGATCGAGCTGCTCTACGCAGCCGAGCACTGGGTGGAACTGGCCACCGACCCGGAGATCACCAGCCCCAACTTCCATACCATCCCGACCGAGAAACCGACCGAGGGCGTGGGCATTGTCGAAGCGCCGCGCGGCACCCTGACGCACCACTACTGGACCGACGAGCGCGGCGTGGTGACCAAGGTCAACCTGATCGTCGGCACCACCAACAACTATGCCCCCATCACCATGTCGATCAAGAAGGCCGCTTCCAGTCTCATCAAGCAGGGCAACGTCAACGAAGGCCTGCTCAACATGGTCGAAATGGCCTTCCGCGCCTATGACCCGTGCTTTGGCTGCGCCACGCACTCCTTGCCCGGCCAGATGCCGCTGGAAGTCACCATCCGCAACGCCGATGGCGAACCGGTGCAGGTGTTGAAACAGTTCGCAGATTAGTTCAACAAGTCCAAAATGTCTGACAGGTCTGACAGGTCGCTTTCCAACCGATTGCGCTTGTCAGACTTGTTAGACTTGTAGGACTTGTGAGACCTGTCAGACTTTGCAGACTTGTCAAACCTGTCAGACTTGTCAGACTTTTTATGAAGACATTAATCATCGGCCTCGGCAACCCCATTCTCGGCGATGACGGCGTCGGTTGGGTGGTCGCGGAGCAGGTCCGGTCGGCTCTTTCCAATCTTTCTCCCTCACCCCCGGCCCCTCTCCCGGTGGGAGAGGGGGCAGGGGTGAGGGAGAAGTCGAAGTGGACACCGCTTCGCTGGGCGGGCTGAGCCTGATGGAACGCCTGACCGGTTGGGAGTGCGTCATCCTGGTGGATTCCATTTTTACCGGCACGAAACCGGTCGGGAGCGTGAGCCGGTTCGCCCTAAGCGAACTGCCCGACCTGAATGCCGGCCATTCCGCCTCGGCGCATGACACCTCCCTGCACAATGCCCTGAACGTCGGTCGCAGCATGGACATCCAACTGCCAAAAGATGAAGACGTGATTATCATTGCCATAGAAGCCGAAGCCGTGTATGATTTCAGCCAGGAATTATCCCCGGCCGTCGCCGCCGCGGTCCCGCTGGCCGTGCAAGACGTACTCGGATCTGATAAACTATTAGACTATTAGCCTATTCGACTATTAGACTAATAAAAGGAGCGAAATATGGTTTCCCCCGAACTCTTACGCCGTTATCCCTATTTTGCGCAATGCTGAACGACGACCAGCTCAAAGCCATCGCCATGATCGCCCAGGAAAAAACCTACCCGAAGGACACGCTGCTGGTCAAGGAAAATACGCCCCGCCAACAGGCTGATGCTCCTGCTGGAAGGCGATGTGGACCTGATCTACAGCGGCGGCGGCGAAGGCGCCATCTGCAATGCCCTGGTCGGTTCCATCGCCCCGGGTGAGATCCTGGGCGTTTCGTCCTTGATCGAACCCTACACCTTCATCTCCTCCGCTCGCTGCACCATGCCCGTCAAGGTGGTCGAGATCGACGGGACCGCCCTGCGCGCCTTGATGGCGGTGGACCAGAAACTGGGCTATGCCCTGATGTGCAATACCGCCGCGGCCGTACTGGAGCGCCTGAAATACACCCAGGTGGAACTGGCGGCTGCCAGGGCGTGACAAAACGAATTGACCGGGTCGTCAGACCCGGTTTTTCTTTAAATAATTTAACATTTGTTATGGATAAGCGTTATGCACTTCAATGGATTGCCGTAGTAACGGCTTTAGCCGTTCATTTCCAAGTAAGAACGACTGAAGTCGTCACTACGTTTCTTATCCATTATTCACGTTAAGTTAAGGAGCAGCGGGCAAGGAAAGCCTGAAAGGGCAGCACCTGGCCGGAATGGCGCCTCGGCCGCAGGGGGCGGGCAGCCCCCGAGATAGCGGATGGTCCGTTTTGCACGCGCACAAATTGAAACAACGCGGATCAATTATTGGGGTAACGGGAAAAGCGCCACGCGCCAGCAGGCAGAGGCCATTGCCAGGCAGGCTTAGGCTGTTCTTTGGAGGTTTCGTGCGGAAGGTGTTATTAAAGTCTTTTGGTGATCAATTCTTTACCGCGATCCCCAAAATGCGGGGACAGGCGAAAGGAAGCTCGCGAAGAATTCTAAGGATTTCTCACCTGCACTTGCAGCAGGTGCAAGTGTGGCGCTCTTCGCGGCTTCGCGGTTAAATATACCCGCATCGATGGACATCATCGTGACTTTAAGAATGCCTTGTACGCCTAGCCTGAAGCCATTGAATCAAAGAGGGATTTGTCCTATACTAATAGTTGATGCTTTGGCAGTATTTCCGCGGGACACAAACGCCCGAGCGCATGGTTGGCGAAGAAAACATGACGGATAAATGACACACCTACCAAAAATTAATTTGGATGATTAGACTGCAGAGGTCCATAAGCTATTGAGCCGCAAAACCGCGGCTGAGTAACTAGTTGGGCAGCATTTTAACTTTGTCTAAAAGGTCTACAGGAGTAATAAGAATGGGAACCGAAATGGTTGACAAGACAAAGATCGAATCAAACATTAAATCATCGCTTCTCCGAAATATTATTTTTGTGATTTTTGTTTTTATTTTTTTCACAGGCGTTTTCCTGATATTCCCGCCCGCTGCCATAGATTGGCGCCATACATTTTATCAAGTCGCCAAAACCCCTCTCCATCCCTTCGATATAAGACCATTCATGAATATTCCCTGGACTGCATTAATCCTATATCCGTTTCGCTATTTTTTGGAAAATATAAGCCTTGCAATGAATGCCAGTCTCAGCCTTATTGTCTTTGGGTTACTGGTCATCAAGAGAAAAGGGAAATCCTTACCTCTTGTTCTCACATTGACATCCTACCCTTTTCTGGCATTAATTGCCAATGGCAGTATTGAGTGGATTCCCGCTCTTGGTTTCATTCTACAGAATGAGTGGGGGATTCCCTTGCTCCTTGCGAAACCTCAATCTGGCATCTTGGCTATATTCGCATGGGTGTCATCGTTCAAAAATAAAATATTGCTTTTCCTCCCTGCAATAATCATTATTGCGTTGTCGTTTATTGTGTGGGGAAACTGGTTGGTAGCAATGATGGCGAATGTTCAATATATGCAGAGCGCTAACCAAGGATTATCCAGTTGGAATATTTCCCTTTTCCCCTGGTCGATACCGGTTGGTTTAGGATTGATGTTCTATGTCATCAAATACCAGCCTGTTGATGGCGAGTTGCTTGGAATTTTGGCAACCTTCTGCCTAGTCCCCTATTTTGCTGTCCATTCTCTAGCCATCTTCTTTGCCTTATTGAGCGTATCACACCGTCGTATTGCTATTGGATCCTGGTTATTATTGTGGTTATATCCAGTCGTTAGCCACTGGATGTTCATCACTCAATTATTGGGCATTCATTAGTCAGAAGCTGCCTACCGATTACCCTCCCCGTCAAGGGATGAAGAAGGAATTTATTGAGGAAGGCACAATCCCGAGCAAACCGGCCGGATTTAGCGGCCGGTTTTTTCTTGTGCGCCCAGCATGGGCGTTGACTAGAGAGTGAAAGACTCTTGCAGCGGAGATTGCACCGACTGCTAGCGGAAGGCAAGGGCGTCGCCGTGAGGTGGGGTCTGGAGGAAGCCGGAAGCAAACCTGTGGCTTGAGGAACACGAATCCAATGTGAGGCCGTAAGACTGGGCGAGTTGGCAAGAGACAACGAAGCCCGTGCAATCAAGGGTCGAAGCGGTAAATTGGGCAAGCGTGCAGGGAAAGTCAACGAACTTACCTGGGGAGACCTGTCATCAGGCCGGAAGGTAACCCTGACAGAGATGTCAGAATGAGATGGCAGGAGTCAGCCGAGGCCATAGTACCGGAGGTAGTCGGGAAGGGCTGAACAATAAGAGGATGAGTACGATGAGCAGTTCGAGGGACGAACGGAGAAGGCAGAAGCCTGCGGAAAGCGGGACTGCTGCGCCAGCGAAGCAGGTGAAGCCTGTGGGATTGGGGCAGAGCGCCGAGCCGTCTCCGGCACGAGACATTGGAAAATCCGACGTGGCAGTGTGGGAAGCGGTGTTTGCGAGAGAGAACCTGCTGACTGCGCTGAAGCGAGTAGAGAGGAATAAAGGAGCAGCGGGGGTGGATGGGATGGAAGTGCAAGAGTTGTCCGGCTACCTGAAAGCGCACTGGAAGGAAGTGCGGGAAGCTCTCGAAAGCGGGAAGTATCGGCCAAGCCCCGTGAGGCGGGTAGAGATGCCCAAGCCAGATGGAGGGGTGCGGCAATTGGGGATACCGACAGTGCTGGACCGGCTAATCCAGCAAGCCATAGCGCAGGTACTAACGCCGGTGTTTGAGGTGGTGTTTTCGCCACATAGTTACGGGTTTCGACCCGGACGGAGTGCGCATCAAGCCGTGCAGAAATCCCAGGAGTACATTCTGGAAGGTTACGACTGGGTGGTGGATATTGATCTGGAGAAATTTTTCGACCGGGTGAACCACGACATGCTGATGGCGAGGGTGGCACGGGTGGTGAAAGACAAACGGGTGCTGAAATTGATCCGAGCCTACCTGGAGAGTGGCGTGATGTTGAACGGGGTAGTAGTGGAGACGGAAGAGGGAACACCGCAAGGTGGGCCACTGTCGCCATTATTATCGAACATCATGTTGAGTGATCTGGATAGGGAACTGGAGCACCGTGGGCACAAGTTTGTGCGTTATGCGGATGACTGCAACATCTACGTGAAAACGGAGACAGCCGGGGCACGGGTGATGGAAAGTGTGAAGAAGTATCTGGAGAAGAAGTTGAAGTTGAAGGTGAACTCGAAGAAGAGCAAAGTGGAACGAGCGACCCGGGTGAAATTCCTGGGGTTCAGTTTCTTCAAACGCAAGGGAGCCGTACTGATCCGCATAGCGAACCGGACGAAGGAACGCTTTATGGAGAAGATGCGGAAGTTGACCAGGCGAACCCGCTCAGGCAAGTTGGAAGATATCGTGAGCGAGATGAACCGCTACATAGTGGGGTGGACAGCCTATTATCGACTGGCGGCCACGCCGAGTGTGTTTGAAGGGCTGGACGAGTGGGTACGACGGAGACTGAGACAGATGCTTTGGAAACGCTGGAAACGGGGCACAACACGCTACCGGGAACTGAGGAAACTTGGTGTACCCCCGGAACGAGCCGCACTTGGAGCAGTTGGGACAAGTCCCTGGCGCATGTCCCTAACACCTGTGATAAACGAAGCCCTGAGTAATGCCTACTGGCAAAACGCAGGGCTGGAAAGCATTGCAAAACGATACTCCAAACTACGTTATTCTTATTGAACCGCCGGATGCGGACCCGCATGTCCGGTGGTGTGAGAGGAGGGCGCTAGTCCCGCCCTCCTACTCGATTCTAAGGGTGGTTTTTCTCTTTAGGGGAACGCCTCATTGCCCCCGCCAGCATGTTTCGTGGCAGAGTTCGGCTTTGTCAAAGGGGATGGAAGAGAAATGCTAGCTAGGAGCTTGTCGGAGAGCAGCGTTTCGTGTTGGTAAATGCCAGTTTAAACCGCGCGGGGCGCGAAGAATACGAAGTTTTAAAGGTTTTCTTGGCGTTCTTAGCGGGCTTCGCGTAAAAATGTTTTCGAATGGAGTTCTCCGACAAGCTCCTGGGCCACACGGATGGCCTCCCGCATGACGCGTTCTTTCAAACGTGGTTTGAGGCTGTCGGGGGTGCCCAAATCCACCGGGCAACCGAACCGGGCTTCCAGATGGTTTTGTAGTGCGAATTGATTTTTTTAATTTCCCGAATTCCCCTTGACAAATTAGAATAAATGTTCTAGTATTGTTGCCGTGCAGACCGCATTTCTTCTTCCTTTCCCCTGCTCTCGCTTGTCCCCGTGCTTGGGGGATTTCTCCGTTCCCTTTTTCTTCCCACCCAACTATTCGTTCCTTTTTCGTTCCGCGGAACGAATGGCCCCACCGGTTGCTCCCGAAACCTGGCTTACCTCACTAAACAGGGATCGTTATTCCTCGTTATTGGGGCGAGTCGAAGAATCTTGTCCCCGACAGGGGATACACCCGCCCTTCACCCTGAGCGGAGGGCTGAACGCACTTTAGTGAAACCCGCAGTCGAAGGGCCGCGGAACGAAATCGTTAGTCCGTTTTAGCGGACTTCGCAATAGGCAGCCGGGGACTTTAGTCCCCCGGCGCATGGGGCTATAACCCGGTCAGTTTGCCAGACCGTTTTTATGGATGGTAATGGTATGAGGCTCGAACCTATGATTAACTTCTCAAAAAAAGGCCCCGGCTCCTTCGAGGAACCGGGCCCTTTGTCATTGCTATCCTTCGCTGGTCATGATGAACATCGGCTTCATTTCGAAGCTTTCGTACTTTGGGCGCAGGCGGTCCGTGTTATAGAACTGTTCCACGTTGACCACCTTCTTCGAGCCGGTGACCACATCCAGCGGGACGTTGTCGTAGCGGCCGTTCTTGAGCACCACCAGCCGGCCGTGGATGCCCTTCAGCAGCAGGTCGAGCGCCAGGTTGCCGAAGGCCATCGGCACGATCGAGTCGACCGCATCCGGGTCGCCGCCGCGCACCATGTAACCCAGGTTCTGGTTGATGATGTTGATCGTCACGCCGTTATTGTACTGGGCGGAACGTTTCAGGATTTCCGCCGCCACCGTGTCGCCGATGCCGCCCAGCTTGGCATGCCCGAAGGCATCCGTGGCGCCGTCCTTGAACATCATCTCGCCGCCCTCGAACTTGGCCCCTTCCGAGACCAGCACGATCGAGTATTTGCTGGGGTTGTGGTTGCGGTCCGCCACCAGCAGTTCGGTCAGGCGGTCGATGTTGAACTTCCATTCCGGGATCACGCAGCGGTGCGCCGCGCCGGCCATGGTCGGCAGCATGGCCGTGAAACCGGCATAGCGGCCGAACACTTCCAGCACCATGATGCGCTCATGCGAACCGGCGATGGTGCGCAGGTTGTTGATCAGGGAGATGGTGCGGGTGACGCAGGTGCTGAAGCCGATGCAGTAGTCGGTTCCGGGCACATCGTTGTCCATCGTCTTCGGGATGGCGATGACTTTGAAACCTTCCTTGTAAAGCCGCACGCCGTAACTGAGCGTATCGTCCCCGCCGATCGGGATCAGGTAATCGATGCCCAGGAAATCCAGGTTCTTGAGGATTTCCGGGGTCAGGTCGTTGCGCTCTTCCTTGTACTTGTCCTTCAAGTGCGCCGGGACGTTTTCCTGCTTGACCCTGGCGGCGTTCGTGCGCGAAGTGTGCAGGAACGTGCCGCCGGTGCGCCCGGCCCGGTTGACCACATCCTCGGTCAGGACCTGGTAATTATCGCTGTTATCGGCATCCTTCTCGCGCACAATATCCACCAGCCCGCCCCAGCCGCGCTTCAGGCCGATCACCTGGTAGCCTTCGCGGATGGCGCGCACGGTCACGGCGCGGATGGCCGGGTTCAGTCCCGGCACATCACCGCCACCGGTCAGGATGCCGATGACACCAGGTTTCTTCGTTGCACATACTTTTGCCTCCTTGACAAAAAAATTTATAAAAGCAATTAAGCGGCAATTATAATCCTCGCGGGTATAATTACCAAGAAATCCAAAGTGAGAATGCGAGGGAGCCATGCCCCTGGATAACGCCGGTCCATTTCTAACCGATCCGAACGGCCACGAACACCGCCTGCCATCGCAGACTGCCACCATCGGCCGCGCGGTCGAGTGCGATATCGTCATCGCCAGCAAAAGCGTTTCACGCGAACACACCCGCATCCGCCGGGATGGACGGCGCTGGTTCGTGGACGACCTCGGCTCCACCAATGGGACGTACCTGAACGGCGAACGGGTGATTGGCAGCCTGGCATTGCTGGACGGGGACAGTCTCAAGGTGGGCGATGTGGCCTTCATCTTCCATGACCCCGATACAACCACGCGTGAAAGCCCCATCCCCGACCTGGAAGTGGATATCACCGCCGGGGTGGTGCGGGTGAACCGCAAGGCGGTCGCGCTCTCGCCCAAGGAATACCTGCTGATCGCTTATCTCTACGAACGGCGCGGCCAGGTCTGCTCGAAAGACGACATCGGCCATGCCGTCTGGCCGGAATATGACAGCCGGCGGCATTTTCGATTACCAGATCGAAAACCTGGTGCGGCGCCTGCGCACGCGCATCGAGCTTGACCCGGCCAACCCGCAGCTCCTTTTCACCGTGCGCGGGCTGGGCTATAAATTGATGGTGGCGTGATACCTATAAGCTCAAATGGTATCTATCGCGAATTACGCGAATAAACGAATTTCGCGAATGTTTTTTAGTTTATTCGCGCCCTTCGCGTCATTCACGTTAAAAAATGGTAGGTCGCAAGTTTTTTGGAACATGCATCGGCAAATTTGTGAAATGATGCACATCTCATCGCCAGCCAATAGCCCGATGTTAGCCAGTTGATAGGTTGATTCCGGTCTCTTCAGGTATCATCTGCACCGGATGAAACCTATGGCCGCAAAATCACTAACCACCTCCAGGAAAAAGACCGAAATGGCTCCCCTCTCTCTCGAAGGACAATCCCTCGGCAAATACCGCATCCTCGAACCGCTCGGACGCGGCGGGATGGCGCAGGTCTACAAGGCCTACCACCCGCAGCTCGACCGCTACGTGGCGGTCAAGATCCTGCGTTCCGACCTGGTGGAAGAGGAGGAATTCCTGGCCCGCTTCCGCCGGGAGGCGCGTGCCGTGGCAGCCTTGCGGCATCCCAATATCGTCCAGATCTTCGACTTCGATGTGCAGGATGACCTGTATTACATGGTCATGGAGTTGCTCGAAGGCGACACGCTCAAAGCCTATTTGAATAGCCTGCGTGTGCGCGGCGGAACGCCTGCCGCTCGGCGAAATGGTGCGCATCTTCAACGATGTACTGGCCGGGCTGGCCTATGCCCACGGCGAAGGCATCATCCACCGCGACCTGAAACCGGCCAACATCATGCTGACCAGGCGCGGCCAGGCCGTGCTGACCGATTTCGGCATTGCCCAGATCGTCGGCGGGACGCAGTATACCATCTCCGGCGCGCTGATGGGCACGCTGAGTTACATGGCTCCCGAGCAGGGCCTGGACGGCCACAGCGATGCCCGCAGCGACATCTATTCGCTGGGCATCGCCTACTATGAAGCCCTGACCGGCACCGTGCCCTTCGACGCCGATACGCCGCTGGCCATCCTGATGAAACACATCAACGACCCGCTGCCTCTGCCACGCAAGACTGACCCGACCATCCCGGAATGCTTCGAGCGGGTGGCGCTCAAGGCCCTGGCCAAACGCCCGGAAGACCGTTTCCAGAGCGCCAATGAAATGGCCGAGAGGCTGTCGGCGGCCGCCAAAGAGACCGGGATCGAGGTCCCGGAGACCATCACACGTCCCGCAGGTGATCTCCAATCCCGCCTCGGCCAGAACCGGACCGGTGGCCGTCTTTTCCGGCCCGGCCCGCCAGCAAATCCCCGACGCGGGTTTTGCTTCCGGCGATACCGACATCACCTTTGGAAAGAAGACCCACACCGGCCTGACCAACATCACCGACCAGGTCAGGACCATTTTCACCCCTCCGGCCAAATATGGCCGAGGTGGCGCCCAAACATGTGACGGCCGCGACGCTTTACTCGGTCGGAGGGATCGTCTTCGTCAATATGGCCTTGATCTGGCTGAGCGGGATCTTCGGCGGGAAGGTTTTTGGACACGCCTGGCCGCTGGAATCGTTGCCGTGGGCGTATTACTTTCCGCCCTGATGGCGGCCCTGGCCAACCCCTGGATGCTGGTCCCGGCCGGCATCGTGATGGGGAATGGGTCTCCTGTTCTCCTATTATTCCGCTGACCGGTTGGTGGAGCCACTGGACCTATCCTGTGGCCGTTGGAACCCCTGCTGGTGGGTTTCTCGATCGTGGCGCCCTTCTTGCTGATCCGCCAGGGACAGCGTGGCAACTGGCTGGCCCGGCGCATTGGCATCGTCTTGATCGGCTTGGCGGTGATCGTCTTTTTCTTTTCGGTGCTCTTCGGGATCGTTCTTCCCTAACCTGTAATCGCTGACATACCGGTTTTATTTCCACACTGGCTGCGCCCAAAGCGCAAAGATTAATGGCCGCCAGGTTTGTTCAACGCGGCCCCATTCAAATCAATGAACCAAAGGAGGTTCAAATGCAAAAGAAAGCTTCTCTACTCATCGGTGTGACCCTGATCCTGTTGGGTATCCTGGCCCTGGCCGGAAACCTGCTGATCCGGGCGGTCGGCGACGGATTCATGCTCGGTTTCCGCGCCTGGCCGATCTTCGTGGTGGGCGCCGGGCTGTTGTTCTGCCTGCCGCCCTTCCTCTTCCGCCAGCAACGCGGCCTGAGCGGGCTGTTCGTTCCCGGCATCCCGACCCTGATCACAGGAATGATGCTGTTCGTCGCCAGCGTGACCGGGTACTGGGCCATCTGGGCTATCCTGTGGCCGCTGGAAGTGCTCAGCGTGGCGGCTGCTTTCGTCCTGATGGCAATCTTCCTGAAGGTGCCCTGGTTGATGATCCCGGCTTCCATCATCGGATTCACCGGCCTGGTACTGCAATTCTGCGCGGCCACCGGCTGGTGGAGTTCCTGGGCGGTGCTGTGGACGGTGGAACCCTTCGCCGTGGGCCTGCCGCTGCTCCTGATCGGCATTCTCCAGGAAAATCGAAGGCGTCAAACTGGCCGGCATCATCCTGTGCGGCTTGGCCGGGCTGGCCTTCGCCGCCATGTCCACCGTCCTGGTGACGTCCCTGTGGATCACCCGTCTGATCGGGCCGGTCCTGGTGCTGGGACTGGGCGTCCTGCTGGTGGTTTCGGCCGTGGCAAAGCATTCGCCTGAAAAAGCCGAAGCGCCGGTGGAAGAAGAACAAGCTGTATAAATCCGTAGTAACGGCTTCAGCCGTTCATTTCAAAGCAAGAAACGACTGAAGTCGTTACTACAAATCAGAAAGGAACAATCTCATGAATAAACGCATTATTATCCCCACCACCATCCTGCTCGTTGCCTTGCTCGTCTCCGGCTGCGGGTTCCAGATGGTAACCGGCTCCGGCAAGATCGCCACCGAGACGCGCAATGTCAGCGGCTTCACCAGCGTCACGCTGGCCGGGATCGGCAACGTGTACCTGACGCAGGGCGCCACCGAGTCGGTGCGCATCGAAGCCGAAGACAACCTGATCCCCTATTTCGATACCTCCGTCCAGGGCAGCACCCTGAAGATCGGGATAAAGGACCAATATATGGGCATCAGCCTTCTCCCTACCCAACCGGTCAAGTTCTATGTGACGCTTCCCAAGATCGAGGCGGTCACGCTGGCAGGCTCCGGGGACATTTTCGCCGGAACGATCCAGGCGGGCGCCTTTGGGATCTCCCTGCTCGGGTCGGGCAATATCTCGACCGATACGCTGAACGCCACGAATGTCGACATCCACCTGAGCGGTTCGGGCAATGTCACGCTGGGCACGGTCACAGCGACGCAAGTCACGGCGAACATTGCCGGGTCAGGCGATATCAGCCTGGATACGCTGACGGCAGATAAGGTCACCTCGAAGACGGCCGGTTCCGGGGACATTACGGTCGGCGGCAGGGTCACCGAACAGTCCGCCGAGATCCTGGGCTCGGGTGATTATCGGGCGGGCGGCTTGAAAAGCAATACCGCCACCCTACAGGTAAGCGGTTCCGGCGACAGCCAGGTATCGGCGGATGGGACATTGAATGTGACCATCCTGGGCAGCGGCGATGTGGCCTATTCCGGAAATCCAAAAGTGAACGCCAGTATTGCCGGCTCCGGCAAGGTCAATCAGGCCGGTGAGTAATGAGTTCGCCGCAAAAAGTATCTAAACACAACGGACACGACGGCCTAAGAATAATAGAATTCCCAAGGCCAGCTCGGAGGACAAAGCCTTCCGGGCTGGCCTGTCTTTAACCGGCTGCCAAAACTCTCCGTCTTCGACCTGCCAAAAATCCTTCTAATGAGAACACGATCAATGCTATCCAGACAATGCTGAAACCGATCAGGAGAGACTGGTTGAACGGTTCATGATAGAGGAACACACCCAAGATGAATGATATGGTTGGGTTGATATATTGCAGGATACCAACCATGGAAAGTGGAATACGCTGCGCGGCCGATGCAAACAACAGCAGCGGCACGGTCGTTATCAGCCCTGCGCCTACCATCAACAGGTCAACGGTGGGAGCGCTGTGGAGGAATGCCCCCTGCCCCATTCCCTCTAAATAAACCAGGTACCCAACTGCCGGGAGGAAGAGCAAGCCCGTCTCGAGAGTCAAGCCATACAGCGAACCGAGCGGTGCAGCTTTCTTGACCAGTCCGTAGATGCCGAAGGAAAAGGCCAAAGTCAGCGCGATCCAGGGAAACTGCCCGTACGATAAGGCCACATAAAGGACGCCCATGGCGGCCAGCCCGATCGGCAGCCACTGCCACGGGCGCAACTTCTCGTGCAGGAACAAGACACCCAACAGAACGCTTACCAGAGGGTTAATGAAATATCCCAGGCTGGTTTCGACCACAAAGCCGGCATTGATCGCCCAGACGTACGTCAGCCAGTTGATGCTCAGGAGGATCGCCGAAGCCAGGTAGATCAGGATGATACGAGGCCTGCTTGCAGCGGAACGAAAAGCCTTACCCTGCCGGGTAACGAAAAGGATCAGCGCCAGCAGGATAAACGACCAGATGATGCGATGGGAAATCACCTGGATCGCCGGAACACTTTGCAGCCATTTCCAATAGACCGGTAAAATACCCCATAATAGATAGGCGCCAATGCCGTACAGAACACCTTTTTTCATGCGACGATGTCTCCTTTGCCGGGGGGAAAGTATACACCGTCTGGCTACTTTTTGTTTAATCGCCCCAAACCTGCTCGAAGTGGGTCTGTCCATCTGCATCACATGGAGTTGGAATGGTACAATCAGTCTATGACCAGCCAGTATCCACCCAGGTATATCGTCTGGAGCACCGACTGGATTGATCAGTCGGATCCCTTCCAACACCGCTGGTATATCCAGCAAGTGCTGACGTACGGCCGCGCAGAAGATATCCGTTCTTTGAAACTGGATGAAGTCGCGCTCGTGCTGGACGACCTTAATCTGCCTGAGGATGTGCATAGCCTGTGGAAGCAATTTTTGGGGTCGCGTCATGTTGAAAGGTAAGGGCATCCTCTCACTTTTTCAGAGGAACTTTCTACAATTGTTTGCTAGTCTGCCTGACCAGGAGCATTTCTACTTGACCGGCGGAACGGCTTTGGCCGAGTATTACCTCGGCCAAAGGCTTTCGTATGATCTGGATTTATTCACCAGTGAGGCCAATCTCATTGTCCCTTTCTCATACCGCGTGGAACAGGCCGTTCTGGCTGCCGGTCTTCAAGTTAAAATTATCCGTCGCTTTGCCAGCTTCGTTGAATTGCAAGTTGACCTGGGGGAGGATTCGCTCAAAGTGGACCTGGCGCTCGATTCTCCGTTTCGCCTTGCACCAGTGGAACCAGGCGACAGCGGTATCATGATCAATGATTTTCAGGATTTAAAGGCTGATAAAACGCTGGCTTTCTTTGGCCGGGCAGAACCGCGTGATGCAGTTGATCTTTATTTCTTACTGCAAAAGACGCGCTTCGAAGACTTGACAGACCTGGCACGCCAAAAAGGCACCGGTTTTGACTTGTATTGGTTCGCTATTGCGCTCAACCGGTCGGCGAAATTTCCGGACGAGATCGAACGCTGGCCGGTCAAAATGCTGATGGATTTCGACCCGCTGGCATTGAAGCAGTCTTTTCAGACCCTGGCAATGCAGATTATGACGCAACAAACCGGGAATAACTAATGGCTTGCGTCAGGTGGCAGAATACAGTCGTATTGAAACCTGACCCCGCCACGCGGGTATAATAACCCTCATGACCGACCTGTTCGACCATGCCATGCAGGAACGCATGAATGCCGAGGCGCCGCTGGCGGCCCGGATGCGCCCGCGCAGCCTGGATGAGTTCGTCGGCCAGGAACAGATCGTCGGCCCCGGCAAGCTGCTGCGGCGCGCCATCCAGGCGGACCGCTTGTTCTCCTCCATCATCCTGTGGGGGCCGCCCGGCACCGGCAAGACCACCCTGGCCCAGGTGATCGCCAACCAGACCAAGTCGCATTTTGAGACCCTTTCAGCCGTCCTGGCCGGGAAGGCCGAACTCAAGGATGTCATTGACGCGGCGCTCGAACGCCGCCGCCTGTACCAGAAGAAAACCATCCTTTTCGTGGATGAGGTCCATCGCTGGAACAAGGCCCAGCAGGACGCCCTGCTGCCGCATGTCGAGAACGGCACGTTCGTGCTGATTGGCGCCACTACCGAGAACCCATATTTCGAAGTGATCGGCGCGCTGGTTTCCCGCAGCCGGGTCTTCCAGCTATTGCCCTTGACCGGGGAGCAGACCGGGAAGATCCTGGATACGGCCCTGGAGGACAAGGAACGCGGCTATGGCCTGCGCCAGGTGGTACTGGACCCGGATGCGCGCGCCCACCTGGTCGACGTCTCGAACGGCGATGCCCGCAATGCGCTGAATGCGCTCGAACTGGCGGTCGAATCGACCCCGCCGGACGCTGGGGGCGTGATCCATATCACCCTGGAAGTGGCTCAGGAATCCATCCAACGGCGGGCCGTGCTCTACGACAAGGACGGGGATGCGCATTACGACACGATCAGCGCCTTCATCAAGTCCGTGCGCGGCTCGGACCCGGACGCGGCGCTGTACTGGCTGGCAAAAATGCTGTACGCCGGAGAAGACCCGCGCTTCATTTTACGCCGCCTGATCATCCTGGCCGGGGAAGATATCGGCCTGGCCGACCCGATGGGGCTGGTGGTAGCCGCCTCCGCCATGCAGGCTTTTACGTTCATCGGTCTGCCGGAAGGAGTCTATCCGATCGTGGAAGCGACGCTCTACCTGGCGACCGCGCCCAAATCCAATACCGCCACCTCCTATTTCAAAGCCTTTGAACGCATCGAGCAGGAGGGTGTCGGGAGCGTACCGACCCACCTGCAGGATGCCAACCGGGATGCCGTCGCGCTCGGGCATGGCCAGGGCTACGTCTATCCGCACATGTTCGAGGAGCACTTTATCGCCCAGCAGTATCTCCCCAAGGAGCTGCTCGGTACCTATTTCTACAAACCTTCCAGCGTGGGATATGAAGTCGAAGTTGCCGACAGGCTGGCACGCTGGCGCGAGGCCCAACGCAAAGCGCTCGGCATCACCCGTCTCGAAGAGATTCCGGACCTGACCCAGGAACAGATCGACCAGATGAAACGGCATATCAAATAGCAACCGATGTTGAAAAACAGAGCCATCCCGTTTCACAACATGGAGGCTGAAGCCTGGCAGAACCTGGCCCTGGTTGCTATTTTCGTCATTTACTTGGGTCAGGTCACTTGGTCATTGATTTCTGGAGGCCCATTAGCCGGCAGCATTGGGGCGGACTTTCGCGCTTTTTGGAGCGCAGGGTATATAGCAAATACATCCGGGTATGCCAGGGTTTACGATCTTGCTCGCCTGGCAGAAGTTCAAAAGCAAATAGCTCCTCCTTCTGACCCCAGTATTGCTTTTGAAGTTGCCCCGGTTGGCCTGTTGCCAATTTTTGTCACCATTTTTCAAGTATTTGCTTTAATTCCCGTGACGACCAGTTTTACCATCTGGTCCATCCTCAACCTTGTAGGCTTTTTTCTTTACATCTGGTTCTTCCTCCACAAACTTGAAGTGCCAGCCTGGCAGCGCCTTGCCATCATGGGGTTACTTGCCTTTCCATCCTACCAGAACCTGTACGCTGGACAGATCAATCTTCTGCTGCTTATCTGCGTGGGAGAGTTCATCAGACAAGTCATCGAAATGCGGGAGTTTCGGGCAGGGTTGTGGCTCGGCGGCCTCATCCTGAAACCGCAACTCCTCATCCTGGTCGGACCGGTTTTGCTGCTGCAAAGAAAATGGAAACTGCTGGGAGGATTCTCCACCACCATCTTCGCCGCACTGGTAGCATCATTCCTGCTTGGGAAAGCGGCAGGTTTGATTGGCCTGTTCGACATATTGACCAAATTTTCTACCGGCCTTCCTTACATTGCACCGGAAAACATGATGAACTGGCGCATGGTGGGTCTAAGGCTAAGCACCTTCCTCCCCTCGACTATTTCCTGGGGAATTGCCGCGGCGGGGACGGCAGGAACATTGGTGCTGACATACTTCTTGTGGCGAAAACCATTACCATCTTTTTCGCCGGATTTTCTTATCGTGTTCACGGGTACGCTGGCCGCCACCCTGGCGGTCACCTGGCATTCCCACAACCACATGGCCATGGTCCTGATCCCGCCCATGCTTTACTTATATGCCAAAAAAACCTTACCGGACAAGTTGTTCAACTGGTGGATATTTGGCCTGCTCTTTATTATTGAGTTTCTCACACTACCCATTAAACTCCTTGGCCTGGACCAGTACAATGCCTTGCCAGGATTGGTGGGGTTTTGCATGCTCACCTTCAATTTGATCTTCCTTGTCTGGGCTTGGAATGCTACCAAGCTCAAAGGACTTTCGTAATGACCATTCTATTCCTCATCCGCCACGGCGAAAACAGTTTCCTCAAGCAGGGCCGCCTGCCCGGTCTCCTGCCGGGAATCCACCTGAACAAACACGGGCAGGAGCAGGCGGCTGCCCTGGCAGAGACATTGAAGAATTCCCCGATCAAGGCGATCTATGCCAGCCCGCTGGAGCGCGCCGTCGAGACCGCCGAGCCGCTGGCACAGGCGCTCGGTCTCTCCATCCAGCTCCGCCCCGGCTTGAGGGATACAGATGTCGGCGAATGGCAAGGGCTGCGGGTCAAGAAATTGCGCAAGGAGCCGCTCTGGAAACAAATACAGGAACAGCCCTCCCAGGTCCGTTTTCCGGGCGGGGAAAGCTTCCTGGAACTACAGGAGCGGCTGGTCAGGGAAATCGATGCCATTCGCCGCGCGCATAAACAGAAGGACCTGGTGGCAGTAGTATTCCACTCCGACCCGATCAAGCTGGTGCTGGCGCATTTCATTGGCCTGCCATTGGATAACTTCCAGAAATTAAGCGTGGCGGCTGGCTCGGTCTCCATTCTGGTGGTCGGCAAAACCGGCGGATTCCTGGCCGCCCTCAACCTCAGACCCCCATTCGTCCTTGGGAAGTGATCGGCGTCTGGTGTCCAGGATTTCGCGTTCATTTTGCGCCTCTGCTCCCAAGCTGGCTTTCAAGAATCAAATGGAAAACCAGCCGCGATCTCCTGAATGGGGACATCATGCATATTTCCCCGAGTGATTAGCATGGGCCTCTGAAAAAGGAATACGTACCATAATAGTTTATGAAAATACTGGCAATGATAAGGGATTTAATGGGAAGGGAAATCCTGTTACCAGCATTATAGGCGACCAGCATGACCACAGGAATTATGAAATCAAGCAGATACCGGAATCCATACTGTAATGCCCCATTATTTGAATACATGGATAACACAATTACCGAGAGCAGGATTGAACACCAGCAGCCAATAGTCCACCAGGAAATCTTGAATCTCCGGAAAAGGTAAATGATCGCAGGCGTTGTGGCAAACATGCTCATCCCCCAGCCGCGTGTCAGAAAAAACCCACATTCTGCTGATAATGGAGGCGGAGCCAGAAACATATAATACAGGTTGAATGGCATAAAATGCGGGCTGAAGAGACCATAATTCGCCACATCTTGAAGGATCTGACCTGCTCCGTTCAGGTTTCCATATTCAAAATCCAGGAAATTCCCGAATCTGAGATAGTTATAGGATAGCAGAAGGCCTACTCCTATTATTACAGGGATGGCTGAAAATATCCCCCACTTAAGTGCGCGTTTCCAGTTCACCTTTCCTTCGGAATTCAAGTTGAGTTGGATGGCTATGGCAAGTAATGCCGGCCAGAGTACAAATTCGTTTGGACGGCATAAAATGGCAGCAGCCAGGCAAACGCCCGTGACCCAGGGAGACCACTTTTTAAGCACCGACAGGAAAGTGAGGGCGCTACAAAGAACCGTAACAACCTGGCTGAAAAACCATGCCCGGCTGTCAATGGACAGCCACCAGAACATGGTTCCAAATGAAAAAAGCACCGTCAGCCAGATCGCTTCGGAGTGGGACAGCTTGATCCAACCCAATTTAATCAACTGGTGCAAGATCAGAAAGACGATTACGGCAGTTGTAGCCGCAAGCGCCAGTGAGAAGGTAGTGGTATTAAAAGACTTGATACCCAAGATGGCGATGAACGGCAGCATGAGAATGGCTGGAAAAGGAGGTTGGGGGACGAACCATTGTCCGTCGAATAAGACGATGTCACCGGTAGTCGGAGGGTTGATGAGATAAAGTTTCCCGCGCAGGAAGGAGGAAGCCAGGAGATTGAAATAGTTGTTCGCCGGTGTGTACCACCTGTCGAACCACTGGGCAAATTGTATGGAGACCATAAAAACGCATATCCAAATGCTTATGCAGGTAAAAAGCAGGAAATACCGCCTGGCCCAACCATTTCGCTGATGTAGGAATGCCCATAATGAGAACCAGATTGCCAGAATCAGGATCTTAAGACCAGGCTCCTGGAGGATTTCCACAGCTACTTTCCGCGTAACCAGACTCCATAGCCCAAAATACAGACCCACAGAAAATTCAATTATCCAGGAAATAATCATCAGCCGGACCGGGATAGAGACAAGCCGGCTGGCCTTGCTGCCCGAGTAGGAATGCAGTATAAAGATTTTCAGGCTGATTAGGAACACCCATCCGATCAATATCGCTGAAAGGCTTCCCATATCTGCAAATATGTAATCGTTTGGAAGAAAGAATAACAATCTTGGATATATCAACTCTTGAGAGCCTGGGAACAAATAAAAGAATAGGCATACAAAACTAGCGATTAATACAATGGCGAGAGACGATCTTATAAGAATGTGAAAAACGTCAACATTAAGAATGATCTCGAGCCTGGACGTGATAAATTTGAGGAGTTTCCGGGATCTGCATGAGTCTACAAGGAGAAAAATATATATCCCGAGAACAAAGAAAATCGCAAATCCCACACCCACGCGTTGCAGGGAAAAGCCGGCAAGAAAAACTGTTTGCGTCTTCGAGGGCAGACTGAACAAGTACCAGGATGCCAGGATGTTTTCAAGAATGCCAAGGCAAAGGAAGAATCGGTAGACATCGATCAGGGCTGGGCCTTTTAATTTTGGCTTTGCTGTCATGAATATTTGTTCTCCCACGATATTTTGTTCAATAAAAAAATTATACTATGGAAGAAAATTTTGGGCAGACGATCAGAGAGGTGCTTTGAAGAAATCCTGCGATAACCAATTCCTGGAGGTCAATATATAATTTTGGCCGACGGCGTATTTCAGGAAAATCCCCCCTCCGGAATTTTGTGTTCATGCGTCCTGACAAAGCCTATTAAGAACCACCAGTAGAACCCCCACCGCATGCCGGTACTCGTCCACGGAAATGTGCTCGTCCGGGGTATGGTCCAAAGTAGAATCCCCTGGTCCGTAGGCCAGGGCCGGGCAGCCCCAGGCCGGGGCGACGATGTTCAGGTCGGCCGTGCCGGTTTTATAGACGAAGCCCGGCCCTCCGCCATTGGCGCGGATGCCCGCCAGGAAGGCTCGCACGAGCGGGTTGTTCTTTTCGCCCTGGTAAGCCGGGATGGGGAAACCGGCCGGCTGGATGGAAATACCCTGGATGGAGGCAAGCGCCGGGTCGTTGGTGATCTTTTCATACCAGCGTTCAGGCGGCAGGCCCAGGGGCAGGCGCGCCCCCACCCGCAGGAGCGCCCACTCCTCGAAGCCATCACCGCCGGAATCCATGCCCGCGCAGCGAAAGCTGGAGCTGGTCAAAGATGCGCTCGCGGCCAAGGTTGGCTGCAGCGGCGATTGCACGCAGCGCTTCCCAGGCCCGCATAGCCGCCTCGCAGGCGCTTTCGCCCTGGCCGGCCGTATGCGCGAGCGAACGTTGCACACGCACCTGCGCCCAGGCGCTGCCCTTGTAACCCAGCGTGACCCGCTCCCAGCGGCTGGGCTCGCCGATAATGGCAAATTCCGGATGGTAGAGCGGGAGGATATGGCGCGCGCCGGGCGAATCCGTCTCCTCACCAACCGCGCCGATCACGACGAACTGCCAACCCGGTACCGGCCCGCAGCCTGCCACTGCATCCACGAACGCGCACAGCGCTCCCTTGGCGTCCACCGTACCGCGGCCGAATAAAACCTTCACCCCTGACCCCTCCCCATCAGGGGGAGGAACAACCCGCACAGGAATCTCACCCGGCACGGTATCGATGTGCCCCAACAGGACAAGCTGGCGCGGCCCATCCCCCATGATCCCAACGGCATTCCCGGCTTCATCGGCGAAGGCGCGCGTGAAATGCAAAGCCTGCATACGGCCGATCAGGTAACCGACCGCGGCCGTCTCCTGGCCGGAAGGGCTGTAGATTTTGACCAGGTTGAACAGGGTCTCGGGGATGGAATTCATCTTGTTGATTTCAAGACATCTTCCAGGGCCGCAACCACACGATCCATTTGTTCGCGGGTGATCACCAGGGGCGGCAGCAGGCGGATCGTGGTCAGCCCGGCGTTGAGTGCAATGATATGGCGATCCTGCAAGGCCTGCAGGTAGGGGGCCACCTTTTGCTTGAGTTCGATCCCGACCATCAACCCCAGCCCGCGCACTTCGCGGATCAGGGGCGATTGGATGGATTTCAGCGCCTCCATCAGGTAGGCGCCCTTGGCAGCCGCCTGGCCGGGAAGGTCTTCTTCTTCGATGGCTGTCAGTGCGGCCAGCGCAGCCGCACAAGCCAGCGGATTACCGCCGAAGGTCGAACCATGCAGGCCGGGAGCCAGGTTCTTGATGGAATCGCCAAACAGCACGGCTCCCATTGGCAAACCGCCTGCCAGCGATTTCGCCACACACACGATGTCGGGCGTGATGCCAGAGTGTTGAAAGGCGAACATTTTTCCGGTACGCCCCAGCCCGGCCTGCACCTCATCCAGGATCAGGAGGGCGCCTCGTTCCGTGCAAATACGGCGGGCCGCCTGCAAATATGCGAAATCGGCCGGGTAAACGCCGCCTTCGCCCTGCACCGCTTCGAGGATGACCGCCGCGACCTGGTCCGTGACGGCTCCTTCCAGGGCGGCAATATTATTATACGGCACGTAGCTGAATCCGGGCACAAGCGGTTCGAAGGCTTCCTTGTATTTTTTGTTATAGGTGGCTGAAAGGGCCCCCATTGTCCTGCCATGGAAACCGCGCATAGTCGCGATGATGGCGGTACGCCCGGTGGAGAGGCGGGCGAACTTGAGAGCCGCCTCGACCGTCTCGGTACCGGAGTTGCAGAAGAAGACCCGCTCCAGCCCCGGGACGAGGCCGGTGATCTTCTCCATCAAGGCGGCGCGTTTGTCATTGTAGTAGGTCTCGAAAAGGGTCACCAACTGTGTGGATTGCTCCGCAATTGCCGCCGCCACCTTGGGGTGCGCATGACCCAGGTTCGCTACGCCATGGCCGGCCGCGCAGTCGATATACTCGTTCCCATCCACATCCCACAGGGAGGCGCCTTGTCCGCGCACGATGATGATCGGCTGTTTCATATAGAGGCCGGAGGTGTGTAGGTTTTCCGTACTGATAATGTCCATGGAAATGCCTCTATTAATAAGAAATTATGAATACAGAATGATGAATGGTGAATTCGGTATTACCATTCTTATTTGTTCCGTTTCGCAGTTTTAACTGATGTGACGAAGATAGCAGTCAATTCGTCGCTCTCTTTTTGTAACAGAACCAGACGGTCTGTGGATACAATTTTGCTCTCCGCAAGCAGTTCGAGCCAATAGGCAGTTTCATCGAGTTCCTGCAAGCTGCCTTCCATTTTATTGATGAAATCCGCCGGGGATTTGGCCCGGCAGGCTTCTCGATATTGCGCGCCAACCGACGTCCCGCTCCGCAACACCTGCTTTCCGATCACCTGTGCTTCACCGCTTTTTGGCAAACTTTGATAAAGCCTGATGACTTGCAACGCATAAGCCTTTGTTCTGACACGGAGATCAAGAGGTGGCTGGGTTGGCATATTCGTCCCTTTCGAATGAAACATGAATTATGCTGAATAAGCATCTGCATTGGTGATCAAATTCGTCTGATTACAGTAATTTGTCTGGATATTTCAAATTATTCATCATTCCGCATTCTGCATTCATCATTCAATTATCGTTCCCTTGCCTGCCAATGCCTCCGAAATGGGGCTTCCCACTCTTCCATCGGCAATGATCACGCGGCTCACGCCGCCCTGAAGCGCTTCCTGCGCGCCGAGCACCTTCTTCTTCATGCGGCCTTCGGCGTAATTCAGGGCTTCCTTCAATTTTTGACGCGGCAGGTTGGGTATGAGCGAACCCTCGTCGGGAAAATTGCGCAGCAGGCCGGGGACGGCGGTCAACAGCAACAGGGTCCCGGCCTGCAGGGCGGCAGCCAGCATCGCGGCCGCCCGGTCGGCGTCCACGTTGAGGGCTTCGCCGGCCGCGCTGACCGCCAGGGGGGCAATGACCGGCAGGGTTCCGGCCTCCAGCAAGGTCTGCAAAAGCGGCGTATTAATGGTTTCGATTTTCCCGGTGTAATCGTCCCGGATGATCCTGCGCTTGCCGTTCTCGATGCTCTGGATGGTATCCTTGCGTGTGGCGGCCATCAGCCGGCCATCCAGGCCGCTCAAACCGAAGGCGTTGACACCCAGCCGCTGGAGTTGCTCGACCAGCAGGGTATTGACCTTGCCGTTGACGGCCATGGCGAAGATCTCCAGCGTGCGGCGGTCAGTATAACGGGAGGTGTACCCCGAGGGCGAGGTGATGAAGCGCGGCGGATAACCGACCGCTTCACCCAACTGGTTGGCCTCTGCTGATCCGCCGTGCACCAGCACCAGGCGTTGGCCTTGGGAAAGTAGCGCCGCGGCATCCCAGCAGATGGCAGAGAAGTCCATGCCCTCCGTTCCACCCAGCTTGACAACAATGACATTGTTGCTCATAAAGATTCCCAAAAAGGAAGAATGAATTTCATTTTAGATCGGGTGCAGGCCAGGAAATTCCAGCCCAAGCGTTTCATCGAGACCCATCATCAGGTTCATGCACTGGACCGCCGTGCCGGAAGCGCCCTTCATCAAGTTATCGATGGCGCAGATGGAAACAATGTGGCCGGTGGACTCGTCCAGGTCGAAACCCAGGTCGGCATAATTCGAACCGGCCAGGACTTTGGGCTCGGGAACCCGGTAAATGCCGCGCTGTTCCTTGACCAGGCGCACGAAGGAGTTTTCAGTAGCCACCTGGCGATAGGCCTTCCACAGGTCCTTGGTAGTCACGCCTGCCCTGGCGGTGGCGTGGGCGGTCGCCAGGACGCCGCGTACCAGGTCAACGGATGTCATCGTCAGGGCCACGTTCGACAGGCCCAATTCCTGGATGACTTCGGCGGTATGGCGGTGTCCGAAGGCGGAGAACGTGCGGATCACCCCTGACCTTTCAGGGTGGTGCGTGCCGGCATTACCTTCCGCGCCGCCCTCGGAGGAACCCACCTTGATCTCGACGATGACCGGTTTCTCCGGATCGACCAGGCCGGCCTTGACCAGCGGAAACAGGGCCAGGTTGCTGGCGGTGGCATTGCAGCCCACGCCGCTGGCGTAATGTGCGCCGCGCAGGGCCTCCCGGTGCAGTTCGGGCAGGCCATAAACAAACTTAGCCAGCCATTCCGGCGCCGCGTGCGGCGAGCCGTACCAGCGCTCATAATCCTGCGGGTTGTGCAGGCGGAAATCCGCCGAAAGGTCGATGATGCTGGGAGCCAGGGCGGCAAATTGATCGATTTTATGCTGGGCGGTCCCGTGCGGCAGGGCCAGGAAAAGCAGGTCAACTGGCTGGATGGCTTCAGGGTCGGTGAACTTGAGCATGGTCTGCTTGCGCAGGTTGGGGTGCACCTGGTAAACGTACTCCCCCAGGTGGGCACGCGAGCTTACCTGGGCCAGCTTCGATCTCCGGGTGGGCAATCAGCAGGCGCAGTAGTTCCCCTCCGGTATAGCCGGACCCGCCGACAATGGTTGCTTTGATCATGGTCTCTGCTCCTATCCCCTTTGGGCAGCCATATCCAGCGTATACCCGACGATGGCATCGGCGATATCGATCCCGCTGAGTGGCTGGACGGTATGGAATTCCATGGTGTGGTTGACCTCGTTGACCAGCATGCCGCGTTGCGGGTCTTCGATCACATCCACGGCCAGCACGCCTCCGCCGACCGCCTGGGCAGCCTTCAGGGAGACCTCTTCCAGTTCCGGCGTGACCGGGCACAATTCCCCCTCCCCGCCGCGCGCCGTGTTGGTGATCCAGTGGGCGGATTTGCGGTAGATGGCCGTGATAACCTTATCACCGACCACCACGACCCGGATATCCCGGCCGGGCTTTTCGATGTATTCCTGGATATAAAAGACCGAGTGCTGCACCGACCCGAGCGTGGCCTTGTGCTCCAGGATGGCCTCGGCGGTGTCCCGGTCGTTGACCTTGGCCAGCAGCCGCCCCCACGAGCCGATGACCGGTTTGAGCACCACCGGGTACCCCATGGCCTCGATGGTCTCCAGGGCCGATTCGGGCGTGAATGCCACCTGGCTGTGCGGCTGCGGCACACCCGCCTTTGCCAGCAAGGTTGTCGTAATGAGTTTATCTCCGCAGGCCTCGGCCACAGCTGCCGTGTTGACGGTTGGAATGCCCCAGGTATTGAGAATGCGGCAGGCGTACAGGCCGTTGGTGTAGCTGATGCTGCGCTCCAGGACGGCAGCGTACTGCCGCCAGGGTTCCGGGTTGTCCAGGTCGAAATGGACCAGCCGGTCATCCAGGCGCTCGAAATCCAGGCCGCGCCGGTCGAGTGCAGCCAGGATCCATTTCTCTTCCACGCGCACGCGTGAATAAAGCACGCCAATGCAGAGTCGTTTTGACATCTGGTTACTCGCCCCAGTCTTCCTGCTCCATCGGAGCCAGGTCGACTGTGGCGGGGTTCAGCGAGGTTACTTCAAGGTCCACACCGCAATCCGAACAGACGATGATCTCGCCGGATTCCACCGTGGCCTCTAGGGTGATTTCGGCTCCACATTCAGGACAGGTTACTGCGTTCATATTTTTTCTCCTTTTTGAAATGGCGATGGATGGCTGCGAAAGGATGGATTAATCCGTTTTGGCCCTCCGCAGGATGGCTTTTGCATTTTGCAATTGGATTTTGACGGCTTCCGGAGCGGTACCGCCGCTGGCAGTGCGCCGGGCGACACTTTGCTGCGGGTCGAACACCGTGTAGACATCCTGGTCGAACAGGGGGGTAAGGGTCCGGAATTCTTGCAGGGAGAGCGCCTCCAGCGGTTTGCCCAGTTTACCCGCCAACTGGACGGCCTGGCCTGCCACGGAATGCGCCTGGCGGAAGGGCAGGCCCTTCCCGACCAGGTAATCGGCTAGGTCGGTTGCCAGCATGCCAGGGTCGATGGCGGCCCGCATCCGCTCGGTGTGCAGGCCCAGGGTCCGCAGGGCACCGGCCAGGGTGGGCAGGATCGCCATCAATGTGTCGTACGCGTTGAAGACCGGCACTTTGTCTTCCTGCAAATCCTTATCGTAGCTGGACGGCAGGCCTTTGAGCGTGGCCATCAGGCCGGTCAGGTAACCAAGCAGGCTGCCGGCCTTGCCGCGCGCCAGCTCGAACACGTCCGGATTTTTCTTCTGCGGCATCAGGCTGGAGCCGGTGGAAAATGCCTCGGAAAGTTCGAAGAAACCGAACTCGGCGCTGGAAAACAGGGCAACCATCTCGGCCATTCTGCTCAGGTGGGTGCCGACCAGGGCCGCACAGAAGAGGAACTCGGCCGCGAAATCCCGGTCGGAGACGGCGTCCAGGCTGTTAGGGGAGGCTTGGGAAAAGCCTAGGCTGGCAGCCAGCGCGAGACGGTCCACCGGGAAGGCGGTACCGGCCAGCGCGCCGGAGCCGAGCGGCAGGCTGGCCGTGCGTGCGCGCACTTGCTGGAGGCGTTCCCGGTCCCGCTGGAGCGGCCAGAAATGGGACAGCCACCAGTGGCCCAGCAGGATGGGCTGGGCGCGCTGCAAATGGGTATAGCCAGGCAGCAGGATGTCCAAGTCGGTTTCGGCGCGCCCGGCCAGGACGGCCTGCAGGTCAGACAGCGCGCCGTCCAGGCTCGGTATGGCTTCGAGCAGCCACAGGCGCAGGTCGGTGGCCACCTGGTCGTTGCGGCTGCGCCCGGTATGCAGTTTCCCGGCGGCCGGCCCGATCAGTTCTCCCAGGCGGCGTTCCACGGCGGTGTGGATATCCTCGTCGCTTTCCCGGAAGATGAATTCCTGGCGTTCGAATTCGCCCCGGATGGCATCCAGCCCGGCGCAGATTTGCACGCTTTCATCGTGCGCAAGGACGCCGGCTTTTTCAAGCGCCTGCGCCCAGGCGACACTGGCGCGTATATCCTGCAACGCCAGCCGCCGGTCGAAACCGAGCGAGGCATTCAAGGCCCAGGCCTGCGGGTCGAGCTTTCCAGAGAAGCGACCTCCCCAAAGAGTCATGTCCTGTTCTCCATTCTCTGTTCTCTACTCTCTAATCTCTCTTGAACCGGGAATAATCCGGCTTGGGCATGTTCAATCCGGAGGTCGGCAGGCCGTTGAGTGCGCGCACCTTCAGGGGCAGGCCATACAGGTGGATGAAGCCTTCGGCATCGGATTGGTCATAGACATTTTCCTGCCCGAAGGTGGCGAAGTCCTCGCGGTACAGGCTGAAGGGACTCTTTCGCCCGACCGGGATGACGTTGCCCTTGTAGAGCTTCAGGCGCACAAAGCCGGTGACGGGGCCCTGCGTGCTGTCCATGAAGGCGTCCAGGGCTTCACGCAGGGGCGAGAACCACATGCCGTTGTAGACCAGTTCGGCATATTTGAGCGCCAGCGTGTCCTTGTAGTGCATGGTGTCCTTGTCCAGGACGAGTGATTCCACTTCGCGGTGGGCGGTCAGCAGGATCGTACCGCCGGGAGTCTCGTAAACGCCATGGGATTTCATCCCCACCAGGCGGCCTTCGACCAGGTCGGCGCGCCCGATGCCGTGCGTCCCGCCCAGGGTGTTCAGGCGGGCGATCAGGGTGGCCGGGGAGAGTTTTTCCCCGTTGATGGCAACGGGGGTGCCGGAGACGAATTCGATCTCGATGCAGGCGGGTTCATCCGGGGCGTTTTCGGGCGCGGCCGAGATTTGGAACATGGCCTCTTCGGGTTCCTGCCAGGGGTCTTCGAGCAGGCCGCCTTCGTGTGAAAGGTGCCACAGGTTGCCATCCCGGCTGTAGATGGATTTCAGCGTGGCCTTGACCGGCACGTTATGGGCCTTGGCGTAGGCGATGGCGTCTTCACGCGAACGGATCTCCCACTCACGCCAGGGAGCGATGACCTTCAGGCGTGGATCGAGCGCAGTATAGGTCAATTCGAAACGGACCTGGTCGTTGCCCTTGCCGGTGGCGCCGTGCGAGACGGCATCCGCGCCGACTTCGTGGGCCACTTCGACTTGGTGCTTGGCGATCAGCGGGCGGGCGATGGAGGTGCCGAGCAGATATTTGCGCTCGTAGACCGCGCCGGCGCGCAGCATCCGGAAGATGTAATCTTCGGCCAGTTCCTCGCGCAGGTCATGCACCACCAATTGGCTGGCGCCGCTGGCGATGGCCTTGGCTTCCAGGCCGTCCATCTCGTTGCCCTGGCCCACGTTGGCAGCGAAGCAGACCACTTCGCAGCCATAATTCTCCTTCAGCCAGGGCACGATGCAAGAAGTGTCCAGTCCGCCGGAATAGGCGAGTACGACTTTCTTGACATTTTGTTTCGACATGCGGTTCTCCTTGAAAGATGATTTGAATTTGGTTCCCGGAACGATGGATAAAAAAAAGCCCTCCTGGGGAGGAGGGCTTGGTTATGCTTCAGGTGCGCCTGCTCGTCTACATCGATCTCAGGCAAACACAAAAAACCATCCTTCCCGGTTGGGTGGGGAGATGGGACGACGGGCGCGCGGTGACTTCAGGATCAAACTTGACGATAGCATATTGGGGCGGTTTATATCACGCCTGTCTGGAGATGTCAAGGAAATGGGGATATTTATTTCTTCTTCGCTTTTGCTTCTGCCCTTCCCAAATTTTCCTTGACCCTGAACTCCACGATTTTGCTTATCAAGTCGTATGGGATGGGTTCATCCAATGGAAACCGTACCGTTCCTTTTGCCCCTTTGTAAACGGACAGCTCATTCTTGAAGTTCTCCCTCCCGGACGACGTAGGGAAAAAGGAAATGTGGTCCTTAAATCCGGCAAAATGCACTAAATTGCCTTTCAAATAAAAGGTCGGTATTTGATAACTGATTTTCTCCTGCGCATCCGGAGCAGCTTTTCTGATCGTCATCCTGATCTTTTCCAATTTCTCCTGCACATCCTTTGAAAAACCTGTAATATATTCGTCTATATTTTTGGGAGCAGTTCTTTCATTTGTCATATCGTCTCCTTGATAAAAGCTAAAAAATATTGTTGCCCCAACGAATTAAAGATTAATGTGGCCGGGGATGAAGCCTGATCCTTACACTTTGGATTTCCTTTTTATTAATTGCGACCATGATTGTCATATTCTAATACCCGCCATTTCACTTTGCAACGTGCAATTTGGAAGGTGGCTTACGTCTCCAGCGGGATAATTTGTAATTGGTCGGATACTTGCCAACCCAACCAATGCAGGTGTTGGCGGAGGGCTTCAAGATGTTCGGAATTCACAAACAATAAATTGGGAGGAAAGTACCCCATTAAAAACGGTCTCATCAGCGGGCTGGCGGTGATTGCCTCAAAAACCTGTTCCTGTGGGCAGTGCAGCACAATGACCGCTTCCAACTCGACACGGAAGGTTTCACCCGCCCAGGAACGCAGGGCAATTTCGAGCAAGGGTGGTAGCGGGTGAGATAGTCGATTTTCGAGCAATATCAGTAGTTCATTGATCTTGCGTCCCGGTTTCAGGACAGCGGCAACATTTTCGGCCGTCAACTGCCATTCTGCCTCTGTATTGCAAATCGCCCACTGGCTTAGTTGGGCGGCAGTTATCAGGTCGTTGGAACCAGGCTTTTGGTGGATTGTCCCGGATTCGGTCACAGTCAGATTTTTGGCCAAGGGCCGGGCGTAGTTGATACGGGTCAAGCCGGAGGCCAGCAGTTTGGATGGGCTATCCAGTAAAAGGAACCTTTCGGCCACCACACTGCCCGTGAGTTCCCGCGATAGCCCGTTTTGTAATGCCTGCGCGGATGGAAATTCCATCAGCCGGGCGCGGCGGCGCAAGACGATCCGCTCGCGCAGGGAAGCCCATTCGCGCAGTTCCACAAGGATATTTTGCGGGAGTTCCGCCTGTGCGCCGGTTTGCAGCCTGTCGAGCAGTTTGCCCAGCGTGGTGCCGCTTTCCAACCCGCGATAGACGGATTCGCGCGTAAGACGGTAAAGGGCAGTGTGGCGGTGGGATTGCGTCCGTTCGGCGTGGCGTTCCAGAAAGGCCAGTTGGGGCGCGCTGGTACGGTCGAGGTAGACGATGATGTCGAAGTTGGGCTGCACCACCCAGGCGGGTTGCGCGGCTGCCGGGAGGTTGGATTCCGCCATTGAAACGGGAGCCAGTTCCGGGTGAAAGGCGGCCCGGCCAATGTCGGTTAAACGGAACCCTACCAGTTGTCCGTTGTCCATCATCAGTTGCACCAATCCCAAAAAATACAGCCAGGTGGTAAATGCGCCCAACAACCAGGGATATTCTTGCTTTAGCCAGTCGTCACGCGTCTTTTCCTGCCAATTTGCAAGTTCTTGCCTTTGTTGTTCGGGTGTGGTGGAACGGAAATAATATGGGCGTCGTGGCGGGTAATCGAGCGCGAAATCTTCGCCAATACGGTTGTACAAGGCCTGCTCGAAATCATCGAAGGAGAAAAAAGCATCCGGGTCGAGCGGCAGGCTGGATAAAGCCAGGTTCAGGGCCAGGCGCCCCTGCCGTCGTCCTTTTCCATCGCTATCCAAATAGGTATTTTTCATGGGAACTTCCCACCAGGTTTGAATGCGTATCAGTCCTTCCATCAACAGGCGGACCTGTTCCCCAAACGGGCGCCGGGCAAAATGATCAGGAGATTCTTTGACGACCAGCCGGCCGTCGTTTGCGTTCCTGAGCAAGTCGGAATAACTGAAAGCGCCCAACCAGGCCTGCGCAGGGTTGGGGAAGAAAAAGCCGTCCATTTCCAGGCCTTTTTCGCTCCAGCGCATGGACTTGCGCAGTTTGGCTTCATCATTGACTCGCACCGTGCCGTTCTGGGTCAATTTCAACCCGCCTGTATTTTCGATGGCCTGTAACATGCCCAAGAGATCGAGCGCGATGGCGGTTGGAAGGCGATACAGAACGTCGCCCCTTGGCGGGATTGGCTGGATATTGAATGGCTGGTATTCGGGAAAGCCGACCTGTGCCAGGATGCGCTCATCGGAATAGAGCATGCCGCCGCCATACTGTTCGGTGATGTATTCAGGGCTATAGGCGCCTGTTGCCAGGAGTAACCCGCGGCGAAACAATGGCTCAATAAGATCATCACGATACTCATGGGTGCGTTGGGGATGCAGACCGGAAGCCAGGATGCCTATTTTAAGCACACCGTATGGGATGACTCCGCCCATACGCTTGATCAGCGCCAGGGCATTACGTTCCCACGCTTGCAGGCCGGCAACGGCAGCTTGAACTTTTTGAGGGTCATTTAGCCCGGTGAGGATGCAGGCGATACATTCATCCTTGCGCATCTTCGAGGTCCCACCCCAGGTTTTTGCCATCGGTTTGAGCTTATCTGCGCCGATGCGCGGCAGGTCACTGTCAAAATGGCGTGGCATGGATCAGGCCTCCAGGACCTTGGGCGTCTGTCCCAGTTTGAGCAAGCGCGCCAACAGGGCGTCCATCTGGTCGGGGGCAACGACAGCCACTGTCGGGCTTAGGCGGGTAAGTAAAAACTGCGCCACGTGTGGGTCGGCATACAAATCGTCCAGGATCAAGTGGTCGGCCACCTCTATCAGGGACAGGTTTTCATGCAGAATGGGTGAGTTCATACCACTTCATTCTCGTATAAGATCTCGTACTTGTACCCCTGTTCGGTCAGGAAGCGCTGCCGGTTGGCGGCGAAAGTCTGGTCGACCGTCTCGCGGGTAACGATGGCGTAGAAATGCGCCATCCCGCCCGCCTGCCCTGAGCCTGTCGAAGGGTCGCTTTTGGGACGCAGGATGCGCCCCAGGCGCTGGGCTTCCTCCTGGCGGCTGCCGAAGGTACCGGAAATCTCGATGGCGACGCTGGCATCCGGCAGGTCGATGCTGAAGTTGGCGACCTTCGAGACAACCAGCATCTTCACTTCCCCGGTGCGGAACCGTTCGTAGAGTTCTTCGCGCTCACGCACCGGTGTCTGCCCGTTGATGAGCGGGGCCTGTAGCAGCGCGGCGATTTCGTCGAGTTGGTCGAGATACATGCCGATGACCAGGATATTCTCGCCGGTATGCCGTTCCAGGATGGCCTGCAAGATCGGCAGTTTGCGGGAATTGTGCGCCGCCACCGAATATTTTTCGCGTTGTGGAGCAACGGCATATTCCATACGGGCGCTTTCAGCCAGCGGCACACGGATTTCGTGGCAGATGGCGGTGGCAATCCAGCCCTGCTTTTCCAAATCCTTCCAAGGGACATTGTATTTTTGCGGCCCAATCAGCGAAAAAACATCCCCTTCCAGGCCGTCCTCGCGCACCAGGGTGGCGGTCAGGCCCAACCGTCGACGCGCCTGGATTTCGGCAGTGATACGAAAGACCGGGGCGGGCAGCAGGTGTACCTCATCATAGATGATCAGCCCCCAGTTGCGAGCCGTGAACAGGCTGAAGTGGGGAAAATCGTCGCTGGAGCCACGCTTGCGGTGGGTCAAAATCTGGTAGGTGCTGACGGTAACAGGGCGGATATCCTTTTGCAGGCCGGAATATTCCCCGATCAGATCCTCCGTTAGCGAAGTTTTATCCACCAGTTCGCTTATCCACTGGCGCACAGCGACCGTGCTGGGGGTCAAGATCAGCGTCGAGGTCTGCAACCGTGCCATGGTTGCCATGCCAACGATGGTTTTGCCCGCACCGCACGGCAGCACGACCACGCCGCTGCCGCCCTGTGCCGAGCCGTCCGCGTGAAAGACCTCGGCGGCTTCCTCCTGGTAATGCCGCAGGCGGAAGGGTTTGCCGCCCAACGTCGCCGGCCGCAGTGCGATGGGCAAATCCTCACCCACCACGTAGCCCGCCAAATCCTCGGCGGGGTAACCAATTTGCAGCAGCGCCTGTTTCAGGTGCCCGCGCCTGCCGGGAGCCACCAGGGCACGTTGTGCATCCAACCGCCCAGGCAGGTAGCGCGCCGTGGCCTTATGGTTCAGGATTTCCACCATCAGTGTCTCGTCGGCGCTGGTCAGGATCAGATTTTCACCCTCGCGAATCAACTTCACCCGTCCATAGCGTCCCACGTACTCTTCGATGTCGCGCACCACATTGGCGGGCAGGCCATACTTGGAAAAATTCTCCAACTGCGCCAAAATTTCGGCGGCGGTCAGCCCCGAAGAAGCCGCGTTCCACAGCGAAAGAGGTGTAATGCGATAGGTATGGATGTATTCCGGCGATTTTTCCAGTTCGGCAAAACGCGCCAGCGCATCGCGCGCAGCCTCGTAACGCTCGTTTTGCACTTCGAGTAGCAAGCTTTTATCGCCTTGAACAATGAGGGGGTTGCTGGGAAATGGCATGATTGCTCCGCAAAGCAGGCAGGTGGACAGATACCTGTTTACTTATCTACCTCGAAAACATATTCACCCGCCAGCTTTTGAACCGCCTCGTCAAACTTGCCTTGTTCCTTCTGTTGGATGCTGACGATGCGCGTGGCAGGGTCAGATTGGAAAGGGCAGCGCAGTTCGGCGAGCATTTTTTTGATGGCATCAAAGGATTCGACGTCTGGGAATTGGTAGCCGATGGTGACGACGCGCCCCACCATCACCTCTCTCGCCGGTTGCGGGACATTGACCAACGCCGATTCCTTGGGGAACAGGCTGGCAGCGGATTCCGCTACCCGGGCCAACTGGCCCACCGGATGTTGAACCCGAATCGGGACGTGGCCGAGCGTTTCCAGCATAGCGTAAACTTTTTCGGGGCTGCGCACCAGGTATAAGGCGGGAGTAATCCTCTCCACGATGAATTTTTCGGCTTCGAGCGGCACATCGTTTGTTTCGAGCAGGGCAAAGCCGTCGTACAGGGTAAACTGGTCGGCGTGACCGGCCCATTCATCGAGTTCGATCTGTACGTTGGGTGGCAGGTCGCGCCCACTGAGAGTTTTCAGCAGGGAAATCACATCCAGATCGGGAGTTTTGATCTGTGCGGCGGCAACCGCAATCTTTTTGAGTTGGAAAACGCCAACATAGGCACCGTGACCGCCGTCGGGACTGGACATCTGCTCACCCAACGCCGCCACCTGACGAATGACCTTTGCCGGGTAGAAGTCGGCTTCGATGACAACATCGAAATTGGGCTGGACGGTGACTTTAGGAGTGGATTCTTCGCCACTCATCAGGTGCAAGAAGCGCTCGCTGATGCGAAAAGCTTTGAGCATCCCGCGTGAGGGGAGTGGGCCGGTGTAAGGTTGAGGGTCGTAAGCCACATCCACAAAACGCATGATCAGCGGGATGTGTTCAAGAAAACGCTCCACATAACGGCCCTCAACACGCTCGAAGCCATCCCGGGCGTCGTCGGGGATGGCTTTATCATTGTGGACCCACCGCTCTTTGCCCTCATAGAAGTTGCCATAACGGTTGATTGGGTTCCCCCACTTGTCCTTTTGAGGTGCAGTTTGCGGGATAAGGAAGTAGGGGTGGTTGGCTTTGAGATAAGCAATGAGCGACTCGGTGCTGAACCACTGCCCGGCGGGACAATTTTTGAGCACTTCCAGTAGGAACATGCGAATTTCCGGGAATTTGAGCATGGGCATGATGCCTGTGGCGGCACCCCATGGATAGAAAGCGTCCAATTCTCCCAGAATGCTAACTTGGTAAAACTCGTTGTTGCCGGAACTGTTATATTCGCTATGCGATCTGGCGTGGATGAGCGTATCGAGGATGCGTTTTTCCTGTGCCATGGGAGGAAGCGCGAGAAATTTATCGAAATTGGAAGAATTGGCGACAATGAAGTTTTCGATGAAAGATGGCTCAGAGCTGGTGTAGCCGCGATATTCACCTTTGATATCATAGGAAACCAGTCTCAGGTCCCACGCGAGGGTGTCGATGAAGTCAATCCATTGGGTTCCGCCGGTTTCCTGGGCAGCTTTAACCAGTTCGGGGTCGCCCAACAATTTGGCGATGTGCACTGAATTGGCGCGGGGGATTTCGTTGGTACGGGTCATGCGTTTGATGCTGTGCTCGCTGATGTAGTCTAGGTAAGTGAACAGGTCGCGCAGCAGGTCACGGTCGTTGGAGAAGACGCGTAGGGGTTTGGGGTCGAGAGTTTGTAGTTCCATGTGTCAGGCGTCAAGTTTCATGTCAAAGTCGAAGGTCGGGGATCGGCATTTGATTTTCAACCTTCGACAGTCTTATGGTTTTACCGTTTTTACAACGAACCCGGTCTTTTTGAGCACTTTTTCGACACTGGGGCGGGATTCAATGGGAAAGGCGATATAGTGGTCGCTGAGAAGGACGATATTTCCTTTGAGTTCACGCTCCAGTTGGACGCGCAGGCTCAGGTCACGCACGCGGGCGACGAGCAGGTTTTCATGCAGGATGGTTTTGCCCCATTTGGCATCCACCGTTTCGAGGGCTTCACCAAACGCCGGGATGTTTTCTGCCAGCCAGAGCGAGAGTGGAGCCTTGCGCTGGGCGGGAATGGTACGTCCGAGTTTGATCAGGCTGGGAGATGCCAGTAAAACGCCATTTTCCACAGCAAGGTCCGCTAGTGTGTTGAGCAGGTCGAGGTCGTGGAGCGGGATCATGCGCAGGTCGATTTTTACGGTGCCGGCTTTGGAGGTGGTATCTGCCCAATCAAGGGTGGCAGGATACGGGGCATTGAGTTCCGGGCGGGAAATGCGCGGGGGCGAGACGATAGTATGGGTCTTGGTCAATTTCCAGCCGGGATAAAAGTCCCAATTCCCAGCCTTGTTTGAGCAATTTTTCGGCAGGCGGGATTTTGCCTCCAAAGGAGTAGATGGCGAGGGCGGGTTCGAGGGTCTTGGGGGTCACCCAGGCATGGTTGTCGAGCAGGTTGAGCGCAGCAATGCTGGGTGCTGGCGATGCGGGAACGTTGGGTTTGAAGGCGTTCTGGGCGCGCTGCCATGCGTCCATCTGCCAGAGACTGAAGGTGGCGAGTGAGAAAAGATGATCTTTGAGATAGATGCTGCCGTGCAGGATGCGGATGGGGAACGGGTCATTCAGAATGGCCGGGCGCCCGCCGACGAGTTCGAGCAGTTTGCGGCGGAGGGTGTTTTCGTTTTTGATGCCCGGATTATCGTTCTGGACGGCCGGTAGCGGTGGGAGGTGGGGCACAAATTCAGGCGGCAGGGCAAAACGCCAGCGTTCCAATTGGACGGTGTCGCCGCGCATTTTGACTTCGGCCATGACAATCAGGCCGCGCCGGACAAGGTTCTTTTTGACAGTGTCGAAGACCGGTTTGTAGCGTTGGGTGTAGGTGCCGCGCTGGCGGGCAGCCCCGTAAAGCCGCTCGAAAAAGGCCACGTCCACCTCACCGGTTTCGTGGAGCAGGCGCAGGGTGATGGCTTCCTCACGGGTCAGGGCGGCCATATTCTCGGGCACGCCGATGGCAGTGACGTAAAAACTGGCGAAGGATGTGCGGGCGGCGGTTTCGCTGGCGTTAAATTGTCCGCGCTTTGCGGACGGCGTTCAAGTCGGCATCAGAGAGCTCGGCGCACATCGTATGGAGCAACTGGAGGATGGACATGGGGGTGATTGTACAAGGGAGGGAGAGTGATGTCAAATGGGATTATCTCGTCTATAATTGATTGTGAACTTACCTGGAAGGAGTGAACATGCCTGGTGAAAAAATTGTCTACCAACTTAAGGTAACCATCAAAGATTCAAAACCGCCTATCTGGCGCAGGGTTTTGGTTCCAGGGAATGTCACGCTCTATGACCTGCATGAAATTTTGCAGGTTGTCATGGGTTGGGAGAATTACCACCTGCACATGTTCACCATCGCCGGGGAAATCTACGGCGACCCGGAAGATGATGAAACTGGCGACCTGGGCACCGAAAACGAGACTCGTTACCGGCTTGACCAGCTTGGCCTGCTCGAAAAAGCCAGATTCTCCTACGAATACGATTTTGGTGATAGCTGGGAACACGCCATCCTGGTTGAAAAAATCCTGCCCGCCGAGAAAGGAGTCCATTACCCGGTCTGCGTCACCGGTAAACGCGCCTGCCCGCCCGAAGACGTGGGCGGAGTTTGGGGGTACGAAGAATTCCTGCAGGCCATCGCCGACCCCGAGAACGAAGAACATGAAGAATATATGGGATGGATTGGCCCAGAATTCGACCCCGAGGAATTTGATTTGGATGTATCTTATAACGGTTTTGCCGACCGCTTGATCGCACAAAGCGGCCTGGAGTGGCACGCTCCGGATCAGACCTTTGCCCATTCGATTATGCAGTCAGCCATTCAGCGAATCGTAGTTCAGCCAGTGACTGCATTTGCCGTATTGGAATGCGAATGCGGCGCGGAAAATACAAACGGTTATGAAAATAAAAAGCTAACCCACATACGCTTGACGCCGGTTGGAAAAGGGCTGCTTGGTTTATTGAAATGACCCGCCAAAAAAAATGGACTTGAAAGTTTTCATTACCACTGGTGAAGCCGAATGCAGCGAATGTGGCGAGAAATTGGGCCGCCGTGCCTGGATTACACTGGCCGGCGAAAAGGGCGCGCTCTGCCTGACCTGCGCTGATCTTGACCAACTGGTTTTCCTGCCTTCCGGGGAGGCTGCGCTGACCCGTCGGGCAGGGAAATATTCCACGCTGGCAGCAGTGGTATTGAAATGGAGCCGAGCCCGCAAACGCTACGAGCGTCAGGGCCTGCTGGTGGAAGAATCCGCCCTCCAGCGCGCCGAGCAGGAATGCCTCGCCGATGCCGATGTGTGCGCTCATCGCCAGAAGCGTGACGCCGAACGCCGCGCCGAACTCGACCAGGAGTACATCCAGCGCTTTGCGGCGCGCGTGCGCGAGTTATATCCGGCCTGTCCCGCAGGGAGGGAGTAGGAAATCGCCGGACACGCCTGCCAGAAATACAGTGACCGGGTGGGGCGCAGCGCCAACGCCAAAGCCCTGGACGAAAAGGCGATCCGGCTGGCGGTCATTGCCCACATCCGCCATACCGAAACAGACTACGACGAGTTACTTTCTCTAGGGTGGGAACGTTCTCTTGCGCGTGATGAAGTTTATGACAAAGTGAGGGATATTTTAGCTGGCTGGCAAGACAAATGCCGGCAGGATGGCATTTCAGAATAAGCCCGTTTGACTGGGTGGCTAAGCGGCGGTTCCATTTCTTCCCGCCCACCTATCTCGTACCCGAAGAGTATTCGTTTCTTTTTTGTTCCGCGGAACGAATGGCCCCGCCGGTTGCTCTCGAAATCCGCCTTACCTCACTAAACGGCCATCGTTATTTGGGCACCTCCGGCCAAAAACCATGCGACCATCCGACTATCGGCTATCAGACTATCGACCTCCCCATCGTTATTCCTCGTTATTTGGGCCACCTCGGTATTCCTCCGGACGCAGAGATCAGTCCCTTTTCTTCTCCAACCCCTCGGCATCCTCCACCGGCAGGACAACCAAGAAACCGGTGTCCGGCCGGCTCAGGTCCCCGATCAGCCGCCGGGTGGCCGTGCGCAGCCGCTCGACCGTTTCATCATCTCTGACAACGGTGAAGAGCGTCCGGCTGAGATGCTCGCCATGTTCGTAGAAGTCACTTAAAGATGGCATTAGCGGCAGATCATCACGCAGTGGGCTTTCCTGTTGAAGCCGGCCCATCCCGGTGCTGATGAAGATCGTTGCGCCGACTGCACCGGCTTCCTGCCAGGCATTCAACAGTTCAGGTAGCTTTGTTGCATCGTGCAGGACGAAAAGGATCATTTTCATGGCTCGCTCCTTCTCACAGGCCAGGCGAGTGGATTTCGACTGACCCAGCGATATGGTAAAAATCTATTCCTTTTTCTCGGGTGATTTCATGCCCTGATCTTCTTTTTGAGTAGGGGCGGCCGGTTCTTCCCGGGCCCGGCTTGCAGCGTCGGCCGCTTGCCGGGAGAACACCCGCAGCAATGGCGGGGTGAACAATGTGCTGAGCAGCACGGCAACGACGATGGCCGAGAAGGTGCTGCCGTCGATCAAGCCCGCTCGGCTGCCGGCGGCGGCAACGATCAGGGTCACTTCCCCGCGCGCCACCATGCCTGCGCCAAGCTGCCAAGAGGCATTGCCGGGGAATCCGCCCAGGCGTGCCCCGCCGGCTGCTCCGAGCAGCTTGCCTGCCAGCGCGGCCAGCGCCACCCCCAGGAGTAGCCAGACATCATGAATGCCCAGGCTGCGCAGGTTGACGGTCAATCCAATGTTGATGAAGAAGATCGGGACGAAGAAAGCATACGCCAGGGAATTCATGCCTTGCTCGATCAGACCTTTTTCCGGCGTACGGGCGAACATCAGGCCGGCCAGGAAGGTGCCGATGATGGCGGCCATGTCCCCGACCAGCTCGGCTGCCAGCCCGTATATCAGCAGCATGGCAATGGCAAACGCCAGCGACCCCTGGCTGATATGCAATCGATCGATCCAGCGGGCCAGCCGCGGCAGGGCCCAAACTCCAAAAGCAACAGCGCCTGCCAGGAAAAGGAACATGCGCGCCGTCGTCCATGCCAGTCCGGCAGTTCCGCCGTTCCCGGAGGTAAGCGCCAGGAAAACCGAGAAGGCCAGGATGGAAAGAATGTCATCCAAGACGGCCGCCCCCAAAAGGCTCAGGCCGACCCGGCTGCGCAGCAGCCCCATTTCCATCAAGGTGCGGGCCGAAATGCTCACGCTGGTGGCGGCCAGGGCGATACCCAGCAACAGGGCCGCCGTCTGGCCCATACCAAACAGGCGCCCCACCAACCAGCCAAACCCGACGGAGAGCATGACACCTCCCAGGCTTGCCAGGAGGGATACCTTGCGGTGGCTGGCCAGCTCGCCCAGGTGGAGTTCCAGCCCGGCCAGGAACATGAGCAGCAGCACCCCGATCTGGCTCAGGTCTGAGACGGTCTCTCCCAGGCTGGCGCTGTTAATGAACGGCAGCCCCAGGATATTGACCAGGGAAGGGCCGAGCAAGACCCCGACGACCAGTTCCCCGAGCACGGGAGGCTGGCCCAGGCGCATGGCGATGGTACCGGCGGCCTTGGCCGCCAGCAGGATGACCACCAGCTCAAAGGCGAGTTGCAGGAAAGGGGACATGGAATATTAATAAGAAAATTATTTGAGCTTGATGCATATCAAGGTGAATGTGTTCTGAAGTTTATCCAAATAATGCAAGATTGTAAACTAAATTTTTATTAGAATCTCCTTCTTTTTTAATATCCTCCAAACGTTTTTTAGACCAGATTAGCTCCAATTCTGGGACCAGGGTGAAGAGCGAATCAGGCATTAGTTATCACCTGCTTCCTGTTATCAAACCTTACGGCCAACAACGATCTCAACTGGCAAATCCCACATGGACTGGTAAGCGAATTGTTGTACATCAAAGTTGGCAGTGCTCAAGCTTTGGCGGACGAAGATGGGGCGACAATCGACATAATCAGGCATTTTTTCGTGAGCCCATTCATATAGGCGCAACATGAATTTTGATTTTCCATCTCTGGAAAGGGATACAACACAAATTCGACCCTGGCGTTTCAGAACCCGCCAGCATTCCATGAGCACGATGGGTATTTCAGGAGTATCGAAGAGTTCCAAGGTAAAAGCGGTGAAAACTGCATCGAAAGTTTCCTTTTTATAGGGGAGGCAGGCCGCGTCACCACACCGTAAATCAACTATCTTAGCGATTCCTGCCCTCTCGATCCTTGATTGGGCAATGGCGAGCATTCCTTCGGACAGATCAATTCCATGGATGTGTCCTGATTCACCAACCGACTCGGCCAGCGCAAGCAAGCTATGCCCGGTGCCGAAACCAATTTCGAGAACATTTTCTCCGCTCATCAACTTCAATAGTCGCAGCCCCTCCTTGCACGCCGCCTGTTCGCTCGTCCCGGCAAGCAAATCGTACCACCGACTCAAACGGTTGTAACTGGATCTGGCGATCTCCTTGGGGCGGGTTACGCGACTGATTGCTGTTTCATCTTCATTCATCTCGGGCTAAACCTTTCTGATCTTGCCTTGGTCTCAACAAATCACAGGTCAATCTTGTCGGCTGTCAGTGAGAAATCAGGGTTTGATGATCACATAAACTGCCTGCACCCAGCCGGCTTGGCCGAGCGGATCCAGCACTCCAAGCCATTCAACGCCATTCGTTGTGATGCGCTGGTAGAGCAGGTGGATGGGGGTTCCTTCAGGAAGCGCTTCGATAATACGGCCAGCAGGTGACTCACGGATATACACCCCTCTGCCACCCGTGTTGGCAATAAAAGCGAGAACCGGCGTTGGCGTAAAAGCTGGCGATGGCGTGAAAGTGGCCTTAAATGTTGGAGTTGGCGTATTAGTCAAAGTTGCGGTTGCTGTGGAGGTTGGACTTGAGGTGAAGACGAGCGTAGGTATTGCTGTGGGAGGCACGAGCGGGTCGAGCTTGGTCGTCGGGACAACGATCAATTGGAGGGCAATCGTCCGTTGCAGCCGGGTAGCTAAGGCAGTTTGCAAATCAACAACCTGGGTATAGTCAGGCTGGTGCGAGGTTCGGATGGTGACCACGAGATGCATGGCGGAGTCGCTCGTATCAACGTTCATGTCGACGAGTTGTGCATCCGGCCACTCAGAAAGTTGAGTAGTTATTGCATCCCGAACATCCTGGTTGAAGCGCACCTGTTGCGCCACCTGGATTGTCAGAATAATAAGGGGCACAGTTACGAGGAGTGTCAGGCCTGCGGAGAGGAATAAACTCTTCGGAATGTGATGCCAGGAATCTTCTCTATTGCGCGGCCGAAAGCCCAGGGCTACAAAAACGACAATCCCGGCAAAAGAAATGGCAGCCAGGTTGGTTAGAAAAAGAAGCAAAGCTCCAAAAGTGACACTGCCATTGCCCAGCGCAATGCCAATTCCCACCGTACACAGCGGCGGCATGAGCGCCGTGGCGATCGCCACGCCCGGCAGCGCCGCCGAAAGGCGCGGTTGCGCAAGTGCATAGGCAGCCGCCGCGCCGCCTGCCAGACCGATCCCCAGGTCGAACGGGGATGGATGCGTCCGGGCCGGGGTCTCGGTGGGTAATATTTTGAAGACATCTAACGGCAGGATATTAGCGACCAAGCCCAACAACGCAGAGAGTGCTACGGCCGCCAGGCTCCCTTCTATCAAGGCAATGACCGCTTTTTGGAACATGTGTTGTTCGCCGGCAACGGAAGCCAGCGACAACGCCAATATGGGGGACATGAGTGGCGCAACCAGCATGGCCCCGATGATCACTGCCGTGGAGTTGGTGATCAGGCCAAATTTGGCAATGCTGCATGAGAGGATGACCAGCAGGAAATAGTCGAACCCCGGTGACGAGTCTATCTCAAGCTCGTCAAGGACTTCTCCACGCCGTTCTTTTGTAAGTGAACAAAACAAATGCGATAATTTCACCACGGGCCTTTTCGTAAGAACAGGAGTCTATATTTGAAACCTTTAATTGCAACAACGAAACAAGATACTTTCGAATAATGGGGAACTGCCCAGTCCATATTCACACGGCTTGCGGGTCAGGCTTTAAGATGAATATCGGGAGTACCTGGCCCGCGGCGCGAATGTCCTCCTCCGTACCATCCAACCGAAAGCCCATGAACTGCGCCAGCTCGCGGAAAGCCGTGGGATGCAGGCAGGCATAATCCAACAGTTCCTGCGCCGCGACCTCGGGGGAGAGTTGTCCGGCAAAACCTACAGAGCGCGTATTGCGGATCTGGAAAACGATTTTTGGATTCGCAGTAACGTTATGGAACCAATCCGACCTGGTGTCCCACCCGGAGGCCACAATGCAGGCCCCGCTGGCTTTGTCGTAACGAACCACCTCCAGTACGGTCTGGCGGAGCAGGCCGCTTTTGCGCCCGATATGGGTGAGCAGCACAAAACGGGTTCCCAACAACCAGCCCAAGCGGAGGCGGTATAACCAGATCGGCAGGCGGAAGGCCAGGCGGGACATTCCCCGCGGCAGTTTCAGTTCAGAGATCTGTTCAGGCATATGGTATCTCCTTTTTCATGGTCGAGGACTCATGACTCACTCTCCCATCTTTTATGAACTTTTCTTGGGCCAGAAAGCCCCTGTTCGTTTGCAGTATCCTGCGTAGGAATCGCCATAGCGCAGCATCAGGTCCTGCTCCTCGGCAAAGCACATCAGGATAAGGATCGGGAAATAGATGAGCGAGAAGATGGTCAGGAACGGTGAATGCAGCAGCAGCCCCATCACCGCAAACAGGAAGGCTTCCCCCACCGCCTGAGGATGACGGATTCGGGCGTAAATGCCGCCGTACATGCTGTGTTCCTTCTTCGGGCGCATGGCCTCTTCCCCCGCGTCGCGCGCGCCGATCACCATCAGGGTCGTAGCCGGGATGCCGATGAGCAATGCGATGACCAGCGAGATCCACCAGGGCCAGGGGAACTGGTCGGGGAGCAGGGTTGACAGCGGGAAAAAGTGATATAGGATATAGTTGGCTGTGATGATGACTTCGAATCCGGCGGCAACCAGGCGATAATAAAAGCAGCGCTGATAGGCGCGCGGCCCAATCACCTTTTCCTGCCCCGCCGGTCTGGCGCTGAGTACATAAAAGTAAAGGAGCATAATCGAGGCGAAAAGAAGAACAGCAAAGTTGATCCAGGCGATCATCAAAACCTCCATTGTGTTAAAAGCCAAGCTGATACCTGCTCTGCTCCCAAGCTTGGCGCATGACCGGGTTCTGGCATAAGTAAGAGTCCACGATCTCCTTCGGCACACCGTTTAATGGGCAGGAGAAATTGACACGGCGTATGCAGATGTTCCGCCGCAGAAGATAGACAAAACTGATCGCCGAAGCCAGCCCGATGGCTACCAGCAGGTATTCCCGACCTAACACCAGTAGAACCTATATCACGAATAGCAGCGCCCCGACCAAGAACTGAACCTGCTCCGAGCGACTCATCGGCCCAGGGCGATATCGCCACACTTGATGACGCCGTAGTTGGCGTGACACCGCAGCACGCGCCCCTCCCCAGCCCAATACGGGCAGTGACTGCACAACGCGCGCCCCTCCCACACGAAGAAAAAGAACAGCATATAAGCCAGCCAGCCGAGAAGCCACCAACCGTAGCCGCAGGCAATGACCCCGCCGATGGTGGTCACGAAGAACGGCAGGATGACCATAAAAAATGAGTGGTGTCGCGCGTTTCATAGCGACACATCAATCGGTCTGAAAGAGTACAACCTTCGCTCATTGCTGTGGATTGCGTTGTACAAGGAATTTCATTCATTTTCATAGGTACAAATCATCCAAAGAACTTACCCGCCCGTCGATTTACGGATGAGCAATTCGGGTTGAACATGTACCCGCCGTTCTTCCAAAGGCAGTTTATGGATCAGGGCAGCCAGCATCTTTACCAGGTTGCGGGAGATTCGTACAAAGGTTGGCTGAGCGTGGTCAGCGGCGGAGAGGTATGCTCGGATTCGGAGATCCCATCGAAACCTGCCACGGCCAGGTCACGCCCAACTTTTAATCCACACTCGCTGGCCGCGTGCAGCACACCGATGGCGGTGAGATCGTTGATACACGTGATTGCAGTAGGGAGAGGATTGAGTGTGAGCAATTGTTGTGCGGCCTGATAACCGCCCTCGCGCGTGGTATCCCCTTCCGTAACCAGCTTGGGATCAAAAGAAATACCTGCTTCTTTCAGGCCTTTTTTATACCCTTCGAACCGGTCAGCCTGGATCTTCAGTTCCCTGGGCCCACCGACATAGGCTATCCGCCTGTGACTCTTGCCAACCAGGTATGCCACCAACTTCTGGAACCCGGCCCGGCTGTCAACTTCCACCGAAGGATGGTCGCTTTTATCCAGTGAACGTTCCAGGCTGACGAAAGGCAGGCCGGTCTGGGCAAGATATTGAACCCGCCAATCGTGTAAACGCATGCGGTTGAGCACCACCCCTTCCACTTTTCGGCTGTGAACCCAGCGCTCATACCGCTGCTGTTCAGGGATCGAATCGCGTGCAGCCGAGGAAATGATCAGGTCAAAATTCTTGGGAGGTTGCTTCATCTCCCAGCCCAGTAATAAATTCGGAGAAAAAGGGTCGGAAAATTCCGAGGCCGGGGCCGGCAGGATGTAACCGATCGAATCGGTGCGCTGGCGACGGAGTTGGCGTGCGGCCGGGTTTGGAACGTATCCCATCTCCTGGGCGGTTTTTATGACCAGTTGGCGGGTGCTTTCGGCCACATCGCTGTACCCATCCAGGGCGCGCGAGACGGTCGTGATCGAAATGTTCAATTTCTTGGCTACTTCACGAATGGATGCCATACTTCTCTCTCTTCGGTTCAAAACCTATATTACGAATCTCAACATATTCCTGGATCAACAACATCGGTAATGGCATGGCTGAAATAAAGCCACCTAATGTGCTTCCTGTCAGCCACTTGATCATAGCTGGATACCGGTCTCTCCTGATTACAATGAGATCAGCCGAGTATGCGCAGGCAGCAGCCACAATTTCGGCTACTGACCAGCCAGAGTGACCGACCAAGCGATAATCGGTTATACCGCTTTTATGGAATTCAGCCATTATTTCGGATAAACCAGCCTGCATAGCAATGTTATTCTTTTGTATATCCAACCCGATCACTCCGCCGTGAATACTCCTCTGTAGGCGAGCGACCAAAGCCAGAGTTTTCGATATATCCCTTCTACTCTTTTCTATAAATAATATCTGTTTTAGTGTTCGTGCCTCATCACCCCCGACCAGAATAGGCAGGCGCACCCGGTTGATGATAATCCTGAAATTACTGCCCAGCATGTGCTTATCTATATGTCTATTCCCACACTTCCCCAGAGCCAACATACTCGCATCAGACGCTTCCTTACATAACACATCCGGAACTCTCCCCCAAAAAAGATCTCCTGTCATTGAGACATTTGCACTTCGACATTGTTTTTCCAACCACTTCAGGTACGATTCGCCCTTCACCTTTAATTGATCGATAACATCGGTCCGTTTTGTTAAATCTCGTCTGCTATCCAATTCTGCCTGGTAAACAGTATTCCGTTTCATGATTAACCGCTGATCAACCACATAGAGACCTCGGATGGAAAGATTGAGGAGCGACGCGATTTGAATGGCAAGGTTGGCCGCTCTTTGTGCTGGCAGTGACCCATCCATACCAACGAGAATCTCACCGGACTTTTAACTCATATCAACAATATGTTCCTTGATTTACAATATTTACCAATCATTTTGAAGGAGAATACCCACCCAATGACTGATGGTCTATCCAATGCTCTAAATCTTTCTGTGGAAGAGCCTGGTCAACTATCGCTTTCTAGCAGTCCAAACAGGATGCGCTAAATCCACAGGTCCTCATAGCTTTAGAACCAAATCTTGTGTGCCGAAAGGGTTGGGGACATACGCATCCGCAGCCCAGTCATTTTCCCAGCGACCACCATCCAGCAGGTAACGAAAACGATAATCTTGTCCTGCCATGAGGGAAATCGTAATCGAAAAGCTGCCATCTTCTTGTTGTGTCATTGCCTTTGGCGATTTCTCCCATTCGGTAAAATCCCCGTACAAATGGGCGACCCTGGCCTGCACCTGCGCCGGCAAGGTGAACGTGACCAGGCAGGTTTTCCCATCTTGAGAATATTTTTTCGTCAACATCGCTAACTCCTTTCAACGAACGGCCAGCACGGGACAGGGCGCATGGCTGATCACTGTCTGACACTGGCTGCCCAGCACCAGGCTCGCTAACGCCCCCCGCCCGCGCGAACCCATTATTATCAAATCCGACTTGCGAAGCTCGGCCACTTTGATGATCTCATCGGCGGGTGAGCCTTCCAGCATCTCCCTGCGGATCTCACCGGGGATCTTGCCAACGGCTTCGATGGCCATATTGAGATGAGATTCGGCCTCCTGCAGGCGACCAGTGATGGCGTGCTGCATGTTCGGCTGGCCCAGGTAGGCCGGGATTGGATCATAGGCGATCACGATCCACAGGGTTTTGGACTTCATCGCCCGGGCCAGGTCGCCAGCCACCTTGGCCACGCGAAGCGCATGTTCCGATCCATCAATGCCAAGCAGAATATTCTTGAACATCTTTCCTCATCTTTCCATAACAGCGCCCGGGGTTGCAACCCGGCTTTTATTTGTAAGCCGGTCGAGCACCTTCGTAGTCAGCACTGCCACCTGGTCGTTGAACAGGAACCAGACCAGGGCATATCCCCAGACTGCCAGCGCCCAGCCCCAACCAATCGGCGTCATGAACACCCCATACACGGCGATCAACGTGGCGATCGCCTGCGTGCCGATCACCGCGCCGAGCAGGATCGGTGCAGGGAAGGGGCGCGTCCAGAAGTGGCGCTTGCCGCGTGTCAGGAATATCGTCAGGTGGCCCGCCACCGACAGCTTCAAATAGATCAGGGTCTGGAGCACGGCCCGGTCCAGGTGAAAAACCCGGTCCCCAAGGTAGAACAATCCGAAGGATGCAATCAAGCCCACCACACCCAGGACGAAGGCAAGCCCGAGCACGTAGGGCATGTTCCATTTCTCGGGTTTATCTGCATATACGACCCGGTCGTAGGCAATCGAAAGGATTGCTCCATCATTGAGCAGGGCCAGCAGGACGATCATGACAGCCGTGACCGGGTAAAAATTGAAGGCCAGGATCGAAAGGGTCATAAAGAGCAGCACCCGGATGGTTTCGGCAATCCGATAAACCGCGTAACTGTTCATGCGCTGGAAGATCTTGCGGCTTTCCTTGATCGCGTCGATGATGACCGAAAGCCCCGGCGTGAGCAGGGCTATATCCGCCGCAGCCCGGGCCGCGTCCGTGGCGCCCGAAACGGCAATGCCGGCATCCGCCTTCTTCAAGGCGGGTGCGTCGTTGACCCCATCCCCGGTCATTCCGACGATGTGGCCGTGTTTCTGCAGCAGGCTGACTATGTCAAATTTGTGTTCGGGGAAGACCTGTGCAAAGCCATCTGCCCATTCGATCGCGCTGTCAAGCTGGCCGTGCTTGGGAAGATTTGCCTTGTCAAACAGGTCGGCGTTTACAATGTTCGTCCCCAGGCCCAATTGGGAGGAGATCTCCCTGCCAATCGCCAGTTGGTCGCCGGTCACCATCTTGACCTTGATTCCCATCTTCTCGGCCGTCTCGATGGTGGATTTCGAATCCACCCGTGGCGGATCATACAATGGCAATATTCCTTGAAATTGCCACTCTCCTGCCGCATCGGTGCGCGCCACGCCCAGGGAACGAAAACCGCGCCCCGCAAATTCGTCGATGGCTTTTCCAACCTGGACTTGCACACTGGTTGCGTTGGCCGCCAGAGCCAGGATCACCTGAGGGGCTCCCTTGGTAACCTTGAAAGGTCCCACCGGCCCATCCACGCTTGCCTCCGTGCGTTTATGCACCGGATCGAACGGCAGGAAGTGGGTCACCTTGTAGGATGCGAGCTGATCCTTTTTAGTTGCATTCAAGACCGCCAGGTCGATCGCATCCTGGTCCTCGGAACGGGAGGCAAGGGCAGCATCCAGTACGACCAGCTCGGGTTTATTTCCTCCCACGCAGAATGGCTCCCCCAGGGTCAGCTTGTTCTGGGTCAGCGTGCCGGTCTTGTCGGAGCATAGCACATCGATGCCAGCCAATTCCTCGATAGCTGCCAACCGGCTGACGATGGCCTGCTTGGTGGCCAGCAAGCGCGCCCCCACTGCCATGGTGACCGTCAAGACGGTCGGCATGGCAACCGGGACGGCGGCGATGGTCAACACCAGCGCGAACTCGATCGTGGTCAACAACGGGTCGCCGCGATGAATGGCCACCCCCAGGATTAGGATCACCAGCACCAGGGCCAGGACGATCAGGTAATTCCCGATCTGCAGCACGGCTTTCTGGAAGTGACTGGTGGTATGCGCTTCCTTGACCAGTTCGGCGGTCTTGCCAAAAAAGGTCTTGGCCCCGGTGGCCCCCACACGCGTGTTTGCTTCGCCTCGCTTGATAATCGAGCCGGAATACACTGTCTCGCCCGGTTTACGCGTCACCGGCAGCGATTCTCCGGTCAGGGCAGATTGATCGACCTCCAGCGGTTCCCCATCCAGGAGCTGGGCGTCCGCCGGGACAATATCTCCCAGGCGTACCCGGATCAGATCGCCCGGCACCAGCAGGCGGGCCGGAATGGATTTCCATTCACCATCCCGGCGGACCCTGGCGTTCAGGGCCAGTTTCTCTTTAAGTGCTGCAATGGCATTGCCAGCCTGGAATTCCTCCCAGAAGCCCACGATGGCATTCACGATCAGCAAAGTCAGGATGATGCCCAGGTCTTCCCAATGGCGTGCCAGTCCCGAGAGCAAGGCAGCTACCTCGATCATCCATGGGATCGGACCCCACAGGTACGAAAGGAATTTCAAAACCGGGTTGGTCTTTTCCTCGGCCAGTTCGTTGAAACCGACCTGCGCCAGAAGACGTTCAGCCTCTGCCTGGGTCAGGCCCTCGAATGGCGCCCCTGAAGGCTCATTGGCAGTCGGGGCTTTGTTGGAATTATCCATATGGTGATCTCCTGATCAAGACATGACACTGGTGTCATGCAATTTATTTCTTCGCGGAATCGATTCGGATTGGAAGGGTTGGCAGCGCTCCAATTTCATGCCTGTCCAGTTTCAAATAAACGGTATTATCCTGGTAATGGTCGATCTGGCTGACGGGAATGGCAATATCCTTGTGCCCCCACAGGTGTCCTTCCCGTAGCACCAGATGCGTGATGGCTTCGTTTTCCGGGTCGATCAGGAATTCGTCCAAGCGGCCAACCGGGCCATCACTGGCTTCCACGCCAGCTCCCCTCCGTATGGCCAGTTCTCCGGCGGGAATATTTTCCTTTTCAATTTCGATATATGCAGATTCCGGTGCATAATAGTACGGCCACAGCATATAGTGATTCGCTTCCATGTCGTTACCAGTTGGAATGAACTCCAATTGATCAAAGACCGGCATCTTTGAAAGCTCCTCACGTGTGCAATCCAGCCTGATAACGTCTGGGGTGCTTTCCAGAATATGATCGACCGGAACCAGGTATTCAATTTCCGGATACCGCCCATTTGTGACTACCACGTGAGTGATCTTTTCGTTGGTCGGATTGAGGATCACGTACGTTGATTGGCCAACCGAACCATCCGTGCAATTTACTTTGGCATTGATTGGAATATCCATAGGGTTTGCCTCGCATCTCGCTACTTCAGGTAGCTATCTTTTTGCTGCACCATGCCGGATTGGAATGACCGGCAGCGCTTCTATGGCCTTCTTATCCATTTTCAAATAGACGGTGTTATCCTTAAAATGGTCAATCTGGCCGACCGGGATGGAGACATCCTTTTGTCCCCACAGGTGACCTTCCCGCAATACCAGGTGCGTGATGAGGTCGGTAGCCGGGTTGATCAGGAATTCGTCCACGCGGCCAACGTGCCCATCGCTGGCTAACACAGCGGCGCCTCTCCGGATCACAAGTTCATTGACAGGAATATGCTCCTTTTCGATCCTGATGAAACGGGTATCCGGAACATAATAAGGCCACTGCATGAAAGAGCCTGCACTGAGGCCGGATGTATCGAAGGGAATGAATTCCATCTGGTCGAACACCGGCATTTTGGATAGCTCCTCTTTGGTGCAATTCAACCGGATCATTTCTGGAGTACTTTCTTCTACATGTTCAATCGAAACCATGAATTCGGTGGGCGGGAACGCTTCATTGCTGATCACCAGGTGGGTTATTTTTTCAGTGGCAGGCATCAGTATTACGTGTGTCGAACGTCCACCCACACCATCCGAGCAATTTACCCTTGCGTTTATCGGGATATCCATAGGTTTTGCTTTCCTTTCCATAAAGAGTGGAGCCGGGATCGGGATGGCTATTCCTTTTTTCCTGATCCAAACAAGCTCTCCCAGGCTTCTTCGGCTGCCATTGGCACGGTAACTTCAGGTTCCATTCCTTCCAGGGCCTGTAAAACATGCAAACTAGGTTGCCTTAATCGTCTTTGATTCTTCAAAACATTAAGGATGTGATGGGCTCCTTCCCGCAACCAGACGGATTCGAAATCCCGCATTAAGGCCTGCCAGAAGCAATTCCAGACCATTCCGGTTGAGGACGATCAACGCCTTCATGGCAGTCCAACGAACATCGTGGTCAGCATCTTCCAGTGCCTGCACCAAGGCCGGGGCAGCCATTGGATCTCTTATTGCTGCCAGGGCTTTGGCGGATTCCCAGCGGGCGCGTGTGTTCCCCGTGGAAAGTACCTGGATCAAAGCAGGTACTGTTTCGCTACCTGCCCGAATCAACCACAACCGGGCCTTCAGTCGCTCCGATGGGATAGCGCTCCCCAAATCATCGATCAAACCGGGAACATCCAGCTTCGAATTTTGAAATTCCAACGAGTATTTCTTTATTTCCATATCGTGATCCTATTTGATCCAGGCAAACAAGCCATATCAACTATTGCCGATTTAGCTCGAATCCTGGCAACTGCAAAGCTTTTTTACTTCATTCTGTTCCTTCTCACCGGCAACAACCACAAGAATGTCACCGGCATTCAATTTCGTGTCACCGCGCGGGATCATTACCTGCCGGCCTCGCCGCAGGGAAGCAATCACACTGTTCTTGGGCCAGGCAATATCCTTCACCAGCATGTCGACACATTCGCAGCTCGTTTGCACTTCCACCTCAACCACGTTGACATTTTCTGGTGTGACTGCTTCGAGGCGCACTTGATGCGCTTGATGCCGGTCGGCCGCCCGGCGGGTCAGGGCGATGTTATAGGCATGGACTATATCCGAACGATGCAGCATTCCCAGTAAATGGCGCGGGGCATCCCGCGCCACCACGGGCAGCCGGCCCAAGTCGCCTTTGCTCATCCGCTGCAAGGCCGTACCGATGGTCTCGTCTGGATAAGTTACCTGTAATTTCCGTGTGTATATATCTCCGACAGTGACGGATTCTTTTCCGCTTTTTTGTACATTTTCAATATCCTGCAGGGTGAGGATGCCGACCAGTTCATTTGCTCCATTGAGAACAGGTAAACCATGATGGTGGGTGTGAGTCATAATGTCAGAGGCTTTGACCAGGGAGGTGGATTCTTCCAGGGTGACGATGTCGGTTTGCATCACTTCTTCAACCCGGATCGATTCCAGTACTTCTACTTCTCGCCTGCGATCCAGGCGGATCCCAGAACGCGCCAGGCCAAACATGTACACCGAGTCACGTTCCATAAATTGGGAAACCAGCAGGCTGACGGCAACCGCGAACATGAGCGGCAGGATGATCCGGTAATCACCGGTCATTTCGAAAAGCAGGATGATCGCAGTAAGGGGAGCATGCACCGCTCCGGCAAGTGTTGCTGCCATCCCAACCATGGCAAAGGCGGATGGGCTGATAGCGAGACCGGGGAAAAGGTGGCTCATGAGGACGCCGTATGCTCCTCCCAGGGCTGCCCCCAGGAACAGCGAAGGCGCAAAAACACCTCCGACGAAACCGCCTCCCAGGCTGGTCGGGGTCATTACCAGCTTCGCGATCAAAAGGGCCACCAGCAGTCCAAAGGCCATATTCTGCCCGGAGAGGATCTGTCCGATCGTTCCGTAACCCGTGCCAAAGATCTGCGGCAGAAAGATGCCTACCGCGCCAAGAGCCAAGCCGGCAATGATCGGTTTTACCCAGCCCGGTACTTTTAGTGCATGAAACCCATCTTGAAAGGCATAGATCAAACGGGCGTAAATGGCCGCGACCGGTCCGGCCAACAGACCAAGCACCAGATAAAGCGGCAACTCCCAGGCTGACTTGAAGGCGTAGGCGGGGATGCTGAATGCCGGCTGCGCGCCCGAGATGGCCTGTGTAACCGCTGAAGAGATCACTGCCGCCATGACGATCGCGCCGAGATTCGCTATGCTGATCTCACCAAGTACGATCTCGAGGGCAAAGAAAACTCCTGCAATTGGTGCGTTGAAGGCCGCCGCAATCCCCGCCGCCGCACCGGAAGCCACCAGGGTTCGCACGCGTTCGTCAGACAGGTGCAATAACTGTCCAAACATCGAGCCAACGTTCGCCCCGATCTGGACTGAGGGGTCTTCCGGGCCAAGCGATGCGCCGCTGCCGATCGAGATGGCTGCTACGACCACCTTGGCCGGGGCGCGTTGGTACCTGAGCCGCCCGCCTGCCAGCGCCACCGATTCCATCACGCCTGCAACCCCCCCATGGCTCTCTTCCTTGGCAAAGAAATGCACAATCAACCCGACCACCAGTCCCCCGAAGGCGGGAATCAGGGCGATGCTCCATTTCCCCAGCGGCTGAAGAAAAATATCCAGTTTGGTAAACGCGCCTATGTCTACCAGGTTAATCAACTGCTTGAAAAGCCAGACCCCAAGGCCGCTGATCAGGCCTACCACTAGGGCCACCCCGGTCATGACAAGCGTCTCGGAAGGCACGAAGCGATTCTTTAATTGTGCAAATCGAATACCCAGAAAAGATTTGGTTTTCATGCAGCTTTTATCCCCGCCTGCATGGAATTGTTTGAAAATGGGAACAGTTGTCGCATCTCATCCGGATTTTTCCCCTTTACCGATGGTGATTATGTGCCACGTTGCATTCAAGTTTTTCAGATATGGCTATGCCCAGGACCGGATCTACCTTTATCGAGTCGGTGAGTAGTTTGTTGGTCTCAGTGCTGATAACGAAGGCTTTTGCAGCCTCGACTACCCAGTTCGTTACTAGGTCTGGAGAGATCTTGCTGGTATTGATAACCAGATCGAAGGCTTGGATGGCCTCCCACGGCACTTTGTAAAACTTTTCAACAAAAGCCATTCGCACTTTATCGCTCTCTTTCACGGTCGCCATTGCCTGCTCATAGGTGATCTTCTGTAGCGCCATTACTTGGTCAACCCGAAATGACATGGGAGCCTGTAGTCGCACACGCAGGACATCGGTAAAACCGATTAATACTTCAAAGCCACTCCTTCCCAGGATCACCACATTGCCATGATATGCTATCCCACGCATGACTCTGTTGAGCATGTCCACCATTACATCACGCCGCGTTTCCCGTTGGTCATTGAATTTCTCCCAAAAGCCGGGTAATGTCTCGTACTCTCGATCGAATTCGACCAGCCCATACTCTTTGAGCAAATCGCTGATAAATTCCTTGTCTACATAATGGTAGCCCAAGGCTTTGGCTATCCTCTCGGCAATGTTTTCTGATTCACTGCCAAGCTCTCGTGAAATTGTTATAACGGGTATCATATTTCCTCTTTTCTCCTTATCAAGAATAATAGTTTCCCAAGGTGCTCAAAAAACAAACTTAAAAATCAAAAATGTTTTCCAAAACGTTTTGGATTTTATCATATATTAAATTGGAAGTCAATTATCACGAATGTAGTTATCAGGAACTTTTAATATTGTAGTTATTCTTTTGGTCTCCCTTGAGCCCCTCCCGGGTCAATGACTATTTAAAAAAAGTGGATCCAAGCTACACTTTCCTTTCTTGTTTTTTTGAGGTTGGAGGCCGGCCGGGAAGGGTTGCCCAGCCGCCCCAGGTAATAGGCCTGTATCTTGACACTTTCTTGAAGATTTATCGTCCCTTTTTGCCGGGCGCTTGATGCACACCTCTGTACAATCCAGCCTGACATTTTCTTGTGGAATTTCAGGCTGTTTTTGCCGTCGTCTTGACATTTCCCGATATGCTTTGAAAGGCTTTATTCGACAGGAAACAATTATGGCTGGAACATTGATCCGCGTCTTGGTCGTGGATGACGAACGCCCCATCCGGCGCTTCCTGAATGCTTCCCTGGGCGGCCAATATGCCGTCTTCGAAGCGGCCACGGGTGAAGAAGCCCTGGCGATGGCCGTATCCAGCCGGCCGGACGTGGTCATCCTGGACCTGGGGCTGCCCGACATGGACGGTGTGGAAGTGGCCCGCCGCCTGCGCGAATGGACGCAGATCCCCATCATCGTCGTTTCGGTGCGCGACCAGGAAGAGGTCAAGATCGCCGCCCTGGATGCCGGCGCGGACGATTACCTGACCAAGCCTTTTGGTGTGGGCGAGCTGACCGCCCGGGTGCGCGCCGCCCTGCGCCGGAGCGCCCACCCGGAAACGGAACCGGTCTTCCAGAAGGATGACCTGCTGGTGGACCTGGCCCGGCGGAGTGTGGTGAAACAAGGCCAGGCCGTCAGCCTGACGCCGACTGAATACGATATCCTGCGCCTGCTGGTCCAGCACGCCGGCAAGGTCCTGACTCACGAGCAGTTGATCCGTTCCATCTGGGGCAGTGAAAGTGTGACCGGTGAGGAAGATTCTCACCTGCTGCGGGTCAACGTCAGCAACCTGCGCCGGAAACTCGAAGCCGATCCCTCCCGGCCGCGTTACATCGTGACCGAGCCGGGTGTCGGGTACCGGTTGAAGACCTCTTGAAACAATCCCCGGCTGTTTTGAAGTCAAACGATTCGTAAGATTCCACTTTTACAAGGAAAAGTATGATTTTCTCTATTGCGCTGTTGATCGTGATCGTCTTCATTGCTTTCCGCCTGGCCCCGGTCGAAAACAAGGAGCATGCCGCCATCCATGGCGCTGGTCAAATCGGCCTGCTGGCAGCCGTCGCTCTTTTTGGCGTGGATTATTTCACTTCGTATTTTTATGCCACCGGCGAATTGATGAGCGCCCTGCACCCATACGGTGAGCAACATTACGGGTATATCGCCGTTGGCGTAATCGCCCTGGCGAATTTCGTGTTTGGCGGCTTGTATATGTATTCCCTGGGGGTTTTCAACGAAGGCGGCGGGTCGTACACGGCTTCCATGCGCTACCTGAAGCCCACCCTCAGCCTGATCGTGGCAGTCACATTGATCGAAGATTACGTGCTCACCATTGTCGTCTCGGCTCTTTCAGGCGGCGACCAGTTGCTCTCGATCCTGAATGCGTACGACGCCCATTGGGTCTGGCATTTCGCCATCGGGGCTTCCCTGGCAGCCATTACCTGGTTCCTTACCATCCGCGGCCGGGGTGAATCCTCCCGGACGGTATTTACCATGCTGGGGATATTCATCTTTCTCACGGTTGCCATGGTCATCGGCCTGATCCTTGCGGACGTCCGAGGCGTTCCTGCCGTCGTTGCCACCACCGCGCCGCTCAAATCCTCCCTGGGCGAGGCGATCCTGCACATGGTCACCGCCTCCATGAAAGGCATGGTCGCCCTGACCGGGCTGGAAGCCATGTCCAACGGCATCCAGTTCGTCATCGATGAGGATGTCAAGTTTGTAAAATGGGGCAAGAAACGCCTGCCGCGCTTCAATAAGATCTGGGACTTCTACAGTGGCAAGGAAGGCATCGGCCGTTTCGTGCAGACTTCCTTCCTGTTCTACGGCGGCATCACCACCCTGATGCTGACCTTCTTTGCCATTCGCTTCGACGTCTTCGACGGCACGCTTGGGCGCACCCTGGTCGGCAACCTGGCATACATCGGTTTCGATCAACTGCCCGGGGGTATCATCCTGTACTGGGCATACCAGATCCTGGCCGTCGCCTTGCTGGCGGCTGCCTCGATGACGGCTTTCCAGGATGCCCAGGCCACCGAATGGCGGGATGTGGCCATCGGCGAAATCCCGGAAGTCATCATCTTCCGTGACAAGCGCGGCACCTTTACCCGCTCCGTGACGATCACCTTCGGCATTGCAGTCCTGATCATGTTATTGGTGCACGGCGAGACGGCCCTGGCGGCGCCTTTTTATGGAATAGGCGTTTTCCTGCCGATCATGATCATGGGGCTGGCGATCCGCCAGCATTTGCTCCAGAACTTTACCGGCCGCATCCGCGCCTGGGGGGCCGGGATCGCCCTGTTTGCCGCCGTCCTGTCTGGATCGGTCTTCATCGGCCAACTGGTCGGCAAGTGGGAAGAGGGTGGCTGGATCCGCCTGATCACGTTCTCGACCCTGTTCACGACCGCCCACCTGGTCATCCTTTCCCCGGTCGGGTACCGCGAGCCGAAACAGATCCACCGCATCGTGCGCGAGAAGGCGCGTGTCCAGGGTGCCATGGCTTCCATCGTCGAGTGGCAGTCCCTGCGGATGCAGGAGTACCGCTACAGCCTGCTGGTGGCCATCGCCCGTTTCTGGCAGTTGTTCGGGGTCTACCGCCCGGTGCGCTACGACCCGCCGGTACCGGCTGGCGATTACAACAATGCCATTCACGTGGATACCCCGGGTGCACCCTCGCTGCTCGAACAGTACCTGGACAATAACCCCAAGGCTCCCAGGGCGGGCGGTGCGCCCCGGCAGACTGCGCCGGGGGACGAAGAAGGCAAGGAAGAATAGCTTTAGGCCTCCGAGTTCTTTAAGAACCCGGAGGCCTGTTTTTTTGATTGTTTCTTGATGCTTTCAGCCGATTTATTGTGTCGAAATTGACTGTAAAATATGTATATTTATTGCGCAAGAAAAAGGGATTGATCCCGGAGGACCCTATGACTGACCTTGTGTATATCGTACTTGACCATCGTTTTCCTGGCCGTAAGCTGGGGCTTTATCGTTGTCTGCGAGCGGCTGATGGAGGAGAAGAAGAAATGAACATACTTTATCTCATCGTCGGCCTGATCACGCTGGCTTTATTCATCTACCTTGTGATTGCACTTTTGAAACCGGAGTGGTTCGAATGAACATCTATAGCTGGCTTCAACTGATCTTCTACATGGCTGTCCTGATTGCCCTGGCCAAACCCGTCGGCGTGTTCATGGCGCGGGTCTACCAGGGCGAACGAACCTTCCTGGACCCGGTCATGCAGCCGGTCGAGAAATTGATCTATCGCCTGGGCGGTGTGCATCCGGACGAGGAAATGAACTGGAAGGTCTATGCCATCGCCATGCTGCTCTTCAACGTCCTGGGACTGCTGGTGATCTATCTCCTGCAGCGCGTCCAGGGCTTCCTGCCGCTCAACCCGCAGGGCTTCGGCGCGGTCTCCCCGGACTCGTCCTGGAACACCGCCGTCAGCTTCGCCACCAACACCAACTGGCAGGGCTACGGCGGCGAGACCACCATGAGCTACCTGACCCAGATGCTCGGCATGACCGTCCAGAACTTCCTCTCGGCGGCCACCGGCATGGCCATCCTCATTGCCATGATCCGCGGCATTATGCGCCACACCGCCAAAACCATCGGCAACTTCTGGGTGGACCTGACCCGCACGGTGTTGTACATCCTCCTGCCGCTGGCATTTGTCCTGGCCCTGGCGCTCGTCTCCCAGGGCGTGGTGCAGACCTTCAGCCAGTATAAGACGGCCAACCTGCTGCAACCCACCAGTTACCAGCAGCCTAAAACCGACGCCAACGGCAATTCCGTCAAGGATTCCGCCGGCAACCCGGTCATGGAGACGCTCCAGCAGACCACCCAGACACTGGCAGTCGGCCCGGCGGCTTCCCAGATTGCCATCAAGCAGTTAGGCACCAACGGCGGCGGCTTCTTCAACGTCAACTCGGCGCACCCGTTCGAAAACCCGACACCTCTCTCCGACTTCTTGGAGATGCTCTCCATCCTGCTCATCCCGGCGGCCTTGTGTTACACCTTCGGGAAGATGGTCGGCGACACCCGCCAGGGCTGGGCCATCCTGGCAGCCATGACCATTATCTTCGTGGTGCTATTATCGGTGACGGTCTGGGCCGAACAGACCGGCAACCCGGCCATCGCCTCGCTGGGAGTGGACATCAAACAGTCCAATATCAACCCGGGCGGGAACATGGAAGGCAAGGACGTGCGCTTTGGCGTGGCCAACTCGGCCCTGTGGGCCACTGCCACGACCGCTGCCTCGAATGGTTCGGTGAACTCCATGCACGACTCGAACATGCCGCTCGGCGGGATGATCCCGCTGTGGCTCCTCCACCTGGGCGAGGTCATCTACGGCGGGGTCGGTTCCGGACTGTACGGCATGCTGGCATTCGTCATCGTGGCGGTCTTCGTGGCCGGGCTGATGGTCGGGACGCACCCCGGAATACCTGGGCAAGAAGATCGAAGCCTATGAAATGAAGATGGCTTCGCTGATCCTGCTCATCCCGGTCTTCACCGCCCTGGTCGGCACCGCCATCGGCGTCATGACCGCCGCCGGCCAGGCCGGCGTGCTCAACCCCGGCCCGCATGGTTTCACGGAAATCCTGTATGCTTTTTCTTCGGCGACCGGCAACAACGGCAGCGCCTTTGCCGGGCTGAGCGTGAACACGCCGTTCTACAACACGGCCCTCGGTGTGACCATGTTCTTCGCGCGCTACTGGTTGGCCATCCCGGCCCTGGCCATCGGCGGCTCCCTGGCGCTCAAGAAGAAGGTCCCGGCGGCCGGTGCGGGCACGCTGTCCACGCATACCCCGCTCTTTATCTTCTGGCTGATCGCAGTCGTCATCATCGTCGGAGCATTGGGCTTCCTGCCCGCCCTGGCGCTGGGACCGATCGTCGAACATTTGATGATTTTTCATTAAGCAATGTAGTAACGACTTAAGTCGTTACTACCTGATAGGTACCTGTTATGACCATTCAACTTAAAAAACAAAACACGTATCGGCGCGAGCTGTACCAGCGCGCCATCACGGATTCCTTCGTCAAACTCGACCCGCGCCGGATGGTGCGCAACCCGGTCATGTTCGTGGTGGAAGTGGGCAGCCTGCTCACCACCGTCCTATTCATCCAGGCCCTGCTTGGCAAGGGCGAAGCCCCGGCCGGTTTCATCGGAGGGGTGGCCGTGTGGTTGTGGTTTACCGTCCTGTTTGCCAACTTCTCCGAAGCCGTTGCGGAAGGACGCGGCAAGGCCCAGGCCGAGGCGCTGCGCAAGACCCGCCAGACCACCCAGGCCAAGAAACTGCCCCGCCCGGACCGCCAGGCCCCATACGAGCTGGTCACCTCGGCTGCCTTGCATAAGAACGACCTGTTCCTGGTAGAAGCCGGTGACATCCTGCCTGTGGACGGTGAGATTATCGATGGCATCGCTTCGGTGGACGAGAGCGCCGTCACCGGCGAGAGCGCCCCGGTCATACGCGAATCCGGCGGAGACCGCAGCGCCGTCACCGGCGGGACGCGCCTGCTCTCCGACTGGCTGGTCGTACGCGTCACTGCCGACCCCGGCGAGGGCTTCCTCGACCGCATGATCAGCCTGGTGGAGGGCGCCAAGCGCCAGAAGACCCCCAATGAGATCGCCCTGGACATCCTGCTGGCCGGGTTTACGCTCATCTTCCTGATCGTATGCGCCACCCTGCTGCCCTACTCGCTTTACAGCGTCCAGACCGCCGGCCACGGCACGCCCATCACCATCACGGTCCTGGTGGCCCTGCTGGTCTGCCTGATCCCGACCACCATCGGCGGGCTGCTCTCCGCCATTGGCATTGCCGGCATGGACCGCATGATCCAGCGCAACGTCATCGCCATGTCTGGGAGGGCGGTGGAAGCCGCCGGGGACGTGGACGTGCTGCTGCTGGATAAGACCGGCACGATCACCTTGGGCAACCGCCAGGCCGTCGAGCTGATCCCTGTCAAGGGCGTGCCTGCCCAGGCGCTGGCCGAAGCCGCCCAACTGGCTTCCCTGGCCGATGAGACCCCCGAGGGCCGCTCGATCGTCGTTCTGGCCAAGGAAAAGTACGGCCTGCGCGGCCGGACGATGGGTTCCAGCGAAGAAGCCCCCCAGGGGATGCACTTCATCCCGTTTTCTGCCCAGACCCGCATGTCCGGCGTGGATTTCGACGGTATCTCCATCCGCAAAGGCGCGCCCGACACGCTGTACAAGCTGCTTCAGGAGGCCGGTAAACCGGTCCCGGAGGATTTGAAGGCTTCGGTCGAGAAGATTGCGCGTGCCGGCGGCACTCCCCTGGTGGTCGTGCGCAATTCCGAGGCCCTGGGCGTGATCAACCTCAAGGATATTGTCAAAGGCGGCATCAAGGAACGCTTTGCCCAGTTGCGCAAGATGGGCATCAAGACAGTCATGATCACCGGCGACAACGCCCTGACCGCCGCGGCCATCGCCGCCGAGGCCGGGGTGGACGACTTCCTGGCCCAGGCCACGCCCGAAGCCAAGCTCAAGTTGATCCGGGAATCCCAGGCCGGCGGCCGGCTGGTCGCCATGACCGGCGACGGCACCAATGACGCCCCGGCCCTGGCCCAAGCGGATGTGGCCGTGGCGATGAACACCGGCACCCAGCCGGCGCGTGAAGCCGCCAACATGGTCGACCTGGACAGCAACCCCACCAAGCTGATCGAGATCGTGGAGATCGGAAAACAGCTCCTGATGACACGCGGCGCCTTGACCACCTTCAGCATCGCCAACGACGTCTCCAAGTATTTCGCCATCATCCCGGCCGCTTTTGCCACCACCTACCCGGCCCTGGGCGTGTTGAACATCATGCGCCTGGCCACGCCGACCAGCGCCATCCTTTCGGCGGTCATCTTCAATGCCCTTATCATCATTGCCCTGATTCCGCTGGCGCTCAGGGGCGTGCCGTACCGGGCGGTGGGGGCAGCCCGGCTGCTGCGCGACAACCTGGTCATCTACGGTCTGGGCGGCCTGGTCGCCCCGTTCATCGGGATCAAGCTGATCGACCTGCTCCTGGCGGCATTGCATCTTGTGTAATCGGCCAACCTTGCCTGCGCCAGCCCTGCACCGACCGCACCTGTACCTGCGGTACTGGCGCAGGCAGGGCGGTGTACCGCAGGTAAGGCTTGACTGTGCATCTACATTTCGGAGGATTTCTATGAATCGACCTGGTTTTTCATTCAATTCCCGCTACCTGCTGAACAGCCTGCTGGCGGTATTGACAGTGGCCGCAACCACCATCATTTTATTCCTCATCGGCAGCGCCGTCCTGGGTGATGCCGTCATCGCCCTGTTGTACCTGGTGCCGGTGGCCTGGAGCGCCAACCGCTGGGGCCAGCTTCCCGGCATCAGTGCGGCGCTGACCGCCGCGCTGGCGTTCGACTTCCTGTTTATCCCGCCTTTCTATACTTTCGCCGTCGCACGACTGGAAGGCTGGCTGGTGCTGGCAATTTTCCTGGGCGTGGCGATCATCGTCGTGGAACGCATCCAGGCCAGCCTGACCAAGGCGCATGAAGCCGTGTTCATGTACGAAATGAGTGCGGTCATTTGCGGCCAACGCACCTCGGAAGCCGTTGCCTATGCCGTCGCCAGGCAGATCCAGCAGTTATATCAAGCCATGCTGGTCAACGTTGTATTCCATCCCGATAAACAGCTCCCCGGCATCGTCGCCAGCGAACCGGCCGGTGGCACGGGCAAGGGCCAGCCCGACCGGGTCCTGCCGATTGTAAATTCCTGGGGCCTGGTTGGCGAAATCCAGATCTGGCGTGGGGTCTATACGGAACTGCCGCCTGTGGATGGTCGCCTGCTCCAGAACTTTGCCCTGCAGACGGCGCGCGCCTTCGAACGGACGTACCAGTTCGAGATGGAAAAACAAAACACAGGAGCGTTGCCTGTAACACCTGTCCAAAAGTAGAAGGTTAATATGCGCACATTAATTCGCCCGGCTTTGGTTTTACTGCTTGTTTTCACGGTACTGACCGGCTTGGTCTATCCGCTGGTCGTCACCGGCATCGCCCAGCTCGTTTTTCCGGCCCAGGCCAACGGCAGCCTGATTGTCCGCAACGGGCAGACGGTTGGCTCGAGTCTGATCGGCCAGCAGTTCGACGACCCGAAATACTTCTGGGGACGCCTATCGGCCACCGGCCCGTATCCGTATAACGCCGCCGCCTCGTCCGGTTCCAACCTGGGACCGACCAACCTGGCCCTGCTGGATGAGGTCAAGGCCCGCATCGCCGCCCTGAAAGCCGCCGATCCCACCAACACCCTGCCCATCCCGGTGGACCTGGTCACGTCTTCCGGCTCCGGCCTGGACCCGGATATCAGCGTGGCGGCCGCCCTGTACCAAGTGCCGCGCGTGGCCAGGCTGCGCGGCCTGACCGAGCCGGCCGTGATTGCCCTGGTGAACCGGTACACGCAGGGGCGCGCGCTTGGCTTCCTGGGCGAGCCGCGTGTGAACGTTCTGGAACTGAATATGGCGCTGGATGGGGTGAAACCTTGATTGCCAAGTATATCCCCTTTTGGGGGGCTCTAAACCAGATTTTGGGAAGTGAGCGTGAAGGGGCTCGAACACATCCCCTTTTGGGGGCCCTAAACCAGATTTTGGGAAGTGAGCGTGAAGAGGCTCGAACTCTTAACCAACGGCTTAAAAGGCCGCTGCTCTACCATTGAGCTACACGCCCGGCGCGGGACATTCTATCATGCTGCCGCGCTTGCGTCAACGGACTTTCGACTTAAAATCCGAAGCGGGTAGCTTGCTCTCCGGCTGGCCCGCCATGAAATTTAACCGCGAAGACCGCCAGGGACGCGAAAATTCCTGGCATACTTTGCGTGCGCCTTCCCCGCCTTCTCCGGCAGGGTCGCGCTCTTTGCGGTAAAAATTGCCTGGGATGGGAAAGCGCTCCGACTTTGTGCGAACCAAGTTTCTGTCTGGACAAGCCTTTACAGTATTGATGGCAAATTCTAATGAATTTTTTAGCAGTTTCGTTGTATGATAAGTGTGAGAGACCGCACTGGTCTAGAGAGGAGGTTGCGATCGAAGAAATTCCGGGCAAGTTAAAAAGAGGGAAGCCAGGGTAAGCTGGTTCTGGCCGGGAACAGGCTCTTTTGTCCGGGCCAGGCGTTTCCCACAACGAATGGTGGTCTTACCAATTCTTTCCTCTACTTATAAGTAGATCAATCAGGCGGATGGGTGCTCCCCGTCCGCCTTTATTGTTTGCTTCCGGACAAATTTAAGAATGCTTACCACGCAGGGCACAAAGAAACACTAAGGCAGTACTTTTTTTGTCCTTCGTGTCCGTTGTGTCCTTAGTGGTGAATGTTTTTTTTAGTTGAAAACGGAGGGGTCAGGCTTGGGATTCCAGGCGGGCGAGCAGGCCAGGCAATTGGCCGAAGTGTGCCAACTGGTAATAACAAGGTGTTCCGGCAGCGGGCGCTTCGGCAGCTTCGTGCAGCCAGGCGCCCGGATAGGGGATGTACACAGCGTGCCCGCCCAGCGCCAGGACCGGCAGGATGTCGGAGCGCAGCGAGTCGCCCACCATGACCACGCGCCTCGGGTCGAGGGCATGGTTCTTGAACAGGCGGGCATAGCTCTGCGGAGTTTTGTCGCTGACCACTTCGATGTCCCGGAAGAAATCGCCCAACCCGGAACGGGCCAGCTTGGTTTCCTGGTCGAGCAGATCGCCCTTGGTGATCATCATCAGGCGGTACCGGGCCGCCAGCCGGGAGACGGCCGCATGCACATGCTCGAGCAGTTCGACCGGCGCCTCGAGCTGCGCCCTGGCCAGGTCGATGATGGCCAGCACGTCCTGACCGGATAGATGTCCATCGGTCAGTTCGATGCCGGTCTGGATCATCGAGAGGGTAAACGATTTGATCCCGTAGCCAAAAACCCGGATATTATGGTTTTCGGTCTGGTACAGGCGCTCCTCCAGGGTTTTCGAGTCGACGCTGTAGCCGACCAGCAGGCGGGCCAGTTTCGCCTGGGTCTGCAAATACAGGCGCTCGTTGTGCCAGAGGGTGTCGTCGGCGTCAAAGGCGATTACATCGAAGCGCGGCATCGAAACTCCTTTTGTTTGGCGGGAATCATACCAGAATATAGGGTAATCACATTTCAACTTTTCAGAGCGGTAAAAGTCGCTTCTCAATCCGAGAAAGTCATCGCAGGAATGAAATTAGTTAGCCCGAAGGGCTTTCACGATCTGAGCCGGGGCTTCAGCCCCTGGCGAAATATGCTTATTTCTCTAAATGCAATTACCCTGTACCAGAATACCGGTCAGAGTGGGATTCGCAGTATACTCTGATAAATTATGGCGAATTTATTAAAAAAATATCCTGGCGTGCCGATTGTCCCCTTTGTAAATTTCAGTACTCCCTCACTGCATCTTCCTTTAGGGGTGTGAGTAAGTACGCAGACCAATATAGAACTAATATATCCAAACCTTCAAGTGCTTCAATTTCTCCGCGAAGGAATTAGTTTGTTACTCTTTCACTATCCCTGAGAACATCTTTTATGGCTATTCAAAATAAGGTGTGAAATGGTTGAGATAAATGGCACACAATATAAATTATGTTTGCTTGATACAAATGTAATAAGCGAAATTATAAAAAATCGACAAGAAGAGTTTCAAAAATATTTTAATAATTTATTTCACGAAGGATATATACCTTGTTTTTCAGCCTTTTCTATTGTGGAACTACAGAAGACACGAGAATTGTTCTCGAAATTTCTCGATTTATTCACAGTGTTGCCCTCAGCCATATTAAAAGGTAACACCCAGATATTAGAAGAAGAAATAGAAAATTATCCCCACTACCAAAAAATAAACCCACTATCTGTATCCCTGGTAGGGCTAAAACCATATAATTCTCTTACAAAGAGACAGACTGTAGAATTATTGTTCAAGACCGAACCGTTTGTTTCTTTGAGCGAGCAGCACCTCTCGAACCGAAATTCTGACCTACATGAAATGATTGCCTATGCACAAAGTTATCTTACTAAAGATGGAAAATATTCTAAAATAGATATGGAAGTATATTTACACATAACTCTCATGGAATGGGTATTTATTAAGAACCGGGAATTTATTAATAGCAAGGTCAAGATAGAAAAGGATTTTGATATACGAGCGTTTCCCTCACTACTTATGATGGCTTATACAATGTTCTATAAATTTTGTGAAAACAGATTAAGAAAAGCTTTGCAATCAGATGTTTTTGACATCCGAATATCAGCATCGGTTCCTTATGTGGATGCATTCATAACCGAAAGACATCAAGCGTGGGTAATAAATAAAATAAAGGAAAAAGAAAAAGAATTCCTTTCAGATATAACTATATTTAACGTTAAGAGACCTTCGTGAGCTATAGAAAGAAAAAATCTTCCTCCTGATAGCTGATCGTGAGGTATAATAGTTTCTCCTCTCAACTATTCGCCCCCGCAACCAGTTTGAGGCCGTCATGTCCGATTTACCCACCCTCCCGCTCCTGATCGACCGGTTTTGGGAAAGCGTCCCATCGGCCTGGCGGCAGACGCGCAAGCCAGATCAGCCGCAGTGCGGTCGAGAAATTCCACATGACCGAGGAGCAGTTCCAGGTCTTGCGCCGCATCCGCAACGGCAGCGTCTCGGTCAGCGCACTGGCGGAGGCCAGCCAGACCAGCCGCAGCGCGGTCAGCAAGGCCGTTGAGGCGCTGGTGCGCAGGGGCCTGGTCACCCGCAGCCAGAACCCGGCCGACCGCCGCAACCTCCCGCTGGCGCTTACCACCGAGGGCCAGCGCGTGATGGACGGAGTTTACGACGAGACGGAGCGCTGGCTTTCGGCCCGTTTTGCCCGTCTCACCCCCGAAGAAACGGAATTGCTCTTCCAGGGCCTGGAAATCCTGTGCATAGCCTTCGAAAAACCTTGATCCTTGCTTCCTTATCCCTGATTCCTAATTACCTGATCCCTAATCCCTATTCACTTCTCACTGTTCTCTACTCTCTCTTCTCTTCTCCTCATGAGCCATCTCTTTCGATTACGCATTTATCTCAAACCCTATATCTGGCAAGTCCTGCTTAACATCGCCTGCCTGTTGAGCGTGACCGCGCTTGCGCTGGTGGTGCCGCAAATCATCCAGAACGTGATCGACCAGGGACTGAAAGCCGGGGCAAAGGCATTCCTGGTGCGCTCGGCGCTGCTCCTGCTTGGCATCGGGGCAGGCACGGCCCTGCTGAACCTGGGCCAGCGTTACCTGACCGAATGGATCGGGGATTACGTGGGCTACGACCTGCGCAACGCCATGTACGACCGCATCCAGTACCTGCCCTTCACCTATCACGACCACAGCACCACCGGCCAGTTGATCAACCGCTGCATCGAAGACGTGCGGGCGGTCCAGTCCTTTGCGGGGGACAGCCTGGTCCAGATCGTCCAATTGGCCGTGCTCTCGGTGGGAGTGGTGGCCATCCTGGTCCTGCGCAACCCCTGGATGGCGCTGGTCGCGCTCCTGCCGCTCGTCCCGATGGTCATGATGACCAGCGACTTCGGCGTGCGCATCACCCGGCTTTTCTATCAAGTGGACAACACCCTCGGCGACCTCTCGGCCCGGTTGCAGGAGAACGTATCGGGCGCCCACGTGGTGCGGGCCTTTGCCCGGGAACCGCACGAGATCGAACGGTTCGACCAGATCAACCGCTCCTATTTCCAGGCCCGCATGAAAGTCATGAGCGAATGGGCCAAGGTCATGCCCACCACCAGCCTGCTCATCACCCTGGGCACCATCCTGATCCTGATGGTCGGCGGCCCGCTGGTACTGCAGGGAAGATGACGGTGGGCGAACTGGTGGCCTTCAATGCCTACCTGCTGATGCTTTCGGGACCGGTGCAGCAATTGGCCTGGCTGGTCAATGCCGTTGGCGAATCGGAGGCCGGGGCGCAGCGTCTGCTGGAAATCCTGGAACACGAGCCGGAGATCCAATCCCCGGCGGGGGCGGCCGTGCTCGGCAGCCTGAGCGGCCGCGTGGAGTTCCGGGGCGTTTCCCTGCGCTACCAGGATGAGAAGATCGATGCTCTCTCCGATGTAAACCTGACCGTCGAGCCGAACCAGTTGATCGCCCTGATCGGCCAGACCGGCTCCGGCAAGACCTCGCTGGTCAACCTGATCCCGCGCTTCTACGACGTGAGTGAAGGTGCGGTCCTGGTGGACGGCGTGGACGTGCGCCAGGCGGAGCTGGTTTCCCTGCGGCGGCAGATCGGCATTGTACTGCAGACCTCGCTGCTCTTCTCCGACAGCATCCGTGAGAACATCCGCTATGGCCGCTCCGAGGCCACCGATGCGGAGATTATCGCCGCCGCGCAAGCGGCCCAGGCGCACGATTTCATCGTTAATTTTGCCGAAGGGTACGATACGCTGGTGGGCGAGCGCGGCGTGACGCTCTCCGGCGGCCAGCGCCAGCGCATTGCGATCGCGCGCGCCCTGCTGATGAACCCGCGCATCCTCATCCTGGACGACTCGACCTCCAGCGTAGATACCCAGACCGAGAAACTGATCCAGGAGGCGCTCGACCGGTTGATGGAGGGCCGCACCACGTTCGTCATCGCCCACCGGCTGGCCACCGTCCGCCGGGCGGACCTGATCGTGGTCATGGCAGACGGACGGATCGTCCAGCAAGGCCGGCACGACGAATTGCTGGCACAGGGTGGGCTGTACCGGGAAATTTACGACCTGCAGTTGAGCCAGCAAGCCCATTTCAACGAAGAGACCGAAGTGGAAGAGCATCTTTTTGTTGGCGAACGGGAGCATGCCGCCCTCGAAGACCGCGAAATATCGGACGAGGAGCTATCGTAACTTGATCCGCTAATCTCCGCGAATTTTCACCAATCTCGTAAAGAATTAGTGAGGATTGGCGTAGATTAGCGGATACTCTTGATAAATAATTATGGCTACCATTACCATCACCCCACCCACCTACGTTACCGAGTCCGAAGAACTGTATGACAAGAGCGTCAACCCGCAGAATGCGAAACGACTGGTCGCTTTCACCCGTCCCTACCTGGGCAAGGTGATCCTTTCCGCCGTGCTGATGCTGATCGCCTCCGCTGCATCGGTGGCGGGGCCGTACTTCGTCAAGATCGCCATTGACAGCGGCCTCACTGCCGGCAATGCCGTCCTTTTGCGTTACACCATCCTGGCCTACCTGGGCGTGTCGGTAGTCCAGTGGGTTACCACCTATTACCGGGTCAACGTGATGGCCTGGATTGGGCAGTCCGTCATCTATGACCTGCGCAAGCGGCTGTTCACCCACCTCCAGGAACTCAGCCTGGGCTTCTACAGCCGCTACTCGGTCGGACGCGTCATCACGCGCGCCATCAACGATGTGGAAGTACTGCGGGATTTCCTGACCTGGGCATTGCTGGCCATTGCCCGGGATATTTTCACCCTGGTACTGATCATCATTATCATGCTGACCATGGACCTGCGCCTGGCGCTGCTCACCTTCAGCGTCCTGCCTATCATGGTGCTGATTACCGTCCTGTTCCGGCGCGCCTCACGCGCTGCCTACCGGAAGGTGCGCGCCGCCATCTCCTGGGTGAACTCGGTGTTGGCCGAGAACGTCAACGGCGTGCGGGTCGTCCAGGCCTTCTCCCGGCAGAAACAGAACTACGAACACTTCCGGGATTATGTCAACCGGTACCACCTCCAGCGGGCCATTGCGACGGCCCGTATCTCGTCCGTCTTCAGCCCCAGCGTGGATATCCTCGGCGCGATTGCCACCGGCCTGGTGATTTGGCTGGGCGGGACGGCCGTGCTCGGCCAAACCATCTCGGCGGGCGTGCTGGTGGCTTTCATCCTGTATATCGACCGGTTCTTCGATCCCATCCGCGACCTGAGCCGCCGGTACGACGCCCTCCAATCCACCATGATCGGCTGGGAACGCATCATGGGGCTTTTGGATACGCCGGTGGAGGTGCAGGACGCTCCGAGTGCCGGGGAGTTACCCGTCCTGCGGGGGGAAGTCAGCTTCGAACATGTCTCCTTCCATTACTCGGATGACCCGGCGCCCATCCTGAGCGACATCGACCTGCTCATCCGTCCCGGCGAGACCGTCGCCCTGGTCGGCGAGACCGGGGCGGGCAAGACCACCATGGTCAAACTTCTCTCGCGCTTCCACGACCCGACTGCCGGCTGCATCCGTGTCGATGGGCATGACCTGCGCGCAGTGACGCAGGCTTCCCTGCGAAAACAGATGGGCGTGGTATTACAGGACCCGTTCCTGTTCAACGGGACGGTGCGGGAGAATATCCGCTTCGGGCGGCTGGCGGCCACGGATGCCGAGGTGGAAGCCGCCGCGCAGGCGGTTGGGGCGCACGACTTCATCGTCCATTTGCGCAAAGGCTACGAGACTTCGGTCGAGGAGGGCGGCGTGATGCTTTCGGTCGGGCAGCGCCAGTTGCTTTCGTTTGCACGCGCCCTGCTGGCCGACCCGCGCATCCTCGTCCTGGATGAGGCCACTTCCTCGGTGGATACCCAGACCGAGCAGATCATCCAAAAGGCCCTCAGCCGTTTGCTGAAAGGCCGCACATCATTTGTCATCGCCCACCGCCTGTCCACCATCACGAACGCCGACCGGATCGTGGTCATCCATGACGGCCGGATCATCGAGCAGGGCACGCACGCCGAATTGCTGGCGAAGCAGGGCATGTATTACGACCTGTATCGGACGGGATTTCAAGAGTAACGAACTTTTAACACAAAACCACTAGAAGCACTAAGTCGCCGGTGGATTAATCCACCGGTCGAGGCTACAAGGCCGTCTAAAGACGGCTAGACCCAGACGGCCAGCCCATTGAGGCGGGTTTCACGAACTTGAGGCGGTTGCCACGCTATTGCTATAAACCTGTTTCGCGGTCTACCGATCATGGATAAATCGTATGCCAATCCTTTCCGCCATCCAACGTTTGGACCAAGGATCCATCGGAGATGCCCCACCCAATTACAGGAGAGATAAAGTCCAATTGAGAGAACTTCAATCCACTCACCGTAATCTTTGACCAGGATTTGCCCCCATCCGACGTAGAATACAGAATACCTGTCCCTTCCTCTGCCACGAAACCGTGGGAGGAATCCGCCCAATTCCAAACGAAATCATTTGTTGAAGAGCTTATTGGCGTCGTTGGTGACCAGCTATCGCCGCCGGTGGTCATATAAAAGAATAGGGTGATACCCGGCCTAGTTTTTCCCAGGTAAATGGGCATCAGTCCTTTTTTGTCATCGAAGAAAGCAGGTGGGTAGGATTGGGCTGAACCGCCCTCGGCAGTATAACCACCCGGGACGGATAATGGTTGGAAGCTCCACGTAGTGCCTCCATCCCTTGTCCGGTAAACATATATTGCATTGGCTGCGCTGTAACCGGTCAACCATCCATTCGCTGTATCCCGGAAACTGGCCCCGGTTTTCTGGCCACCTGTGGTAATAGACCCTGTTTGTCCGCCCGAAGCATTCGGACTGGCTTCTGCGACCAGGCGCCAACTTGCCCCGCCGGTTTGTGTCTGGTAGAGTTCGACGAAACCCTGGCCCGCGGCCATTCCCGTTGACCTTAACAACCAACCCGTTTGTGCGTTAAGAAAGGTGAACGATGTAATCTCAATGGGATAAACCTGTCCGACGGTCGAGACGACCAGATCGGATGTTTGCCACGTCCGACCGCCGTCTGCTGTATGGAAAAGGGTGATATTATCCAACCCGGGGGCGGCGATCCACGCGGTTTGTGCATCCAAAAACGCCCCTTTTAATTCAAAAGAACTCAGGCCTTCCGCCGGGATGGTTGACGCAACTGTTTCCACTTCCGCTGGCGTGACGTTCGACCAGGATGTCCCCCCATTTTCTGTTCGTAGTATGGATCGATTCGCAATTCCCCAGCCCTGCGTCGCATCGATCATCCGGACAAAGTTGAGCGGTTCGCTTGTTCCATCGCTCGTCGTTTGCGTTCCTGAAAGCTGATTGGCAGGAGTTGTTGTTTTTGCCGATGGAGCCGTGTTAATGGACGCCGCTTGTCCTGTAGCTGTTTGTGGAGGAGGCAAGGTAACGGGTACAACAGGTGTGTTGAGAGCGCATCCGACCATAAAAAGAAATAGTACCAGAATCGATGCTGCTATGGATGCTATCCGGGCAAATTTTTTATTTGCATAGATTCATCTCTCTTCTTCCAATGTGGAAGGTTTCCTTGAGGCTTCCATGAAGTATTCGTGAACGGAGTTCATCCAGAAGGATGAAAATCTTGTTACCGGAGTCCGAAGTCTCCAGACTTCGGACTCCGATAGCTATTTTCCAGTCAGGCTGGTCCTTGTTGCGGGATGGTCATCAGCCAAAGTTGAGGTTATTATATCCGTTCCTCTCCAACCAGATTTTCCGTCTGTTTCTTGTCAGCTATTTTCAATCATTCTCCTCTTCCCCCTTATTTCACCCAGCCGCGTACCTCACCGTTCAAACCGGGCAGCGGTACCACTTGGCAGGTTTTCACGTTGACCAGCGCCGGGATGCCGTTCGGATTCTGGGCGTCCGTGTCCCCCACCAGGAACGCCAACCAGTTCCCATCCGGACTCCACAGCGGCAGGCCCACCGTCCAGGTATCCAACTGGACGAGCAGGCGCTTTTCCGTTCCGTCCAGGCGGGAGATATAAATGCCGGGTGTCATCCTGCCGGGAACTTTGTCCATGTAGGCAATCCGGCTCCCATCCGGCGAGATGGCGGCACTGGCATCCCCAGTCTCGCTGATCGTGATCAAAGGCTGCACTGCACCGCTATCCACAGCCAATAGCTGGGTTTCTCCCCGCTGCCAGAAGCTCAGGACGAGTTGGCGGCTGTCGGCTGTCCAACCGGAAAGTGTTGGATTCTCGGTGGTGTTGGTCAGGGCACGCACGTTCTGGCCGTCCGCCTCCATGACGTAAATATTCATGCCCTTGTCCGTCTGACGTTGAAATGCGATCTTCGTTCCGTCCGGCGACCAGAAGGGGAAGTAATCGTGTGTGCCACTGGTGAGCGGCGTGCTTTGTTTGCTGGCGACATCCAGGATGTACAGGCGGTCATCCGCGCCGCTGTAGACCAGCCTGGTGCCATCCGGCGAAAGCGACCCATGCCCAAAGACCAGGCCCTGGTCGGTACTGCCATCCAGGCTGACGATGAACAGGGACGGGTCCGGCGACAATGCCCCACGCGATACCAGGGCTTTTTCCGGCAGCCCGGCCAGCAGCGGAGGCGGATTGCCCACAGCCTGTTTCCAGGCTGCGAGCGTGAGGCATGGTTGAATAACGCTGGCAGGGGTCGCGTTCGGATCGGAGGCGGGTGGGTTCCAGGTCGCCTCCCACTTCCCGTTGACGGTGGCTCCATCTGCGCGCAGAACGAGCGGGAAGGTTATCTTGGCCTCCGTCAGGACGCTTGAGAACAACCGCCCGGTGGCTTCATCCCGGTTCGAGCCCCCGGCACCGGCGACCCGGGACATCCCCGCGGTGTCCAGGCCGCTCTCGATGCTGAAGGGCAGTTCCTGCAGCGCCGGGTCGGCATCGATGCCGATTTCAAAGCCAAGCAGATCGCCCGACTTCGTATAAGTTACCCAGTAGGCGGTAGCCAGCAGGCCAGGCACATCCAGCGGGTTTCCTCCGATTTTCCACATCGTCCCAAGTTGCGCCTCCGACCCATCGAAACCGTACGAACGCAGGTCGAGCGTCAGCCTGACCGGCTGCTTGAATACCACATCCATCTGCGCGGCGCGCAGGCTGAGCGGCGCGTTGAAGCTTTTGCCGTATATTTTGTACAACCACTGGTTCGGTTCCAGCGTCAGCCCGGCGTCCTGTGGACTGGCCGGTTCGAGCGGCACCTCCTGGCCTTTGGAATCGTAGGCTTTCAGCGCCCACTCTGCCGGAGAAACGCCGGTAATACGCCCATCCGCCCAGTCCGTATGGCCGATCAGGTAATATCCGTCGCTGAGCGGGATGAGCCGGTCTACCGCCAGGCTGATCCCGTACAGGGATGGCGAACCGGGCTGGGCAGTCCCGGGGCTCCACTGGACCTGCCAGGTTTTGTTCTCTCCGTACAGCATCAGGTCGGAAACCACGACTTTCAATTTGCCTGTGGGTTGTTCGGCATAATTCAGGTCTTCCGACCATTTGCCTTGCGTCAGCCTTGGGCTCCCTCCGCCACCTCCACCATCTGGTGTGTAGCCGGAAATTTCCACGCTTACGCTGCTAACAGCCGAATCTGATGTCTCAAAGGAGAATTCAAACCCGGATTGCGGGACCACTTGAATTGATACCAGCCTGATCTTATGGCCTGCCAGCTCGAAGTCCTGGTTCAGCACCCATGCCTGGCCCACTTGCGGGTTCGTCCCGGCATCGAATTCGAGTTCCGCCTTTGCATTCGGATCGGCTGGAAAGGTACTCTGACCGGTATAGGTGATGGTCAGCGGCGGCGTAAATGTTTTGCCGATTTGATACGCCCACGGTTCCGCCTCCGGCTGGCTGGGCGGCAACTGCAGGCTTGGGTCGTTCGGAACGGTAGTAAAAACGTCCTGCCCTGTAGCGTCGGTGATTTTCTGCAGACCCACCGACCACCAGGATCCGCTTGGGAGAGAAGGATCATTCGCATCCGACCCGCCGGAATTCGCCCAGCAGGACGTAATTGTCACCCGTGTCGACCACCTTGAGCAGCGCCAGCGGATTTTTCGAGGCAGCGGGGGTATTGACCTGAGGCTCGGGCGAAGGGGATACATCGATCACCGGCATGACGGTCAGATCCCCCGGGGCCGGAACAAAGCGCAGCGGCAGTTCCCAGTTCTCCGGGGCGAGTCCCGGGAGGGTCTCCTGGATGCAAGGCAACACGAAAGTTGTTTTATCTATACCGGCAGGAATGGCCGGGTAATCCATTTTTATTTCCATGGGCGGGCCACCGCCGCCAATAATTTCGAGCAGCGTACCATCCGGGAGGCGGAGTCCTGGAGTCTCTGTACAACCGGAGATGTTTTCGTTGTGCGAGAGAGCCGACCACGGCACGCCTTCCACGCTGTAAGTCACAGTCGTCTTATCCGAGGTCAGGAAAGCCTGTTTTACCGTCACGGTGATACCGTCGCGCGTCTGGGTTACCGGCTCTGCCAGCACGCGCAGCGATGCATTCTGTTCCACGATCCCGAAGCCCGGGATGTAGCCGAGCAGTTTCTGCACCTCCGCGGCCACGCGCTGCGGGCCAATGATCACCACCGCCAGGACCAGGAGCAGCACCAACCCAAGCAGGATTCCCCAGGCAGGCCGCAGCCGGAAGGAGCGAGGCGCGGCCGGCGCGGCCGCCCGCGCAGATAGTCTGGAGCGCAAGGATTGTGCAAAACCGGGCTCGGGCTCGGGGGTCGCCAGGGCCAGGCGCAGTTTTTCTTCGAATTCCGGCGTGGGCGTAAACTCAATCATGGCTTACCTCCAGTTGGCGCTGCAAACGGGCTGTCAGCCTGTAATAGGCTTTTCTTAACCGTGCCTTCTTTCCGGCCCAGGGAAACGCCGATTTCCGCGAAGGACAGGTCTGCCACGCAGCGCAGGCGGATGAGTTCCTGTTCTTCTTCATCCAACCTGCTGACGATCTCCGCCAGTCGTTCGACCTGGTCGGAACGGATGACCTGGGCAAGCGGATCATCCGCTTTATCGGGGCGGTTTTCTTCCAATGACGCATCCGGTTTCCTGCTGCGGTAATAGTCCCTGGCTTTATTGCGGGCGATGGTGAACAACCAGGCAGAGAGATACCCACGCTGGCGATAGCGCGGCAAGGCCTCGAGCGCAGCCAGGAAAGTTTGGGCGGTCAGGTCCTCGGCTTCGGGAACGCTGCCAACCCGGCTATACAGGTAGCGATAGATCGGCCGGAAATAACGGTCATAAAGGGCCGTAAATTCCGCCGGATCGTGCTGGGCGGCCGATACCAAAGCGGCTTCGTCTTCGCGGGTGCCGGGGTTCGAAGGGAGCGGTTTCGTCAAAGGTGTCCTCTTCCACAAGATTTTATCTTGACAATGTCACAATAGAGATTTTTTACCACAAAGTATTCATGAACGGAGTTCACCCCGCCTGCACTCCAAAGGGGCGAAGGATGAAAATCTTGTTACCGGAGTCCGAAGTCTCCAGACTTCGGACTCCGATGCCTATTTTCATAGCGGGGTCGTTGCCAGGGACTTTCTCCGCATAACGGAATGGAACATTGTTGAACCATAGATAAAACGGGAAAAGTGGGAAAAAGGGACAGGCACACGCAACACTTTAATTCCAAAGCGACCATCAAACGGCAGGGTCTCCAAGGATAGTTTTCGACCGGCCGATTATTCTTTCTCCCCCCAATGGATCGCGATCGTCCCGGCCATGCGGCGGTGGAAACCGACTTTACGGAAGCCGGCCGAGGCCATCCGGCCAGCGAGTTCCTCGGCGTCCAGGAATGATTCGCTCGAGGCCGGCAGGTAGCGATAGGCTTCCCGGTCACCCGAGGCCAGCCCGCCGATCCATGGGATAACCAGGCGCATATGCACCCGGACGAAGGGAGTGAAGATGCCGGGGTGCGGGCGGGTGGTTTCCAGGATGGCGATGCGCCCACCCGGCTTGAGGAGGCGAACCTGCTCCCGCAGGGCAGAGTCCAGGTTGCCCACATTGCGCATCAGGAAGCCGGAGACGACCGCATCGAAGGTGTTGTCCGCGAAGGGCAGGCGCAGGGCATCCGCGTTCAGCCATGGCAGGAGCCCGGTGGCCTGCCCGGCCAGCATCATTTCCAGGCTGAAATCCGCCGCGACCAGGCGGATACCCGGCTGCTGGTGCAATGCTTCCCGGCCCAGATCGCCGGTTCCGGCCCCCAGGTCCAGCAAGCGCATCGCCGGGGGCCAGCCGCAAGCGCCGGACGGCCTCCCTGCGCCAGCGCATGTCCTGCCCGGCGGTCATCAGCCGGTTCATCAGGTCATAGCGCCTGGCAATGCGGCCGAAAACGTTGTGAACATACCTGGCGCGTTCGTCGCCGGTTAATTGACTCATCCTGCTCCTTCTCTGCCCGGATTATAATCATTGGGCGACAAAGCCGTGGTCACAACTTTATTGGTGACTCTCGGCAAAAAGGTATTAAACCGCGAATTCACGCTGATCAACGCGGAACAGGCTTAAAGATTAGTGAAAATTCGCAGGGATTAGCGGATAAAATCTTTTTGATTGGTCTGCTTATGAATTCTGAAATCAACCCTCCCCAATCCATTGCATAGCTGGTGGCTGGCCATCCGGCCGCGCACGCTGCCGGCGGCTGCAGCAGGCGTCGTTACCGGGTGTGCGCTGGCACTGCACGACCGGACATTTCACGCGCTCCCAGCGCTGGCAGCGTTGCTGGTGGCGCTGCTGCTCCAGGTCGGCAGCAACCTGGCGAACGATGTTTTCGATTACGAGCGCGGGGCGGATTCGGCCCGGAGCCACGGACCGCTGCGTGTCACCCAGTCCGGGCTGCTCAGCCCGGGCCAGGTCAAGGCCGGCATGGCGTGCGTGTTCGCGCTGGCCGGGCTGATCGGCCTGTACCTGGCATTCGAAGCGGGTTGGGTGGTGCTCGTCATTGGCCTGGCGGCCATTTTCTCGGCGATCGCTTACACGGGCGGGCCGTTGCCGCTGGGCTATTACGGCCTGGGCGACCTGTTCGTATTCCTGTTCTTTGGGCTGGCCTGCGTGGCAGGCACCTACTTCGTGCAGGCCGGGAAGGTCAGCCCGGCGGCCTGGTGGATGTCGCTGCCGGTCGGCCTGATCGTCGTCGGCATCCTGGTGGTCAATAACCTGCGCGACCTCGAGACGGATCGCCAGGCCGGCAAACATACCCTGGCGGTGCTGCTGGGCGGGCGTTTTGCAAAGGGCGAATATCTCTTCTGCCTGCTGGTGGCATTCTTATGTATGCCCGTCTTATCCGCAGTCGGGGTGCTGCCTTGGGTTTCACTGGTCGCCTGGGCGGCGCTCCCGCTGGCCTGGAAGGTCACCCGGGTCGTTTTCACACAGACGGGCAGGGCATTGAACGCGGCCCTGGCCGGCACGGGCCAGCTTGCGCTGGCTTTCAGCGTGCTCTTCCTGGTTGGAATGTTGCTGGCGATGCTTGGGTGATGGGTTCTATGATCCTCCACGAAGCGACACGAAAGACACGAAATAATGCTGTAAGAATGGGATTTTTTCTCTCTCCATCAATCCTACATACTAAAGACATAATTTGCTGATTGACTGCAAACCATTCTTATGTGATAATACCGCCGCCCCTGATTGGCTGCCCCCCTCAGCCAGTCAGGGGCATTTTTATTACTTCCCCGCACTATGTGCAATTGGGTCACATTCCAAGTTCACTGGCCCGGTCGAGCGCTTCCACCTCGGCAGCCTCCAGGCGCCAGCCCAGCGCCCCGGCATTCTGGGCGGCCTGGCGTGGATTCTTGGCGCCCGGGATGGGCACCGCGCCCTTGCACACGATCCAGTTCAGCGCCACCTGCGCGGGCGTCTTGCCGTGGCTTTCGGCCAGCTCGCCCAGCAGCTCGACCAGGGGACTGACCCGCTGCAGATCGGCGCGCCGGATGAGGCGTCCGTGCAGGATGGCCGGCAGGTCCTCGGGCTTGTATTTCCCGGTCAGCAGGCCGTAGCCCAGCGGACGGTAGGCCACCAGGCTGACGCCCAGTTCCTGGCAGGTCTCCAGCAGCCCGTTGCGCTCGGCCGAACGGTTCAGCAGGCTGTACTCGACCTGGTTGCTGGCCAGCGGGATGCCGCGCCTGGCCAGGACCGCCTGCGCCCGGCGCGTCTGCTCGGCGTTGCAGTTGGAGATGCCCACCGCCTGTGTCAGGCCGGCCTGCTGCACATCCGCCAGCGCCTCCACCCAGGTTTCGAGCGGGACCGGCGGGACGGGGAAATGCAAAATGTACAGGTCCACACTGGGAATCCCCAGCCGCTGCAGGCTGGCATGCAGGGCGGCTGCCAGGCTGGACCTGGCAAGACGCCAGGGGTACGGGAAGAACTTGGTGGCCAGCACCACTTCCGTCCGGTATTGGGGGAGCAGCAGCCCGAGGGTCTTCTCGGAGCCGCCCAGGTTGTAGACCTCGGCCGTGTCGATAAAGTTGATCCCGGCCTCCAGCGCGGCTGCCAGGGTCGGCTGCTTTTCGGGGTCGGCCCGGCGGCTGAAGCCCCAGGCATTCGTGCCCATGCCGAGCGGGCTGATCCGCAGGTCGCTTGCGCCCAGGGAAATTCGTTCGGGGAGAGAGTTGTCCATTTCGGCCGGTTCCTTTCTTTATATTCACCAGAGATAAACAGGGATAAACAGGATACCCAACTTAAAAGCCAGTTGTTTACCGTTTATCTATCCCCAAAAAACGTTTATCTCTGTTCATCTCCAGTTCAATTATTTTAACAAAAATATCATACTCTTTTCGCCGCAGCCTGCAAAGGGATGGGCCCAAGCGTAAAATATGGGCCTAAGGTGGCAAGCTGACCCGTGGGGTGGACGGGGCAATTGCATCTAATTGCAATGTTCAAATTACCTTCCTGACATCCAGAATGGCGTATTTTGCCAGACTCGGCGCGGCTAAAACCGCTTCTTAGCACGTGGAAACCCTTGCGGGGCTAAGATTTGCCAGCCCGAAGGGCTTCCATGTATTGAGCAGGGGATTTATCCCCGTGCGAAGCCGGAGAATAAGCATAAAACGGATTTAGATGTGATTGCCCTGATTGGCCCAAGCGTGAAATCTGGTTCTTTGGCGGCGCACTGCCCCAAGTGGTGGACGGCTTGAACGTGGCGTTAAGCGGTAAAATGGGGCTGTAAGAAAGGCTCATCGTTCAACCGTGTGCTTGGCGCGCTGCGCGAGAAAGGCAAACCTGCGCCAACGGATGAAGAAGTTCAAAACATGATTGCGGATTATCTCATCAATGTCGTGGTATAGCGCAGGCTGAGCATCTACCCTTCCAATTGAGCGATCAAATCATCCATATTGGCAGCCGAATGCAGGCTGCGTCCGGCCAGGCCGGTTTCAATGGCTTTTGCGGTCGCCGCGTTGGGGATATGCACATCAAATGGGATGCCCTTATTTAAACTGACCTGGGCAAAGAATAGAGTCACTGCCTGACTGGTGGTCAGGCCAAGCGTTTTTAATACCGCCTCGGCGTTCTTCTTGACCTGCGGGTCCAGCCGGACAGTGATCGTGGCAGTTTTGTTCACAGGAACCTCCTTGCATTAATGTACTGCAATTGTATTACGTTTCGGGGATGGCATTCGATCCGCGTATCGAAAAAAAAAACGAATATCCCTTCCAGCCCCACCCAACCTCACCCCCGGCCCTCCCTCCGCTACGCTCCGGGATGCTTCGCGATCTCCAAATGGAAGTACACATTTGGAGAGGGGAGAAAAGTCAGAAAGGTCGTCAACCTTCCTCGGGGAAATATCGGAAAGCCCTGCGTGTACCTGTTCAAGGGTGGTTGGATGGCGGAGCATAAAATGCCGCAGGCGGCTGAGGCTCTGGATGAGGTCGAGGGAGGGCCGAAAAATAGGTGAAGAGCAAAAAGCGATCATCGCAGACACATGGCGCGGACGGAAGATTTGGAAGGCCTGCCCGGGTAAAGCGACACGGGAAGACCACCAGCCTTCCCGTGCCTGGCCTTAATGTTAGAACATAAGTTCTGGTTTGTCAAGGGGGAAAATGAACGTCAAAATCGAGCGGGCGCACACACGGGGGCGATCCCAATGGGCCCTGGTGGCGCAAGCCGCAGGCCGCAGCCTCCAGCGCGGCCGTCTCCAATGCCATGCTGCGCTTGGGGGTATCCTATACCAAAGCCATCAACAAACGCTTTCGCGCGTGTGGGTGCCTTGTTCCAGGGGCAGTTTTGCGGAAGACCGGTCCAGAACTACGCGCATTTGCCCAGCCTGTGCGTTACCATCCACGCCAACCCCGTCAAAGATGGGCTGGTGGCCGTACCCGAGGATTGGGAATATTCCACCTATCTCGAATGGATGGGCCTGCGCTCCGGCACGCTGGTCAACCAGGAATTCATCCAGGAGCATTTTGGATTGCCCGCAGAATATAAAAGCCTTGTTACGGATTACCTCCGGACGCGCAGCCTGCCCAAGGATGTCCGCAAGGTTTTGCAGGATTTGGAAGACTAAACCTGACCCCAGACCTCCGAGTTCTCCGCGCAGCGCCCCCGAAGGGGGTAAGAACTCGGAGGTCTTACGGGTGGGCGCATGCTGGCGGGCGGGAGCAAACCCACTGACCCCGGAGGCGCAAGTCGCGGGCTGCGTGGCTGGCGTGAGACTCAAGTATGTGCCGCAAGGCTGTTTTAGTTGTACAATATAGTATCGCCATTTTTGGATCCCCGTTGCTTGTCCTCGTTTTTTGGGTATTGGAAGTTGGGTATATGGGGGGATTCTTGTAAGGTAATCATCAAACCCTGCCATCTTTATGGAAGATGATCAAATTTGATCTTGCTGCCTAGGCCTTTGATAGATAATTAATATCGTATACAGCACATCATAATAATCTTTGCTATGGGAAACAATACGATAAAACTTGCCCATCAGACTAACCTAGGTAAATATTATCTTGGGGATACAGTAACGTTGCCAGAATCGGATATCTGGGATAATTTGCATGGAAAAGTCCAGCTTATTATTACATCACCTCCTTTTCCTCTTAATAGTAAAAAAAGCTATGGCAATCTTTCGGGAGATAAATATAAAAAGTGGTTTGCCGGTTTGGCCCCAATTTTTTCTAAGCTTCTCACTGAAAATGGTTCAGTAGTTATTGAACTTGGAAACGCTTGGGTTCCAGAGCGACCAGTACAATCTCTGCTCCATTTAGAATCTCTTATAGAGTTTGTAAATCATCCAAGCGCTGGATTTCGCTTGTGTCAACAGTTTATTTGCTACAATCCATCTCGATTACCATCACCCGCAGAATGGGTGACCATTAATCGAATTCGTACCACTGATTCTTATACTCATGTTTGGTGGATGGCTAAAACTGATTTTCCTAAAGCAGATAACTCAAAAGTTCTTCGCCCTTATAGCAAAAGTATGAGAATCTTCTTAAAAGACAGAGCTATAACTCAGGTAAACGGCCTTCTGAACACCAAATTGGTACAACCAGCTTTTTAAAAGACAATAATGGAAGTATTGCCCAAAATCTTTTTGAACAAGAGCCAATGGATGAAAAGAGGCAAGTCCGACTACCGAATGCGTTCAGTTTTTCTAATACCAACTCAAACGATTTCTTTCATAAAAAATGCCGAAATTTAGGAATCACCCTCCACCCTGCTCGTATGCCAGAAGGTCTTGCGGCCTTTTTTATTCAGTTTCTTACTGATCCTGGCGATATTGTTCTTGACCCTTTTGCGGGGACGAACACGACTGGGTATGTGGCCGAATGTCTAAGACGTCAATGGGTATCCATAGAAATTAAAGAGGATTATTTACAGCAAGCACAAATACGCTTTGAAGATCCTCTACTCAAGGAATATCCTAATAAAGGAGTGGAATTATGACTCTTACAAATGTTATGCAAAAAATTGCTTCTGTTGATTTATTTGCTCACGACAGTAAATCAGGCGACTTAACTACTGGATTATTTGTTGGCCGTCCCTTTTCCTTAGATTATGACTATGCTAATTTACTGGTCGCCAATTCTTGGAAATTAAAGGCAAAAGGAATACCCCAAGGTTCATTTCTCCTTGCTTATTATGAGAACGAAGATGCAGTAAAAGAGGCTCTATTGCTGCGCGTACTTGGACCAACCAAGCTACCAACAGATAATGATGTTATAAGCTCAATGGTTGAATATTATAAAGATAATATCAAGACTAGTGGAAAAACCAGCCAATTAGATACGTTTACACGTTATGAATTCGGTTTTTCTGGCATACAATGCCGAATCCTTGGTACTTTCTATTGCAACAAACTGGATAAAACATGTTTCGGCGCTGACGTTGAAAACTTCTATTCGGCGCATAATTACATCATCATAAAACCTAATCCTGAAGTTCTAGAACTTATTGCCAACTTTCGGGAAGGCGGTATTGTTGGTACCCCTACTGATATTATGATTGGAAGGGTCCGTTACTCTTCTAGTCGACGTTTCCAAGAGCAAGAAAATATTATCCCTGTTTATGTAAGCCCAAGAGACTTCTTAGGTAAACGTACTGCCTTATTTGGTATGACTCGTACCGGTAAATCCAATACCGTAAAAAAGATAATCCAAGCTACAGTTCAAATGAGTTCAAAAGCTCCGCACCTACTGACAAAAGCTTCCTCGCTTAGTCCAGAAGAATTGCTTGAGCCCTTCGCTTCTGATGGCATTCCCAAGTTCCCAGTTGGACAGATCATTTTCGATATTAATGGTGAATATGCTAACGCGAATTTACAAGACGCAGGCACAGCAATCTTCGAAATGTTTAAAGATCAGGTAACTCGTTACAGCGTTCTTCAAAAACCAGGCTTTAAGGTTATGAAGGTTAATTTCTATAAAGATGTTATTTCTGGTTTTGAACTTGTTCGCAGCTTCATGTCTTTGGAAACTGCTGACTATGTCAAGGGCTTCCTTGCTATTGACCTCTCAGAACCTGAAGATAAAAAAGATTTCTCTGCAAAAAATCGTTATGAGCGAAAGGTTGCCGCTTACCTTTGCTGTTTATATCGAGCTGGTTTTCGAGTACCAGAAAAATTAAAGGTTAAGTTTGAGGGGAACGATGAGCTTAATAAAAAAGTCGTAGCAGATGGTAGCCTAGATCCTTCCAAGGGTATTACATTCGAACAGGCTGCCAATTGGTTCACCACTATCTGGGATATTTATGAGAGCGACAATTTCTTTCAGAAATATCGTAAAGAAAAAGGACATGAATGGGCCGATGAAGATCTTAAATCTTTATTAGTTATGCTTACCCGCAAATCTAAATCCGGCGGTAATGTATCAATAAACGGATATCTAAAGTTGCGAGATATCATAAACCTACATACCGATACTGTTGCCAAACCTTTCGAACAAGAGATCGTTGAAAATCTTCGTTTGGGCAATATTATCATCATCGACCTTTCCCAAGGGGATCCGGAAATTCAAGCCTTGTATTCTAAGCGAATCTGCCAACAAATATTTGCCGATGCAATGAGCAATTTCATAGCAACGAAGTCTAACAACTTCATCCAGTTCTATTTTGAAGAAGCCCACAACCTCTTTCCGAAGAAAGATGATAAGGATCTTAGTCAGATTTATAACCGACTTGCTAAAGAAGGGGCCAAGCTTAACCTCGGCCTTATTTATGCAACACAGGAGGTCAGTTCCATTAGCTCTAACATTTTGAAGAACACTCAGAATTGGTTCATCGCCCACCTGAACAACGAAGATGAGACTAAGGAGATTAAGAAGTACTATGACTTCGGCGATTTCACGGCTTCTCTAGTACGTTTTTCAGCTAGTATCGATAAAGGGTTTGTCAGAATGAAGACATATTCAAATCCTTTTGTCGTTCCTGTTCAGATTGATCGTTTCCCAGCCAACTCCGAGGAGTAATATGGCTTATTCAAGTCGTCAAGGTCGTCGTCCAATTGAATATGCAAGTAAGACGTCTCATATTCACATTATCAAAGATACTGCTGTTCAAAGCTTCCTAGATCAATGCATAATTCCTAAGAAAGCGGAGGATGTCATTATTGGTGAGGATCAAAAATTTTCCTTTCAACCTGCTACGAGCAACCCAATTATGCATATCATTGCAATTGATGGTGGATATGAGGAAATTCCAGTTCGAACCGAGTTCCCTTCCGCGACTATCTGCTATTTCCAATTCGGCGCCTTGGTGTTTAGTTTGAGCGACCTAGAATCCCTAGGTAGCCAAACATTTATTGATCCTGCTGATATGTCAAAATTGAAGGAGATACAGCGCTTTAAACTCACTCTCCCGATCCGTAATGTAAATCTAAAGAGCCAAGATACCCTCACGAATTCAGTACGTCGCGCCCTTTATGACTTTTTTTGCCAAAACATGGGTGAAGATGAATACCTGATCGAGACACTTCGCTGGTTCATTTTTCAAGAATATGATGAGGCTATTAATACGTGGATTTTGGGTAGCTGTCCACAATGTCGCCAAGTTAGCATTCCTCTCTCTCGTTCTCAAATATCAAAATCCTATACCTTCGTTTGCCCCTCGTGCAAGGGTGAGATTTATCTAACTGATGTCTTCCGGCTTCATGAAGCAATTGATAATGAACTTGGAGCAGGCGGCATCCTGGGTTATGTAACTACTACTCTCGAACAATTACTATTAGTTCATATCATCCGTCTAATACTCAAGCTAAAGCCCCAGCTCTTAAAAGAAACCTTTTTTGTCAAAGATGGTCCCTTGGCCTTTTTCGGTCAAACAGCAAATATGCATAAACCTATGCGGGAACTCGTCAGGTTTCTCTTCAAGAGTCATGAATTATATTTAAGCGGATTAGAAAAAAGCGGTCCCTTTGTCGAACATGCTGATGAAATTCGAGAGAAACTATCACCCGCAACTATTCTACTTTTAAATAACGAATATATCTACAAGTATATACTTCCCGGTAAGGCTGATCCCGTTAATCCATATGGTCGTACAACGAACTACAGTAACAAGCTAATATTTAAAACATCTCAAGGTGGTATGCATGTTATTTCTCTACCTACCAATGACATTAATCCTAACCCTAAAGCATCTGACTTCCGCAACCTGCAAGTCGCACTTACAAATATTGAGAAACTTAAGTGCGATATGTATGATAATGCTCTTCTCCCAGTGGCTTTAGCAAACAAGCTTGTCTCTCTTGCTAATGTTCCTTCTTCCCGTATCCTACAGCGCTTTTCAAAAAAATCAATTGCAAATTAGCCGTCCAAAACAATCGCGCCCAAGGTGCCACCTATCACGAATGAGTCGTGATGGAAATATCCCCAACTTTAGTGAGATAGTGTAAAAGAATTCCCCTGGCTGGCTGAGGCAGGCAGCTAACCCAAACAATGGCATGGTGAGATACGGGGAATACCAGGTCAATCCGTGCAGTGGTTTTCTAAAACGGTGCCCGTTATATCTGCGTGTAATCCCCAATCCATACCACCCAATCCAGCTTGGGATGAACGGCGTTATACAGGCGTTCATCGCCGATGACAAGGCTTTCGCCCAGCCTCTCCGCCAGGGTCAGGAATGCTGCCTCATCGGCGCTGCGCCCAAAGCGTCTCGCCAGCAGCAGGTACGCCTGCGGCCGGGTCTCATCCGGGAAGCAGGCCGACCATAAAAAAAGCTACGCACAACGCTTGTCTTGCTCCTCGAAACCCCAAAAGCAACCCACTTTTTTGCCCAAAAATGCTAAATTCCATTATTTTTTGCCCGGATTCCGGAGGATCAATTCCACCCGAATCAGGCCCTCCAGCCCTCCCGACCACCCAAACGCCTCTCCCCCCTGCACGAAAACCCAAAAAACCGCCCAAAACCTGCTTTTAAATGAGCTTTCCCTGATCCCTTATTACCTTTTTACCTGATTACCTTCTTTTTCCTGTTTTTGTTCGTTGTTTCGGGATAACGATCGCGCGGAACCCCAAAAAACGGGGTTTGCTTGCTTGCACCCGGTTCTTCCGGGCGCCCCCGCCTGCCCTAATACGATTAGGGTTCCTTTGGGGGAGCCCTCGCCGGTCCCTGCGGTATCACCTCAGCAAACTGTGGAGTCTCTTGGATGGGTAAGATTTATCCGCGAATTTACGCTAATGCCACTTCGTGGTACACGTCTGCACTAATCAAAAAGAAAACGGCCCAAGATTAGCGAAAATTTGTGAAGATTAGCGGATAATAAACTAACGACGTTTAATGGCAGTGTTACCGCTCCTGCCGGGCAGGCTAATTATTTTCTCATCTTGATGGGATATTATTCGGGCATTCGATGCCATTTACTGAATTTCATGGTGCCACCATGCAAAGTACCCATCCCAACCTCAATGCAATTCCCAAACCGGGGCGCTGGCCGCGTCTCCGTTTCGGCTTTAGCTGGCTGATCGTCCTTCCGGCGGCCGTCTGGGGCATCCTGGACTATTACCTGCCGCTGCTGGGAGGCACCCTGGGCCGGTCTGCCGCCTGGGTGGTGAGCGTGTCCATCCTGCTCCTGGCGGGTGTGTCCCTGGTTTGCCACGTCCTGGCGCACTGGGCGGCGGCTTGGCTGGCAGGCAAGGATCTGCCCGCGCGCATGACCATCCTGGTCTTCGGCGACGCCTCCCAGGGCTGGCCCGCGGCAGCGTCTAGCGGCCGGGAGCTCCTGTCGGCGAGCGCCGGCCCGCTGGCCAACCTCCTGCTGGCCGGCCTGGCGTATCCTGGTCTGGACCACCCAGGCCGACAATGCCGTCAACCTGATCGCGCTTTTCCTGTGCGGCTTCAATGCCTGGTTGTTCCTCATCAATTTGATCCCGGCTTTCCCGCTGGATGGGGGCCGCATTTTCAAAGTGGCCCTGCGCGGCCTGACCCCGGCCCCGGGGATCGCCACCCGCCGGCGCCGGCTGCCGGGCCTGGTCCTGGCGGTCGCGCTGGGCGGCTGGGGCATTTTCCTGATCCTCCAGAATGCCCGCTTCAGTTGGGAGACCGGCCTGGTCACCTTCCTGTTCGTGCTCCTGATCCTGGATGGGCTGCGCTTGCTGCCCGGCTGTGGAAAAGGCGGCCGGGGCGGAAGCGCTTGATCCGGGCCGGCGCTCCTGTTCCCTCCGGATCCTGCACATCCTGGGAGCCGGGCTGCTCTGCCTGGTCATGCTGGCAGCCGCCTCCGGCCTGTTAATGACCAACAATGGCCTGGATGCCCCCGGCGTGGCGCTGTCCGTGGGGCCGATGGTCAAGCTGCCCGCGCCAATATCGCCATTCCTTCAACGGCCAGTTCTTCCTGGTCACGGTCATCTCCCAGGCGCCCATCACCGCCGGGGAGTGGGTCTGGGGAAAGGTCGATCCGGCCTTCCAGATCGTCCCCCCTGAATTGGTCACTCCCAAGAACACCACCCCCCAGCAGCAGGCCCGGCAGGATTACCAGATGCTGGACAACTCCGAGACCACTGCCATTGCGGTCGGCTTGCGACTGGCCGGTTACACCACGGCCATCGTTGGGAAAGGGGTGCAGGTGGATGCCATCCTGCCGGGCAGCCATGCCAACGGCCTGCTCCAAAGCGGAGATATCATCATCGGGCTGAACGGGAGTCCGATCCGGACCACCGACGACCTGATCGCCGGGATCAAGGCGCAGCCTCCCCAGGCACCGGTGCACCTGCTGGTAAAGCGCGGCGGGGCGCAGATCAGCCTGGATATCCCCTTGATGCCTCCGGCCGCTCCCAGCGATACGCCCAAGCTGGGCATCCAGATCGAACCGGCCGGTTTTGATTACAACCCGCCTTTCCCGGTCTCGATCGAGACCAACAAGATCAGCGGCGGGCCCTCGGCCGGCTTGATCTTCACCCTGGCCGTCTATAACTCGCTCATTTCGCAGGACCTGACCGGTGGGCGCCGCATCGCCGGTACAGGCACGATCAACCTGGACGGCAGCGTGGGCCCCATCGGCGGGGTAAAGCAGAAGGTCTTTGCCGCCGAGGCGGTCGGAGCCACGTATTTCCTCTGCCCGGTGGATAATTATGCCGATGCCGTCTCGGTCGCAAAAAGTATCCAGGTGGTCAAGATCGCCACGGTGCAGCAGGCGATTGATTTTCTGCGCAGTTTACCCCCGCAATAAAGCCTTCTGGACGGAATAATACCTTCGCCAATTTTGGAAACCAGTTTGGGAACACCGGATAGGGTGGTTTTCAAAGCTCAAGCCAAACATGTAGCGGGGTAGTAACGACTTAAGTCGTTACTACGAATTTTGGCGAAGGTATTGATGTTGCGCCGGTTTCTTAATCCCCGTCAGTTTCCTCCACGGTGGCAGGGACGGCCAGTTGGGTCGGCTCGGGCTGGGGCTGGTTCTCCTGTTCGTAGATATACCGTTTGCCGCGCAGCAGGGAAGCCAGTGCTGCAATCACTGCCAGCGCCACCGAGATCGAAAAGGCGATGCGCAGGCCGTCGTCAAAAGGCGCCGAGATCAAGTTGGGGAAGAAAGTCTTGCCGAGCAGCAGGGCTTGCGAAGCCGCCGGCAGGCTGTTGCAGCGCGGCCGCCGGCAAAAGGGTCTTCATCGGGTTGTAGCCGAGGAAAGCCGCGAACAAGGCGCCGGTCGGGGGCAGGTTTGCCACCTGGGTGGCAACATTGCTCGGAATGCCGGCCTGGGTCAGCCCCTGGAACAAGGCGGTTGGCAGGTGGGCAGCCAGTCCGATGGTGACCATGGTAAAGATCCAGGTGATGCTGATCGTGTTGGCCGTATTCTGGAAGGTGGCGCGCATCCCCGACGAAGCGCCGCGGTGTTCGGCCGGGACCGAGTTCATGATGGCAGTGGTATTGGGGGAGACGAACATCCCCATGCCCATGCCGATGACCAGGATGGCCAGGGCGAACGCCGGATAAGACGAAGTTGGTCGGTACCAGCAACAGCCCGCCGAAGCCGGCCGCCGTGACCAGCATCCCGGCGGTGGAGAAGGTGCGGGCGCCATAGCGGTCGGAAAGGTAGCCGCTGAGGGGCCCCATGAGCAGGAAGCCGATCGTCAGCGGCAGCATGTAGATGCCGGCCCAGAGCGGCGTATCCTCGAAGGAATAGCCATGCAGGGGCAGCCAGATGCCCTGCAGCCAGATGATGATCATCAGGTTCAGGCCGCCGCGTGCCAGGGACGCCAGGAAACCGGCAATATTGCCCGCGCTGAACATCCTGATCTTGAACAACTCGAGCCGGAACATGGGCTCCGGCACGTGCTGCTCGACAAAGATGAACGCCACGAGCGCCAGCGCTCCGCCGATCAGACATGCGAGCACAAAGGGACTCCCCCAACCCATGGGCGAGTTCCCGTATGGCTGGATCCCATAGGTCGTGCCGACCAGCAGGGCGGTCAGGCCGAGGGCGAAGAGGATATTGCCGGGAATGTCGAGATGCTGGTGTTTACGGATCGTGGCCGTCTCGTGCAGGGCCAGGTAAGCCCAGATGGTGCCGCCGACGGAAAATGGAACGCTGACGAGGAATACATAGCGCCAGTTGATGGCTGCCAGGATTCCACCCGCCAGCAGGCCAATGAACGTGCCGGTTGTGCCGGCAATCATGTTGATACCCATGGCCAGGCCGCGCTGGTTGGGCGGGAAGGCGTCTGTCAGGATGGCAGTGGAATTGGCCATCAGGAAAGCGCCTCCGACCGCCTGGACCAGCCGGAAGATGATGATCTGCATGGCGGCGCCATTCCCGGTGCCGTGCACCAGGTAGAGCAGGATCGAGCCTACCGCAAAGATGGCAAAGCCGAGGTTGTAGAGGCGCACCCGGCCGAACATATCGGAGATGCGGCCAAAGGTAACCAGGAGGGTTGCAGTGACGACCAGATAACCCATCAGAGTCCAGAGCAGGTAGTCTGTTTCTCCGGGTGCCAGGGGATTGACCCCAATGCCGTGGAAGATGGCCGGCAGTGAGATCTCGACGATGCTGCCATCGAGCATCGCCATGAAGATTCCCAGGGTGGTGTTGGAGAGGACGATCCATTTATAGGCGAGGCGCCCCTTCGAGATATCAGGTTTCTTTTCCATTCGTTCTCCAGAAAAGTCGAAATTTTGAAATTCAATCGCCCATTATACCAATGCAACTATTAAAAAGGAGGTTAGACCTGGAACTCAGTTTGTCCGGTATTCCCGGGCTGGCGGGAAAGACAATCGTCATGATCATTTGAGGACAAAGGACACGTCTGCGGGCATGCCGGATTTGATCTTTCCAGTGGCATCATTCAGTTGAAGCTGGATGGCGTAGACGGTCGATTTGCTGGCTGATACAGTCTGCGTGGTGCGAGGAAGGAATTCTGGCTGTTTGGATATGTAGACAACCGTGGCATGTGAACGTCTCACCGGGGAAAGAATCAACGGTAACAGTGGCTGTCTGTCCCAGTTTGATCTTCCCATAACTATCCTCAGGTATGTAGACGGTAATGGTCAAATCGTTCAAGCGGGCCAGGGAGAGCAGTTCGGTCCCGGGATTAACCACATTGCCAGGGTCGACGCTGCGTGTCATCACCACGCCGTCCACCGGCGCAGTAATGGTCATTTTCCCGATCTGGTCATTCAGCAGGTCGAGGTTGGCCTGGGCCGCCTGGACGTTGATCCTGGCCTGCTGCAGTTGTGCGATCCCTGCCCCGGTGGCATTGGCGGGGATCGGACCTCCGTTCAGTGCATCCAGGAAGGTCTGGTCCTCTGCCAGCCTGGCATTGGCCAGCGCCAGGGTGGCCGTCTTAAGATCGACCTGTTCCTGGTTGGGTACTCCGGTCCATAGATTATAATACAGCCAGGGCATTGTCATAAGCCAGCTTGTACTGTGTATACTTTCTGGTAGGCCGCCGCCTTGGCGCTGGCATCCAGGTAGTTGTTGTATTTGACTTTGTCGTAAGCAGTCTGGGCTTTGTTCAGGGCTATCCTGGGCCAGGAACAGGTTCGCACTGGGCGTTCTGAATGGCATCGGTGTTGTTCGTGAAGTATTTCTCAATATCCAGTGCCTGCTGGGCATCGTCAATCGCCTGTTTATCCTGGGCAATGGTTTCTTGCAGGTTGGCAATTACCATCGGCGAGGCCAGTTTCTGCAGGGATAATTTGGCCGTTTCCAGGTTGGCAGCCGCAATGGTCTGCTGGATTTTGAGCGTGCTATCGTCAAGATGAACAAGCACAGTGCCGGCTTTGACCACGTCGCCTTCCTGGAAGTCCACTTCGAGGACCTTCCCCGGCAACTCGGGCGCAATGGATAGAACGGTCGTTTCCACGGTACCCGAAGCATTCAGGGCTCCTGACGGAACAGTCGCCGCCGGATTGACCAGGGAATTCCAGGCAGTCGTCAGGCCTGCAGACAGAGAACCGGATGGGCGTACCAGATAATACCAGCCGGCCGCCCCAATCACGGCGATAGCCAGAATGACCCCAATCCAGACTCCAAGTTTTCGATTTATTTTCATAATATTGTTCCTTTTATTCACTCTCAGCGGTCCACCAGGGAGGCCTTGCCGCGATGCGCCAGCAGGGTAAATACATCCTCCAGCGTCGACTCGACCGTTTCGACGGACTGGACGGTGATATTTTTCTTGGACAGCGCGGTGGTCAGGCTGTCCGCAGTCCAATGCTGCGGGTCAACGATCACGTGGGCGCGATCCCCGTGCAGGCTGGCCTGCGCCACCCCTTCCATCCCGCTCAGGCATTCGACGGCTTCCAGGAGCGGGCTGGCAGCCAGGTCCCAGGCGGCCCCCGACAGGTAGGTGGATTTAAGCGCACGCGGCGAATCGAAGGCCAGCAGCTTGCTGCGGTACATGAACCCCACCCGGCTGCAGTGCTCGGCTTCATCCATGTAATGCGTGGTGATGAAGACGGTGGTGCCCTCGGAGGCAAACTGGTAGATGAGGTCCCAGAACTCGCGCCGGGCCACCGGGTCCACGCCGCTGGTGGGCTCATCCAGGAACAGCAGCGGCGGGCGGTGCAGCATGGCGCAGCCCAGGGCCAGGCGCTGGCGCCAGCCGCCCGACAGGCTGCCCGTCATCGTCCGGGCGCGGCCTTCCAGCCCGGCGATGTGCAGGATTTCCTGGATGCGCGCTTTTTCCGTCGCCCGGGGAATTTCGTAGACCCCGGCATAGAATTGCAGGTTTTCCAGCACGGTCAACTCATCGTAGAGCGAGAATTTCTGTGACATGTAGCCGATGTGCGGCTTGATGGCTTCGGCGTTCTTCATCACGTCCATGCCCAGGATCCTGGCCGTCCCTTCGGTGGGCGTCAGCAGGCCGCATAACATGCGGATGGTGGTGGTCTTGCCGCTGCCGTTCGGGCCGAGGTAGCCGATCACTTCGCCCGGCTGAACCGTAAAGGAAACATGGTCAACCGCGGTGAAACTGGCCGAAGCATTTGGTCAATCCCAGTACTTCCAGGGAGGGGGTTTCATTTGCCATTGTTTTTTTCTTCCATCTCCAGAAGTTGGATGAAGACATCCTCCAGGGAAGGGGATACGGGGATAAGATGGGTAAGAGGGACACCCGCGGCTGCCAGGCGTTCGGGCAGGCGCTGCCAGCGGGCCCTCGGCGGCAGCGCACACGCAGGTGCAGGTACTCGCCAAAGGTGTGCACATCCTCCACATCCGGGTCTTCGCTGGCGATCTTGCGGGCAGCCATGCTCTGCTCCGTGGCCAGCTCCAGGATCCGGCCGGCCAGGCCGTTCATCAGGTCACGCGGCGCACCCTGCGTCAGGGCGCGGCCGTGGTTCATGAAGATGACCCGGTTGAAGCGCATGGCTTCGTCCATGTAGGGGGTGCTCACCAGCACCGCCGAGCCGGCCCGCAGCAGGCCGATCAACAGATGCCAGAATTCCTGCCGGGCAACCGGGTCGACCCCTCCGGTCGGTTCATCCAGAAGCAGAACCTTCGGACGATGGACAAGGGCGGTTGCCAGCCCCAGTTTTTTCTGCATGCCTCCCGAAAGGGCCGCCGCCGGGCGGTTGGCAAATTCCTCCAGCCCGGCAAAACGCAGCAACTCCTCCGAACGCTGCTTGCGTTCGGCATTCGGGACATCGAAGACCTCGCCGAAAAAATCCAGGTTTTCCCGGACCGTCAGGTCGCCGTACAGGCTGAAACGCTGCGCCAGGTAGCCCAGGTCCTCGCGGGCTTTTTCCACCTGGGCGGGCAGCTCGTAACCGGCGACGCGGATCAGGCCGCTGGTGGGCTCGAGCGCGCCGACCATCAGGCGGATGGCGGTGGTCTTGCCGGCCCCATCCGGCCCGACCAGGCCGACCATTTCGCCTGCCCGCACCTCCAGGTTCAACCCGTCGACGGCATGCAGTCTCGCCGAACGTTCTTGACCAGGTCTTTGGTTTCGAGCAGGATTTCTGGTTCCATGGTCATTTCGCCAGGAAGGTAACATCGGCGGGCATGCCGGGTTTCAATTTTCCGCTGGTGTCAGTTCAGGCTGAGTTTGACGGCAAAAACGGTGTTCTTGCGGCCCGAGACCGTCTCGACATTGCGGGGGGTGAACTCCGCCTGGTCGGAAATGTAGGTTACGGCGGCCTTGAAAACGACACCCGGGAAGGAATCCACGCTTACATTGGCGGTCTGGCCGAGGCTGACTTCACCGATGCGATCCTCGGGCACATAGACCGTGATGGTCAATTCGTCCAGGCGGCCGAGGGTGAGCAGGGCGGCCCCGGCGTTGACCACGCTGCCGGGCTCGGCATTGCGGGTCATCACCACGCCATCCACCGGCGCGGTGACGGTTGTCTTCGCGATTTCGTCATCCAGCAGGTCCAGGTTGGCCTGCGCCAATTGAACGGCGATCCTGGCCTGCTGCAGTTGTACGATCCCTGCTCCGGTGGCATTGTCGGGGATCGGGCCTCCATTCAGCACATCCAGCAAAGCCTGGTCCTCCGGCAGCTTGGCTTTGGCCACGGCCAGGGTACCCGCCTTTATGTCGAGCTGTTGCGAATCGACTTTTCCGAGCCATAGATTGTAATTATAATTGGCAGTGTTATAAGCCGTCTGCGCCGCATACAGTTTCTGATATGCGGCTGCCTTGTCCGTATTGTTATCCGGGTTGCCATTGACTTTGTTGTAATCATTCTGGGCATCCTCCAGGGCTTTCTGGGCCAGGACCAGGCTCGCATGGGCGTTCTGAACGGCGTCTTTGATTGGTCGTGAAATATTTCTGGTTGTCGTAGGCCTGCTGGGCATTGTCGATGTCCTGTTTATCCTGGGCAATGGCTTTTTGGACATTGGCAATGGTTGCCGGCGAGGTCAGTTGCGCCAGGGCTATTTTCGCCGTTTCCAGGTTGGTGGCGGCAATGGCGCGCTGATCCTTGAGAATGGTGTCGTCGAAGTGGACCAGCACATCACCGACATGAACGGTGTCGCCTTCCTTGACATCCACGGCCAGGATCTTTCCGGCTACTTCAGGGGCAACATTGATCTCGGTCGTTTCCACGGTGCCGGAAGCGGTCAGGGCGGTGGAATTTGCCGCGGGCGGGATTGATCAGGGAGTTCCAGGCAGTCGCCAGGGAACCGGCCGGGCGCACCCAGTAATACCAGAGCGCCGCGACCACCGCCAGGATCAAAATGACCGGGAAAATAAATCTTCTGATTCGTTTCATTAAGCATTTCCTTTCTTATTCAACCAAAACTGTTAATCTATTTTTCAATTAATTGGGATGGTACTTAATCAAGTTTCTTACTGAAGCGCAGGGCAGCTGCCCCCAGCAAGACAACGGCAAAAACGGCCAAAGCAATGATCTGGGGCATGATCATCTGCGATGCCAACCCCTTTGATGACAATACTGCGCAGCATATATATGAAATAGGTAAGGGGAATATTTCACCGACAAGCTGCAGAAAGACCGGCAGCGAGGCAACCGGGAAGATAAAGCCGGAGAGCATCATGGCCGGCAGCAGGATCGGCATGGTCATCAACTGGGCCTGCTGCTGGGTGCGGGCGAAGGTGGAGATCAGCAGCCCGAGCCCCAGGGTGGGCAGCAGGTAGAGACCGGTCATGGCAAACAGGAGCCACAGGCTGCCGCGGATCGGAACGTCGAACCACAACGTGCCGATCAGCAGGATCAGGAGCATATCCAGGAAAGAGACCAGGATATAGGGGATGATCTTTGCCAGGATCAACTCCCAGTTGCGGATGGGGGTCACGATCAACTGTTCGATCGTGCCGCGTTCGCGTTCCCTTACGATGGAAAGGGCGGTCAGGCTGGTGGCGGTCTGGAACAGGATCATGGCGATCAAGCCGGGGACGAGGTTGTAAGCGCCGAGCAGGTCCGGGTTGTAAAGCACACGGGTGCGCACATCCACCGGCGAGACCCCCAGACCGCTGTACCCCTGCCAGCGCCAAGTTGCTGGATCTCCAGGCTGGTGCCATGCGCCTGGCCGGCGAGGGTGGCGGCGGAAAGCACTGCGCTGGCCGTGGTCGGGTCCGAACCATCGATCAGGACGGATACCTGTGCCGGATTCCCGGAAAGCAGGTTGGTGGTGTAATCGGGGGGAATGATGATGCCCACTTTGACCTTGCCGGCCCGATCAGGTCATTGACTTCGGCATCCGTGGAGGCAACGTAATCGAACGAAAAATATCCGGTCTACCTTGAAAGCATCCAGCAGGGCCCGGCTGGCCTGGCTGTTGCTCTGGTCAAAAATAACCGTGGGCACATTTTTAATATCTGTGTTGTTGGCATAGCCCAGCAAAAGCAACTGCAGGACCGGCATGATGAAGATGAAGATCAGGGTGCGCGGGTCGCGCACCATGTGGAGAATTTCCTTCTTGATCAGTGCTCGAAAACGTCTCATGGTCTAACTCCTGGTCGGATAGTTCTAAAGAATGGTTTTGTTCGGCTCATATTTTTATACCGGGATGGCTGACTGGGTGGTTCAGTTTGCTTCTTCGAAGGCATCCAAGACTTTATTCAAAAGGGATATGAAAGTCTTCCGCTCGGCCGTCGTTCAGCAGGCTCATGGCCTGTTCGACCCGTGCCAGCATGAAAGTGCTGATGGCCTGGAAGGTTTCTTTACCCTTCCCGGTCAGTTCCACCCGGACAACCCGGCGATCTTTTGGATCGGGCAGGCGCTGGGCATAGCCGTTATTGACCAGCCAGTCCATGGTGCGTGTGGCTGTGCTGAGCGGGACTTCCAGGTCGCGGCTGAGCTCGCCCATGCTGATCGGCCCTTCGTAGCGGGAGAAACGGAGCCGGCGTTATAGAACAGGCCGGCATCCTCGATCCCGGACCTCCTTGCCGGATAGGTTTCGATTCGTGAATCTGTTTTTTCAGCGCGGCGAAATTTTCCGGCGCGACCACTTTGAAGCGGCTTCGCAGGCGGACGATCCGCTGCAGCAACTTTACGACCTCGGGAGAAGTGGGTGGATGGGAGATAGTGGCCATAAATTTTCAACCTGGTATATTTTTAAAAAGAAATACTTCCAAAACGGAAGCATTTTATCCGCGAGTTTCCCCCCTGTCAAGGTTTCCTGTGCGGAATAATTGGTAGTTTCCGCCCGCAATGCAAATCCGCCTTTCACGGCGGATTTTTTGTACCATTTTTTCTGCAAACCTACCCGATCAAGTGCGGCCGCAGGCTTTCGGCCCAAGCCCGGATGGCGTTCCAGTCACGGTGATCGCCTTCCGACCAGACACCGAAGAGGACGCTCAACCGGAATTTCAGGCGGTCGCCGGCCGACGGTACTTTGTGGATGTCCAGTGCCCCGGCAAATAGCCCCTCGCTCACCGGCTTTACCAGCGCACGTACAGGTGCCATGAATTCGGCTACGAACGGGCGATAGGTCTCTCCGTTACGCATGGCAAGGGTCATGCACACTAGGAAAGCCGCGAAAGGCTTGCCCATCAACTCTGATCGATGCGCCTGCACGAATTGCATGGCCTCCGGCAGCCATTGTTTGTTCTGGATGGCACTGCCGGCCGCCACTGCCTGGTAGTGAGACAGGTCTTTGACCTCCTGCATGGGCAGCACATCCACCAGCGCGCCGCCTTCGAGCAGGGATTTGCCGATCGCTTCAGCCACGCCAGCGGTGGAACCGGTGCAGGTGGCGTAGGTTACGAGGATTTTGCTCGTCATTATTTTCCTTTCAGAAATTTTGCAAAAACAAGCTCGAAGCGGGTACGCAAGCGCGTTTAGCGCGCATAGTGCCGGCGCACGCCTGGGATCAGGGTCAACAGGATCAGCACCCACGCCCAAATAAAATATAAAATATGTAGAAAAGCAACCGCCTGGAGCATCAGCGCCTCGACCACGATCCACATCAGCAGGATGAATCCGGCCGCCAGCGAAGCAGCCCAACTCCAGTGCATGTGTTTAAACGGGTTGATGCCATCCGGCCAGCGCCAGGTTGGTTTCCGCCAGAGACTGTAGGAAACCGCCAGAGGATAGATGCCCAACAGGGTGGTCAGGATTATCCCCGGGATCAGGAAATTGGAAAACGGGGAATATTGCAACATGCTGAGCGGCATGTGCATGAGCGATCCGTCCGGGACGGCCACGAGCAAGCCGCCGCTGACGAACGCGCCAAACCCCAACAAGAATTGGAGAACGATGAGCAGCCAGACTGTAACGGGACGATGATTCATCAGTTAACCTCTTTTTATGAGCAATCTCCTGACCCAGGCAATTGGATTATACATCCGGCCAGGATGCTATCCGGTAAGTCGACCGGCTTGTGGATGGGCTCCAAAATCTGTGGCATCTCTCCGGGAATACGGGTGTAAAATGGATGGAATAGAACCATCTTCCGAAGGAGGTGCTTCCCCATGGACGACCTGGAGTTGCGTAAGCTGATCGAACAACTGCATGCTGAAATCAAGAACACCCACACCGTTGACGAAAAAGACCAGGAATTGCTGAGCCATCTCGAATTGGACATTCGTGAGCTGCTTGGCCGGACCGAAGGGAATGTCGGGCCGGTTCATCCATCTACCATTCGACGCCTGGAAGAAGGACTTGACCATTTCGAGGTAAGCCACCCGGCATTAACGCTTTTGCTCTCCAGGCTGCTGGAAGGCCTCAGCAATGTAGGGATATAACCGGAGTATATAGAGAAGGATACATGCAAAAAAACGGCCTGCCCGCACATAGTGCAGGCAGGCCGTTTTATGTCATGAATCGGCGGCCGGTGGAGTGGCCGGTAGGACTGGGACCATTTCCTGCTTCGCCGGGATCGAAGCGAGCACAATCACCGCTATCGCCAGCAGCAGGTGGATGGCGCCCAGCACCAGGGTGACCGGGTTGGGCGTACCGATGATGCGGATGAAGAGCAGCGGCAGCAGCGATATCAGCCCCAGCAGGGCATACAAGATTCCCATGATGATGGCCAGCACCCGTCCCCAGTTTTTGGTGAAGAGCATGCCCACCGCCGCGGCCAGCGCGGCCAACAGCAGCACGAAGAGAATCAGGACTCCGCTCCTTCCGCCTAACGCGCCGCCGCCAATGGTGACCCGCCGCGGGGTCGTGCCTCCTGTCGCGGTTCCGCCTGTGCCACCGCTGACAAAGAACTGATTGCCGGCGCCGCCTGCGGAGGTGCCGTTCTGCGTGACGACCTGGCCGCTGCCCTGCGGGATGAAAACGCCGGTCCGCTGGACCGGGCGGATGAGCGGCCCCGCCAGGAACAGCAGGGCCAGCACCACCAGCAGCAGCGCCGCGATGGGCAGCAGTTTGGTATTGAGGATTCTTACCTTGCGTGGTTTTGCTTCCATTGTCATGACCGACCTCCAAGAATTATTTTAAACACGACAGACACAAAGGACACTAAGGCTTTTAAGAACTCTCTTCCACCTTCGTCTTCCTTTGTGTTAAGGGATTTGTTTTTATTCGTATCGCAATGCTTCCACCGGCTCAAGCGAGGCCGCCCGCCGGGCCGGATAGATGCCAAAGAACAGGCCTACTGCAGCCGAGAAAAGCGTGGCCAGGAGAATGGCATTCAGGCTGACCGCCGGGGTCAGGGAAGTGCCGCTGGCTGAAGCGATCCGTCCGATGACAAGGGCGATCAGCCAGCCGAGTAAAATTCCCATGACCCCGCCCAGCAGGCTCAGGAACAAAGACTTTATCAGGAATTGGATCATGATATCCCGGTTGCGGGCGCCCACGGCTTTGCGCAGGCCGATTTCACGCGTCCGTTCGGTGACCGAGACCAGCATGATATTCATGATGCCGATCCCGCCGACCAGCAGGGAGATGGCCGCGACCCCTCCCAGGAAGATGGTCAGCACGCCGATGATCGAAGAGGCGGTGTTCGCCAGGTCCTGTTGATTAAATATGGAAAAATCTTCTGCGCCGACTGCCACGTGGTGGCGCAGACGCATGATGTCGGATATCTCCGTGCTGGCATTCGTAACCGCACTGGCATTGGTGGCTTGGACATAGATCGTATCCACATTATTGCCGGGGCGGGATATGACGCGGTCGCGGGCGGTGGTAATTGGGATGATGGCCTGGTTATCGGAACTCCCCAAGGCGGTACCACCTTTCGATTGCAGGACACCGATGATCGTAAAAGTCTGGCCGTTGATGCGGATCGACTGTCCCGCCAGGCCGGTTGTCTGGCCAAAAAGCGTCGTAGCCAGGTCCGGGCCGATCACGGCCACGCGGGCGTGGATGTTCACCTCCTGGTCGCTGAAAATGGCGCCCTCCGAGACTACTTCAGCGCGCATGGAAAAGTAACTGGATGTCACGCCATAGATGGTTGTTGTGGTGGTCTGCCCGTTGGCGGCCGCGGAGATATTACCGCCCTGCAAAACCGGGGCAACTGCCAGAACATCCGGCGCCTGGTAGGGATCCAGCATTGCCTGGGCATCCAACGTCGTCAACGGTCGGATATTCCGTACGGTTACGGCTGTGACGCCCCCGCCCCCGGCGCCCCCGAATCTGGCGTTTGAGGCCCCGGCAGACACGAATAGCAGGTTGGTACCGATGGAACTGATGGAAGAAGTGATGGAATTCTGGGCGCCCTGCCCGACCGACAACATGGCGATCACTGCCGCCACACCGATCACGATGCCCAGGATGGTTAATCCGCTGCGCAATTTATTGCCCACCAGGATGGAAAGAGTTCCCAGAAGAACTCGTCTGATTTTCATTGGATATTCCTTTCGACCAGGCCATCCCGGATCTTGATCGTGCGTTGGGCCTGGGCGGCAATCCTGGGGTCATGGGTGATGATGATCAGGGTGGTATTGCTATCACGGTTTAGCTTTAACAATAGATCCATGATCTCCTGGCCCACCTTGGAGTCCAGGTTGCCGGTCGGTTCATCGGCCAACAGGATGGCCGGTTCGTTTACTAGCGCCCGGGCTACCGCCACGCGCTGCTGCTCCCCGCCGGAGAGTTCTGAAGGCCGGTGCTTCATGCGGCTTTCCAGGCCGACCTGCCGTAGCACCTCTTCGGCCCTGCCCCGACCATCATCTGCCCGGTTGGCATATCCCAGGGGCAGTTCGACATTATTAAGCGCCGAAACCCGCTGCAACAGATTGAAAGACTGGAACACGAAGCCGATCTTGCGATTCCGGATGCTGGCGAGCTGGTCGTCGTTCAGACCAGCCACCGGTTCGCCGTCCAGGATGTATTCGCCGCTGGTAGGCCTGTCCAAACAGCCGAGGATGTTCATCAAGGTGGACTTCCCCGATCCGGAGGGACCGGTAATCGCCACCACCTCGCCGCGTTTGACCTCCAGGGAAACGCCGCACAACGCCTGGACCTCCACTTCGCCCATGTGATAGACTTTTGTCAGGTCTTCTGCCCGGATAACGATGTCATCCATTTCAGTCTCCTGGCCTATGGGGTCGTTGCTGGCCTGGTCTGGCCGCCTGCGGCCGCGCCGCCGCCACCCCCGCCCAGCCGGAATCCAAGCCCACTGCTGGAGCTTGCGTTCGCGAAGCTGAGCACGATCGTATCGCCGGCTTTCAGGGTGCTGTTGGTGATCTGCGTGGTGGAATCCGAGACTGCCCCGACCGTGACCGGTACCTTGACCGTCGCGCCATTTTGGACCAGGTAGACGTACTGTTGGCCGCTGGAATCGGTGAAGATGGATGTGCTGGGAATCAGCAGTGCATTTTCCACTTTGTTGGTGACTATCGTGACATTCGCCGACATGCTTGGCTTGACCTGTGCATCTGCGTCCGTAACCTGTACGGTGACATTGAAGTTGACGCCGCTCTGCGTGGAGGTACCGGCCAGGTCGGTCGAGATGACCTTGCCCGTGTAGGTCTTATTGGGGATGGCATCGAAAGTGATCGTGGCGGACTGGCCAACCTGGACATGATTGATATCCACCTCGACGACTTGCACATCGATCAGCAGGTTGGACAGGTCATCGATCCGGAAGGCCTGTGTTCCCGCCGTGACCTCTGCATTGGGGACTGCGTTTGACTGGGTGATCGTTCCGTTAAATGGGGCGGTGAGGGTTGCCGCATCCAGGTTTTCCTGGGCGGTCTGCACGGCCAGCTTGGCCTGCTCGTATTGGAGCAAGGAAGTCCCGGTGGCGTCTGGCGGCACAGTCCCACCTGTCAGTGCTGCCAGGTAGATCTGGGCGTTTTTCAGCGTGGCATTGGCCAGGTCCAGGTTCGCCTGGGCTTGCGCCTGCTGGTTTTGTGTCGGCGGCTGCGAATAAAGGCTGTAATAATAAAAGGCATTGTTGTAGGCGACCTGGGCGTTATAGAGCGTCTGGTAGGCATTGGCCTGGTTGACGTTGTTGAGATATCCCTGGGAATGCGTATTATCGAAAGCCGTCTGGGCTTTATCGAGGTTATCCTTGGCGATGACATAACTGGCATAGTAATTTTTGATCAGTGCCTCGTTTTGCCAGTACTGCTGGTTGTTCAATGCCAATTGTGCATTGGTCACATTTGTCTGTGCCGTGGTGACAGCCAGTTTGGCATTTGCAATGGCCTCAGGGGAAGTCAGCTCGGCCAGGTTTTCCTGGGCGGTGATCAGGGCGGTTTGCAGAGCGCTCAGTGTGGAGTCTTGCACCAGGGTGGCCAGAACATCTCCTGCTTTAACCTGGCTTCCGATCTGGGCGCTCACCTGGTCCACCTGCCCGCTGTTCAGCCAGTTGATGACTGCCGACAGGTTCGACCTGACGGAGCCCGTGCCTTCCACGGTGGAGGTAAGCGTACCGCGCTGGACGGTCGTGGTCTGGTAAGCAGATGTACCGCCGGTGCTGGCGTTGCTGTTGCCCTGGGCGCGTATGCCCGCGAAGACAAGCACAAGCGCAATGATAATTATCACTACTACACCGGTGGCAATCCAAGTCTTTTGTTTTTTACTCATTTCCGATCTCCTGTTTCATGATGTTGGGTTAAATGATACCTCATGAATATGAAGAAATTATGTGGAAAAGATGGCAAAATGAATAGATTTTCAATTCACCGCCGGTTACTTCCTCACTCCGGCAATTCCCACAGGGTCAACTATCCTCACTCTCTAATTGCTATAATATGGGCGTATACTCGACATGCGACCGACGACCTTTAATCAGCAAGGAGGCAGCGATGCTTGGAAATCCCGATAAGAATGGCCAGATTATTACCATCGAACGGCATATCCTCGATGAGCAAAGCTCTTTTCCAAAGGCGACGGGCGCCCTGACCCACTTGCTCTATGATATCGCCCTGGTCGGAAAGATCATTGCCAGCAAGACCAATCGCGCCGGCCTGGCCGAGATCCTTGGCCGGACCGGGGAGACCAATGTCCAGGGTGAGCAGGTCCAGAAGCTTGACCAGTTCGCAGACTCGACCTTCTTCCGCATGAACGACCATACCGGCCGGGTGGCGATAATGGCCTCAGAAGAACATGCAGGTGTTCTCCCCATCCCCGAGAAATATCCAGCCGGTAAATATGTCCTGCTCTATGACCCGCTGGATGGCTCGTCCAATATCGATTATAACATTTGCCTTGGGACGATCTTCTGCGTATATCGTAAGATCACCGAGGGGCGGGGCAGCCTGGAGGATTGTCTGCAAAAGGGCCGGCAGGTAGTTGCGGCGGGTTATTTGCTCTACGGGACGAGCACGATGCTGGTCTACAGCACCGGCCTGGGTGTGAATGGGTTTACGCTCGACCCGGCCGTGGGGGAATTCCTCTTATCGCACCCGGCGATCCGCATCCCGGAATCCCCACAATATTATAGCGTCAACCAGGGCAATGAGAAATACTGGAGCAGGGGAGTGCGCGAATACACGGACTATTTACAGGCAGGAAAGCCCGATTCTCCCGACCTGTCGGCCCGCTATGTCGGTTCCCTGGTGGCGGATTTCCACCGCAATCTCCTGGCAGGCGGGGTGTTTTATTATCCGGCCGATACCCGGGATCCCAAAAAACCGCATGGGAAACTACGCCTTATGTACGAGGCCATACCGTTGGCTTTCCTGGCCGAACAGGCCGGAGGCCGCGGGTCAGATGGCACCCAGGACATCCTCGACATTACCCCTCGAACGCTGCACCAGCGCACTCCCTTCTTTGTCGGTAACCGGGAACTTGTGGAGCAGGCCGAGGCATTTCTCCGGAAGTACGATTGAAATGATTGATACCCCTCACCGTCGCTTCAATCCCCTCACCCGTGACTGGGTGCTTGTCTCCCCTCACCGCGCCCGGCGCCCCTGGTTGGGCCAGATGGAAAAGGCCTCCCCTGAAAACCTGCCGCAGTATGATCCGGCCTGTTATCTTTGCCCCGGGAATGAGCGCGCCGGTGGGGTGAAAAACCCTTCCTACACCGGCACGTTCGTTTTCGATAACGATTTCGCCGCGCTGTTGCCGGATGCGGTGGAACAGGATTCCACTCCATCCCACCCCTTGCTTGCATACCGCCCCGAGCGCGGCCTGTGCAGGGTGGTATGTTTCTCGCCCCGGCATGACCTGACCCTGCCCGAGCTGGATATCCTGGCCATTGGGAATGTGCTGGACGCCTGGGCCCGCGCAAGTGCCGACCTGGGGGCGAAGGATTTCATTTGCTATGTGCAGGTCTTCGAAAACAAGGGCGCATTGATGGGTTGTTCCAACCCGCATCCGCACAGCCAGATCTGGGCGCAATCAGGACTGCCGAATGAAATTTCCAGGGAACTTGCCAGCCAGGGAGCCTATTACGAAGAGCACCACCGGCCGCTGCTGCTGGAATACCTGGCCGAGGAACATCACCGGTCAGAACGCATCGTTTTCCAGAACGACGAGTTTCACCGCCCTGGTGCCGTTCTGGGCGGTCTGGCCGTTTGAAATACTGCTGGTGGCCCACCGCCCGGTAGCACATCTGGACGAATTTAACACCTGCCGAGGTCGGCGCCCTGGCAGAGGCGCTCAAACAGGTTACCACACGCTACGATAACCTGTTCGAAATTTCCTTCCCTTATTCGATGGGTTTTCACCAGGCTCCCAGCGACGGCCAGGGCCATCCCGAGTGGGTGCTGCATGCCCATTTCTACCCGCCCCTGCTGCGCTCGGCGACGGTCCGCAAGTTCATGGTCGGCTATGAGATGCTGGCCATGCCTCAGCGCGATATCACCCCCGAAAGCGCCGCACAGCGCTTGCGGGGATTGCCCGATGTGCATTTCAAAATCCAAGGGGGCGCATGAATCCACACGCGGCCGCCATGCGGGCCTTCCGGGCTCGTTTTTTGCAGGAGCCGCGTTACGTAGCCCGCGCGCCCGGGCGGGTCAACCTGCTGGGGGAACATGTGGACTATAACGATGGTTTCGTGCTGCCAGCCGCCATCGACCGGGCAACCTACATTGCCTTCTCCCCGGCCTCGACGGATCGGACCACGCTCGTGGCGGCGGATTTTGGGGAAGAAGCCCAGTTCACCCCGAGAAGCCTGCCTGGAAAGCAGCAGCCGGATGGGTCTGCCCTGCCCGAATGGGCGCTCTACCCGGCTGGAGTGGCCTGGGCGCTGGGCCAGGCCGGGCTCTCCACCCCGGCATTGCAGGCGGCTTTCTCTTCCGATATCCCGCGCGGCTCGGGCCTGAGTTCCTCCGCATCGATTGAAATGGCGTTCGGGGTGGCCTGGAGCACGCTGGGCGGCTGGAGCCTCCCCATGCTGCAACTGGCGTTGTTGTGCCAAACGGCCGAGAACCGCTACGTGGGTGTTAACTGCGGCATCATGGACCAGTTCGCTTCCGCCTGCGGGGAACCGGACCGGTTGCTGCTGCTGGACTGTCGTTCGCTGGAATATCGCAGCCTGCCGCTGCCCGAGACCACAGCCATCGTGGTCGCGGATACCTCCGTCCGGCGGAAATTGACCTCGGGCGGCTATAACGACCGCCGGGCGGCCTGCGAAGAAGCCGTGCGCTTATTGTCACGCGACCTGCCGGGTATCCAGGCTCTCCGGGACGTTAGTGTTGAGGCATTCAACCGGTTGAGCGATAAGTTGCCGCCCACCGTGGAGAAACGCGCCCGCCACGTGGTGGAGGAGATCGAGCGTACCCGCCAGGCCATCCCATACCTGGAGCAGGGCCGCACCCGGGCCTTCGGACAGTTGATGAACGCCTGTCACGCCAGCCTGCGGGACTTGTATGAAGTCTCCGTTCCTGAACTGGATACGATGGTGCAGATCGCCCAGTCCCTGCCGGGCTGCCTGGGGGCACGCCTCACCGGCGGCGGGTTTGGCGGCTGCACGGTCAACCTGGTTGCGAGCGACCAGGCCGAAGCCTTCGCCCGGTCGCTCGGCCCCGAATACGAACGCCGCACCGGCCTGCATCCCGAAATCTATATTTGCCAGGCCTCCAAAGGCGCCGGATTGTTGTAGAGATGCCTGGCGATACGTTCTGACGTATAATAGCGCTATCAATTCGCGTAACTGCTCACCCTTGCGAAGGTTTGGTCGTATCCTGCCTGTCCCGGTACTTTCGGGAGCATTACTTACGAGCGAAAGTCCTGGCTTTATCCACGATTTTGCCAGAAATAGGATCTTCGCACCTGTACCTGCGGTACACCGTCCTGCGGTCGGTGCAGGGCTGGCGCAGGCAAGGCTGGCCAGAGCAGTTACCAATTCACAATAATAACAATTTCATCAGCATAAATATATTTGGCGGGCAGGATTTTGGATGGGAATTTGATAATGACTGACTTCACCGGACAGATTTTGATCGTTATCATATCCTTGGATCATTGGGTGAGGGGGGAATGGCTTCGGTTTATAAGGCCTACGATACCCGCCTGGAACGTGACGTGGCGGTGAAGATCATCCGCACCGACATGTTCATCCCGGCGGCGCTCCAGCAGGTCATGAAACGCTTCGAGCGCGAAGCCAAAAGCCTTGCAAAACTATCCCACCCGAATATTGTCAGCATCATTGACTATGGCGAACATGCGGGCGTGCCTTACCTGGTGATGGAATATCTCCCGGGTGGCAATTTGAAGGATCGCTTGAAAGGCCAGCCCCTGCCATGGCAGGATTCGATCCGCCTGCTCTTACCCATTGTGCGCGCTCTGCAGTTCTCCCATCAACAGGGGATCATCCACCGCGATGTAAAGCCTTCCAACATCCTGATCACACTTTCCGGCGAGCCGATGCTTTCGGATTTTGGGATCGCCAAGATCCTGGAAAGTGAAGGAAGTACGGCCTTGACCGGGATCGGGGTTGGAATCGGCACCCCGGAATATATGGCTCCGGAGCAATGGGTGGGGAAAACCGGTCCACAATCGGACTTGTATTCCCTGGGTGTGGTGTTTTATGAAATGGTAACCGGGCGCAAGCCCTTTTCCGGCGACACGCCTGCCGCCATCCTGCTCAAGCAGGCCAATGACCCTCTGCCCCGTCCGAAGCAGTATGCACCGGGTTTACCTGAAAAGGTGGAGAAGGTCATCCTCAAAGCGCTGGCAAAAAAACCCGAGAACCGCTATCCCGGCATGCAGGAATTCATGATTGCCCTGGAAAACCTCTTGAGCGGACCGGCCAAAATTAGAATGCCGGCAGTTCCACCGGAAAGGCAGAAAGCTGAAGAATCTCATCCACCTGAATACAAGATCCTGGTGGATCGCCAGCAAATTGGGGAACAACCGACACTGGATGCCCAGTCGCCAACACTGGATGCCCGGCCGCCAATGATAGGAAAGCCAGCGAAGCCTGTTTACCAGGCCGATGAGTCAGACAAAATAAAAATTGCATCGCATAAAATACAACTCGGCCAAACGTTGCGGCTCGGAAAGATTAAGGTCCGCCCGGCGTGGATCATTGCATTGGTCGGGCTGGTCGTGCTGTTTGCATTTGCACGTTGGGTGATTCCGCCGCTAATAGCCGGGTCGACTCATACACCTGCATCCAGCGGGTACGTTTACTTCACATCGGATGAAAGTGGCAAGCCGGAAGTGTATTACCTGGATCCCCAGGGAGTGAAAAAACAGGTCACGCATACACCTGGCGCGTATCAAAGCTGGTCGCCTATGCCTGCGCCCGGTGGGTACGTTTACTTCACGTCGGATGAGAGTGGCAAGCCGGAAGTGTATTACCTGGATCCCCAGGGAGTGAAAAAACAGGTCACGCATACACCCGGCCAGTATCAAAGCTGGTCGCCTGCGCCCGCGCCCGGTGGGTACGTTTACTTCACGTCGGATGAAAGTGGCAAGGCGGAAGTGTATTACCTGGATCCGCAGGGGGTGAAAAAACAGGTCACGCATACACCTGGCCAGTATAAAAGCTGGTCGCCTATGCCTGCGCCCGGTGGGTACGTTTACTTCACATCGGATGAAAGTGGCAAGCCGGAAGTGTATTACCTGGATCCCCAGGGGGTGAAAAAACAGGTCACGCATACACCTGGCGCGTATCAAAGCTGGTCGCCTGCGCCTGCGCCCGGTGGGTACGTTTACTTCACGTCGGATGAGAGTGGCAAGCCGGAAGTGTATTACCTGGATCCCCAGGGAGTGAAAAAACAGGTCACCCATACACCCGGCCAGTATCAAAGCTGGTCGCCTGCGCCCGCGCCCGGTGGGTACGTTTACTTCACGTCGGATGAAAGTGGCAAGGCGGAAGTGTATTACCTGGATCCGCAGGGAGTGAAAAAACAGGTCACGCACACGCTCGGCTACCATAAAAGCTGGATTGGATATTAACCATATCCAACCATGGCACTCTTCAGCCCTGAAAGCGTGATGTTCCTCTTGCAGGTCACCGGGATGCGGCGGTTCCTTTGTGAGGAACCTGCTGCCGTTGCGTAGCGCCCGCGGAGAGGGATTATCCGTGATAAACCCGTGGATGATTTAACGATATAATCCCCTCGCTTCACCCATCCTCAATCCAAAATCTCAAATCCTCAATCTAAAATTAAAAATGTCCTCCTCCTTCCAATCCATCATTCTCCAACTGCAGCAATTCTGGGCCGAAAAAGGCTGTCTCATCGGCCAGCCCTACTACACCCAGGTCGGCGCCGGGACGATGAACCCGTCCACCTTCTTGCGCGTGCTCGGCCCCGAACCCTGGCACGTCGCCTACGTGGAACCCTCCGTCCGCCCGGACGATGGGCGCTACGGCGAAAACCCCAACCGCTTCCAACTGCATTACCAGTTCCAGGTCATCCTCAAGCCCGATCCCGGCAACCCGGTGGAGCTCTACCTCCAGTCGCTCGCAGCCATCGGCATCGATCCGCGCCAGCACGACATCCGCCTGATCGAAGATAACTGGGAACAGCCCGCCATCTCGGCCTGGGGCCTGGGCTGGGAGATCTGGCTGGATGGACAGGAGATCACCCAGTTCACCTATTTCCAGCAGGTCGGCGGCCAGAGCCTCGACCCGGTCTCCGTCGAGATCACCTACGGCCTGGATCGCATCCTGATAGCCCTCAACAACGCCGCCGCCATCTGGGACGAGCCCTGGAATGAGACCGTCAAGTATGGCGATGTCCGCCGCCAGGAGGAGTACGAACACAGCCAGTACTACTTCGAGATCGGCGACGTGGAACGCCTGCGCCAGATGTACGACCTCTACAAGGCCGAAGCCGAGGCCTGCATTGCGGCCGGCTTGGTGCTGCCGGCACACGATTACGTCCTGAAATGCTCGCATACTTTCAATGTCCTGGATTGCCGCGGCGCCATCGGCGTGACCGAGCGCCAGGTCTTCTACGGCCAGATGCGCGCGATGGCCCGCCAGGTGGCCGAGCGCTACCTGGAACAGCGCAAAGAACTGGAATATCCGTTGATGAAAGAAGGTGATAAGGGATTGGGTGTTAAGGGAAACAGGGAAAATCCCAATTACCTGATCCCTAATCACCCAAGTACCTTTTTACTCGAACTCGGCGTGGAAGAACTGCCCGCCTCGGACCTGGACTCGGCCATCGCGCAGTTGCAGATCAATGTTCCCAGGTGGCTGGATGAAGAACTGCACCTGGAGCACGGCAGCATCCGCGTCTCCGGGACGCCGCGCCGGCTGGCGGTCTACGTGGAGTCGCTGGCCGCGCGCCAGCCCGACCGGGCCGACCTGGTCAAGGGGCCGGCGGCCGAGCGCGCTTTCGGCCCAGATGGCGTCCCCACTCCCGCCGCGATCGGTTTCGCCAGGGGCAAGGGCCTGACCCCCAAGGACCTGCAAATCCGCGACGTGGAGGGCGGCCGGTACGTCTTTGCCCTGGTGGAACAGGCCGGGCGTCCGGCCGCGGAAGTGCTGGTCGAGTCCCTGCCGGGGCTGGTGGCGGGCCTCAAGTTCGACAAGTCCATGCGCTGGAATAAGAGCGGAGTGGCTTTCTCACGCCCGCTGCGCTGCTTGGTGGCGCTGCTGGGCGAGACCGTCATCCCGTTTGAATATGCCGGCCTGACGGCGGGGCACATCACGCGCGGCCTGCGCCCCTACGGTTCACCGGAAATCGAAGTCCCGTCTGCGGAGGCGTATTTCGAAATCGTTAAAAAGAATGGCATCGTGCTGGACGTGGAAGAGCGCAAGGCCTTGATCGCCGAAGGCGTCAATAAATTGGCCGCCTCGGTCGGCGGTGCAGCGATCATGCCCCCCGAACTGCTGGCCGAAGTGGCCAACCTGGTCGAAAGCCCCACGCCGTTCTTGGGGAGCTTTAAGCAAGAGTTCCTGTCCCTGCCCGAAGACGTGCTCATCTCGGTGATGAAAAAACACCAGCGTTATTTCCCCATCAGGCTCCCCTCCCCCGATGGGGGAGGGGTCGGGGGTGAGGGGCTTCTCCCTTATTTCGTCGTTGTCCGCAACGGCGACGAGCAGGGGTTGGATTTGGTGCGCCAGGGCAATGAGCACGTGGTGGGCGCCCGGTTCGCGGATGCCAATTTCTTCGTGCGTGAAGACCTGAAGCACAAGCTGGAGGATTTCCGCCCGCGCCTCGCCACGTTGACCTTCCAGAAGAAGCTCGGCTCGATGCTGGATAAATCCGACCGCATGGTCAAGCTCGCCGGCGCGCTCGCCTCCATGCTTGGTCTGACCGATGCCGAACGCCTCAACGCGGAACGGGCAACCTATTTATCGAAAGCCGACCTGGTCACCAAGATGGTCGTCGAGATGACCTCGCTGCAAGGCGTCATGGGCCGCGAATATGCCCTGCGCTCGAGCGAGAACCCGGACGTTGCGGCGGCCATCGGCGAGCAGTACCTGCCCGTCCCAAGAACGAAACCCGGACTTGCGCTGGCCCTGTCTGACCGGCTGGATGCGCTGGTCGGACTGTTCGCGGCCGGTCTGGCGCCCACCGGCACCAAAGACCCCTTCGGCCTGCGCCGGGCTGCAATCGGCGTGGTCCAGGGATTGATCGAGCATGACTTGTCCTTCAACCTGCAAGAGGCGATCCAAGCCGCGGCAAGATTCGAGCCGCTAGAGGTCAGCGCCGAAGCCCAAAAGCAAGTGTTGGAATTCCTGGCTGGGCGGCTGCGAGTCGTCCTGATAGACATGGGTTACAAGTACGATGTGGTAGATGCCATTCTGGCAGCCCAGGCGAATAATCCTGCCGGTGCAGCGCAGGCTGTTAAACAGTTGACTGCCTGGGTCGCGCGTAAGGATTGGAATACCATCCTGCCCGGTTATGCCCGCTGTGTGCGTATAACGCGCGATCAAAAGCAGCACTTCGAGGTTGATCCCAATACATTGGTCGAAGGTGGCGAGAAGAGTTTATTCTTTTATCTGCTGAAGGCGGAGGAAACCCCTCGCATTCCGGGAAATGTGAACGATTTCCTGAATAGTTTCGTTCCGATGCTCCCGGCCGTCACCGAGTTTTTCGATAACGTGTTGGTGATGGCGGACGAGCCGGCCCTCCGGGAAAACCGGCTGGGCCTGTTGCAGCGCATCGCTGCCCTGGCCGATGAGGTGGCCGATCTGGGCAAGTTGGAGGGTTTCTAAAAGACCGGATACTGGGACCGAGGCCTGTCGTTGGCCCCGGTCTTTATTTTGCATACATCTTGCTCTCTCCCCTCATAATCATCTGCAATTGCGGGCGGATACCTTTCTTTACCACCGTCCAAAGTAGATCAGGGCCATGCCGCCCGGGATCAGGGCAATGGGCGGGACCGATCACCTTCCGCGTCTGCCGCCGCATCATGGGCGGCCGGGATAGGGTGTTGACGGCTCCCGGCCGGCCCGCAGGTCGGACAATATGTCCCTAAACGCGATCAAATTGTATTAATGGCCCAGGAGCCGGTTCTTTTCGCGCGTGAACTCATCGTCGGTCAGGACACCCTTGTCATGCAGCTCGCCCAGCAGCTTGAGTTGTGCCAGCACGTCCGTGTTCACCGGCGCGCCGGGCTGCCCCTGGCCGGACGCCGGCATTACCTGCACCACCTGCGGGTTCTGGCCCTGGTTGCTGTTACTGCCCAGCAGGTAGCCCAACCCGCCCGCCAGCATACCGGTGAATAACGGGCCCATTCCGAAGCCCATGCCCATCCCGACCAAGGGAAACCCGACCCTGCGCATCCCAAACCCGCCCCCTCGAAAACCACCCCTGAAACCACCACCAAATCCTCTAGGCATTCTGGCCTTCCTTTCTGGCGCCCGCCAGTTCCTCGCTGACATGCGCCAACACTTCATGCGAAACCATCCCGCCCGAGTAGACCACCCCGCCGCCCTGCCGGACCGCTTCCGTCAGGCCGGTCACCCAGGCGTGCTCGAACAGGATCACAAAGGCCGACGCACCCGGAGGGACCTGTGCGGTCAGGCTTTCGATATCCTCCTTCGTTAGCAGGCCCATCAGGTTGCCGGCGATGTTGCCGTACTTCCCAGGGGCTTCCTCGATCAGCTCGCTCATTTCCCGCATCGTCAGCGCCCCATCTGCGGCTTTTGTGACGGAGATCAGGTCGACCACGTAGATCTGGCCTGACTCCTGGATCGGATCCAGTTCCGAGACCAGCGCGCTGGGCAGGTGCTGTTCCTGCATGCCGATCACCACGTACTCAAGCGGACCAATATCCATGGATTATTCCTTTCTCAGCTTGAAGTTTACCGGCTTTCCATTACAGCTTGATTAAAAAACCGCAGTATTCGCATTTGACCTGATCCACTCCTTTGCCCGCCTGGCCGTTGACCGGCGCGCCGCAGGCCGGGCATTCCGCCGGGATTTCGCCGGGGACGGGCATGGCGGCCAGGATCTCCTTGGAGACGACGACCTCCATGACCTTTACTTTTTCGACCCGCATGCCCAGGGCCGGATCGATTTCTGCATTCAGCCGGTCACATACCGCCGCGCCCAGCTCGTCCCTGGCCGATAGGACCTGGTTGAGCTTGCGCGCGCTGACTGCTTCTTTGAGCGTGCTCGAAGCCAGGTGCATGAAATCATCCCGCTGCCGGCTGGTCCGGGAAGCGTATTTTATGGGGTCAACGGCGCGGCAGTAGACGAGCATATGGAGGATGGCGGGCGCCCGGTCCCTGGTGATGCAGGTCTGGTCCTGGATATTGACAGGTTTTTCGCCCATATCCACTTTTACGACCCGGTCGATCAACGGGACCTGGAATATCCTGCCGGGGCCCTTGACGGTGGGTTCGCCCAGGCGGGTGACCACCCATTTCTCGTTTTCGGGGATATTTTTAATGCCGGTGCCAAGGATGATCACAACCGTCAGGATGAATAATGCCAGCAGGCAGAATAGGGTAAAAAACAGTGTGGTGGCCATACGTTTTACTTGGAATGCCTGATAAAATCTTGCTCTAGGCGGCGTCCTCGCCGCCTGCGTCTTTTTATCTTTCTTCGCGTACTTTGTGTTCAATCTCCGGATAGGTCCTTAACCTTTCCATCCGGAAGAGAGCATGAACCAGGCAGGAAGTATAGCACAGGAATCATGCCCGGCTCGGGAACCGTGACGGGAGCGGCGGCCTGGATCGCGCCTGTGAATCCCGTGCATCCGGTCCAAGGCCGATTCTTCGAGCCAGTCAAATATACGCTGGTCAGGCAGAAGGGTTGCACTGGCCAGCCAATGTTCGTTGTTTTGCACCAACGATCCCTCGGAAGCCGTTTTTAGCCTTTTCGCGGTCTGCCGGCCTTACTTTAACAGCTAATCGCCAACAGCCAACAGCTACAATCGCTTGCGCCGCCCGTCAACCAAGTCTATAATGCATCTACACGCCGCGCCTGATCCCTCCTCTCTTTTTTCTGGTTCCTCCGCTAATTTCTACTCTACTACTCTACCTACTCTACCTACTCAACTACTCAACTATTCAACTATTCAACTCTCCAACTATCCGACTATTTGACTCTCTGACTATCAAACTCCCCTCCTATGTCCCAAATCGACGACATCAAATCCCGCATCGACATCGTAGACCTGATCGGGGAAACCGTGAAACTGCGCCGCACCGGAAAGAACTATTCCGGCCTGTGCCCGTTCCACAACGAGAAGACTCCCTCGTTCATCGTCTCGCCCGACCGGCAGACCTGGCGCTGCTTCGGCCAGTGCAACGAGGGCGGCGATATCTTCCGCTTCGTGATGAAGAAGGAAGGCTGGGATTTCAAGGAGGCCCTGCGCGCCCTGGCGGAACGCGCCGGCGTCAAGCTGGAGGCTTACAAAGCCGAGCAGCCGGAGGAAAAGGAAGTCCACGAGCGCCTGCGCGGGCTGCTGGAAGAAGCCGCGACGTTCTACCGGCACCACCTGTCCACCCCGGCCGGAAAATTTGCCTTGGATTACATTCACGAAAAGCGCCACCTGGGCGACGCCACCATCGAGACCTTCGGCCTGGGCTACGCGCCCCAAGGCTGGGATGGCGCCCTCAGCCATTTCACCGGCAAAGGCTACACCGAACAGGAGCTGCTGGAGGCTGGCCTCATCATCGTCCATGAAGAGCAGCGCGACGCCGGAGCGCCGGAACCCCGGCGCATGTTTGACCGTTTCCGCAACCGCCTGATGATCCCCATCCGCGACGAGATGGGCAGGATGGCCGGCTTCGGGGCGCGCATCCTCGACCCGAACGATTATCCCAAGTTCATGAACTCGCCTGAGACGCCGCTCTTCAGCAAGAGCCGCCTGCTCTACGGGCTGGATCGGGCCCGCAAGCCCATCCGGGCAGCCGACCAAGCTGTCATCGTGGAAGGCTACCTGGACGTGATCGCCGTCCACCAGGCCGGCTATGAAAATGTCGTCTCGCCGATGGGCACCGCCCTGACCGAGCAGCAGTTGCGCCTGCTCAAGCGTTTCACACGCCGGATCGTGCTGGCGCTCGACCCGGATGCGGCTGGGCAAAAGGCCGTCTTGAGCGGGTTGGAAGCAGCCCGCCAGAGTCTCGACCATGCCGATGAACTGCGCTTCGATGCGCGCGGCCTGCTGCGCCACGAGGCCCGCCTGCAGGCTGACCTGCGGGTAGCCTCCATGCCGGATGGACTCGACCCGGACGAGATCGTCCAGCGTGACCCGCAGCAGTGGAAAAGCCTGATTGAAAATGCTCAGCCTATTGTTGTCCATGTAATGAGGACACTTTCAGCAGGGCGCGACTTGGAGGATGCCAAGGTCAAATCCGAGATTGCCGGGCAGGTGTTGCCGTTGATCGAAGACCTGCCCAACCCGGTCGAGCGTGACACTTACCGCCAGCGGCTGGCGCGTTTCCTGAAAGTGGATGAACGCTCGCTTGGCTGGCGCGCTGACCGGGGGCCAGAGAATACGCCGGCCGCGGCCCAGAGTGGAGACCGCCTCCCAGGCGCAGGAAGTCCCTTCTCCCGCCCTCGCCGCAACAATATCCCCTTCGCACAGGATCGAGGCGCACATTCTAAGCCTGCTCTACCTCCGGCCGGACCTGCTCTACCGTCTCGACCGCGCCCTGCAGGAGGCTGCCTTGGGCCGCATGACACCCGAAGATTTCGGGTATACTGACCATCAGGTACTCTTCCGGCTGGTGCACCAGTCGCTCGAACAGGATGCGCATGATCCCGATCAGTACCTGCGGCAGAATCTCCCGCCCGCCTTGGAGAACCTGGTCGATGAACTGGCCGCACAGGCCGGCGACCTCGATCCGGTGGACGACCGCCTGCTCGAGGATATGTTCCGCGGCGTGGTAAAAATTCGTCATATGGCGCTGAACGAGAGTATCAACCAGTTGCGATTTTTACAGGAAGAAGCCCAACAATCAGGCGATCTGCGGGCCGCCTCGTATCGCGAGATGGTCCAGCAGCATACCATGCTCCTGCGCAGTCTTGACCAGGCGCAATTGAAACAGAACGGACGCCGCAAAGAGGGATAATGCCCAGAAAAACAAAGCCAACGCCGCGTTACCCGCATCACCTGGACAGCCCGGTAATCCCCACACCCGGGAAGGAAATGCCCGGGGCGGATGACCAGGCCCTGTCGAAAGTCATTGACCCTGATCTCGAAGAAGAACCGGAACTTTTGATGGAACCGGAAGAGGGCCAGGTGGCAGGGGAAGGCTTGAGCGAACTGGATGTCGAAGAACCGCTCGAACTGGACCGCGCCGAACTGGCTGCGGAAATGTCCGAGGACCCCGTGCGCCTGTACCTGCGCGAGATCGGCCAGGTAAAACTGCTGGATGCCTCCAGGGAATTCCGCCTGGCAGCGATGCTCGAAGGCCGCCGCGTCGTGCTTCTGACCCTGCGCCGCCGCCGGATGGGGAAGCAGGACTCTGATTCCCCCACCACGGCAGCCTACCACTCCCTGCTCAGCGACCTGCTGATTGCCTGGACGCGCCTCGGAGAAGACGCCGAACGCATGGGCCATTCCATTCCCGATGCCGGGTTGCTGTTGGCCGAGGCGCAGAGCCTGCACCGGGGCTGGGAGAGCGTTTCCCCCTCTTATTTGCAGAGTTATATGGAACACGAGCTGTGGGGCACGGACCCGGTTTGGGATAGCCTGGTGGCCCACGCCTATAACGTCTTTGTGATCTTTTACATCCTGCCGGAACCTTATGCAGACTGGTTGTCCCGCCATATCCAGGGCCGCCACGACCTGCCGGCCCAGCGCACGCTTTTCAATAACCTGCCTTCCGAGCCTGAACTGGTCCGGGAGGTCGAACTGATCCGCGGCCGCGCCGACGAGGCCAACGCGGCCATCATCCGGGCCAACCTGCGCCTGGTGGTCAGTGTGGCCAAGCGCTACCTGGGGCGCGGCATTTCGCTCCTGGACCTGATCCAGGAGGGCAATCTCGGCCTGCTGCGGGCGGTGAACAAGTTCGACCCGCGCCGTGGCTTCAAATTCAGCACCTATGCCACCTGGTGGATCCGCCAGTCCATCAACCGCTCGATTGCCGAGCAGGCCCGCACCATCCGCATCCCTGTGCACCTGTTCGAGGCCATCACCCGCCTGCTGCGCGTCCAGCGCGCCCTGGTCCAGCAACTGGGTCGTGACCCCACCAACGAGGAATTGGCTCTCGAGGTCGGTTATCTCTCCCCGGCGGATGTGCAGGCTGTCCTGCGGGCGCGCGCCGAAGAAGTGCCGCTCGACCCCGAGCTCCAGCGCCGCTGGGAACAGGCGGTTGCCAAGGTGGACCATACCCTGCGCTCGGCAGAGGAGCCGGTCTCGCTGGATGGCCCGGCGGGCAGCGACGAGGATTCTAGCCAACTGGGCGATTTCATCGAGGACGTGGATGCGCTTGAGCCGTTGGATGCTGCCTCGCGCGAGATGCTGCGTGAGCAGGTGCAGCATGCTTTGGCGGCGCTTTCCGAGCGTGAGCGCCAGGTGTTGGAACTGCGCTTCGGCCTGATCGATGGCAAGGACCACACGCTGGAAGAGGTCAGCCGCTACTTCAAGGTGACGCGTGAGCGCATCCGCCAGATCGAGGCCAAAGCCCTGCGCAAGCTGCGCCATCCCACCAGAAGTCGCCTGTTGAGGGATTATTTGGGGTAAAGTCCATATTGGGAGGAATTCCTATGCCAAAAGTGGGTAATGTGGGCTATGGTGAATTGACGCCTTTAAAAATTGATGTTTTGTCGAGGATTTTTGATATGCATTTAATGGTCACCCAAGCTGTTATCCAAAAAAATCCTTATTATCGCCAAACCTATCGATATATTGATACAACAGCGGGAAAAGGCTATACACCCGATGGAAAAATAATAGGCAGCCCGCTTGTATTTATAAATTCAATCATATCGCAGAATCTACAGATCCCTTTCATAACGGATCTTATTGAATGTGAGAATGAAAACTACAAAGAACTTAAGGCCAATGTTACAAAGCATTGTCAGGAGAAAGCCTTGGATTCCAATCAAGTTCATTTTTATCTTGGTAAGTATGAAGATATTGTGCCTGAGTTACTGCCAACGCGTAATGAATTGGAGCTTGGTCTAGTTTTTGTTGATCCTTCCGGTAACCTCCCAAATTTTGAAACCTTGAGTTACATTTCGCGGATGCGTCCCCGGATGGAAATTTTGATTTATATTCCCACTACTAACGTAAAAAGGCAGGGAGGAAAGCTGCTGTCAGATTACATGACAGAGATGGGAAAAAAATATTGGTTGGTTAGGAAGCCACTCTCATGGGACAAACATAAATGGACTTTCTTACTTGGAACAAGTCATCCTACAATATTTAAAGATTACAAAGGAATTGATTTTGTAAGACTTGACTCTCCTGAGGCTCTGAAGTTCTTTCCAAAGCTAAACCTTACTGCAAAGCAAAGGATGGAAAAAATCCAACCCGAGCTCCCATTTCCAGAACGGGATAGTACTTGTTTAGCGTTCAAAACGAGTTAAGGTGGAGCAGCAACCAAAGAAGGCGGCGTTTCACCGAAGCGTTGTAAGCTGACCATGTAATCCAGGATAGGAACATTGTGTTGACGACAAGTCAGCAATACGCTGGCCAAAATCTCGTGAGTCTCCGCTCCCTCATTCGCCCGATTACAGCCATTCGTTTTTCGGATAATCACCGCTGGCCGTATCTGGCGTTCCGCATGGTTATTGGTGGCATCCAAACCTTCCACATACAGAAAACGCAGCAAATGTGGGCGATGTTTACGCAAACGGCGGGCAAAACGGAGATTGTCCCGGTCTTTCAGATTGCGTTGCCTGGAGATCAAGGTATCCAGTTGGGTTTCCAGGGTCTGGGCACGTTGGGCGAAGCTGGCTGGATCCAGGCTGGCTTTTTCTGCTTTCAAAGCCAGGGCTGCCCGCAATACAACGGTCAATTGCTGGGCAAAACGCACCGCCCGACCAGTTTTACTCTCTTCCATCTCGTTCAGATCCTTCAGCAAATGGGACAGGCATTTCTGTTTGAGCCAGTCTGCCAGCCTTTTATCATCATAGGCCACAAAGCAGTCCGAAGCCAGGATGCCTTTGAATTTCTCCCCCAGGATCTCGATCACCACATCACTGCTGCGATTATCCCGGATAGCATAGACTGTGATCTCTTTGTTAGTGAAGACCCACAACCAGGCCGACAAGATGCCGATCCGCCAACCCGTTTCATCCGCATGCACCACACTGCTGCGCCGTATCGCTTCAATCAATGCTTGATAGACCGGCCGGGCGGTTTTGGCCAAACGCTGGTCGGCCTGACACCAGCCACTCCGGCTCACTTGCATCCCAAAGGCATCGTTGAGCAATTCGCTCACTTTGCCGTACGAACATCCCAAACGATGTTTCGCATCTGCGGCCAGAGCCTTGGCCCTCGGCCCCACCAGCACCCCCGCTGCTCCCGTGGCCTGCGATGTCTGCTCTGGGTGCAGCGAGCGCACCCGCTTGCAACACTTGACGCAGTAGCCACTGTAGGTCACATAGCGAGTGGTGACCAGACGAATGGTTTTCGGAATATCCGTCACATACTGCTCATGCTTATGCGTGTCCCGCAACTTGCTCCCACACTGCGGACAGCCATGCAGTTTGGCCACTTTCGTCGCATTGCCCTGCTTCAGCGCAGGCTTTTCTCGCCGGGAAAACTTCCCCTGCCCGGCTTTGCGCCCAGGCTTCTTCGGATGCTCCACCCGTTTCCGGCGCGCAAACGGCGCTGCCTGACGTTTCCCTGCCCGCTGCAATTCCTCCTTCTCCGCTTGCAAGCGCTCCACCAGTTTCTGCAATCTCAGCGTGTTGATCTGCAGCCTCTGGAGGTTGGCGCGCTCCCGCACCAGTTCCAGTTCCAATTCGGCGATCCGCTGATCTTTCGTACTCGGTTGAGGGTTCTGATTCCGTTTGCGACTCATCCTGCCAAGTTTACTGCTTTCCATTTCCTTCGCTCAGAGTCATTTGACCTCCATTTTTCTGAGGTTTGACCCTACTCAAATTTCGTCTTTGACGCTAAACATGTACACGGGATAAATAGAACAAATGTGTCAAAATGTGTTAAAATAGGGATATGAGTTTTCGGAATAGATAGAAAATGGCCGCACATTCTGGTATTGAGTGGACCGAATCCACATGGAATCCCCTTACCGGCTGTTCCAAGATCAGTTCGGGCTGTAAACATTGCTATGCCGAGCGCATGGCCAAGCGCCTGCAGGCCATGGGCCAGCCGAACTATGCCAATGGCTTTAAACTGGCGATGCACGAGCACGTATTGGAAAAACCGCTGGAATGGAAAACGCCACAGGTTATATTTGTCAATTCGATGAGTGACTTGTTCCACGAAAAAGTCCCGGTCGATTTTATTCAGAAAACATTTGATGTCATGCGGCGGGCTACCTGGCATCAATTCCAGGTGCTGACCAAGCGCGCAGAGCGCCTGGCGGAACTTAGCCCGCAGATCGATTGGCCGGAAAATGTCTGGATGGGGGTCAGCGTTGAGAATCAAGATTATGTCTCCCGCATCGACTGCTTGCGGCGGACGGGCGCAAGGATAAAGTTCCTGTCATTGGAACCCTTGCTTGGGCCAATTCATCAGCTTGACTTGACCGGAATCAACTGGGCCATCGTCGGGGGTGAATCTGGCCCGGGAGCGCGGCCAGTCCTACAGGAGTGGGTTACCGACATTCGTGACCAGTGTGTTATTGCCCACGTGCCGTTCTTCTTCAAGCAATGGGGTGGCGTTCAAAAGAAGAGGGCTGGCCGCAATCTGGAAGGTCGTACTTGGGATGAAATGCCTTCTACTCTCAGCTTGGGAAAACAAGCAAGCTAAAAACTAAGTATTCATGAACATCGTTTATCACGAAGGATGAAAATCTTGTCACCGGACCATTGGACTCCGAAGTCTCCAGACTTCGGAGTCCAATGGTAGAATTTTCGCCCTTTGGGGTTAATAACGGTCATTAACAATTCATGGTACACATCAACACGAACAAAAAGGATTAGGGAAGATTAGTGTAGATTAGCGGATAATCAAGGTTCTTTCCCTGGCATTCCAAACAACCTACCACTGAAATACTAATTTCCCAAAGCTTGCAGCAACACCTGCCTTATAGCATCCGAACGGGGTAGCAGCACATCCGCTCCGCCGGATGTAATGAAGGACGTGACCTGGTCCGTGCTGATGGCATAGCGTTGGATCTTGGCCGGGTCGACCTTCTGGAGGATCGGCAAGAGGGCAACCACGTCCTGCAGGCTCAGATCGGTCACGATGGCACCCTGGAAAGCAGAATACAGTTCGGGAACGCGCGTCAGGGCGTTCAGGCTCAATAGTTTTTCCCCGATGGCAAAGATCACTTCCTGGCCGCGCCGCAGGCGGTCCAGGTCGCTGGTGGTTTTCCGGGCGCGGATATACCAGAGGGCGGTCTCGCTGTCCATGTGGACCAGGCCGGCATGCACCGTATATCCATCCGGGTAGCCGTCACGGGCATCCGTAAAGGTCTGCCCGACCTGCACGTCAATGCCTCCCAGGCTGTTTATGATGAAGCCGAAGCCACTGAAATTGGTCAGGACGTAGGACTGCGGGGTGAAGCCGAGGTTATACTGGAAGGTCGACTGGGTCAGCTTGAAGCCTCCGTATTCCTGGGCGGTGTTGATGCGTTCCATGAATTTGCCGGGCAGGTAGGCCCACAGGTCGCGTGGAAAGGAGACTAGGTTGACCGAACCGTCGCTTTTGAGCACGACCAGTATCATGGTGTCGGTGCGGAAGTCCCCCGCGCCCGGGCGCTGGTCTGACCCCATCAGGAGGATGGTTACTTGCCCTGCCGGCTGCGGGATCGAGGCGGCCTGCGCGGGGACGTCACCCAGGGGGGCGTCTGTTGAGTTGAGAGTGGGCGGTGGCAGGGGCGTGGGTGGGAGAGTCGCGCTGGGCCCGGGAAGAGGGGTTGCGTTTGCATTAGCAGTCAGTGTAGCAGCCACGATGGTGCCCACCAGCGGAGAAGTGGTCGGCGTGGCCCCCGAAAATAGTTGGCAGGCCACCAAAATGAACAGCAAAAGAACAGACAGGAGAACAAATTTGATATGCATGGGTGCGAGTTTACCCGAAAAGTGGCATTCCAGGGTTATGGATTTTGTTTGGAATGCAGGGCTTATTGGGGTAGGCAGCTATGGCTTACTTAATAATATGATAAATAATACCTTTTTTCACTAATATGTGATATACTTTACCAGGATTTACTTTGTGAAATCCGGCGCTCTTACCCTGTTTCGGGCGCTTCTTATGATATACTTTCGCCCCGGTAGGACAAATAACTCTTTGCAAGAGGAGTCGCCATGCTTCTCCAATACGCCGCGATTGCTGCGTTTGTGATTGTTACCGCCCTGATTGGTTTTATTGCCATTGGCCTGGGCATGTTGTTTGGCCCCAAACGGTCCACCGATAAAAAAGCCATGCCTTATGAATCGGGCATGAATCCCATCGGCCCAGGCACACGCCGGATACCGGTGCGGTTCTACATGGTCGCCGTTCTATTCATCCTGTTCGACATAGAAACCATCTTCTTCCTGCCCTGGGCAATTGTTTTCCGCCAGTTGGGCCTGTTCGGCCTGGCGGAAATGGCTGTCTTTATCGCCATCTTATTGGTAGGCTATTTCTACGCGTGGAAGAAAGGAGCTCTCGAATGGGAGTAGAGCAAAAACTTGGCAATATGGGCGTGGTCACCACCACGCTGGAACAGGCCGTGGCCTGGAGCCGCACGAATGCCATGTGGCCGATGCTGTTTGGGTTGGCCTGTTGCGCCATTGAGATGATGTCGGCCCAGGCTTCCCATTATGACATGTCGCGTTTTGGGATGGAGCTGATGCGGCCTTCGCCGCGCCAATCCGACCTGATGATCGTGGCCGGACGGGTCACCCGCAAGATGGCTCCCGTGCTGCGCCGCCTGTACGATCAGATGCCCGAACCCAAGTGGGTGATCTCGATGGGCGATTGCGCCTCGTGCGGCGGCGTTTTCAATAACTACGCCGTCATGCAGGGCGTGGACGAAGTGGTGCCGGTGGATGTCTACGTGGCGGGCTGCCCGCCGCGGCCGGAAGCGCTCATCCACGGCATACTGACACTCTACGAAAAAGTGCGCGGCATGAAGTTCGCTGAAGAGAGAGAATTAACCACGAAGTAACGCGAAGGTTATTTGGAACAAAAGAAGTACCATACCTTTGGATGCGAAGAATGCTTATGGATAAGAATCTGCAACCTATTGTCGAAGAACTGGAAAAGGAATTCGGGGGCTCCGCTGGCGAATACCGCGGGGATGTGAGCCTGGTACTCCCGGCGGAGAAGATCGTGGCGGCGTGCCAGCGGGTCCAGAGCCTGGGCTTCGAGATGCTCTCCGTCCTGACCGCCGTGGACTACTGGCCGGAAGAAGGACCGCGTTTCCACGTCATCTACGAATTCACCTCCATCTCTAAAAACCTGCGGCTGGAAATACGCGTGCCGGTGGCGGGGATCAATCCGACCATCCCGACTGTCTCGCACATCTACCGCAATGCCAACTGGCACGAGCGCGAACTGTGGGACATGTTCGGCATCAAGGTAGACGGCCATCCTGACCTGCGCCGCATCCTGATGCCGGCTGATTGGGAAGGCCATCCGCTGCGCAAAGATTATCCACTCGGCTACGAAGAACCGCAGTTCACCTTTAACTTCGACGAAATTAATGTACGCAAGCCGTATGCGAAAGAGTAGAAGCCGGCTATAACGGTGCAACCATGAGTGACATCCAAGAAGTTACCGTAGATGATCTGAAGCACTTGGTCTCTGACCGGGCCATCCAGGGCGAAACGATGCTGTTGAACATGGGCCCGCAGCATCCAAGCACGCACGGAGTCTTGCGCCTGCTGCTGGAACTGGATGGCGAGACGGTGATCAACTGCATCCCCGACATCGGTTTCCTGCACACCGGCGTCGAGAAGAACATGGAAGCCAAAACATACCAGAAGGCCGAAGTAATGTCCGACCGCCTGGATTACATGAACCCGGTCGGCAACAACCTGGCCTATTCGATGGCGGTCGAGAAACTGGTGGACCTGGATGTGCCGCCGCGCGCCCAGGCCCTGCGCGTCATCTTGGCAGAACTCACCCGTGTTCAATCACACCTGGTCTGGCTTGGCACTGCGGCGCTGGACCTGGCAGCCATGTCCATGTTCCTGTACTGCTTCCGCGAGCGCGAGTACATTCTGGACGTCATGGAGATGTGCTCCGGCCAGCGTATGATGACCACCTACATCCGCCCTGGCGGGATCTGGCGGGATGTTCCGGTGGAATTCGAGGCGGCTGTGCGGAATATCCTCAAGACATTCCCGAAACGGATCGACCAGTACGAAGCGCTCCTGACCCGCAACCCGCTCATGCTCGACCGGACGCTCGGCATTGGCAGACTGACTGGAGAAGAATGCCTGAACTTCGGTGTGACCGGCCCGATGCTGCGTGCCAGCGGTGTCGAGTGGGACCTACGCAAAGCGCGGCCTTATTCCGGCTACGAACAGTATGATTTTGAGATCCCCACTCGCGCCGAAGGGGATGTATATGCCCGTTTCCTGGTGCGCGTAGAGGAGATGCGCCAGTCTCTCAAGATCATCCGGCAGGCGCTCGATAAACTTCCGATGGGCCCGGTTCGCTCGAATAATTACAAGTTCGTCCCGCCGCCGCGCTCGGAGATCGGTGTCAGCATGGAAGCCCTCATCCACCACTTCAAGTTGTGGACGGAGGGCTTTAACGCTCCGAAAGGCTCGGTCTACAGTGCGGTCGAATCGCCGCGCGGTGAATTGGGCGTTTATCTGGAATCGGATGGCGGCCCGAGGCCGTATCGGATCCACTGGCGCACGCCCTCCTTCGATAACTTGCAGTCCATTCCGGTGATGGCAAAAGGCGTGCTGGTGGCTGACCTGATCGCCATTATCGGCAGTATCGATATTGTTCTCGGAGATGTAGATCGATAAATCTCCTTTACCCCTTGCCCCTCTCCCATCGGGACGTGTGCCCGTAAGGGTAGAGGGGATGGGGTGAGGGCGAGTGTGAGGATGTATGCTTGCTGAAAAATATCCCGATGAAGTAAGAAGAATTCTGGCGAAATACCCGCCGGAGCAGAAGCGCTCGGCGGTCATGCCGTTGCTCTACCTGGCCCAACGCCAGGACGGCTATATTACTAAAGAGGCGATGGAAGATATCGCTGCCTTTCTGGAGATCACCTCCACTGATGTGGCCGAGATCGTCGGCTTCTATACGCTTTACCACGACAAACCGGCCGGCAAGTACCGTATGCAGGTCTGCACGGACCTGCCCTGTGCATTGCGCGGCGCGGACAAGTTCATGCAGGAACTGTGCGCCAACTTGGGCATCCAGGTAGGGGAGACCACGGCGGACGGCCTGATCACGATCGAGGCGGTCACCTGCCTGGCCGGGTGCGACCGGGCCCCGATGTTCCAGATCCAATCCATGGACGGGCTGGAGTACCACGAGAACATGAGCGTGGACAAGACCATGGAACTGATTGAGGCGCTGAGGAAGACGAAAACGTAAGATGATGGATATCAGCAAGCAAATCGCGTATTGGAAAGATGGAGCGGCAAAGGATTTGGATTTTGCTGGTCGTCTCCTTGAACGCGATCAGGAGGTTCTCTATGGTTTGTTCTTTGTGCACTTGGCTCTTGAAAAAATAATCAAGGCGCATGTGAGCAAGCAGACCGGCGAAATTCCCCCCAGAATCCATAATTTGCTTTCTCTTGCGAAACTTGGGAAGCTGGAACTTCTCCAGGAACAAATGGATTTTCTAGGAAAAATGAATCTTTACAATATCGAAGGAAGATATCCTGGCATGGAGTTTCCTACGCCATCTTTGGAAAGAGCAATACAATATTTCGAACGGGCAAAGGAGATAACTGAATGGCTAATAAAACAGTTGTAAGGTCCGTTCAAAAGTATTTGAATTACCTGACCCAGCAGGGTATTCCTGTCAGTTATGGCGTTTTGTTTGGCTCTTTTGCAACGGGTAAAGCCCACAAGTGGAGTGATATAGATTTACTCGTTGTATCGCCCAAATATGACGCAAAACGTACCACGGATGATTATGAGTCGCTCTGGGTATTTGCTGGTCGCACCGACAGCCGGATTGAACCCATCCCGGTTGGCGAAAAGCAATTTAAAGAAGACGAAAATAGCACAATCCTCATCATTGCCCGGCGCGAAGGGCAGATTATTCAATTAGCAGAGTAGAGATGAGCATGAGTCAATATTATCTTCTGCGTCATCGAGAAATACGGGATATCAATCAAATTGATATCTACCAAAAGAACGGTGGCTTCGAGGCATTCAAGAAGGCCGTCACAAAGATGAAGCCGCAGGAAGTGACCGACACGGTCAAGGCCTCCGGCCTGCGCGGGCGCGGCGGGGCCGGCTTCCCGACCGGCATGAAGTGGTCGTTCATTCCCAATACCATCTGGCCGCACTACGTGGTGGCCAACGCGGATGAGTCCGAGCCGGGCACCTTCAAGGACCGCGAGATCATGGAAAGCAATCCCCTGCAGTTCCTGGAGGGCGTTGCGATCGCCTGCTATGCCGTTGGGGCCAATGCGGGCTATGTCTACCTGCGCGGCGAGTTCTGGCCGGTGGCTGCCAGCCTGGATGAGAAACTTGCCGGGATGGAGAAAGCCGGTTTCCTGGGTGACCATCTTTTTGGGACGGATTACTCCCTGCACATTTATACTCATGTGGGCGCGGGCGCGTACATCTGCGGCGAAGAGACCGCTCTGCTCGAGTCCATCGAAGGCAAACGCGGCCAGCCGCGCATCCGCCCGCCCTTCCCGGCGGTCTACGGCCTGTATGGCAAGCCGACCGTGGTGAACAACGTCGAAACGCTCACCAACCTCCCGCTCATCATTGACAAGGGCGCGGACTGGTATAAATCGCTGGGTACTGCTGACAGCGCCGGAGTCAAGATCTTCTCGCTCTCCGGGCATGTCAAGAGACCCGGCAACTATGAGCTGCCCTTCGGCACCACCTATCGCGAACTCATTTACAACTACGGCGGCGGCGTGACGGAGGATCGCCCGGTCAAGGTCATCATGTCGGCGGGTGCCTCGTCCGCCATGATCGTGGCCGATGACAAGGCCCTCGACACGCCCATGGATTATGCCTCAGTGCGGAGGCTCGGCGCAGACCTCGGGTCCGCCTCGGTGATCGTCATCAACGACAGCGTGAATGTGGACTGGATCATCAACAAGACCATCCATTTTTTCAGGCATGAATCCTGCGGCAAGTGTACGCCCTGCCGGGAGGGCACCTACTGGATGCAGCACCTGATCGAACGGATCGAGCGCGGCGAGGATGTGGAAGCCAACACCCGGCTGCTGCACTCGGTCGCCAAACAAATCCAGAACAAGTGCCTGTGCCCGTTGGGCGAATTTTCCACCATGGCGGTGACGACGGCCATCGAGCGTTTCCCAAGTGACTTCGAACCCTCCAATGTTGGAGGCAAGCATGGCTAAAATGATTTCCCTGACGATTAATGGGCGTCCGGCCTCGGTCGCTGAAGGAACCCTGATCGTGAACGCCGCCAAGCAAATGGGCATTGACATCCCGGTCTTCTGCTACCACCCGAAGATGGAGCCGGTCGGCATGTGCCGCCAGTGCATGGTCGAGGTGGGCCGCCCAATGTTCGACCGGGCCACCGGCCAGCCTGTTATGGAAAATGGCTGGCAGAAAGTCCAGTTTGGGGCCAAGCTGGAGACTGCCTGCAGCACCCCGGTTTCCGAGGGTATGGTTGTCCTGAGCACCTCCGGGAAGGCCCTGGCGTCACAGAAGGAGATCCTGGAGTTCCTGCTCACCTCGCACCCGCTGGATTGCCCGGTCTGTGACAAGGGCGGCGAATGCCCACTACAGAACCTGACTATGGCGCACGCTTCCCCTCTGAGCCGCTACATTTATGCTGAGAAGAGTCATGCGGCCAAGCACTTCCCGTTGGGCGACCTGATCTGGCTGGACCGCGAACGCTGCATCCAGTGCGCCCGCTGCATCCGTTTCCAGGATGAGATCGCCGGGGAGGCGGTGCTGGGCTTCTACCAGCGCGGCCGCGCCATGGATATTTTTACCAATTCCGAGCCGGGCTTCAACTCGATTTTTTCCGGCAATACCACCGATATCTGCCCGGTCGGTGCACTGACTACTTCGGATTTCCGCTTCGGCGCCCGCCCCTGGGAGTTGAAAGCGGCTGCGTCGGTCTGCGCACAGTGCCCGGTGGGCTGCAACATTACCTTCAACACCCGCCGCGAGGCCATGTCAGGCGGCAAGATTGCCATCAAGCGTGTCATGCCGCGCCAGAACGAAGCCGTCAACGAGATCTGGCTTTGCGATAAGGGCCGCTTTGCCTATCACTTTACCGAAAGCGATAATCGGATCGAGCAGCCGCTGGTTAAAACGAATGGCAAACTGGAAACGGCTTCCTGGAAGGATGCCATTGAAGAAACCGGCAAGAAGATACAGGGAAATAAGGGCGATGTCGTTGTCCTGGCGGGCGGCCGGCTGAGCAACGAAGACCTGTTCAACCTGAAGCAACTGGCAGACGGCCTGGGCGGAAAAGCCCTGCTGTACACTTCCATGGGAGGCGGCGAACTGACCACTGCCTTGGGCGTCAGCGCGGGGACCAATTTTGCCGACATGGGCCCGGGAACCACGATCCTGGTGGTTGCCTCCGACCTGTATAACGAAGCGCCGATCTGGCACTTGCGCATCAAGCAGGCGGCCAAACGTGGTGCGACGCTCATTGTTGCGAATGCACGCGATACGAAACTGGAACGGTATGCGAAATTTGCCGTCCGGTATTCCTACGGCGATGAAGTCAAAACAGTCCACGACCTTGTCAGCCAGCCTAAAATCGGCGATGCGATCAGTGGCGCGGAAAACCTGCTTGTCCTGTACGGCTCGGACGGCCTGGGGCTGGAGGGTTCGTCGGCCCTGGCATCTGCCTGCGCTGAACTGGTCAAGGGGCGCACGGGCAGGCCAAACAATGGATTGATCGGCGTCTGGCCGCATGCCAATGACCAGGGCGCTTGGGAACTGGGTTTCGAGCCGGCCACCAACCTTGCCGAGACCCTGAAAGGCAAGATCGTCTACGTCGTGGCGGCCGACCCGGCCGGCGATGACCCCAGCCTGGCGGAAAGCCTCGAGGGCGCCAGGAGCGTTATCGTGCAGGAACTATTCCTGACCGAAACTGCCAAACTGGCGGAGGTCGTGCTGCCCGCCCAGGCGTACACCGAACGGGACGGTTCGTTCACATCCGGTTTACGGCGGGTTCAGCGTTTCTATCCGGCCGTCCCGCCGCGCGGTCAGGCGCGTCCCGATTTTTCCATTACCGCCCAGGTTGCCGCCGAACTCGGCCTCGACCTCGAAGCTCACTCGGCCGCGCATGTTATGGACAGGCTGGCCGCTTCGGTCATGGCTTTCTCGGGAATTTCCTATCTGAAGCTGGCCGAAGTGACCGGGCAGTGGCCCATCGTCGGTCGCAGTGACCTGTATTACGGCGGTACAACATATGAGAATAAACAGGGGCTGGGTGTGCAGTTGGCGCTCTCAACTCTCCCCTCTCCCATCGGGGGAGGGGCTAGGGGTGGGGGAAAGAGGGGCTCCGCCCGGATGAAGACCACTGGCTGGCCGTCCCCGTGACCCGGCTGTATGACCGTGGTATTACAGTTGCCACATCCGAACTGCTCAAGCAGCATATTGGCGAGGCCTCCGTTATTCTCCACCCCAACGCGGCCAAATCCCTGGGCGTTCAATCCGGTGACGTGCTGAGTTTTAATGGCATGGAAGCACAGCGCTGTGCTGGATGAAAGCGTGCCGGCTAGCGTCGTGCTGGTGCCGCGCAGCATGGGCATACCCATCCCGGGACCGGTGGTGGCGAGGGTGGCGGAAAACGTAAAACGTAAAGCGTAATTCGTGAGATGTAATTCGTAAGATGCTAAATCGCTAAATGCTATAGGAAGGTTCTCAATGACGTTTGCTCTCGTGATTGAATGGCTCATCAAAGCATTCGTGCTGGTGCTGGTCCTGCTGGGCGGCTTCGCCTACCTGACGCTCTATGAGCGCAAGGCGCTGGCCCGCATCCAGATGCGCGTTGGCCCCAACCGTGCCGGTCCATGGGGCATTTTGCAGCCCATCGCCGATGCCGTCAAATTGATATTCAAGGAAGAACTGATCCCGGCCCGGGCCGACAAGTTGCTCTTCTTCCTGGCCCCGGTTGTGACGCTGGTCCCGGCCCTGGTCATCACTGCCGTGGTGCCCTGGGGCCCTACCCTGCACGTTTTTGGGCAGTGACATCACCCTTTACATTGCCGATATCAATGTGGGCGTTTTGTACATCATGTCCGTGGCTTCGATTGCGGTCTACGGCATCGTGCTGGCGGGCTGGATCTCCAACAACAAGTATGCCATGATGGGCGGCCTGCGCTCCACCGCCCAGATGATCAGTTACGAGATCGCCCTCGGCCTGTCGTTTGTCGGCGTGATCCTGCTGGCCGGTTCCGCCCAGATGACGGAAATCGTCAATGCGCAGAAATCCGCCTGGTTCGTGCTGCTCCAGCCGGTTGGGACGGTCATCTTCCTGATCGCCACCCTGGCCGAGGTCAACCGCGCCCCGTTCGACATGCCCGAGGCCGAGCAGGAACTGACCGCCGGTTACCATACCGAATACTCCGGCATGAAGTTTGCCCTGCTGTTCATGGCCGAATATGACAAGATGATCGCCATCTGTTCCATCGGGGCCACCTTGTTCTTCGGCGGCTACCGCGAGTTCTGGTTCCTGTCGAATACCATCTTGAGCGTGGACCGGACGCCCTGGCTGGGCCCGGTCTACATTTTCCTGAAGATCTTCATCCTGCTCTTCGGGATGATCTGGGTGCGGGCCACCTTCCCGCGCATCCGCTACGACCGGCTGATGGCTTTCGGCTGGAAGGTGCTGCTGCCGCTCTCGCTGGCGCTGATCTTCATCACCGCCACGTGCATCCTGCTGGCGCAGCAGGTCAATGCCGCTGCTCCTGTGGGGCATCCCGGTGGTTTCCTTACTGGCAGGTGTGGTGGCGGTTGTGTTGGTGTACCGCACCTTGAGGAGAAAAGAATATGCGCGTGCTTGAGCCTTTGATCGAACTGGCGCGTGGCCTGTGGACCACGCTCCGGATGATGTTCGAAAAGCCGGTGACGGTCCAGTATCCGGAGCAGAAGAAACCGGTCAAAGCGCGCTTCCGCGGGCGGCATGTGCTGAATCGCTACGAGAATGGCCTGGAAAAGTGCATCGGCTGCTCGTTGTGCGCGGCGGCCTGCCCGGCGGATGCCATCTTCGTCGAATCCTCCGAGAACACGGACGAGAAGCGCTTCTCTCCCGGCGAGCGCTATGCCAGCACCTACGAGATCAACATGCTGCGCTGCATCTATTGCGGCTTCTGCGAAGACGCCTGCCCGACCGAGGCGATCATCCTGGGCGACCAGTACGAACTGTCCTTCACCGACCGCCGCCAGGCGATCTATCCGAAGGAGATGCTGATCGAACCCGTCCCGGCGGGCGGACAGCCCACTCCGCAGAAGACCGAACCGGGCGTCTTCACCCGCTCGGTTCCCGAGATGAAAGATCCCGACAGGATTGAGATGCCTATGAACCTGACACTCATCCTCTTCTATTGTTCTGGCAGTTGCGGCGGTGGCCACCGCGGCCGGATTGCTGCTCAGCCGCAACGCGGTCTACGCGGCCCTGTTCCTGGTGTTGAACTTCGCCACGGTGGCGGTTTTCTATCTGCTGCTGGGTGCGCCCTTCATTGCCCTGGTGCAGGTGACGGTCTATGCCGGGGCCATCATGGTGCTGTTCCTGTTCGTGATCATGCTGCTGGGCGCCGAGAAACTCCCCAAAGGCCAGGTGCTGCCCTGGCAGCGTCCGCTGGCGATCGGCCTGGCCGCGGTCCTGCTGGTGGAAGCGGGCTTCCTGCTCTTCCAGCGCCTGCATACCACCGCCGATCCTGGCGGCTCCCGGTGCGGAACTCAACACCACCGCAACACTGCAGACCCTGGGCATGGCATTGTTCAACCAGTACCTCCTGCCTTTTGAAGTGACCTCCATCCTGCTGCTGGTGGCGATGGTGGGCGCGATCGTCCTGACCAAACAAGTGAAAGGAGAGCAGGCCTGATGGGTGAACTTGGTGGAATTCCTCTCTCCGGCTTCCTGGCAGTTTCAGCCATTTTATTCACCATGGGCGCGCTGGGCGTGCTGATCCGGCGCAACGCCATCATCATCTTCATGTCGGTCGAGTTGATGCTGAACGCGGCCAACCTGGCTTTCGTGGCCTTTGCCCGTTCCTACAACGTGCTGAGCGGACAGATTCTTCGTCTTCTTCGTGATGACGGTCTCGGCCGCGGAAGTGGCGGTCGGCCTGGCGCTGATCGTGGCGATCTTCCGCACCAAGCACAGCATCGACGTGGACCAGATGAGCAGTCTGAAAGGATAACGCATGGAAACACTGTTCAGCCTGGTTCCCCTGATCGTCTTCCTGCCCGTTGCTCGGCCTGCTGATCAACATCATCTTCGGCGGCAGGATGAGCGAAAAAGCCATCGGCGCGGTGGCAAGCGCAGCCTCCGGGCTGGCTTTCGTCGTCTCGGTGCTGCTGGGCGTCGCCCTGTGGACCGGCGGCGGCGCAGGCGCACGTCGTCCCGTTCGCCGACTGGATCCACATCGGCACGCTGAACATCCCCTGGAACTTCCGGGTGGATACGCTCTCGGTGACGATGATGCTGGTCGTCTCCGGCGTGGGCACGCTCATCCACATCTACGCCATCGGCTACATGCACGAGGACGTGCGCTTCAAGAACGACGTGGGCCGCTACCGCCGCTTCTTCGTCTTCATGAACCTGTTCATCGCCATGATGATGATCCTGGTCAGCGGCGACTCGTACCTGATGCTGTTCGTCGGCTGGGAAGGCGTGGGCCTGTGCTCGTTCCTGCTGATCGGCTTCTGGTACGAGATGGATACGCTCGGGCGGCCTTCCTGGGCCAACTCGAACGCCGCCAAGAAGGCCATGATCGCCAACCGCATCGGCGATTTCGGCTTCCTGCTGGCGGCCTTCACCATGTTCTGGGCTTTTGGCAGCCGTCCAGTTCGAGGATGTCTTCGCGAAGGCCGCCCAGGTTGCTGCGGCCACCCCGGGCGTGATCCTGTTCATCACCCTGTTCCTGCTGATCGGCGTGGCGGGCAAATCCGCCCAGATCCCGCTGTACGTCTGGCTGCCGGATGCCATGGCCGGCCCGACCCCGGTCTCGGCCCTCATCCATGCCGCCACCATGGTCACGGCCGGCGTCTACCTGGTGGCGCGTTCCTGCGCCGCTCTACTCGCTGGTGCCGCACGCCCAGTATATCGTGGCGCTGGTCGGCGCAGTCACGGCGCTGTTCGCCGCCACGATCGCCGTCGGGCAGTATGACATCAAGAAGGTGCTGGCCTACTCCACCATCCGCAGTTGGGCTTCATGGTGGCGGCGGTCGGCATGGGCGCCTTCGTGGCGGGCATGTTCCACCTGGTCACGCACGCCTTCTTCAAGGCGCTGCTGTTCCTTTCGGCCGGTTCGGTCATCCTCGGCATGGAGCGCGGGCATCATCACCTGGCTCACGGACGAGCACGATGAGCACCATGAAGAAGTGTTCGACCCGGGCGACATGCGCAACATGGGCGGCCTGCGCAAGCAGATGCCGGTGACCTTCTGGGTGTACCTGATCGGCGCGCTGGCGCTGGCGGGCATCTTCCCGTTGGCCGGCTTCTGGTCCAAGGATGAGATCCTGGCTGGATGCCTGCCAAAAATTCCCGGCTGTCTTCTGTACTGCTGACTCATGGCAGCCTTCCTGACCGCCTTCTACATGGGCCGCCAGGTCTGGATGGTCTTCTTTGGCAAGCCGCGCCACGCCGCCGCCGAACACGCCGAGGAAAGCCCGAAGGTGATCACCGTGCCCCTGATGGTGCTGGCGGCCCTTTCGATCCTGGGCGGGGCGCTCAACTTCCCGGGCGTCAATACGCTGACGACCTGGCTGGGCCATACCATCCAGGCAGTCGCCCACGAAGCCGAAGTGGCGCCCTGGCTGGCAGATCTCCTGGGGCGGGTTCAATCCGCTGCGTGGCGCTGCTCTCCTTGTCCTGGCGCTGGTTGCCATCTACATCTCCTGGCTGATCTACGGGCGCAAGCCGCTGGAGGCCGGCCAGAAGGACCCGCTCAAGAAACCGCTCGGCTTCATCTTCACCGGCATGGAACACAAGTGGTTCGTGGACGAGTTCTATGCGGCCGTGATCCTGAAACCCTACACGGCCATCTCCCGCTTCCTGGCGGATGTGATCGATGGACGCTTCTGGCACGACTGGTTCCACGAGAAGGTCATCGCCGGGACCTATAACTTCGTCTCGAAAACGGTGCTGGACCTGCGCGTCGACCAGCAGTTCATCGACGCCATCGCCAATGGCTGGGCAACCTGACCCGGCGCGCTTCGGCCAGCCTGCGCCGCCTGCAGAATGGCTTTGTGCGCTGGTATGCGCTGGCAGTGTTGTTCGGTGTGGTTATTATTCTTGGCTATCTTTTGCTTGAAATAATGTCAAAGGTCAAATGTCAACTGCGCCCTTTGACGTGCGACGTTTGACCTGACGAGGAGTAGAATATGGACTTTATTACCAATCCTCTGAACATCGTGATCTTCTTCCCGCTGGTGGGCGTGCTGGTCTTGCTGTTCCTGCCCGCCGGGAAGAAGAACCTCCTGCGCTGGACGGCGCTGGCGACCACCCTGGTGACCTTCGGCCTGTCCATCTGGATGCTGACCCAGTTCCGACGCCAAGTCCAACCCGGTGACCTGCACCTGGCCCTGACCCTGCCCTGGATCCAGGTGGCGGGCTGGAACATCTCCTACGCCCTCGGCGTGGACGGGCTGTCCATCCTGCTGGTCCTGCTGACGACCTTCCTGACCCCCATCGCCATCCTGTCCACCTGGACGGCGGTCGAGGAGCGCGTCAAGGACTTCATGCTGTTCTTCCTGCTGCTGGAAGTGGGCATGCTGGGCGTCTTCCTGGCGCAGGACCTGTTCCTGTTCTACATCTTCTGGGAATTCACGCTCGTCCCGATGTACTTCCTGATCGGCATCTGGGGCGGACCGCGCCGCATCTACGCCGCCATCAAGTTCTTCCTGTACACCATGGCCGGCTCCATCCTGATGCTGCTGGCCATCCTGTGGCTGGGCATCCACCAGGGCACCTTCTCGGTGCCTGACCTGATGGCCAAGGGCGGCATTCCCGCCAATATCCAGCTGTGGCTGTTCCTGGCCTTCGCGGCGGCCTTTGCCATCAAGGTCCCCATGTGGCCGCTGCACTCCTGGCTGCCGGACGCCCATGTGGAAGCCCCCACGGCCGGTTCGATCATCCTGGCGGGTGTCCTGCTGAAGATGGGCACCTACGGCTTCCTGCGCTTCAATCTCCCGCTCTTCCCGCAGGCGGCGCTCAAGGCCGCCCCGTGGATGGCTTTGCTGGCGGTCATCGGCATCATCTACGGCGCGGCGGTTTCCTATGCCCAGAAGGATATCAAGAAACTGGTCGCCTACTCCTCGGTCAGCCACCTGGGTTTCGTCATGCTGGGCCTGTTCGCACTGAACGCCCAGGGTGTCGAAGGCGGCATCCTGCAGATGATCAACCACGGCCTGAGCACGGGTGCGTTGTTCCTCCTGGTCGGCATGGTCTACGAGCAGACCCATACCCGTGAGTTCAGCGTGTACGGCGGCCTGTGGAAGATCATGCCGGTCTTCGGCGCGTTCATGCTGATCGTTTCCCTGTCCTCGATGGGCCTGCCCGGTCTGAACGGCTTCGTCGGCGAGTTCACCATCCTGCTGGGCGCCTTTGGTTCCAAGGCCATCGGCTCGCCCTGGTTCGCCGGGGTGGCTGCCCTGGGCGTCATCATGGCCGCCGTCTATATCCTGTATATGTTCCAGAAGATCTTCCTCGGCCCCGAAGGCTCCATCGTGGAAGAAGTCAAGAAGCACGGGCATGCCTTGCGCGACCTGAACTGCGCGCGAGATTGTCACCACCGTCCCGCTGCTGGTCTTTATCTTCTGGATCGGCCTGTACCCGAAGCCGTTCTTTGACCTGATGGCCCCGGCGGTCACCAAACTGCTGGCTGGAGTAATTCACTAGCGTTTAGCGATCAGCCATCCGCTTTCAGCCGTTTGCTGATCGCTGATTGCTGAATGCTGACCGCTCGAAAGAGCGACTATGACATATTCTGATCTGATTACACTTCTCCCGCTGCTCTTCCTGACCGTCTGGGCCTGTGTGCTCCTGCTGGTGGATCTGTTCATCCCGAAGGGACGCAAGGGCTGGACGGCCTTGCTGGCTGCGGTCGGCCTGGCCGCGGCCATGGGCCTGACCCTCGCCTACGCCGGGCAGGCAAGGACTCGCTTTCAGCGGGATGGTCGTGCTGGACGGTTTTTCCTCCTTCCTGGACGTGCTCTTCCTGGCCACCGGCCTGCTCGGGATTGCCCTGGCGTATGGCTACCTCAGGCGCATGGGCATCGAACGCGGCGAATATTACGCCCTGCTGCTCTTCAGCGTGACCGGGATGATGCTGATGGCCCAGGCCGCCGACCTGATCGTCATTTTCCTGGCGCTGGAACTGCTCTCCATCCCGCTCTATGTGCTGGCCGCCTTTGCCCGTCCACGCCTGGACTCGGAGGAAGCCGGGCTCAAGTATTTCCTGCTGGGGCTTTGCCACCGGGTTCGTCGTCTACGGCATCGCCCTGGTCTTCGGGGCCACCGGCGCGACCCAGTTGGCGGAGATCGTTTCCGCTGTGGCCGGTTCGGGCTCCGGGCCGGCGGTCAGCCTGCCGCTGCTGAGCATCGGCGCGGCGCTGATCCTGGTCGGTTTCGGTTTCAAGGTGGCGGCCGTGCCCTTCCACATGTGGACGCCGGATGTCTACCAGGGCGCTCCCACCCCGGTGACCGGTTTCATGGCGGTCGGCGCCAAGGCGGCCGGCTTTGCCGCCCTGCTGCGCATCTTCGTGACGGCCCTGCCGGCCCTGCGACGTGGACCTGGTGCCGGTGCTGTGGGGCCTGGCTGCCTTGACCATGCTGGTCGGCAACCTGCTGGCCATCTCCCAGACCAACATCAAGCGCATGCTGGCCTATTCGAGCATTGCCCACGCCGGCTACATCCTGATGGCGCTGACGGCCTATGGCAAGCCGAAGGTGGCCGGGGATGCAGTCGCCTCGGCGCTCTTCTACCTGGTGACCTATGCCCTGACCTCCTTCGGCACCTGGGCAGTGGTCATCGCCTTGGAGAAGGCGGAAGGCAAGGGCCTGGAGATTGCCGACTATGCCGGCCTGGGGCGCAAGCGCCCGCTGCTGGCGGCGGCCATGACGGTCTTCATGCTCTCGCTGACCGGCATGCCGCCCACGCTGGGGTTGGTGGGCAAGTTCTACCTGTTCCGCACGGCCATCCAGGGCGGCTTCATCGGCCTGGCGGTCATCGGCGTGCTGACCTCGCTCATCTCGGCATACTACTACCTGCGCGTGGTGGTGACGATGTACATGCGGGAAGGCGAGCCCGAGATCCACCCGCGAACCCTGGCTGGACCTGACCTGGGGCCTGACCGCCCTGGCGACGGTGCTGCTGTCCTTCCTGCCCATGGCGCTCTTCGCCTGGGCCAGCGGGGCGGTACTGAGACTATTCTAAAGGGTAGAGAATAGTGAATAGAGAATAGGTCAGCCCCATCTGGTAGCAAGGATCGGGCTGATTTTTTATTTGGATTTCTGTTTGGTGTGGCCGGTTCGGGGGTGGGAGCGCCCATCCTGCCATTTTTGGAACGATTTTTGGCTTTCGCCGGAAGGCTGGCCGTAGATCAGGTTTTCGGCGCTGATATCTTCATCCAGATCGGGCCAGTGGATTCCTTCTCCCTTTCCAATTAATTGCCAATTGGAACGCTCTTCCGGGGTGCCATGCAGCAGGGGCGGATACCAGTTCAATGGCACGGAAATGGTTCTGCCGTCTGATAAATCAGCTGAAACCAGCGCTGCTCTCATAGCGTACTGGTTTGAGCCAGAATTTTGCAGTATTTCCTTCGCGTTCGATATGAATATGCAGCTGCGTCTGAGGCCTGAACGCCGTGGCCTCGGTGGTGCTGTCTTTCCTGCCCATGGCGCTGCAGTGGGGCGGAGTTGAAGCTGTTCTAGTCTACTGCTACAATAAATTTCTCGGAAAAGTCTCAGTCCATTTGCGGCTGAAGAAAGTTTCATCGCCCTTTTTGACATTCATCTCAATGTCAATGAGGAAATTGGATCTCGTGCTACGGATTGATGTATGCCCAATCACCTCCGTTTTTTCTTCATTTTTCATAATGGTGGTTTTACACAATCCATCCGCGTAGGTCTCTTCCGGGTGATAGTCTGATGAGCCAAACTCGGCCTGCGAATCACTTTCAATCGTGTATGATGTGCCAGAGAGTTGGTTTTTGCTATGACTGCTCACTCGCAAAATCATTTCGTCGCGGATAATATCCTGGGTGAATTGCCAGGTGTGATCGTTACCAAAAAAAGAACCCTCGTGTTCTTCAGGGACAACTTCAGGAAGATGAAACTCATTCATATTTCCGACCGGATTGGTCACTACCGGTAGGATGATGTGCGATGTTTTGTTCTCACCCCAATAAACAGTGTTGACAGCAGGATAGGGTGAGGGCCATACCCAGGGGAAATCTGAGGAAGAGATCGCCACCCGGATGCGGTGACCAGACTTAAAAGTCCAGGAGATATATTTAACAGGGATCTCCAATCCCACAACCTCGCCAGGCATAAGCGGTTCTGGTTTTGCGTGCGATTGCCGATGAGTGGCATTTAATATCCCCCGACAGACCAACCTGGAGGAACCATCCGGCGCGATGTCATTAATCTTGACACAGAAGAAAGCCTCTTCCGCTGTTGATGAGGCGTGCAGGATAGCCTTGGGAGCACCCAGGATTTCCATCGGGTCCTCTAGAACCGGGCTCGTATAAGTTAGCGAACGACCGTCATCAGCGGATTGATCCCGGGTAAGACTGTCGTATCCGTTAACTGCACACCAAACCCCGGCTGTAGTTCCAACCGTGGCCTGGTAGCGATAGTTATCTGCTCCGCTGCTCTCGACAGCCTTTTCGGACAGGCCATACCCTTCGGTCAGAAAGAAGCTCCGCTCTTGTATATCCTCTGGAGGCCAGTGGTTCAGGAATCGCCATTTCCCTGGCATATACACTTCAAGCGGAGTCGGGACGGATCCTTCTTGGATGTATAAAGCGATTGCTGGTTCCTGCATGATACCGGTCTCTTCGCCCCGTAACCATTGCGCCCACCAACGGCACATCTCATGCAAAAAATCGATGTTTGGGCCAGGAATACCGTTCTTGGGTGTCTGATGAATCCATGGTCCTATCAGGGCCTTATGGGGTACTTTCAAGTTTTGCAACATATGAAAAACGGGGTTGGTATAACCATCGGCCCAGCCCTCAATACTGAAGACTGGGCACTTAATCGATGAGTAATCCGTCTTTAAAGAACCTGGCTTCCAATATTCATCCTCGGTTTGATGTTGGAACCAGTTCAGGATCCACGGTTGGCTGCCCTCCAAACGCTGCTGCCAAAGGTTGGCCCAATCACTACCGGTAACCTCCTGATAAGGCGGCAGTGCATTCATTGTGACCATCATGGCGGGGTACAATACCTGTTCAATACCGATCAGGCATCCACCGTAGTAATGGACGTCATCATTATAACGGTCGTCGGTTGCATAAAGAGGGATGATTGCTTTCAGGGCCGGGGGATTGTGCATGGCAATCTGGATCGAGTTAAAACCGCTATAAGAAGCTCCCCACATGCCCACGTTGCCGTTGCACCATGATTGTTTACTCAACCAGTCGATTACTTGAAGGCCGTCAAGTTGTTCCTGGAGTGTATATTCATCCAGAGACACCCCCCCTGATTCGCCAGTCCCGCGGATATCGACGATAACACCAACGAAGCCGCGTTCAGCAAAATAATTGCAAATAATACCGGTATGGACGGATGCATCTTCCTTGCGGTAGGGAATATAGTTAAGCACCGCCGGATATTTTCCCGGGGCGTCTGGCAGAAAAAGATCGCTTGAAAGGGTGACCCCGTCGGACATGGGGATACGTATATTCTTGATATGCCTGACATTATATCGGGGATCAGTAGATAGATTTGACATACAGCCTCCATCTTTCCTTTTTCTTTGTCGGCAGCCTAGTTGGCTTTACTAATCCGCTCCGGATAAAAGCAAGCGCTTTTGTGGTTGGAATTAATAGCCATGGTTTCAGGTACCTCAACAGAACACCTTTGGTCCGCATATGCGCATCGCGGGTGGAAGGGACAACCAGGTGGTGGGTGGCGCGGGCTTGGTATTTCTCCTTTGATCAACTTACGCCTGCCGATTTTGTCTCTTTGTTCGGGATCGGGGTCAGAGATTGCCATCAGCAGCGCTTCTGTGTAGGGGTGCGCAGGGTGGTCAAAGAGCTCCTCCGTAGGTCCCAACTCAACCAACCGGCCGAGGTACATTACCCCCACCCGGTTGGCAATGAATCCAATCACGTTGAGATTATGCGTAATGATCAGGTAGGTAAGCCCTAGCTTCTCGCGCAGTTCTTTTTAATAAGTTAAGGACACTGGCCGCGACTGATACATCCAATCCGGAGGTGGGTTCATCTGCCACCAGAAACTCGGGTTTAAGCGCCAAAGCGCGTGCCAGCCCAACGCGTCGAGCCTGACCGCCGGAAAGTTGGTGGGCGTACTTGTCAGCCTGTTCGTTTGCAAGTCCAACCATTTCCAACAGCTCCGGAACCTTCACCTTGGAATCGGCGGGAACCTTCTGAATCCGATAAGGTTCCATGAGCAGGTCGGCAACTTTCATGCGCGGGCTCAAGCTGGAGAATGGATCCTGGAAAATCATTTGCATGCGTGCACGCATCGGTCTTACCATTTTTTCATTCAATGTAGTGATGTCTTGTCCTTCGAATGAGATCCGCCCTCCTGATGAACTGATCAAACGGAGCAGGGTTTTACCCAGAGTGGTCTTGCCTGAACCGGACTCTCCTACCAGTCCTACAGTCTCGCCACGCTGGATATCCAAGTCAATGCCATTCACCGCAGGGAGGTAACCGCCCTTCCTACCGATTAACTGATCGATCACTCCAACCCGGTCCCGGAAGAAGGTCTGCAGGTTCTGTATTGACATCAGTGACAAGGTTCCCTGGACCGGGGAAGCCTCCATTGGTTTAGCAGGCCTCTCCTCCACATGGGGTGCCCCGTTTTCTTTGGATACTTCGCCTATCAGGTGGTGACAGAGGACCAGATGATCCTCATCCAATGTGAGATAGTTCGGTTCAGTCTTCACACACAGGGGTTGGGTAAAATTGCAGCGATCGGCAAATTTACACCCGATGGGCAGGTCTTTCAAACTCGGGACACGGCCCGGAATAGAAAGCAGGCGATTTAGATGGCGTTTGTGCGATGGATGGGCTCCCAAAAGGGCGCGGGTATATGGGTGGCGGGGATTCCGGAAGACTGTCAGACTTTCTCCGCGCTCAACAATGTTGCCAGCGTACATCACGATAACATGGTCGCACAATTGGGCAATTACCCCCAGGTCATGGGAAATATAAAGGATGGCTGTTCCCAGTTCATCCCGCAAGCCCTGCAGCAACTCCAAGATCTGAGCCTCCAAGGTGACATCCAGGGCTGAAGTCGGTTCATCCGCTATGAGCAGGGATGGATGAGTCATCAGAGCCATGGCAATCATGATACGCTGGCGCATCCCACCCGAGAATTGGTGTGGAAAATTTTTAATTCGCTGTTCGCCGTCCGGGATGCCCACCCGCTCGATCATGGATAAGGCAATCTGCTTAAGTTCAGTCCTGCTTTTTCCCGGGTTATGGGCTCTCAGAATGTCCATCATCTGGGTTTCAATGTTGAACACTGGGTTCAGACTGGTCATGGCATCTTGAAAAACCATTGATATATCGCGGCCATGCAATTGGCGCAACTGGCCTGGATCTGCTCTTACCAAATCTTGTCCCTTGAATAGAACTTGGCCCCTGCTTATCCAGCCATTGAGCGGGAGTAAGTGCATGACCGCCCCGGCAATCGTGGACTTGCCGCAGCCCGATTCACCCACCACCCCCAGTACTTCGCCTGGCTGCATGGAAAAATTTATGTTCCGAAGAGAGGTAAGCACCCCTGCACGTGTCCGGTACTTGACTTCCAGGTCCCTTACTTCGAGTAAATCCGCCATTATGCACCTTCTGAACCTGATAAACGTGGATCCAGTACATCCCGGAGGGTTTCACCAAACAGTGTGAAACCCAGAGTGACCAGGATCAAAGCAACTGCTGCACTCGTCACCGGCCAGGGTGAATTGAAAATAAATTTGAAACCATCCGAAAGAATTACGCCCCAGGAAGGTGATGGTGGTCGAACTCCAAGGCCAAGGAAGGAAAGGCCCGCCTCAAAGGTGATTACAACCGGCAAGTCCATTGAGACAAGGATGACCAGTGGTGCAATGATATTGGGCAGGATATGCATGGTAATAATACGCCCTGTACTCGCGCCCAGGTTGTACTCTGCCTGGATGTAATCGTTGTTCTTGACGGATCTTACCTGGGAACGAGTAACACGGGCGTAGCCTGGTATGAGGGCAAGCCCGATGACAATAATGACATTTGTCATCGAAGGGCCAAGGACCGCCAGGATCGCCAATGCCAGCACCAGGCTGGGGAAGGCCTGGATCGAGTTCAAGCAGCACCACGATGGTGTTGTCAACGCCACCGCCCAAGTAACCTGCGGACAAACCCAGGATCAGGCCAAACGCCAGGCCGATTGCCACCGAAGGCAGGGCTACACCCATCGCGATCCTTGTTCCAAACACAATACGCGAAAACAAGTCGCGACCCAGGTTATCAGTTCCAAGTAAGTGCGAAGCGCTGGGGGGTTGGAAAATGGCCGAGAAATCCTGCTTGGAGTCGCTATATGGTGCTATCAAAGGCGCAAATATCGTGGTCAGAACGAAGGCAAGGACAATGAAAAAGCCCAGCGCGCCCAGCGGTCTCTGAATAACCGCTCCCAAAACCGGGATTCGGTCAAAGAAACGGGAAATGCGGTTGGTTGGTCTGGCAATATATTCCATAATACTAACCCTGACTTTTTTCCAGTTGGATTCTCGGATCCAGCCAGCTATTGATAAGATCGGCGATCAGATTGGCAAGAATGAAAAGGAGGGCCACGACCAATACTCCGGCACGCACAGTTGGAAAGTTGCGGCCATTAATGGCCTCATAGATCAGGGTTCCCATGCCGGGGCGTGAAAAAATGACCTCCACAAACATGGCCCCTCCCATCATGCTGCCCAACCCAACCCCTAAGACGGTCACGGTTGGAATTAAAGCATTTTTCAAAGCATATTTATAAAAGATGACCCGCTCTTTCAATCCAAAGGATTTGGCTGCCCGTATGTAATTGGTATTCAGCACTTCCAGGAGACTTGTGCGTACCAGCCGTGCCAGATATCCTACCCAAGTGATTGCCAGGGAGATTGCCGGAAGGACGAGGTGGCGAATGTAATCGCCTACATCCCCTGGTTTTCCCAGGCCGATTGCGGGAAATAAATGGAGATTGACCGCAAATACCAAAAGGAGTAATAAGGCAGCCACATAAGAAGGAATTGTAATAAATGAAATGGATGTAACTGCCAGGATACGGTCTATCCAGGAATTGGGGTGAGTGGCTGAAAAGACTCCCAATGGGATACCCAGGATGACCGCCAGACCCAGACTGCTCAAGGCCAGGATGATCGTATGCCCCAGAACATCTCCTATGGCTTGCGCGATCGGACGTCCGGTCCAGAAATCCTTCCCCAGATCACCATGGAGCGCATTCCAGATGAAATGGGCAACCTGGATATAGATTGGTTTATCCAATTCCATCTGACTACGGACGGAAATCACCAGGTCCGGTGTGGCACGCGGCCCAAGTAATGTTCGAACCGGGTCCCCTGGCACAATTTGAACCAACAAGCTCAGGAAAATCATCACGATCAGGATCACAATGACCGTCATCCCCAGGCGTTTTAACAGATATCTATACATAAATTAGCTCGATTGAGAGAATATTACTCTACCCGCTGTATACCTTTGAATAAACCGGGGTTCACCCCCATGAACCCCGGTATTCTGATAAAGATTCCTCATCCCTGGCAGTTTAAGATCTCAGGCACTCTTGTCATTCCACAGTTGGTCCTGTCCATTGGGCGTGAAGATAGGCAGGATATTCTTCTTGAAAGCGTGAACCACAGCTCCGTGGGTTATCCAGATCGCGATACAGTCGTTATCCATCAACTTCTGCATCTGGATATATATATCATTACGCTTCGTTGAATCCAGGGTGGTGATCCCTTGTGTGGCTAAATTGTCAAAATCCGTGCTCTTCCAGCGCATCCAGTTCCACACGCCAATCTGGTCGCTAGTGAACCACATGGTCGCCCAGGCAGGATCGGGATACATTGAAAATACGTCAGCGAACAACTCCAGATTCTTGCCGTTGTCACCCGTACCGGCAGCATAATAGGCTGAAATATCCATTTGATTGATCGTGACATTAATGCCGACCTCGGCCAAATTCTGCTGGATAACCTCTGCCTGGGCTTTATTGAGAGTATCATTCGGGCAGGCATAGGTAAGATCCATAGTTGTCAGGCCGGCCTTGCTAAGAAATCCCTTGGCCTTTGTAACATCCCGGTCATACTGGGGAGCATCCGCCCAGTAACCGATTAATCCGGGTGGGATCATTGAATTGCCGCGCGTCGCCTGTCCGAAATAGACGGCCGTAAGGATTTGGTTAACATCTATTCCATATCGGATGGCCTGGCGCACATTGATATCTGCCAACTTGGGATTCTCAACATCCAATCCAACCCAGTAATAATATAATGCATCTTTCTTGTCCACGGTGAGATCGGTATTCTGTAAGAAGCGTGACGTGTCGCCCAGGCTGATGGTACTGATATCCAACTCCCCAGCCTGAATGGCGGTTTCAGCCGCCAAGTCGTCTGTGATCGGAATCAGGTCGATCTCATCAAAAAAGGCTGGAGTACCAAAATAGGCCGGATTCCGCTTGAGAACGATTTTTTGATTAGGCGTCCAGCTATCGAAGATATATAACCCGCTTCCGACCGGATTCAGAGTCATGGTTTTCTCACCCTCCTTGTCCACCTGGGTTTTACAAACAATGCGGCCGCTGTTGACAGGAAGTGTGGAAGTAAATAGGGGCGCGAAGGGTGATTTCAGGATGATCTTGCCATTATATTTATCAGTCGCTTCGACGTGATCGAGGGTCAGCCAGTCCGAAGAATATGGCGATTTATTAGCCGGATCGGCAATTCGTTCAAAGGAGAACTTGACATCCTCCGTGGTCAATTCGCCGTAGCCTTTGTGGAACATTACACCCTGCTTGAGGGTGAAACTTACCGTTAGACCATCGTCAGAAACTGAAATACTCTCTGCCAAATCATTTTCCCACTCATAGGAACCTGGCTTTTGGTGGATGAGACCGCTGAAAACACAATCGGATACCAAGCTGTCGGTCAAGCCAACCATAAAAGCTGGATCAATACCGGCAATATCAGTTGCCATCCTGGCTGTCAGAATCTTGGGACCGGTCGGGGTTGCTGTCATGGACACCACAGTTGCAGTAGGCGCTGCCATTGAGGGTGCCGCACTCGCCGTTGCTGCAGTTATGGCAGGTGCGCAACTGGCCAAAAATGAGGAAAGGGCTGCGCCTCCTCCCGTCCAGGCTATCAGGCGTAGAAAATCGCGCCGGCTTAAGCTGTGAATAACTCCGAATTCGTCTTTCTTTCCTGTACTAGACATATCTCTCTCCTTATAATATTGTGCATGAAATCGAAAAGAATTGGGAAAGGGTAACAAAAGCGGGTCATCTCTAATGACAGTATTTGGGTTTGCCGATCGCATCCTCCAATCTTTGTTCAATTTTGGTAGCAGGGGATAAATATCTTTGCAGGTTCTATTCCACGAATGTATGTCAAGGTGTCACCAATCCTGCCATATTTTTTTCAAAAGCTCCATTTCTAATAATATTAGCACTAATATATCAAATGTCAATATTTACGATGACAAAAATATCAGATTTGGATGATATTCCATATTTGATATATTATATTGATATATTATAATGAAGGTGTAAAGAAACTAAGGAGGTTCCATGTTTCCAGCTCGCCAGGCTCTAACATCAAAAAATGAAATCTATTCTGAACTTCGCCGTGCTATCATTTTAGGACATTGCCTGCCAGGTGAACGGTTTGATGTAGAAACGATTGCGAATGAGCACCAGGTTAGTGTCACACCTGTGAGAGAAGCGCTTCAGATTTTGGACCAGGAGGGGCTGGTTAATATAAAGCCACGTTCAGGATATTTCGTGGCCCGCACCACCCTGAAACAGTTGAAAGATTTCCTGGACTTGCGACGGATTTTAGAGATCGGTGCCATTGAAAGGGCGGCTCAGCGCATCACTGATGAACAAATTGCGGAATTATCCGGCGTTCATGCAGGTTACACCGGCGACGACGATGATTTGTATAATCGTTATACAGATGAAAACCGCCGCTTCCACTACTTGTTGGCAAAAGCATCTGGCAATAATGAACTGGCTGAAATGGTGGGGCGTTTAAATGATAGGTTGGGGAGGTTTATGGTGCTTCGTCACGCTGGAAATTCCATGCTCGTGACTTATAAGGAAATAATCGACGCTCTCTCGAAACATGACTCGAAAGAGGCCCAGCAGGCATTATTGGACGATATTGATGGCACCTTTGATATGATAATGGATCGGGTGCTTCAGGAAGAATCAGAGATCAAGGCAGGCTTGCGAAAGGGGCGAAAGGAAAAGACAGTATGGCATGATCCATTACCGTGACCATGGCTTTAGTGGCAAATATTGCAACCTATGCCAGGCAATGGAATAGCCGCTGAAAATGCCTCGGGCCTGACCGCCCTGGCGACGGTGCTGCCATCCCTCCTGCCCATGTCACTGTTTGCCTGGGCCTGATTTTATTATCTTTTATTTCCAATCGCTTATCGCTGCACTGAACTCTTTTGTGTATCCGTTGTGCGCTGTACAGGCCAGGCGGACGTGCTCAAGCTGTGCCAGTTTCTTGATGGATTCTTTGTGTTGTTCTTGGTCCATATTGTAAAAGCGCCTTTTTGGGTACACCTTGTTATTCACCAGCTTGAAGGCATCCCCGACAAACAGGATGGACTCATCTACCAGATAGCTCATTGACCCGGAGGTATGACCCGGTGTCGCGATGGCCCTGATTCTTGTCGGGCCGACCGCGACTACCTCGCCATCCTCGAGGTAGTGATAGGGCTTCTTTATCTCGGGGTTATAAATAAAGCCTGCCATCCTGACCTTCTGCTTGGTTATCAATGGCTCCTCGTCCGAAGACAGGTAGATTTCCGCCTTTTCAAACACGGCCAATCCTTTTGCGTGATCAAAGTCCGAATGGGTTAGGAACAGATGCGTGACCCGCCTGGGATCTACCCCCAACGTATCAAGCTCACGAATTATCAGATTCCTGCCAAGGCCCGAGTCGATACAGATAATGCTATCATTCCCGGTGTATAATGAAGAAGTTAACCGTGACTGTTTTGACGACATATAGACTGTCCGCGATTTTCCCGGTCTTGATCGGCTTGATATTGGTTATGCACATGCCTGGCGTGAGGTTCGAAAGAAAGTGGATGATCAGGGTTGAGTGGTAGAGCACGTTCCGCCCCGGCGCCTGCGGCAGGTACAGCCCACCCGCCCGTTGGCCCGACTGGAGCACTGCCCCAGGTTGATGGAACGCGCTGGTCTGCTCCTCATATTGTATTCCTGTTCCCGGTAATTTTGGACTGTACGGCGGCGGGACCGGTGAGACTTCTTCTCGGCGCAGAGCATTTTCTGGTAAACCTGTCCGGCTATGGATCAGCCTAAATTCTTCGGCAAATAATCTTCCTGCACCGGCGAAAAGACCTCGATCGCCACCGCATTCGCCAGGATCTCGGCCCGGTGTGGCACGTTTCCCGGAATGCCCCAGCTATCGCCCGGCACTACTTCGAAGGCTTCCTCCCCGATGGAAAGTCGGATTCGTCCTGAGATTAAATAACCCGTTTGCTCTTGCGGGTGCGCATGCCAGGGTAATTGGCTGCCCTCTTCCATCTGGAATTCCGATAGCAGCGACTTTTCCCCGTAAACCAAGGTCTTTATCTGGATCCCGGGCAGGATTTGTTTATACCCGTCGCGATTGCTCTTATAAAACATACATATTTTCCTTTGTGTACTTGGTGTCCTTTGTGTTTAATTTCTTGGCCGCCGTCCATATTCATCAACAGTCCTATTCCAGGACCTTCTTCAAGGCTCCATAAGAGATGATGTCGCTGATGCTTTCCACGAACCTGATATTCTCCGGGCTGCCGCTGGCCAGGGCGCCGCGCAGGAGCATGGGCGTCAGGTCAAGGTCCTTGGCGCCTCGATAGGTGGACAACACGCAATATTCGGCGCAATAACCGCTGATGATGACAGTATCGACCCCCAATTCCTTCAACTTGCCCAGTAGTGGGGTTTTATTAAAGGCGTTGCCATAGGTTTTGTGGATGCGACCATCTGATGGAAGGATATGCAGCCCTTCCGGCAATTCGAACCCCTCTTCGCCCGGAATTAATTTATCTTCTTCATTTACATGCTGGATGCAAAAGATTGGCAGGTTTTTTGCCCTGAATAGCGCTATCGCCGCGTTGATATATTCGATGGCGCTGTTAAGCGATTGGGCCGTTTGCGCATCTGACTTGAAGAATTCTTTTTGCACATCAATAACCAATAGAGCTGGTCTCATTATGTAAAACTCCTTGTCGAGTTTAAGGTGCTATTCAATGGTTTGCTTCTGCCCCAGCGGCGGGACCGGTGACTGGCCGAGGCGGCCTTCGCGTAGTATCCCCGTCTGCCTGTCCCGCCTGTCCTGACGGTTTTTGTCAGGGCGCATTTTGCGGGGCACCCCACAGGGGTGTAGGAGATCACGCAGTATACCCGGAGAGAATAGCCCCAGCAGCGGGGCCAGCGGAACTCACTCCATTTTAGCGCCATTTTTGGTAAAACGCGCCTGCGCGCGCGGCGAGCCCCAGTCCGCTGGGGCCGGTGTAGGCGCCGTCCGGATTAACCAGTTTCAACCCTTCCAATGATCCGCCATGCCAGCAGGGTCAGCCAGCGGGAGGGCTCCTTCTTCTGTCCAAATTCCCAATCCTTCCAGGCTGTCCAGATTGACTCGGGAGCAAACCGTCCATCTTGGGATGCTTTGCCCTGCAATACCTTGAGCATATCGAGGAATCGTTCATCTTCTCTGGCCCACGGGAATCGTGACAGAACGTCAAGAACGTGCAGGATGTCATACCATACAAATGGAGCCTTGAGTTTGCGAAAGTCTGTTCCCATGTAGAACATATAAGGATGTCGGATGGTGCTCTCGTTCCATAACTTGAGAATGGTCTCTGTTCCTATGTGACAGGCAGCCTGATCGCGATATTCTTCGATTTCTGACAGGGCCTTGAGCATGGCCAGGTTCGCGAACGGGCAAGGGTCATCTTTACGCCCTGGGCCGCGAAATTTGCCAAGTTCCTTTGAGACAGCACATGGCCAGCCGTTCTCGCGTAATAGCCCTGCCAGGTATTGGCTGGCTGCCTTTACTTCCGGCTCGTCACCTAGACCAAATCTGGCCAAAGCATAAACGATCAGCGGGGCATCGCATAACGCCCATGCCCATTCATCCTGGCCGGTTCCCCCAAAGTGGGTCGGGATATTCATGGGGAGTTGGAAAGGGCCTTCGGCTGATTGGTGCTTCAAGATGCGCGCAACGATGGCTTTGATGCCAGGATCGTCGGCCTTGAGTCCCAGATCAGAGATGAAAGTCAACTTATGGAACGACTGGTTGGCGCTTTTATGACTTGCTATGACTGTTCCAGGCCAATCAGATAGTTCTGCCAGCAGGTTTCTTATCCTGGCATCCGCTCCCATGGATTTCCGTGCAGATATGACCTGGGCATCTTTCCCGGATTGACCCAGCAAATCCAGCCTTGTCTGGTATTCAACCCAGGGTTCACCCTCGAGCAGCCAATCAATTGGAGCATTCACTATTTTCATGTTTAACTTTAGTACCATTCTATGTGATATATGCTCATGGTTACCAAATGCCTGGTAAAAGACGGTAATGTACCTGACGGGCATGATCCACATAGCCAGTCAGCTCGGCTGGCCAGAACAGAGCCACGCCCACGCCGGTAACACTTAATATCTGATCCAAAATATAAAGAACAACCAGCTTTGTTTTCATAATCTTTCACATCACCGATATGACGGCCAACGGAATGGCTTCACGGAGCATCCCTGCCTGCCTGCACCCGGTTCTTTCGGGTGTCCCGCCTGTCCTGACGGTTTTGGTCAGGGCCTACTCCGCGGGGGTTCTTTCGGGGAAGCCAGTGTCAGGCGCTTGTTGAACCCTCAATCAAAACTCTTGAAATACCTGCATAAGGCGATTTATTATGATTTTTCACTTTATCCACTTGCGTGCTCTCCTGATTGATTGTCAACATGCCTGATGTACCCCGCTGCGAGCTCAAGAACTGCTCTTACCGCAGCGACCTCGATATTCTCTACAAGGTCTTTCGAAGTGTGGTACAGATGAACTCTGCTAATAATATGCGTGGGTACTCCAATGATGGAAGCAGCCTTGATCCCGGCCACTGCGAATGCCGCAGCGTCAGTCCCACCACCTCCAAATGGGAGCGGCCCTCTTTTCAATGGGATGCCAAGATCGCTGGCTATTACACAAATGTCTGAAATCATCGAATCTGATAGCTTGCATGTGAAGTTTCTGTCCCGTGTCAGGATTTTTAAATCACTATAGCGATAGACGCTGTCTATATTGAAAACAAAAGTAGGTAATATGTGAAGCAGTGAATAGTGGCGTTCTACGTACTGGATAGCTCCACGCTGTCCGATTTCTTCCCCGTCGGTACTGAGAAGAATGAGTCTGGTATGCTCCAAAAGGGATGTCTTGATTCGCTCTGAGTGGAAGTATTTAGCAATCGAAGCTATCATGGAGATGGAGTTGAGGTTGTCACCGGCTCCCGGCGATGGCACTTTACTCATCATGAAGAATAATTGAAGTGCGAAGGGCAAACCGGCAACCGTGATCCAGATTGGAACGCCTGTTGGGGTTTGATGACCGCTGGAAAACAATTGTTGAACACTTGCGGTAAAGCTGTATATGCAAAGCCAAGCGTAGGACAACATCCCGAGCAGGAAGCGAATAAATGCTAGACTTTGAAAACGTTCTAGAAAGCTAAAAATGTAGGGGCTGTCATGGTGACCAACAAGGATAACCTGTTGTGTGACATCCTTAATAGGTTCCAGAGATCCTATGACATTACAGCCTTTTGCGCACTTGAAAACCCGGTCGAAGAACCTGCCATAAAATATATATTGCACGAGAGCATAGGAGAGAACGAAAAGGCATAGGAACGTTCCCAAGTACAGGAAGTATCCGCCGAGAATGATAAACATCGCGGCTAATAGATAGATGAACGCAATTGCTTTGCCTACAAACCATAAAGCCTTCGGATGCAGTAGGAACACATCTTCCCTGACGCTATCGCAACAATTTCGAAATTGATCTGCAATTTCGTGTGCTGCATTGCAACACTCAGTAGAGCCAGCAATACGGTATCGATACTTCTGAAGAAGTCGTCCGGTCATTACCAGACTCAACTCGGCGAGGCCCATGAAATTATCTGACTCTGATCTGATTTTATTGATCATGCAACTTTACCTGGTACGGCGTAATTATCTCCGAAGTGCCTGACGGATTGGCTCGGCCCCAGCGGCGTGACCGGCGAGACTCTTCTCAATTATTGCATCTTTCTGGCAAAACGCGTCTGCGCCCGAGCGGCAGAACCCCTGCCTGTCCTGCGTTTTTCGCTGAGTCTGATGGAGCCAGTTTTTTGGCAGCACTCTACGAACTTGAATGATAGATGGCATTATTAACCCAATTGGAGAGTCGGCGTGAATATTTTTTTGTTTCAGAGCAATATCTCATGGTTTCGGGAACTCCAATTAAACATCACATCTATTTCTCTTCGATTAAGAGCGCTTGCCTCTTCTGGACTCAAAGATAGTTGAACCCGCTTAAGAAGTTTACAAGATTTGTGGTTGACGAGTAACCCATAAATCTCAAGCAAATATTCACCAGGAAGAAATTGATATTGCGTACCGTCGCTAGGAATTAAGAAGTGATGATTATCAGCAACACCTTCAATGCCGATATAAAGGCCACTTGCGTGAGCATTATCGGAATTGTCATATACCCATCGGTTAAAGATTTGTATTGTCTCAGAACGCTTGAGTTCGATAAACATACTTTCTAAGATGTTCCCTCTTTGACCAGTACTAAACATAATAGTGCCAATGACAACCTTAGAGGGACCACGGAGACCATCATAACCAAAAAATACAATTGTAGGCTGGGCCATAATTACAGTTCCCCGATTGAGAAGAGTATTCCAAGCGGTATAAATTGAGACAACGAGGGATATTACGGCGATAATTATGCTCAGCACCTCTATCATAAGATTACCTCCATCTTTTTGTTAGCGCGGCTCAACAGCTGGACTCGGCCCCCAGCGGCGGGACCGGCTAGACCCTTTCTTAAATTATTGCACATTTCTGGCAAAGTGCGTCGGTTTTCGAGCAGTGGAGATGCTGCCTGGCCCGCCTGTCCTGACGGTTTTTGTCAGGGCGTATTTTGCGGGATCCGCTGGAGCTGGTCGGCGGCATGATCAAATAATTCCGACTTGTGGATTTCCATGTAGGCCAGCGAACCGGAGATGCGTTTTGAATAAGAACGAATATCAATGCCTTGCTTGAATTCGCGGACCGTCAATGACCAACGTGTGATATTCTCCTTCTTCACCGCACAGGTCTAGGCCTGTTTTCTCACGAATGGTGCGCAGCTCAACAATCGCTGAGTTATTCAACTCCCGGCCAATCCAATTCTCATCCAGCCAGCGGGTATTAACGCAGGAAAAACGCGCTTTGAATCCTCTGTCCAGAAATTGTCCAAGCAATACGTTTCGATCGCGCTTCCACAAAGGCGTATGGACGTTCATCCCAACGGGACGGCTCCGCTCGCGAATCCAATTTGGAGTTCCGTTCACTTCCGCGATGTCTCCTGTGACAACGCAGTTAATGCCCAATTCATCTCGTAGCCTGCATAAGCTGGTCTCGTAACTCTTTTCGAACGGTGCACTGATGGGCAAAACATAGTGCGGCAGCGCCAATGCCTGGGCCTGCATTTTGATGAAGCCCAGCGGATGTGCTAAGAAATGGGGCTCCGGTGGCGCGAACGTGACGAGACAACGAACGCAGTAACCGTTTTGGTCTGCTTCATACAATGCCATCGAAGAATCTTTGCCACCAGTCCAAAGCATCGCTGCGTTTTGCATGGGATCAACCATTGTTCTGCTGCCTAACGCGTATAAGCGGATCATATACCAGCTTATAGGAAATCTGTATAAAATTCCAAACGTTTATTCGGATGACGATTTGTTCATCCTGAGATAATATTACAGCAAATCCGTTGCGCGGGCAAGCGGCTTTTCCTTTTTCCCAAAGGCGCTTGACAAATTAGAACATTTGTTTTATCATGGTTGTGCGATAAGGGGACTCTTTGGGGACCCTTGCTTTTTATCTTTAGCACCTTAAAAATGGTAGGTTCCGAAGGCCAGCCGTATCATCCCCGTTTTTTCCGGAAGGGTATTCGTTCCTTTTTGTTCCTCTGAAACCAGTTTCGTCCCGGATATGGGAGATCCTCCTTGCAGGAGGCTATTCGTTTTTTTTTCGATACGCGTATCGAATACCCCTGGGGGGTTCTGTCCCTGCTTGTCTTATTGGGGAGGAATTAATCGGGAGGGGCTGGTTGGTCATAGGAGTGGTCGGTTGATAATATTGCACATCGGGAGATGTACTGATCGACCAGGCGGTTCATGGTAGTCAGAGGATCGTGGTGCAAGCGTTGGATGAACTGGCGCGGGTGCTCAGATTGGCGGAGGCGGGTTCGCCAGACCCGATACTGCTCCAATGGCACCTGACGGATCTGTTCCAACAGAGCGGCTTCGCTTTCCGCCTGAAAGAGGACCTGCGCTTGTCCAAAGTCTCTGAGTTCCCGGGTGGATTTCCGTCCGCTGATGCGCCTCTGTCGGCGGCGTAGTCGCTCAAACAGGCTTTCCATCTGGAGGTTGTCCTGCGGCAGACCGGGGATATCATAACAAGGCAGCAATTCTTGCTGGTGCAGTCGCCAGCGTTTTCGCAAGGCAGACAGTAACCGGCTTTGGGGGCGTTGTGTTCTTGGATTGGGGTGAAGTGATTGGATCAGCATTTCCATGTTTTTGGAGATCTGAGCGCTGCTGAGAGAAGATGTGCCTGTGGAGTTATCCGGAGGGTAGTGCAGGCAAGCAGCGATCTGGCGCAACCACTGATGAGCTTCGGCCAGGTTTTGAGCATCGTGTCGGTTTTTCTCCAGGGCACGTTTGACCTGGATTTGCAGACGCTGGAAATAACCGCTTTCACCCAGAGATTCTGGCAGAACAGACAAGGCTTGCTGAATCGCTTCCAGTTGTTGAAACCCCACCAGCCCACCCCAGTAAAAGGGCTTGCGGCTGTTGCGATTGACCGCATCTCGAATGGCCTGGCGGATAAGCTGTTTGAGCTGCTGGAGTTCTACATCCTTGGCAATGGCTAAAAAAGGGAGGTCTGGTCTTTCCCAGTTGGCTGTTTGTGAACGCCGGGTAAACCGCCCAGGTCGTTGCGCAGGTTTTGACGCAATTGCTCATCCTCTTCCAACACTTCTTCGGCCAAATTGCCCAGAAAATGCATCTGGCAAAGCTGGTGCGGTGCTCCCGGCCAGCAACTCTGGAAGGCCGCCGCAATCGTGTCTTCCCCATCCGAAAGTGTCGCCAACACCGGATAAGATAGATCCTGGTATGGTTTCAGCCAGGTCGCCAACTCAACCGAGTTCACATGTTCCACCTGGATTGCCGCTACAGGCGTACTGCTCAATACTTCGTACAGCACATACAGCAAGCTCCCACAACCTTCCGGTTGCAGAGCATCCATGGCCCAGATTACTCCCCCGTGCTGCTTGACCGTCTCCTCCAGTTTGCGCTTCGTTGGCTCTTGCAGCGCCCCCAATAACGCCAGAAACTGCCGATATAACTTCCCCACATTCCGATTATTCACCAGCACCCCCCGCTCATTCAGTTCGCTTTGGATCTCCCCCATTTGCTTATGTTCATGCTCATGCCGCCAGCCAATATATGCCAGCACATCCAACCCATACGTGCTGAACGGCAAACTGATCAGGCAGACCCCACTCGCATAATAGTACTCGCCCGTGTGTGAACATCCCGGATTCACACACTTCTTGCTTTTCCCCGTCACCCACACGGGACCTTTCAACGTCTGTACATTCTTACGCATGTGCCGCGAATGGCGTGGCTTCAATTCTGCCCCGCAATGCGGACATACATTCAGTTCGCAATCGATCAGCAGCCGCTGCTGTTTTTCAAAATGTCGAGTGGGTCGATGCCGAGGTAGTTTCTCCATGCGCTTGACTCCTGCTACTTAGTTCTCGGCTCTAGTATACACCCCCCTCACTAATAAGACAAGCAGGGGGGTTCTGTGCTTGATCCCTTCTCCCTAATTCCTTTTTTCCCTTTTCTGTAAATGGTTGACCGGCTGTGCCAGGGTCTCAACTATTGACACTTATTCTGATATAATATGTCCGAATAACCGCTTTTTTATTTCTAATTTCTTCTTCTGGAGGATTTTTTTATGGAACTCGATCAGGTTACGATTGGGGAATATCTTATCCAAAGATTGTACGAGCACGGCCTGCGGCACGCCTTTGGGATTCCCGGCGATTATGTGCTGGCCTTTTATAAACAACTGTACGATAGTAAGATAAAAGTCATCAACACCTGTGACGAGCAGGCCGCCGGCTATGCCGCCAATGCCTATGCGCGCGTGCGCGGCCTGGGCGTAGTCTGCATCACCTATGGCGTGGGGGGCTTGAAGGTGGTCAATACCACCGCCCAGGCCTACGCCGAAGAATCCCCGGTGGTGGTGATCAGCGGGGCGCCCGGGCTGCGGGAACAATTGAATGACCCGCTCTTGCACCACAAGTCCAAGAACTTCGATACCCAGTTGAAAATATTTGAACAGCTTACCGTCGCCCAGACCGTGCTGGACAACCCGGAAACGGCCTGCGCGGAGATCGACCGCGTGCTGGGCGCGGCCATCTGTTACCGGCGCCCGGTCTACATCGAGATTCCCCGCGACATGGTCTCTGTGAAAGTGACTCCGGTCGAAGAGAAGCTGCAACTGCCCGATGTGGATAAAGGCCCGTTCAAGGAAGCCTTGCTGGAGGCCGTGGAAATGATCAACCGGGCCGAACGACCGGTGCTGGTGGCCGGCGTGGAATTGCTGCGTTACGGCATGCAGAACGCCTTCAGGAAACTGGTGGAGAAGACGAATATCCCGGTCACCTCCACCATCCTCGGAAAATCCGCCTTCGGCGAGCGCGAGCCCCTCTATCTCGGCATGTACGAAGGCGGCTTGAGCCGGGAGGCAGGTGCGCCAATATGTGGAGGGCAGCGATTGCCTGATCCTGTTGGGCGTGCTGCTGACCGACCTCGACCTGGGGATTTTTACCGCGAATCTAGATCAAGGCAATTCAATCTATTCCACCAGCGAAAAGACCTCCATCCGCTTCCATACGTACAACGCGGTCTATCTGAATGGCTTCCTCCAGGGACTCCTGAAGGCGGATATCCAGCGCAGGCCGGACCCGGAAATCCCTCATGCGGCTGCCTTTAGGAGTATTCCAACCCCGCCCGGATACGCCGATGACCGTGCAGAGGCTGTTCGAGCGCCTGGAGACTTTTTTCGATGACAGCACCTTTGTCGTTGCAGATACCGGCGATGCGCTGTTTGCCTCCGCAGATGTCTCGATCCCGCGTGCGACCGAATTCATGTCCTCGGCCTATTACGCCACGCTGGGGTTTGCCGTGCCTGCCAGCCTCGGTGTCCAACTGGCGCTCCCCAAGCTCCGCCCGCTGGTGCTGGTTGGCGATGGCGCCTTTCAAATGACCGGGATGGAATTGTCCACGGCAGCCCGCTACGGCCTCAACCCGATCGTGATCGTGCTCAATAACTTTGGCTACGGCACCGAACGGCCCATGCTGGATGGGAAATTCAACGATGTTGCTCCCTGGCAGTTTGCCCGCCTCCCGGAGCTTTTCGGGGCCGGGAAAGGCTTCGAGGTGCGGACGGAAGAGGATTTCGAGAAAGCCCTGGCGGCCGCCCGGGACTATACCGAGGGCTTCTGCATCCTGGATGTGCATCTTGGCCAGTACGATTTTTCCCCCGTTCTGCAGCGGATGACCAACGCCTTGGGAAAAAAGGTCAAGTAACTAAAAAGAAGAATGATAAAGCGGAGTTCGAAGTCTCCCGACTTCGGATTCTTCACTTCATAGCAAGAAACGGGTTGTTGGCAACGCTTGGTTGGGTATAATGAGCAATCTGCATCGGAAAGAAGGAACTACCACCCATGTCCAAGAAGCTCAAGATTTGGATCGCCCTGCTGACCGTCTATATTTTCTGGGGCGGAACGTACCTTGCCATCCACTTTGCCGTGGAATCCGTCCCACCCTTCCTTATGGCCGGAACGCGTTTCCTGCTCGCTGGGGCCATCCTGTACGTATGGAGACGGCTGGCCGGTGACCCTGCACCAACGCGCGGCCAGTGGTTGCGGGCTTCGGTGGTCGGCCTGCTGCTCCTGCTGGGAGGCAATGGACTCCTTTCGCTGGCGGAACAGAATGTGGCTTCGGGGATTGCCTCGCTGATCATCGGGTCCGTGCCACTCTGGATGACCACCATTGAAGCGCTTCGTCCGAGGGGCGTGCGCCCGAATATTCTTGGAATCATCGGCCTTGTGATCGGTTTTGGGGGCATTGCCCTGTTGGTTGCCCCCACCTTGGTGGGCGGGAATGCAGCCAACTCCCACCCCTTGGGGATTATCATCCTGCTTTTTGCGGCGTTCTTCTGGTCGCTCGGCTCGATCTACAGCCGCACTGCGAACCTCCCGGCTTCCACCCTGCTCTCCACCGGCATGGAGATGCTGGGCGGGGGCGCCGGGCTGTACCTGGCCGGTACGCTCACCGGCGAATGGGGCCAACTGGCGTTGGTCCATATCGCCGCACGATCCTGGCTTGCCATGCTCTACCTGGTGTTGCTCGGGTCGATGGCAGCCTATACGGCCTATTCCTGGTTGCTGCGCTCTGCCCCGGTCTCCCTGGTGGCCACCTACGCCTATGTCAATCCCCTGGTGGCGATCCTGTTGGGCAGCCTGTTTGCGCAGGAAACCCTGACTGTGCATGTACTAATCTCGGCGGCGATCATTATTGGGTCGGTCGTGCTGATCAACTCGGCGCGCCGGGCCAGGCCGCCGGCCCCAGCCGTCGTGACAGGGGAATAGGAATGGTCGGAACCACGACGGACACCAGGTTCACGAAGGTTAAAAGGATGGTTTTGTTGTTTTTTCCCTTCGTGTCCATAGTGTCCTTCGTGGTTAAGTTTTTTTCCTCCGCACTTCCAGCACCGCGATCTTCGTCGAATGGTTGAACGGGCTCGGGTCCGTGACCGGGGTGCCGCGGCGGGTGGCCGGGTAACCGGTGCAATCCTCCGGCACCGGGATCAACTCGGCAATTTTCAGGTACCCATCCGCACACAACCCCTCCAGCGTTTGCAGGTATTCCTTTCCGCTGACGTACAGGGCGTTATTGATGGAAACCAGCCAGCCGCCGTCCTTGACCAGCGGGCGGACTTTATTGATCAACCGGGCGCTGTCCGTGTTCAGGTCCAGCCTGCCCTTGGAGGTGGTCGAGAAGAAGGGCGGGTCGAGAAAGACGCAGTCGAAGCTTTCGCCGGCCCGCTTGAGCCGGCTGACCTGGGACCAGAAATCCCCGACCAGGAAATCCTCCTTGTGGATGGGGAAACCGTTCAAGGTGTACGATGTCTTGGCGAGGTTGAGGAATGGCCGGTTCAGGTCCATCTGGACCACCCGGGCGGCTCCGCCAGCCAGCGCGGCCACGCCCAGGCTGCCGGTATACGCGAAGGTATTCAGGACTGTTTTGTCCACGCAGGTTTTCGGCAGCCCAGGCGCGCAGGGTCCGCGTGTCCAGGTACAGGCTGGCATCCTGGTTCATGCCAAGGTCCAGCGCGTACCAGACGCCGTGCTCCTGCACCTTCCGGTCAGGGCTCTCGCCGAACAGGAGCCTGCCGCGTTTCTCCTGCCGCGATGGGCTGTTGCGGGTCTTGACGATCCCGGCCTGCAGCCAGGGCAGGCGGCTTTGCAGGCAGGCCTGGGCGGCCTGGATTGCCGGCAGGCCCTGTTCCGGCGATGCGGCATAGTTGTGCAGGACCAGCGTGCGTTGCATACAGGTCGACCACCAGGTCGGGGCAACCCTCCAGGAAGCCGTTGAACAGGCGTAAGGCGCTCCTGTGGCCGGCGTCGAACAAGGCTACGCGGGCTGCAATGGCTTTCTCCAGCAGGGTTGGTATGATTCCTGAATCGTTGAAATTCCTTTTACATCCTTCTCAACCAAATAGGTTTCTTTTCCTTCGTGTTCCGCCTGTCCCGCGGTCTTCATCAGGATCGTGGACTGATATGGAAATGGCTACCGGAGTCCGAAGTCTCCAGACTTCGGACTCTCCAACTTCAGGAGACGTTGGAATCCGTTGGTAAGTTTTTCATCCTTCGGGGTGAACTCCGTTCATGAATACTTCGTGGTGAAGCTTTTTGCGCTACAGGGTAGCCGGTTCGGGTTGGGGCGGCATCCGTTCCGCCAGCCAGCCCTCATAAATTCGCAGGAAGACCACCCCGCCCAGGATCAGCAGGCTGCCGGCCACTCTGACCCAGGTAAGCCGTTCGCCCAGCAGGAAATAAGCGATGACGGCGGTGAAAGCCGGTTCCATGCGAGACGATCAGGTTGGCCACGCTGGAAGGCAGGTAGCGTCAGGCTGACATTGTACAGCCCATAACCGGCCAGGGTGGGCCCCACTGCCAGCAGGAACAAGATGCCCCAACCGGCCCAGGCATTTCCCAGCCACAGGAAGTCCGCCGGGCGGGTGATCGCGCCGGGCAGGAAGCCCCTGCCCAGCAGGTTGAAGGCCAGCAGGAAGACGGCCGCAAAGCCGAAAGTATATACCAGCGTCGTCCAGGGGTTCAGGCCGCGCTGCGAGGCCGACCGGCCCATCAGGCTGTAGATGGCATAGAACAGGCCGGAGAGGATGCCGGTGATGATCCCCAGCAGGTTGACGCGCCAGGCAGCCGGGTCCAGCGCGCCCGAGACCAGCACGCAGCCTCCCAGGCAGAGCGCCACTGCCAGCAGCTTGGCCCAGCCCAGGCTCTCCTTCAACAGCCACCAGCCCAGCAGGGCGGTGAAACCGGCCGAGCAATAGGCCAGCACGGTCGAGACCGCCGCCCCGTTCAGCGAGACCGAAAGCGTCCAGAGACGAGTTGAAGAGTGCCAGCACCAGGCCATACAATACCAGATAGCGCAGGGCCGGGCGGTTGACCCGCAGCAGGACCGGTCGTAGCACTCCCAATGCAACCAGCATGCTCAGGGCCACGAACACCTCCCGCCAGAAGGCCAGCACGAGGGCAGGCAGGTGATAGGTCTGGGTGAGATACCGGATGAAGATGGCCGTGGTCGAAAGGATGACCGCGCTGATAAATGCGACCGTATAGCCGCGCGTGAGATGGGTTTTGTTGATGGCAGATGTGGACATGTCCTGATTGTAGGGAAAAATCAGGAAGTTGTACAGAGCCAATTTGCTTCTCATTGCCTGCGCTAACCCTGCACCAATGCAATGTCCTTCCCCCTTCCCCCTTTTCCCTTATTCCTTTACTTTCCCCGCCACGAAGATCAGTTCGCCCGGGTATTTCGATCCGTACGGGCTCTTGTCATAGTCTGCGTAGAGCTGCTCCACTCGAACCCGGCCCGGCCAGCAGGTGCTCAGCCTCGAATTTGAACAGGTAGCGCATCGGGAAAGCCTGCACCAGGCGTTCCTGGCGGCCATCCGGATGGGTGACGTAGTAGATCAGCTCCACGTAATTGATCTGGTTGGGTACATCCCTCGACACGACCTTGTGGCGGCGGATCACCTTTCGTCCGTCCGGCATGCTGAACTCCGGCTCTTCGGAGAATTCCTCCCCAAAGTCCGTCTCGACCAGTGACTCCAACTTGGGGTTGAAGATGTCCAGGATCAATTTGCCGTCCTCTGCCAGGTGGCGGCGGAGGCAGCCCAGGCAGGCCAGTTGGTCTTCGACCGTGGTCAGGTGCTGGAACGGCCGGAACGGCAGCGTCACCAGCTTGAAAGTCTTGGAAAGTTCGAACTGGCGCATGTCGCCCTGCCACCAGCCGGACCCTGGAGCGGACTTCTTCCGGTTCGGCCTGGAGGTGTTCCCGGCAAACTTCCAGCATGCGCGGCGACAGGTCCAGGCCGGTGATCTCGATCCCTGCCCGGGCGGTCGGGATCAGCACCCGCCCCGTGCCGCAGCCGACTTCCAGCACCGGCCCGCCGGATTCCCTGGCGGCTTCCACGAAAAAACCCACATCCGGGCGTTCCCGGTACGGGACGACATAATCGTACAGTTCAGCGATGGACATATACTCGTCATAGCTTTCAGATTGTGCCATCAGGCTTTCCTCCTCAGAAAAGATTTCCACGAAGTAACACGAAGGGCACGAAAAAAGACAGTAAGAATATCATTTCAATAAGAATCCCCAGAAAATTCGTGTTCTTCGTGGATTAATTTCTTATTATTTCAATCCCAATGTTTCATTCTTTTCCAGCCGCCCGATGGCTTCCTGGATGCGCCGCTGGCGGGTCTCTTCCTTTTTGGCATCCGAGATCCACAGGATGTAGTTCCGCCGGTGCGAGGGCGGCAGCTTGCGGAAGTTCTCCCAGGCCGTCGGGCTGGTCATCAGCCCGGCTTTCAACCAGTCTGGCAGGGGCAGTTCGGGACGTTTTGGCCGGGAGGCCGGGGCCTCCTCCAGGGGAAAATCCACCTTGGCCAGGCCGGCCTCGGTCATGCGGCCTTCCTTGACCAGCTTTGCCACCAGGTGCTTGTTCAGCTCGGACCACTTGCTGCCGGGCTTGCGCGGCGTGAACTTGCGGGCGTATTTCTCCTCGTCGATCTTCTGGATGAGGCTGTCCACCCAGCCGAAGCACAGGGCTTCTTCGAGCGAGTCGCTAGTAGGAGATGGTCGCTTTGCCGGTGCCGGCCTTATAGTAGACCAGCCAGACTTCGCTCTCGCTTGCGCCGTGTTCGGCCAGCCAATCCCGCCAGGCGGCCCGGTCGGGAGGCGTGAAGGTTTGTGTGATTTTCATAGAGATTTATCCTTAGAGGGTGCCTAACAAAACCTCGCTCTAGGCGGCCTCCCCGCCGCCGAGGAGTACCCGTAGGGGCACAGCGGTGGGAGCAGGTTTTGTTAGAGGGTCTATGGGGCCGGTATCAGTACCAACTTCGCAATGCCCACGGTTGAGCGCGATCCTGGCAGCAGTTCCGCCAGCCTGGACATCCGTCGGGATATTGATCACCCCGGTATTGTTATTGAAGGTCAGCCGGATGATTACGCCGCCGGAGACCGGCGCTCCGCACCAGTTTTGCCAGATCAGGTTGACCCAGACGCTCCAGCCCGGCCAGAGCCCCACTTTTGCGGTGGCATATTCCTGCGCCCGTTGCGTGGCCGCCGCGCCGGCGGTCCCAGGTCCCATATCGAAATAGCCATAATCCACATCCAGCGGCCGGTCCTGCTGGTCCACCAGCCGGACCTGCGGCCAGACCTGCAAAAAACACGGGCTGGCGCTGCTATTCGTCAGCCCGCGCTGAGCAGGATCGTCTGGGTTGCCGCGTTCGACCCGAAGGAACTCTTCAGATCAGCCGGCTGGCAGAAGGGCGCATCCGCTGGAACCGTGGGAAGGGGCGTCTCGCTTGGCTGGGCGGTCATCGTCGCGGCCATGGCGGTGCCAGCGCGTATTTGTTCGCCATGATCGCCGTGATGGTGGCATCGTTTTTCGGGTACCCCGCGGTGGCTGTTTCGGCTTCCGCCGTCAGTTGGAACAGTTTGGTCGTCAGAAATAACCGGCTTCAGTCGGCGTCGCGGTTGCGAAAGCCGGCGAGGCCGCGCACAGGCAACCAGGATACAAGGTAAAATAAAGAGATAACGTCTCATAGCGTTTCATTCGCTGATTCTCAACACAATTGTACGCTCATCTCCTCCAAAACTACAGGTGGCTGATATGGACGATCAAACCCTCCAACAGCGTTACGAAGAACTCAAACAGCAGATCCACTTCCACAACTACCGCTATCATGTGCTGGATGCTCCCGTCATCAGCGACGCGGAATATGACCGGCTGCTGGTCGAACTGCGCCAGATCGAAGCCGACCACCCGGACTGGGTCACGCCCGATTCGCCCACCCAGCGCGCCGGGGCGGTGCCTTCGGAAAAATTCGAGAAGGTCCGCCACCCGCACCCGATCCTCAGCCTGGCGAATGCCTTCGGCGCCGAGGATGCGCGCGCCTGGTACGAGCGCGTCCGCAAGCTGGATGACCGGGTGGAAAAGGCCAGTTTCGTCGTCGAGCCGAAGATCGACGGCTTGAGCGTGGTGCTGCATTACCGGGACGGCCTCTTCGTCCAGGGCGCCACGCGCGGCGATGGGGAGATCGGCGAGGATATCACTGCCAACCTGCGCACGGTCAAGGCGATTCCGCTGAAGAATCCCGGTCGAATCAGGCGATCACTGACCGCCAGTCTCCCACCGGGTAGACGGGATCGGCCTGAGTTCCCTGATTATCTGGTTGTGCGCGGCGAAGTCTTCATCCCCGTCAAGGAATTCGAGAAGCTGAACCGGAAGCTGGAGGAAGCCGGGGAGAAGACCTACCTCAACCCGCGCAACACCGCCGCCGGGTCGCTGCGCCAGCTCGACCCGTCCATCACCGCCTCCCGCCCGCTGACCCTGCTGGTCTACCAGATCGTCGCCTGGGAAAACACCCCTCAGACCCCTCAGGCTCCTCAGGAACCTCGCTCCCAATGGGACCTGCTCGAATACCTCAAATCCTTGGGTTTCCCGGTCACCGATGCGGCCCGGCGTTTCGACAATATCGAAGACGCCATCGCCTACACCGTCAGACCTGGGACAAGCGCCGCGACGAACTGCCCTACGAAGCCGACGGCATGGTCATCAAGATCGACGACCTGCGCCTGGCTGCCGAACTGGGCTTCGTCGGCAAGGACCCGCGCGGCGCCATCGCCTTCAAGTTCCCGGCGCGCGAAGTCACCACGCAACTGCTGGGCATCGAGGTCGAGGTCGGCCGCACCGGCGTGCTGACGCCCAAAGCCGTCCTGGAGCCGGTCGAGATCAACGGCGTGATCGTCAGGAACGCCACCCTGCACAACTTCGACTACATCGCCGAGAAGGATATCCGCCTCGGCGACCGGGTGCTGGTCAAGCGCGCCGGCGAGGTCATCCCCTACGTCATCGGCCCGGTCGTGGACCTGCGCACCGGCGCGGAAAAACCCTATGTGCCGCCCGCCACCTGTCCCGCCTGCGGGCAGCCGGTGGAGCATTTCGAGGGCGAGGTGGCCTGGTACTGCGTCAACGCCGCCTGCCCGGCCCAACTGGTGCGCAACGTGGAGCATTTCGTCTCGAAGGGCGCCATGGATATCACCGGCCTGGGCATCAAGATCGTCGAAAAGCTGATCGAGACCGGCGCGGTCAAGGATGTGGCCGATATCTATACCCTCAAGCGGGAGGATATCCTGGAAGCCGTGACCAAGAAGGATCGCAAGACCGAAAAAGAGCCGCCCGGCAAGATCGCCGATAACCTGCTGGCCGCCATCGCAGATCTCCAGGCAGCCAGCCGCTGAGCCGCCTGCTGACCGCCCTGGGCGTGCACGGCGTGGGCGAGGTCTCGGCGGCCGACCTGAGCCGGGCCTTCCCCTCCCTGGACCTGCTGGCCAAAGCGGATGCGGACCAGTTGCAGATGGTGGAAGGCGTCGGCCCGAACATTGCCGAGGCCATCGTGGATTGGTTCAGCGCGTCCGCGCAATCAAAAAGTGCTGGAAAAACTCAAGGCCGCCGGCGTCTGGCCCGTCAATCAACAATCCGCAATCAACAATCAACAATCTCCTGGCCCGCTCTCCGGCATGACCTTCGTCGTCACCGGCACGCTGCCCACCTTCAGCCGCGAGGGCGTGAAGGAATTCATCGAATCCCACGGCGGCAAGGTGACCGATTCGGTCAGCAAGAACACCAGCTACCTGGTGCTGGGCGAAGCGCCGGGCTCGAAATATGAGAAGGCCAAGGCGCTGGGGGTGAAGGTGATCGGGGAAGAGGAATTGAGAAAGATGTGCAGAGAATGATCAAGCATATGCGCTGTGTCGCCTCTTGTCTTTGGTAAAAATGGTATAATATCTATATCATGATTTTCGAATATGACCCTCACAAGAGTGACTTCAAACCTCGCCAAGCATGGAATTAATTTCGAGGATGCTCAAGCACTATGGGAAGATGAACACTATCTTGAAATCCCTGCAAAATCAATGGATGAGCCGCGTTTCCTGGTGATTGGGAAGATTAAAGATGCACTTTGGTCGGCTGTGATTACTTATCGTGGTGAACAGGTAAGAATCATCTCCGTACGGCGTTCAAGAGATGAAGAGAAAAAATTATATGAAAACGACAACCTCTGAGTTTGACAAGAAATTTGACAATGGCGAAAGCGTTATAAATGATCTTAATCTCGCTGGGGCGCATCGCCCTGGCGAAGAACAAAAGCGCGTTAACGTGGATTTTCCTGTTTGGATGATTGCTGCCCTCGATCGTGAGGCGAAACGCGTCGGCGTCACGCGCCAATCCATCATCAAGATGTGGTTGGCGGAGCATCTGCACGCACCGCGGTGAGTTTTCTCGCGTGGATTCAGCCGCGCGGGTGTGAAGGAATTCATCGAATCCCATGGCGGCAAGCTGACCGATTCGGTCAGCAAGAATACCAGTTACCTGGTGCTGGGTGAGGCGCCCGGATCAAAATACGCACAGGCCAAAGCGCTGGGTGTTACAGTAATCGGGGAGGAGGAGTTGGGGCAGATGGCTAGAGGAACGCAGTTATAATGTAGTGAACATATAGAAGAGTTTGTGTTTTCTCATGGATCAATCACTGCTCCAGACGAAACTTTACGTTCCAAATATTCCACGGGGGTTTGTTCATCGTACTTCTTTATACAAAAAAATGAATTTGGTCCTGGCGAAGAAGCTTTGCATCGTATCCACCCCGGCAGGTTATGGCAAAACAACTCTGATCGTATCCTGGGCAAAACAAAAAGAACAGCCTCTGGCGTGGATTTCGCTGGATGAAGGCGATAATAATTTTCAAAGGTTTTTTGTTTATCTTGTCACTGCAATTCAGGGGATTGTGAAGGATTTTGGGGCAGGCTTGTTGGAACGTCTGTCCTCTCCACAAAGTATTCCTCATGAACTTTTCTTGATGCACCTTGTTAATGAATTGGACCTTATCGGACAGGATTGTGTGATTGTTTTGGATGACTATCACACTATTCATGAAAAAGACATCCACGAAGCCATAGAATACTTGTTGGATAATCTGCCGCTGAAGATCCATTTTATTATCTCCAGCCGGACTGAACCCCAATTATCGTCTGCTAATTTAAGAGCGAAAGGGCAGTTGCTGGAAATCCATTATTCCGACCTGTGCTTCTCAAAGGAGGATGCAAGTCAATATCTGAATAAAAAGATGGGGCTGAAGCTAAATGAAGGTGAAGTTCAGGAATTGGTGAATTACACGGAAGGGTGGGTTGTTGGGTTACACCTGGCTGCCATTGCCCTGACAAATACAGAAAAGACTACGGCATTTCTTGCGAAATTAAATTCTGCCAACCGGTATATAGCCGAGTATCTTTTTGATGAAGTACTGGGGCTTCAATCACAAGAGCTGCAGGAATTCCTTTTACAATCTTCCGTGATGGGACGTTTCACGGCCGGGCTTTGCAATGCGGCGCTGCAAATTCAGAACAGTTATGAATTAATTGCTCAAACAGAGCGCTCAAACTTATTTCTCATCCAACTTGATACGCAGCAGGAATGGTATCGATATCATCACTTGTTTTTGGAACTGTTGTATGCTCGATTGAAGAAAACCAACCCCGCTGTGATACCCGGAATTTGGCACCGGGCCAGCATTTGGTTTGAAGAACAAGGCTTGTTGGAAGACGCAATAGAATATGCGATCAAGGCCAGTGATTATTTGCGCGCGGCCTCACTCATCGAGTTCATTGGCAGGACTACCCTGTGGACAAGTAGCGTAGGAAAATTGCTCAATTGGTTGGAAGCCTTACCCGAGGAGGTATATTATGAACGTCCATTTCTCTGGACACTTCACCAGTGGGCTCATATTAATTTAGCGCAATTTTCGACTGTCGCAGATGAATTGGAGAGGAACCGGTTTGAGAATATTTTCTTGAACATTCGTGATGAGAGGAAAAAGGACCACTTTAAGAGCACTATAGCCACTATACAAGCACTAATTTCGATCAACTTGAAATGCGAAATCCCGGAGAGCTTGCGATATGCCCAGGCCGGCTTGGAGAGTATTGATGAGAATGACGAATCAAGTCTACAGGCCCCGCTCATCTATGGGAAAGCGTGTATGCTGTTGGGTGACCTGGATCGAGCAAAAAGGCTCCTGGATCAGTGTGCGGTCGTGGCGGAAAAGTCCAAAGGGCCTTTCATAAAGATGATCATCACTCATCATCGATCCGAGCTGTCTTTTTTCCAGGGAGATTTGCGCGGGGCAGAATTGCTTCTAAAGGACGCTTATAAATTCGGGGTCGAACACCACCTGGATGATACAGATGCGTTTTTTAGGATCATTATTGATATCGGTAGAGTGCAATTACGAGAAGGACAATATAGTTGCTGCGAATCAATTAATAACAGCCGGAGTTCAAGGATGTGAAAGGTTTTTGGTCCCCTACGATGTTCTTGATGGATATTGCTACATCTTTGATCTTGCACGTAGAGAGGGAAACCTGGCGGCGGCTGAGCAAGCTGTCCTGCGCGTGGAATACCTGGCCAAAAATTGTGGCTTTCCCCAGCCAATTATGGACCGCGTCGATGCGATGATGACTAGGTTGGCCATAAGTAAAAATGATTGGCGTACAGTCCGTTACTGGTTGGAAAAGAGAGATATTTACAATCGAACCGGTTTTGGGTTTTACGAACGATATGAAGCGCACACATCCATCCAGGCGCTTGAAGCTATCAAAGAGTTGGAATGTGCGAATATTCTTCTTGATCAGCTGATTGCAACTGCTGAAGAAGGCCATTGGTTGATGGAGGCCGTGAACTATCGCGCCTGGCTTTCAGTGAATCTGTACCAGCGGGGGAATCTGCAATTCGCCCTGGCGACCCTTAAAGAATGTGTAATGGTCGCAATGGTTCAAGGATATGTTCACACTGTTACGGATGTCGAAGGTCCGATCCTTGATCTTCTTCATGAACTACGCGACGAGCTCAAGGTTGCGAAAGGACAAGGGGAATTGTTCTCCTACGTCCAAAGACTGATCGACTCGCGTGAAAATTCTATCCCATCTACCTGGCAATTATGGCCCGGAACCAAACTGTCAGATTCTCTTACTGATCGAGAGATAAAAGTCTTGGAGTTATTGGCCAAAGGGCATTCCAACCAGAAGATTGCCGAGATAATGATTGTCTCACAAAGTACTGTGAAATTCCACCTGAAAAACATCTACCTGAAGCTGGGCGTACATACCAGGACCCAAGCCATTGCAAGGGGAGGGGAACTCCGGCTGATTTAACCTGGTGGCGCGTGGTACTGCCATCCTTTGCTTGAGAACCTCAATTGTTCGCCTGATCCTCCCCCTAAACCATTAAACCATCCCATCCCCTATCCGTTCGGATAGGGGAATTTTCATATCGGATATGTAATATGAAATTGTAGCCGTGTTTTCATATAAATATTCATATATTTCCCGTCTCCGATTTTTATGATCAAAAACCGAGCCAGCGAGGAGTCTTAATGGGAGCAACAAATTTCAATCATAACGAAGATGCCCAAAAGGCCAGGGCGTTTGCAAAAACATATCATACCCTGGCGATGATATTCAATCAAAAGCCTGATGCTGCCTTGGTAAATAACATAAAAGCAATGGAGCTGGATTTTTTTAATCAATTCATTCGGGGAGATGATCAAAATTCTGATGTGCGGGAAGGTTTATCAGAAATTTCAAAATTTGTCATGCAAACAAGGGATCAACCTGAAAAATCAGTCGAACAATCCCTCCTGGTGGACTGGACCCGTCTTTTCCGCGGCATCCAACCTGGTTATGGCCCGCAGCCTCCATACGAAGGTGTTTATTTGGGAGAAAACGAAAACGATCTCACAACTCTTGAAAGTGTGGCTAAGTTCTATGCAAAATATGCTGTAGCACCATCTGAAAACGCAGGCAACCGCCCCGATTATATCGGCCTCGAATTGGACTTTCTATGTTATTTATGCGAACAGCAAGCCGATGCCTGGGAGAAAGGAGATGAAGTCCAAGCTCATGAATTTCAATTGGCTGAACACGATTTCCTAAAGGGTCATCTGGGCAGGTGGGGAAACGTTTTTTGTGAACGAGCCATCGAAGAGGCAAAGACAGACTTCTATCGTGGCTTCGCTCATTTGACCAGAGGAATGATTGAAGAGATGACGAACACTCCGTGACCAGTTTCTCTTTGAGAAGACCATTCTGAAATAAGGAGGTACCATGAGTGAGAAATCACTTAAACTAGAAATGACCAGGCGGGACTTCTTGAAAGTCTCGGCGGCGACAGGTGCAGTAGTGGCGGTAGGAGGCCGATTGTTTAATTCCTCCACCAACAGCCTGTTTGCCAAGGTTAATTCCAATCAAACCGATGGAAGCACCATTGTCCATAGCTATTGCAAAATGTGCATCGGCCCGGCATGCGGCACCCTGGTTCACGTAACGAATGGGGTCGTGACCCAAATCGAGGGAGATCCAGAAAGCCTCGCCAATATGGGCAAACTATGTCCTCGCGGCAATTCCAATATCTACAACCTGTATGATCCGTACCGGATCAAGGCCCCACTGAAACGCACCAACCCGGAAAAAGGTCTGGATGTCGATCCGGGCTGGGTCGAAATATCCTGGGATGAGGCCATGGGCACGGTGACCCAAAAGCTGGGAGATGTCCTGAAGGAAGATCCGCGCGAGTTGGTCTTTCACCTTGGTTTTGGAAGCATGCGGGATGACGCGCCGATGGCACGACCGGTTTTTCCAACAATCTTCGGAACGCCCAATGAAATAGAGTCCAATGGACCCTTATGTCCGGTGCATTTTGGTGCATTGTCTGACCTGGGCAGCTTTACATATTCAATTGATCCCACCCGCACCAATTATCTGGTTGTTATTGGGCATAGCCTCGGCGGTGATTTTGCCAAGGCATCCTGTGCTACTGGTTTACATGGCGTCAGTACCGAAGCGCTTCAGAACGCCCTCGACCGAGGCATGAAAATGGTAGTGGTCAATCCCCATGCCGGCGCGGAAACAGTTCGCGGCGAGTGGCTTCCGATCATCCCGGGCACGGAACTGCCATTTATCCAGGCAATGACCTATGTCATTTTGCATGAGTTACAGAAATATGATGAGTGGTTCTTGAGGGTTCGCACGAATGCGCCCTATCTCATCGGTCAGGATGGCGATTATGTCCGTGATCCTGCCACGGACAAACCCTTGCTGTGGAGTACGCTCTCCAACCAGGCGGTTCCTTTTGATGGTCCGGATGTAAGCAACGGTCTCCTGAGTGATCCATCCTTGGGAGTTGCAGCTCTAACGGGAACTTTTACCGTCAACGGCCAGCCGGCCCGCACTGCTTTTGACGTCATCAAGGATCACTATAAACAATATACTCCTGAATGGGCTGCAAATATTACTGGCATCCCGGCCGCGACCATCCGCCGGATTGCCACAGAACTGGTGGCCGCGGCTCAAATCGGTAGCACGATTGACATCAATGGCTTTACTTTCCCCTACCGGCCAGCGTTGGTATTTTCCGGACGCGGCGCGATTTCTCATCGTGGGGGAGCCAATGTCATGCTTGCTACCAATGTGATCAACGGCTTGATCGGAGCCACGGATGTGCCTGGCGGTATCACGGGAGAAAGCTTTAACCCACTTCTCCAGCCTGGCGTCGATGGGACAGTTGAGCCGAATGCGCAGCTCATCCCACAAAAAACAGAATGGATTCGCAATCCATTTAAGGTGCCGCCGGATCATCTTGACATGTCCGAGTTCTATCCGCACCGGCACTGCACGCCTTATGTGGCCTGGCGGGCGATCACCAACCCGGAAAAGTATTATCTCGATTATAAACCCAAGGCCATGCTGCTCTATGCCGCGAATCCACTCATCAACAATGTTCAGGCGGATGAGGCCATTGCGGCTTTCAAAGCATTTCCATTCTTCGTATCGATCTCCTACCACCTGGATGAACCAACCCAGTTCTCCGACATTGTGTTGGCCGAGTTGTCGAACATGGAGAGACTCAACTACTTCAGTTACCAGGCTTGCGGCCCGATCGCAGGAAAGCGTGGACTAAGTGGATTGAATTTCAAATATCCGGTTGTGAGTTTGCTTTTCAACACGCGTGACTTAAATTCGATCCTGCTTGATCTTGCCAACCGCTTGGGCCTTAATGCACCTGCAAATGGTATGTTGAGTGGCATGTTGGGATTGATGAAGACACCTTACGCACTCGTACCTCCCCAGAAGTATACCTGGGAAGAGGTTGTTGATCGTTACCTCAAAGCCCAATATGGTGCCGATAAGGGCACGGATTACTTCAAAGAGCACGGCTCAGCTTGGACAGGCGCATGGATCCCAGAGGAAAAGACCTATAACTACTTCTACTTTCCTGATGGGAAAACTCGCCACCCAATTTATTTGGCTTACCTGCTGGGTACCGGAAAATATATGAAGGATAATTTGGCGAAGGCCAATGTTACCGTACCTGGCTGGGATACCGACAAGTATATGGCCTTCTTTGATGCATTGCCCAACCTGGATCCCCCATCCGGAACATGAGGCACCCGCAGAATTCGACCTCTTTGCCGTAAACTGGAAGATCGCCACTCGCACCTTTGGTATGGGTGCCCTGGACGAATTGACCCCAGTCCGGGAAATGCAACAGAAACAGAGCCCGGAGGTCAATTCGATCCTTATCAATGTGGATACGGCCAGATCGAAAGGCATCCAGAATGGCGATAAGGTGGTCGTTGAATCGCAATACGGCGGCAAACTGGAAGGCGTGGTTGAGACGACCTTGTTGATTCACCCAAGGGTCTTGGGATTCCCCGGTAACTTTGGTAGACATGCCATGTTCCTCGGTCCCGCGACCCGCGCAGGCCTCAATTACAACCAATTGCTCAGTGCAGAAGATGGCTTATTTCGACCCCGTAATCGGCGGAATTGAAATCACTGCAGCCGTGAAGCTGAGTAAAGTGTAGATAGGAGGTTATTATGCGTTACGGAATGGTAATTGACCTGAACCGTTGTGTCGGCTGCAATGCCTGTACACTTGCCTGCAAGCAAAAGAATGGCACATCCTCCGGGGTTTACTGGAGCCAGGTGCTGAAATCGGAGATAGGTACATACCCGGTCGTTCACCCGGTTTTCACGCCCATTCTCTGCAACCATTGCAAAGATGCACCCTGTGTGGATGTCTGCCCAACCGGAGCGACGCAGAAACATGCGATAATGGGATCGTAACGGTGGACGCAGAGAAGTGCATCGGCTGCCGTTTCTGTATCCTGGCGTGCCCATACAATGCCCGCACTTTCAACTATGGCCAGCCCCGCATCTATTATCCCGAGAAAGGTGCCATGCCTTACGAACAGGTTCGCTATGAAGAACACCATATCGGGGTAGTCGAAAAGTGCAACTTCTGCCTGGATCGCCTCACGGCAGGATTGCAGCCGGCCTGTGTTCAAACCTGTCCGGCCAAGGCGCGCTTCTTCGGTGACCTGGATGACCCCAACAGCGCAGTATCAAAGTTGATCACATCGCGTGGAGGCTTCCAACTCCATCCTGAGTTGGGCACCAATCCTTCAGTATTTTATCTGCGCGGATAGGAGGTGAACCATGACTACATCAACTATACCGATGAAAAAAGATAATACAACGCTGATAGGCCTGATCGTCACGATCCTTCTCGCTTTGGCCGGTATTGGCGCCTGGGTTTATCAACTGATCGTTGGGATGCAGACTACTGGCTTGAGCCAGCAAATTGTCTGGGGTCTGTATATCGCGGCCTTCTTTACGGCCATTGGGGCTGGCGCTGGCTTTACTGGCCCTCACCGGAGTGTCCGAGTTTATCCCCTTATTTGCTGTAACCTCACGTGTCCGGAACCTGGCCCTGTCCCTGACGAGCTTCATTATTGGGGCTTTGCTCATCGCTATGGATGTTGGCAATCCGGTCCGGATATGGCGCATTATGACCGCTTTCCGCTTCTCCTCCGGCATGGTCTGGGACTTCTGGCTGCTGATCGTGGCAGGCGTTATCGCCCTAGTTTACCTGTTGGTGGTCAAGGGTGGGAAACCACAGAAGGCATTGGCCATATTGGGCATTTTGGCTGGGGTGGCTGTGGTGGTTGCTGAAAGCTGGATGCTGTCAACGGAAGCGGTTCACGCTCACCCGATGTGGGGATCCGGGTTTATGGCGATCACTTTCCTGCTCGGTGCGGTTATTGCCGGTCTATCCATTGTTCTGGTGGCCGGCACCGGCGATATCCGTGTTCAGGGTTGGCTCAGTATTGCCCTCTGGGTGAGCCTGGTCTTCGTGCTGTTGGAGGTCCTGACCGGTCTTGTCGGCGAGAGTGATGAGGTCGGCTTGATCTTGATCGGTTTCGCCGCGCCCTTTTTCTGGCTTCAGGTCATTGTCGGCTTGCTCCTGCCCATCCTGCTTCTAATGCGGAAAACGTATGTATGGCTGGCAGGCATCCTTGCGGTGATTGGAGTGATATGTGAGAGAGTCTGGACCTTGGCTTCCGGCCAGGCAATCCCCAGGCTGGCATTACCGCAAGGGGTCTATTTTCCCAGCTTGGTTGAACTCATTGCTGTGATCGGGATGGTCGCCCTGGGGATTCTGATCTATCGTCTTTTGACAATGATCTTCAAACCCGGGTAAGCCATTTAAATCAAGATCATGATTCCGCTTCAATGGGCTGGGAACTTTCCTGGCCCATTGAAGCTAAACTGCCAGAGGGAAGTCCAAAATCAAGAGTTGATAATGAAACCTGTTAAATGTGCCTTGATGCTTTGTTGCTTATGCTTTTTTGCAGCTTGCACAAGCGCACCTCGCCAGACAACCTCATCCATGTCCGCTCTGGTTTCTACGCCCACCGTTGAGCCGTTTACGCCATCGGTCGTTGGTGCTCCTCTTCCCACAGCGGTTTCCAACTCTAAGTCGCTTAGCGAATCCTTGCTCTTAAGGATCCCAAAATGCTCTGGGTTGGAAGTTCAAGAGAACCCGATCGTTTTTTCCTGGCCGAATATAGAAGAACTTCGAGATGCTTTGTGGGGATATTATGGTTGTGACCAACCTCCGGCAGAGGTCGTCGCTTTTTATAAGACCCATATGACCGAACCACCTTATAATAACCAGGAGACAAATTGGGTGGTGAGGACAGAGGGCTCTGTTGGAATTTACTATAACTCGGCAAATGCCTGGTTATATCTTTGGGTCATCCCACAGCCGGATAATCCGCAAAAATCCTACGTCATCGTCGCGATATCTTACAATCTGGTCAATTGTTGATTCGACGCACCGCGAAGTTGCGGCTCGCAACAAACGCTTGACTTGCCGGATGCTCGCTCCTAGGATCTCCGCAGCGGTCCTTTATCCCATCCGTTTCTCTTGCAGATGGATGTTCCATCGCTTCCAGGCGGCTCAATTCTCCCGTTCCCCCTGTCAAAACATTTTCCTTTTCCCCCTTGACAATTTAGAATATTTGTTCTAGTATTACTGTGTATCATTCACCGGGGCTGTTTCTTATTCTCACAGGAGTCATTTTGGAATACGTTTCACGTCGTCCCCGTGGTTTTCCGGATGCACAAAGATGGAAAAAGGCCTACTTCCCGTGCTCTTTTCCATCCTGCATTCGTTCCGCGGAAAATGCGCAAAAAGTGACTTTAATTCCACCCATTGTCTCTCCGAATCCGCACGAATCTCCCTCCGGGGAGGCTGTGGAGAGGCCTGCCCTGGGCAGAGGGTCGAGCAGCCGGTGCTCTTCCGGCGTGTCGAGACCCGCAGTCGAAGGGGCCGGGGAGGAATATTCGTTTCTTCTTCGATCCGCGCATCGAATAAACTTTTGTGTACTTTGTGCTCCGCCCGTCCCGCCTGCTTGGTGGGGCCAATCCCCGAGCAACAATCCAAAACTCTCCCCTGCACTTATTCGTTCCTAGTTTTTTTTCTGAAACGAAACCCTGGCTACCTGATTGCCTTATCCCTTAATCCCTTTTTCTAATATTGTTCTTGCATCAATATGCTATCATACTTGTAATGTTTCACTTTTCATCGGTTCACATAAAAGGAGCTTGCCATGTCCAAGATCATCCAACAAACCGTCACCTTCAAAGCCTCCCCTCACGATGTCTATGAGGCGCTGATGGATTCGAAGAAGCACGCCGCTTTCACCGGCGGCAAGGCCAGCATCAGCCGGGAGGTCGGCGGCGGCATCATGGCGTATGATGACTACATCGCCGGAAAGAACGTCGAGTTGGTCCCCGATAAAAAGATCGTCCAGGATTGGCGCGCCGTGGACTGGCCGGAAGGCTATTTCTCGCGCGTGACTTTTGAATTCACTTCCGTCCCGGAAGGGACGCGTCTCGATTTCACCCATGCCGATGTCCCGGAAGGCACCGAAGAGGAATTCACCCAGGGCTGGATCGACAATTACTGGGAGCCGATGAAGGTTTTCTTGGAGAAGTAAGGGTTATAAAAAAGTTGCTCCCGTCGTCCCTCGCGAAGCACCCCATGGGGCGGCGGCGAGCCCCCACCTTAAGCAATGGGTAAATCATGAACAAATTCTTCTTGAAAATCTTCATGGCGCTGAACACCTTTGCCATCCGGGCCAGTCGGGGCCGCCTCGGCAGCCGGCTCGGCACGCAGACCATCCTGCTCCTGCACAGCCGTGGGCACAGGTCCGGCAAGCAGTATGTCACGCCGATCGCCTATTTCCAGACGGACGGTTTTTATTTCCTGGTCGGTTCCAACTGGGGCAAGGATCAGAACGCCGGCTGGTACCATAACCTGCTGGCGCAGCCGCGCACGTGCATCGAGGTCAAAGGACAGCAGATCCCGGTCGCGGCACACCCGGCGGAAGGTCCGGAATATGACCGGCTGTGGAAATATGCCATCGAACATCATCCGCCTTACCTGCATTACAAGGAAATGACGGAACGGCGTATCCCGATTATTGTGCTGCAGCCTGAGAACCCTGGAGGCCGGTGAAGGTCTTTCTGGAGAAATGATGCAGGGTCGGCATGGATAAATTTTTCATACGAATCTTCATGGCGCTGAACACCTTCATCATCCGGATCAGCCGGGGACGCCTCGGCAGTCGACTCGCCAACCAGACCATCCTGCTGTTGCACAGCCGTGGGCGCAGGTCCGGCAAGCAGCATGTCACGCCGATTAGCTATTTTCAGGTGGATGGTTTTTATTTCCTGGTCGGGTCCAACTGGGGCAAGGATCAGAACGCCGGCTGGTACTATAACCTGCTGGCGCAGCCGCGCACGACCATCGAGGTCAAAGGGCAGCAAGATTGCCGTCGAGGCGCAGCCAGGCTGAAGGTTCGGAATACGACCGGCTGTGGAAATATGCCATCGAACGGTATCCGCCCTATCAGCGCTACAAGCAGAGGACGAAACGTCATATCCCGATTGTGGTTTTGAAGCCGGTCCCCTGAATGGCTGGCATGCAGACCTCCGAGAGCGTCAGATTCGGGGGTTTGTGTGTTGGTTTGACAGGACGCGTACCTGTCGGCTACACTTACGCAGATTTTTTCAGGTAACAGGAGCAGTCATGGATATCCAGACCACCGATGATGCCGTCACCCGCCGCATCCAATTCTTCACTGACCGTGAGATGAGATTGCGCGCGAACGACCTGTATTTCTACAACCAGCCGGTCGAGGAGATCAAAGGCGGGGCGCGTGTCATCGTCAATGGGCGGGAAATGGGCATGTACGCCTCGTACAGCTACCTGGGCCTGATCGGCCACCCGCGCATCAATGCGGCCGCCAAGGCTGCCATCGACAAGTTCGGCACCGGCACCAACGGCGTCCGCACTGCTGGCCGGCACGCTGACCATCCATACCGAGCTCGAAGAGACCATCGCGGCCTTTAAACATGCCGAAGCCGCCATTACCTATTCCTCCGGCTACTCCACCAACCTGACCGTCATCTCGACCCTGATGGGCCGCGGCGACTACGTCATCTCCGACAAGCTCAACCATGCCTCCATCGTGGATGGCTGCATCATGTCTGGCGCGGAGTTCCGGCGTTTCAAGCACAACGATATGGCCGAACTGGAACGGCGTCTCCAGCAGGTGCCCGGCGACGTGGCGAAACTGGTCGTGGCGGATGCGGTCTTCAGCATGGACGGCGATGTGCTCGACCTGCCGAAGACGGTCGAATTGTGCCGGAAATACAATGCCTGGCTGATGATCGACGAGGCCCATTCGGTGGGCGTGCTCGGCAAGACCGGGCGCGGCATCGAGGAGCATTTCGGCCTGGGCGATGTGATCGATATCAAAATGGGCACGCTCAGCAAGACCATCCCATCGGTGGGCGGGTACGTGGCCGGGAAAAAGGAACTCATCCAGTACCTGCGGCATGCCAGCCGGGCCTACATCTTCTCCGCCGCCCTGCCCCCGGCACAGGCCGCCGCTGCCAACGAAGCCTTCAAGGTCATCCTGGACGAACCCTGGCGCATCGAGAAGGTCAATGCCAATGGCCGGCAGTTCATCGATGGCTTGAAGAAGGCCGGGTTCGATACCATGCTGACCACCACCGCCATTGTCCCGGTGCTGTGCGGCACGGATGAGCGCGCCTACACGCTGACCCAGGCCTGCCAGCACAAGGATCTGTTCGTCCTGCCGGTGGTTTCCCCGGCCGTCCCGGAAGGACAGTCCCGCCTGCGTGCCACCGTCACGGCTGCGCATGAGCCGAAGGAGATCGATTATGCCCTCGGCGTCATCGAAGAGGCCGGGCGCGAGATCGGGATCATTCAATAACTGTAGGGGCACACATCGCTGTGCCCCTACATTCATGCCTATGTCCTCCCTCATCCTCAAACCCGGCCGCGAGAAAAGCCTCCTGCGCCGCCACCCGTGGATCTTTTCCGGCGCGGTCGCCCGCCTGGACGGAGATCCCGCACCCGGCGCGACCGTGGACCTGCTGGCTGCCAACGGGCAGTTCCTCGCCCGGGCCGCCTACAGCCCGAGCTCGCAGATCCGGGCGCGTGTCTGGACCTTCGACCCATCCGAGCAGGTGGATGCGGATTTCTTCCGCAAGCGCATCCACTCGTCACTCGTTTCTCGTAACACTTGGCACATGGCACGTGACACAGATGCACTGCGTTTAATTCACGCCGAATCCGACGGCCTGCCCGGCCTCATCGTGGACCGCTATGCCGATACGCTGGTGCTGCAGTCCCTGACAGCGGGTTCGGAATATTGGAAAGACACGCTCGCCGAGCTGCTGCTCGAACTGCACCGGTCTGAAGGATATTTACGAACGCTCCGACGCGGATGTGCGCGAGCTGGAGGGCCTGCCTCCCAAAGTTGGCCCCTTGCGCGGCAGCCTTCCCCTATCCCCATTCTCCATCCTCGAAAATGACCTGAAATTCAATGTCAACCTTGAAACCGGCCACAAGACCGGCTTCTACCTCGACCAGCGTGAGAACCGCCTGCGTGTGCGCAGCCTGGCCGAAGGCCGGGATGTGCTGGACTGTTTTTGCTACACCGGTGGGTTCACCGTCAACGCCCTGGCAGGCGGGGCGAAATCGGTCTTATCCGTGGATGCCTCGGCGGATGCGCTGGCTTTGTGCCGCGAGAATGTGGCGTTGAACAGCCTTTCCGCTGGTCACCATACCGTTCTGGAAGGGGATGTCTTCCAGCTCCTGCGCAAATTCCGCGACGAGGCCCGTTCCTTCGACCTGATCATCCTCGACCCGCCCAAGTTTGCCCCGACCGCCGCCCAGGCTGAAAAGGCCGCGCGCGGCTACAAGGATATCAACCTGCTGGCTTTCAAGCTGCTGCGCCCGGGCGGACTGCTGGTTACCTTCTCCTGCTCCGGCGGGGTGGATGCGGCCCTGTTCCAGAAGATCGTCGCTTCGGCCGCCCTGGACGCGGGTGTGGATGCCCAGATCGTGGAACATCTGGCCCAGGCGCCCGATCACCCGGTGGCGCTCAATTTCCCGGAGGGAGCCTATCTCAAGGGATTGGTATGCAGGAAGGCCTGAGCGGTTATTTGCTCCGCTAATCCTTGAAGTTCTGTATAAATCCTGCTATAAATAGTCAGGTGTATTTGAACACAATAATATTTTCCTTGGTTGATCCGTAACGCAATATTCCAAAGGAGACATACAATGGACGTTTTTGAAACGGTACGGACTGTCCTGGCGGTACGTGCCTACCAGGATAAGCCCATCCCTGCGGATGTAGTCCGCAGGATCGTCGAGTCGGCCTGGCTGACTGCCAGCAGCCGGAATGGCCAACCCTGGCATTTCATTGTCGTGGAAAACCGTGAGACGTTGAAGAAACTGGGGGCGCTGGCGCGCACCGGGGCTTATATCGCCCAGGCGCCAGTGGCGATCGTGGTCGCCATGGAACAAGTCGCCATACGCCGTGTCCGACGCCAGCCGCGCCATCCAGTCGATGATCCTGACGGCCTGGTCCGAAGGGGTCGGTTCGAATTGGGTCGGCTTCCAGAACCTGAACGAGATCAAGCCTCTCCTGGGGATCCCGGCGGAGGTTGACGTCATGGCGATCGTTCCCTTCGGCTATCCTGTTAAAAAATTGGGCAAGGGCAGGAAGAATCGCAAGCCGTTGGCGCAGGTCGCCCACCGTGAACGCTTCGGACAACCGTTCGCATAACCTGCTTTGCGAAGGATGGCCATGGTTTAAAGATCAAGCGCGCTACAAAACCCCGATCGTCTACCCGTTTGGCAGGATCATTACCTTGTAAACTGGCTCGCTTCCCCTCTCGATCAGTTCGATGCCCTGCTGTAATTCCTCCAGCGACAGCCGGTGCGAGATCAGTTTCTCCACCAGACACCTGCGGCTTTTCAACAGGCCGAGGCCTGGTAGGAATTTCGCAGGGAGGTGAACGAGGAGAGGATCGTCAGCCCCTTGCGGAAGATGGGGAATGCCTCAACAGTCATCTTTTGGCCGGCGGGAGGCACGCCGAACAGCAGGATTTTTCCTCCCGGGCGGGCAAAATCCAGCGTCCGGCCCATCACTGCCACAGCCCCGGTGGCATCCACAACGGCATCATAGGCATCCCGCTCGAGTTCGTCCAGGCGTGTCAGGCTGCGGTCAGCGCCCAGGCTTTGGGCCAGGGCAGCCCGGTCGGGATTTTTATCCACCACCACCACCTCGGCTGCTCCGTTCAGGCGCAGGCCTTGCAGGAGCAGGAGCCCGATCGGCCCGGCGCCCAGCAAGGCGACTTTGGAGGCCACTGCCAGGTCGAGCCGCTCCAGCCCGTGCAGCACACACGACAACGGCTCCATGAAGCCCCCTGTTCGAAAGGCAGGTCCCCGATATCGAAAGCCGCCTTCTCCGGCACGCTCACGTACTGGGCCATCCCGCCCGGCCGGGTCACACCGACTGCCTGCCAGTTGAGACAGAAGTTCTGACGGTTGTTGAGACAATTGACGCAATTGTCGCAGGGCAGGTTGGGCTCCACCGCCACCCGGTCGCCGGCCTTGAAGCGGGTCACGGCGCTGCCGACCTGCTCGACCACCCCGGCGAACTCATGCCCGGGGATGATCGGATAGCTGCCCAGGTATTCCCCCTGGAAGATATGCACATCCGTCCCGCAGATGCCGCTGGCCATTACCCGCACCAGCAATTCCCCTGGAGCAGGCTCCGGGATGGGCAGTTCTTGCATTTCGATTTGCTTGGGTTGAAGAATGACGGCTGCTTTCACGAACACCTCCTGCTCTTAGAAAATCGATCGCCTCCGCTGCCCTGGATGCGGGCGTGGAGGCGCTTATTATTGAAAACCTGACTTCACCAGGAAGCGGCCAGGTTCTGTCCTGACCGATCAATCTTCACCCAGTGACAAGATGGAGCGCAACAACCCGGCCAGCAGCACGCCCAGTTGCACGCCCTTGCCGGGGGTGATGGCCAGTTGCGTGCCCTTTTGCTCGGCGCGCTTGGTCAGCAGGTAGGCCCCGCCCAGGCCGACCAGCATACCCAGCACGCCGCCAATCACCAGCGTCTGGATTTTCCAGGAATTGTCGGGTTTGGATTCTTCACGATCATGGTATTTCTTCCATGATTGCGATCCTTTCCACATATAGAGGGCAGTAAAGTACCCGGATGAATATTTCCTTGCCCGCGGGCGTCGAGTAACGCTGCCCTTATTGTTTGAATATGGATTTGAGGATGGCTCCAGCCTGCTGGAACCAGACAAAAGGCTTGGCGGCTCCGTCGGCGATGATACGCGTCCCAGTCGGAAAGCAGGGCGAAGAAATCCTGGGCCTTGCCGGTGTAACGCGGCGTAACCTGCAACAGTCTGGCAATCCCATAGATCAGAAAACCCAGCACGGCGACAAAGAGCAGGGCAAAGACCAGCATCGGGGCGATCAGCCAGATGGTTGAAACATCCGCCCAGGTGCGGTTTGTGGTAGCTGCGCCGATGGCAACCAGGACGGCCACGACAATGATGAGCGCCGTTACCATCAGGAACGGTACCAGGATTTGCCAGGCAAGCTGGCGTTTGTGGGCACGCACGGTCGGGGATTCAACGGGTCGCGGGGCAACCATGCGTTTATTCTAGCACAAAAAAGACCTGACAGGTGGGAAAACTCTGTCAGGTCTGGCTAGCGATGAAGGGGCTTACTTGCGGCTCATGGCATCCATGGCAGCCACGGCGGCCACCTGGACGATGGAATCCACCTCGTCGCCGGTCTGCAGGACATGGATGGGTGCGCCCGTGCCGAGCAGGATCGGGCCGATGGCCTTGGCGTTGCCCAGGCGGGCCAGCAGTTTGTAGGCGATATTGGCCGATTCGAGCGACGGGAAGACCAGCACATTGGCATCCTTGACCGCGCTGAACGGGTAGCGCTGCTCGATGATCTCGGGCACCACGGCAGTATCCGCCTGCATCTCGCCATCCACCACCAGGTCCGGGCAGTTCTTTTTGACCAGTTCCACCGCCTTGCGCACCTTGTTCGTGAGCGGGTGGTCGGTCGAACCGAAGTTGGAGAAGGACAGGAAGGCGATGCGCGGTTCGAGTTCGAGTTGTTTGGCAAAATCGGCTGCGCGGCAGGCAATCTCGGCCAGGTCTTCGGCGGTCGGCTCGATATTGACCGTGGCATCCGTGAACAGGAAGACCCGGTCCTCGACGATCATGATGTACACGCCGGTCACCAGGCGGGCGCCCGGACGGGTGTGATGGATCTGCAGGGCCGGACTGATGACTTCCGGATATTCGTAGGTCAGGCCGGCCACAAGGCATCCGCGTCGCCCATCTTGACCATCATTGGGCCGAACACGTTCGGTTCGCGGACACGCTTGTAGGCTTTTGGCAGGATCATGCCCTTGCGGGCACGCAGTTCGTGGAAGGCTTTAACATATTCTTCGAAGCGCTCGAAGTTGTTGGGGTCAACGATCGCGCAGTCCAGGTCGAGCGCCAGTTCCTTGATCTTTTGCTGGATAACCTCCGGCCGGCCGATCAGGATCGGGATGCCGATGCCTTCATCCTGAACCTGGGCAGCCGCACGGATGATCTTGGTCTCTTCGCCTTCTCCAAAGGCGATCCGCTTCTTCGGTTTGGCGGATTGGGCCTTGTGCATGATGAAATAGCGGACGCGCGCACCCTTGCCCTGCCGGAAGGCCAGTTGCACGCGATATTCGTCGATATCGATCGTCTTGCGGGCCACCCCGGTCTCCATGGCCGCCTTGGCCACTGCGGTGGATTCCCACAGCATCACACGCATGTCGAGCGGCTTGGGGATGATGTATTCCGGGCCGAATTTCAGGCTGTCCACGCCATAGGCGCGCAGCACATAATCGGGCACATCTTCACGGGTGAGGTTGTAAAGAGCCTGGGAGGCAGCAAATTTCATCTCTTCGTTGATGGCGCTGGCACGCACATCCAGCGCGCCGCGGAAGATGAACGGGAAACCCAGCACGTTATTGACCTGGTTGGGATAGTCGGAACGGCCGGTGGCCACGATGACATCCGGGCGGGCTTCCTTGGCCAGTTCATACTTGATTTCAGGGTCCGGGTTCGCCATGGCGCAAATGAAGGGGCGGTCGGCCATGGTCTTGACCATTTCGGGGGTCAGCACATTGGCGACCGAAAGGCCGTAGAACACATCCGCGCCGCGCACGGCATCTGCCAGGGTACGCTTATCCGTATCCACGGCAAAGGCTTCCTTGTACTTGTTCATGCCCTCGGTGCGGCCTTTATAGATGACGCCTTTGCTGTCGAGCATCATGATGTTCTCGCGCTTCACACCCCAGCGCATGGCCAGGTTGGCGCACGAGATGGCCGAAGCACCCGCACCCGAGATGACCATCTTGATATCTGCGTGCTTCTTGCCGACCATTTCCAGCGCATTTGCCAGCGCGGCAGAAGAGATGATGGCCGTGCCATGCTGGTCATCGTGGAAGACCGGGATATCCAGCATCCCTTTCAGCGTTTCCTCGATATAGAAGCACTCCGGGGCTTTGATATCTTCCAGGTTGATTCCGCCGAAAGTGGGGGCGATGGCTTTTGCCACCATGATGACTTCATCCGGATCGTGGGAATTCACTTCGATATCGAAGACATCCACATCTGCAAATTTCTTGAAAAGCACGCCCTTGCCCTCCATGACGGGCTTGCTGGCCAGCGCCCCGCGGTCGCCCAGGCCCAGGATGGCCGTTCCATTCGTCAGGACGGCCACCAGGTTGCCTTTGGACGTGTACTCGTAGGCTGCTTCGGGATCCTTTTCGATATCCAGCACCGGGACGGCCACACCGGGTGTATAGGCCAGGCTCAGGTCGCGCTGGGTATCCATCGGCTTGGTCGGGACGACGGCAATCTTGCCCGGTTTCCCATTCAGATGATGATATTCCCGGGCTTCCTGATCAGTGATTTTAGGCATATGACCTCCATTATGGAAACGAAATAATTCAGGGGACGCGTTAATTATTGCACAGGTCATTCCCGGGTAGATAGTTCCTTTTGTCACTATTATATTGAACGCCTGACCTAATCTGATTTGACAACCATCCTGACTCCGTGATATCTGCCTTGATTCGGCAGGGATTCCAGGCGGCCCTGAATTTTGCAACAATACGGCGGTTTCGTGTATAATACATTTACATCCGCATGGATGGAAGCCGCTTTACGAAAAATACTTGCATGACAGCGGCCACGGCTTGTAAATGGAATTCCTGGAAAATCATGGGTACGTCCCTGACCCGAAATCAGGGCAGTTTCTTTGGGAAGTCTGAGTGTCTGAATCGAATATGAAATTTCACAATCAAGGAACCGGTTTTTATTGAAAGACAAATGACATCCCAACCTTCCCGCCAGCGGTAACGGATTCGTTACCGGCTTCCAATATTTTATCTGTGTCTCTGCCCGGGGCGGGGTGCAGACACAGGTGTAAATCCAGGTCAATTTTCCACAGCCGTGGCCCCCAAGAAAAGGCGGTCTGCGGCTGTGTGTTTTTTAACATGGTACAACGGATTACGGCGATTGAACCCCAGCAAAAGAATCCCCAGCGGGTGAATATTTACCTGGATGGGGAGTTCGCCTTCGGCCTGGCAGCAGTGGTGGCTGCCTGGCTCAAGGTGGGGCAGGAACTGGGCGAAGAGAAAATCGCCAGCCTGAAAGACGCAGGATGAGCGTGAAGTTACGTACCAGAAAGCCCTGCACTTCCTGAGTTACCGGCCGCGCTCCTCGGCGGAAGTGCGCCAGAACCTTTCAAAACGCGGCATCTCCGAGTCGCTTATCGAAGAGACATTGAACCGTCTCCAGAGCACCGGGCTGGTCAACGATGAGGCCTTTGCCCGGGCCTGGGTGGAAAACCGCAACACTTTCCGTCCGCGCGGCAAACCAGCCTTGCGGATGGAGTTGCGGCGAAAAGGTCTCAGCGATGAGATCGTCCAATCTGTATTGGATACGCAAGTGAACGAGGCAGCCCTGGCTTTCGAGGCTGCCCGGAAATATGCACGCCGGTTGACGGGTCTGGAATGGCCCGAATTTCGCCAGAAACTGGGCGGTTTTCTCGCCCGGCGCGGCTTCTCATACACTACCCTGGCCCCGGTCGTCTCTGAAGTCTGGAAAGAAACCCAGACGGCGGACGCCGGGAGTATATCTGATAACGAGGAATAACCATGGAACCCATTATTGCTATTGTGATCGCTGGCCTGACCCTGGTGGTGGGTCTCGCCATCGGCTTTTTCATCAGCCGCATCCAGACCGAAAAGGTCCAGCGCCAGCAGCGTGAAAAGGCTGACAAGATGATGGCGGAAGCGCGTGAACAGGCGCGTACCATCGAACTTCAGGCACGTGACAATGCCCTGAAGATTTCACAGGCGGCCGAAGCCGAGATCACCCGGCTGCGCTCCGAATTGACCCAGTGAAGAGGAGCGTCTGCAGCACCGCCGGACTGAACTGGATGGGCGCGTGGACCGCCTGGAACAGCGCGAGCAGGCTGTAAACAAACGCCAGAGTGCGGTTGACCGGCGTGCCAACGAGATCGAGAAATTGCATCAAGAGCAAATGGAAGAACTCCAGCGCGTGGCCCAGATGAATACGGATGAAGCGCGCGGTGTTCTGTTGGCCGAAGTCGAAAAAGATGCCCGTGGTGATATGGCCCGCATCATCCGCCAGATCGAGACCGAGGCGCGTGAAGAGGGCGAGAAGCGCGCCCGCAAGCTCATTGCCGATTCCGTCCAGCGTGTTGCAACGGAAAATGTGGCGGAATTCACCACATCCCTCGTGCCGTTGCCGAACGAAGAGATGAAGGGCCGCATCGTGGGGCGCAACGGACGGAATATCCGCGCCTTTGAGCAGGCTGCCGGAGTGGATGTCATTGTGGACGATACCCCCGAAGCCGTGACCATCTCCTGCTTCGAACCGGTCCGCCGTGAAGTTGCCCGGCGTGCCCTGGCGAAACTGATCCTGGATGGACGCATCCATCCGGCGCACATCGAAAAAGTGCTGGAAGATGAACAGAAGGCGGTGGATAAAGTCATCGTCGAAGCCGGGGAACAGGCCACCTTTGACGCCGGGGTTACCGGCCTGCATCCGGAAGTAATGCGCATGATGGGGCGGCTCAAATACCGCACCTCTTACGGCCAGAACCAATTGGCCCATGCCGTTGAAGTCGCCAAACTTTCCGGGATCCTGGCGGCCGAACTGGGCGCCAACGAAGAAGTTGCCCGCCAGGCCGGTTTCCTGCACGATCTGGGAAAGGCCATGGATCATAACCAGGAAGGCACGCATGCCTTGCTGGGCGCGGAATTTGCCAAACGCTACGGTGTGAGCGCGCAGGTGGTCAATGCCATTGCTGCGCACCATCACGAGGTCGAGCAGGAGAGCGTGGAAGCCGTTATCGCCGAATCTGCCGATGCCATTTCGGGGGCACGTCCCGGCGCCCGCCGTGAGGACCTGGAAGCCTACATCAAACGCATCCGCACCCTGGAAGATATGGCAACGGCTTTCAAGGGTGTCTCGCAGGCGTATGCCATCCAGGCCGGGCGTGAAGTGCGCATCATCGTCAAGCCGGAGGAGATCGATGACCTGGAGGCAACCCGCCTGGCGCGTGACATCGCCAAGAAGATCGAGGAAACCATGCAGTACCCCGGCCAGATCCGGGTTACGGTGATCCGCGAGACCCGGGCAGTGGATTACGCCAAGTAGCGTTATCTTTCGAGGATAAAAAGCCAGCCATTGCTGAAAGTACATTTCGACTCTCCGGATTGGCTGACATCCACGAAGCCCAGCAAGCCCTCGGAAAAAATGGGCTTGTTCTTGGCAAAATTCTTCCTGTGCATCGGACATCTGGCCCTGCACAGGGTGATATTCTGGCTGTTCTGGTCGATCTGGTTTTGGTAATCCTGCAATTGTTCGGGAGTGGCGTTTTTGGGAATTTCGAGGCTGGGCGGCGATTGGAGTGAATCCGGAGGCGGCTGGGTGGTATCAATTTCGCCGATCAAGACGCCGTTGGTATAAACATCGATCAGCGCGCCGTGAACTACGATCGCCAGGCGATTGGTGGCATTGTTTTGCCAGGTGAAGGATTTATCGTTGGTGTACGGGTAGAATGTCCGCATATTGCTGATCTCGCCATCAACGGTGGCGGTAAAGGCCAGGTAGCCGGTGGCATAGCGGGTGATGACCACCATGTACTGGCTGGGCTTGTTGGTATTACCGTTCGAGCGGAACATGAACCCGCAGGCAGACAGGCTGTTAAAGGTGTACCAGGTGATATCGGCTGCCATTACGAAATCCTTGGCGGTGACCTGCTGGTAATCATTGGCGAAACCAGACTGCTGGTAGCCATTCAGGTCGATGGTGACCGGTTTATGTACCCAGGCCACATAGCCCTGGCCTGGGTCGATGTCATAACGAGGCAGTTCAGCCACCGCCGGGGCAATGACCGTGGCGGTAGCCAGCTTGGAGGCGCTGTTGAGCGAGGCTCGGGCGGTTTCGGTGGCATAGATATCCGCACTCTGGGCAGTGGCCTTGGCGATGGCAGTGGCAAGCTGATCGCCGGCGCCGCCCACATTGGCGTTCTGGGCCGTGGCGGTGCCTGCCACTGCGGCGCTGAGGGGCGTCAGCGTCAACAACATGGGATTGGGTTGCCCGGCTCCCAAGCCACAAGCCATGCTGAGCAGCAGGAGGAGAACGATGAGAAGAGGGAAGATATTTTTTATGCAGGGTCATTTCACATCTTTCCTTTTGATCAACACTAGGATGATCCCAAAATAGACAGCCACGATCACGACCTGGGCAATCCAGGTGGAAAACAACCAGGGGAAATAAATCGCCGGGTCTTTCTTATTAACAAACGCCCAGGTGAATTTGTCTGATATGGCCTTGATGATACCCTCTGCGCCCTTGACGGCCGAGATACGCGCAACCGTATAGGTTGCCAAGTCAGTCTGGTACTTGATCATTTCACTCTGGTAGACATTCGCCATGACCTTGTAGAGATCCATCTGATTGCGGTAGTCGTCCTGGATATTCTTCACTTCATCCTGGTAGGATACGAGTGCGTTCAAATATTGCACCATCTGGACCTGGTCAGTTTTATTCTGGGGCTGAGCGGGCGCAGGTGGAATGACCGGTTCGGGGGGTTGGGGAGGCAGTGCGGCCGGTTCCACGGGGGCAGGCTGGTCGATCTGGGCGACGAAAAAGTCTCCCACACCCGGGAAATTGCATGAATTCTGATCGAAGACCTGCACTCCCATGCACTTGCATTGAAAATAGGTTTTCTCGTCCAGGTCCATGGAATCGCGCAGAGTCTTGTCCAGGTGCCAGCACGGGTCGGCGGCTACATCGGAACCCACTCCGGCAATTCCATAAAGGCTCTCGAAGGTCCAGCGCGTGGAGGCGACCTGGCTGACTTTTGGCGGTACGGGGGCCAAGGCACCGCTCAACACGATCAGGGGTATGATCATCATGATCAAGGTCAACGGTGCGGAGCCGGCGTTGGGCGACAGGGCCGAAGCCAGCAGGCCAAGCATCATACCGGTAATGACTGCCAGGACCATGGTCACATAAAACTCTCCAAACTCCAAGGCTCCGCCCGGCATCTTGAAGGCCAGGTAATGGAAGCAGGTGTAGGCGAGGGCATGCCAAAGGGCCACCACCATGGCGACCCACAACTTGGAGGTCACATAGGGAAATATCCTCAGGTTGACCAGGCGTTCACGCTTGTAGATATCGGATTCCTTGACGAACTCGCGCATCTGCGACATGCCGCCCACCAACAGGGCGAACAGGGTCAGCAGGAAGAGGATCATGCCGCTGTTGGCAGCGTTGCCACCCTTATAGGAGAACGGCGTCCGTCCCATGACGATTGAGAGGACGATGGACAAGGCCCCCACACCAAGGGGAACAACGAGCATCAAGATCAAGCTGGAGCGATCGCGCAGCAGGATGGTGACGTTACGGGCGGAAAGCACAAAGAATTGGCGCAGGGAGGAGATGCGTGCGCCTTTGCGGGCCTGTTTCCTGACCGGCTGGGCCTGGGCAGTCCCCTGCTGTTGGGAGGACTGCAGCGGCTCGACAATGTATTTTGCAAAGGGGCTGCTCGCCATGAAGCGCTCGCCCCAATCCTTGCCTTTGCCTTTTCCCGGATCGTCGAGGATGGCATAGATCTGGTCGAACTCCATGGCACGGGCACGCTGCTCCTGTTCGCTGCGGTACTGGTCGAAATAGGCCAGGGCTTCATCCGGCGGCCCGAACCAGGCCACGTGCCCGCCGCGTGCCAGGAAGACAACCTTGTCGGCCAGCATGACGTTCTTGGTGGCATGTGTGACCATGATGATGGTACGGCCCTGGTCGGCCAGGCGGCGCATCAGGTGCATAAAGGCGGTCTCGGTGCCGGGGTCCAGGCCGGAGGTCGGTTCGTCCAGGAAGAACAGGCCCGGGCGGGTGAGCAGTTCGACACCGATGGAGACGCGCTTCTGCTGGCCGCCGCTCAACCCGCTGATCTGGACATCCTTGCGGTGCGCCAGGTCCAGGTCGCCCAGCACTTCCATGATGCGTTTCTCCCGCTCGGCTTTGCTGGTATCTTTGGGCATGCGCAGTTGGGCGGCGAAATTCAGCGCCTGATAAACGGTCAGCTCCATGTGGATGATGTCTCTTTGCGGGACGTAGCCGATATCGTTGCGGATGGCGTCGAAGTTCTGATAGACGTCGATGCCGTTGACGAAGACCTTACCCTGCGTGGCAGGGCGGTAGCCGGCAATGGCATCCAACAGGGTGGACTTGCCACCGCCGCTTTGCCCCACCACCACAATGAACTCGCGCGGCTGGAACACCAGGGAGATATCCTGCAGCAGGTTGAGGTCCTTGCGGACCCACTTGTTCAGGTGATAGGCTTCTACCCGCAGACCTTCGGTCTCATCATAGCGGGTGAAGCTGGTCTTCTCCCATGACCAGCTTATACGGGCCAATGCGGATGGTGTCGCTGCGGGTTGAGCCAGACGTTGCCCTGGACCCGCACGTCATTGACAAAGGTGCCGTTGGCGCTGCGCAGGTCGGTAACATAATAGCGCCGGCCCACGCGGGTTACCTGGGCATGAAAGCGTGAGACCCTTGGGTCATCGCAGACGACATCATTGGCCGGGTCACGCCCAAGCGTTAATTGTTCCTTCTCGCCGAACTGAACGGCGGAAAGCCGGGCAGTGGCTTGCGTGGGCGCCAGGAAGGTCATGCTGACCATCATGCCCGGTAATTCGCTGTCGATGCGCAGGACATCCGCGTGTGACAAGAGCTGCCTGTCCGTGACCGGGCAGCCCTGGCAGGTGAGCGTATTGATGACACCCGGGGCAATGACGATCTCATAGCCGAGCGGGGTTTTCTCAAGGGTGGCATGGTGGCGGGAGATGATGGGGGAGGCCACCACAATGTCGTTATCCTCGGCGCGGCCCAGGCTGATGCGATCCTTCGAGAGCGTGTATGTCTTTGTCTCCTGGCCGGCAATGGTGACGAGCAAATTGGGTGGAGTGCTTGCAATGGAGGCCTGAACAGCCGAGGCGGTCAGGTCGCTCTCCAGCATGGTCTGGGAGGATGGGGCACCCTGGAGAGACTGGACGCCGGCCTGCGGCTGGTTGAAAACCAACCTGACTTGGCTGCCCAACTGGATCTCGTCCCCATCGGCCAGAACCTGGGGGCCACGGAGGGGCTGCCCGTTGACGAAAGTACCATTGCGGCTGCCCAGGTCCTCCAGGATATAGTTGCCCTGTTGGTAATACAGACGGGCATGCCGCCGGGATATTTCCGGATGGAGGAGGATCAGGCCGGCCGGGGCACTTCGCCCGATGACCAGCTCCGCCCGGGTGAGATCGACGACTTTCCCTGCATATGCCCCGGTTTTGATGGTGACCCTGGCATTGGAAGTGGAATCAGCCATATTGCCGCTCCTGTATGTATCTGCCGAACCATTACCCGACCGTTTGTAATGACTATTGCAAAAAACTCTCTAAACACGACCCTGCCGAAGAACGCCCTGACAAAAAAAACGTCAGGACAGGCGGGGCAGGCGGCCACAAAGTACACAACGGTTAAAAAAGATGAAGGCTTTCCGTTTCAGGCTCTTTGTGTCTGGCACGTGTAATAATTTTTGTCATAAACTCAGGTACCGCAACACTTAATTTATCCTGCTTTTTTGCGGGTTTGTCAAGTGGTTTCCGGCTTTTGGAACAAGGTTTCCCAAAAGTCGATTTGTCTGTCTCCTTATCCTGAGCAATTTTCAGTGCGAAAACGCAAAGGATTTTTTAGCAAAGGGTTTTCGCAAAGTCTGAAACCAGAACCGGTGAAAAATATGGGATATCTGTAGGCAAGGTATACCCTTTGGGTGCAAGATTCGTTATTCGAAAAAAACGAATGGGAAACGAATAGGGGGAGGAAAAAACGTAAAGAGTAAAATGTAATGGGCAGGCAGGAAGGAAAAAGTAAGAGAAGAAGGAACGAGAAGTATAAACGGGAATTAAGTGCACTTTTTTTCGAAAACGAAAAAAACGAATACCCGTCGGATACAAATTGCCCTGCCGGCGAGAGGGACGAGGGGGCGAGTGGGGGCAGGGGAGGGCAAATGGCAGAAAGAAGACGGAGAAGTTTCATGATGTGAATATTAGCACACATGTTCTGATTTTGGAAGGGGCGGGAGAATTGAAGATTGTGGATTTGTGGTTGAGGGTTGAGGAGTGGGATTAGGGATTGGGGATGGCTGCGAAATGCTTGACTTACAGGGGGAAATCTCTATAATGAGGCTGAAGGGATTATGAATACTTCCAACGTTCAGACAGGGATCGAATTCTTTAAATCGGGGAACCAGGCCGAGGCACTTAGGGTATTTATCGAGGTGCTGAAGCGGGAGCCGAACAATGAGGTTGGCTGGTTATGGCTGGCGGCATGTGTGGAGGAGGCCGAAGAAAGGAAGTATTGTTTCCATAAGGCCCTGGCGATCAATCCCGGGAATGCCAGCGTTCAAGAAGCATTGGCTGCACTGGAGCCAGAGACAAGGCCGCTCGTGCAACCGATCCCGGATGTCGAAGAAGATGAAAGAAAAAATGTAGAGGGGGCTTTAAAAATTTGCAAGGCTGCACTGGATGGGCGTAATTACACCGAAGCCTTGCAATATGCCAATACGATCCTGGAGATCGACCCTCAAAACTTCAGCGGCTGGATCAACAAGGCAGTTGCCACTTATTGGCTTACCACCGAGGCCAATAATCAATTCGATGAGGCGATGGGTTACCTGGATACTGCGGAAAAAATAGCCGGGGATGATCCCCTGATCGAAGCTACCCGGAAACGGCTGATGGAAGGCCAGTGCGGGTGGTACACCCATTTGGGGGACCAGGCCGACGACCTGGCAGGGAAGATCATGGATAAATACGCAGCGACACACAAGGGGGCGTCCGGTTATTCGGAAGCAAAGAAGCGCTGCCGGGAGCACGCCATCAAGGCGATGAATTACTATTTGCTGGCGTCGAACTATGACCCGAACGACCTGACGCCCGTATACAAGATGAAATACCTGGCGGAATTCGGGAGCTGGATCCATTGGCCGGCGGAAGTAAGAAAGAAAATTGCAGCCTTGGAAAGCGCCGAACAAATAAACAGGGTTTCCAAGCTCTTGACCCGTTTGAAGAAGCAACTGCAGGAGATACAGGCCCGGTTGGCGAACCTGGAAAAGGAAAAGGGCCTGCTGGCGGGAATGAAAAGGCAAGGCGCAAAAAGGAACCTGGCGTCGCTCAAGCGGCAGATCGCCAATTGTGAAAAGGCCATTAATCCTCAATGACGGGAGGCCGGGGAGCGCCGCACTTGAACGGGGCACTGCGCGGAGGGCCTAAGGTGATCCGCGAATTTACGCTACTCTGCGCTAAGAAAAGGCAATCCGCCCGAATAGTGTCAAAACGGCAGCGGGAATTTGCGCAGACGTGTGCCATGAAGTGGTATTAGTGGATAAATAAGTTACTGAGGACGCCGCAAAACGTTGATCTGGAAGTTATTCGCGGTGCATCCCAAGCCATAAGATTTATCCCCCTGCGGGGGACCTTCCCCCGGCTATGCCGGCGGGGCAAGTTACCGAATGATCTCTTGGCTATATACCGGCTGATAGGATGTGTAAATTGAAAAAGTCATCTACATTCAGTGGATACTCCCGCAATGGTCTGCCCTACAATCGGGTGGGCTACGGGCCTGGTAATCTTGTTATCTTTCAAGGACTCGTCTTTTTTGAAAACAAACCGCTACCCGCACAGATGACCTGGCTTTACGAAATGTATTTTAAGTACCTGGAAAAAGATTATACGACATCCGTTGTGCTCCCAAAGCCCGGTTTGCCGGATGGCTATACCATGAAAAACCTGGCGGACGATTACGCAACGATGATCGGGGAGGAGTTCGGGAGACCGGTCGACATTATTGGCGTTTCGACCGGAGGTTCCATCGCCCAGCACTTCGCCGCTGACCATCCTGAGTTGGTTCGGAAATTGGTCATTCATTCGAGCGCCTACACTCTGAGCGATTCGACCAGGATGGTACAAAAGGAGGCAGGTACTCTGGCCCGCCAGCGCAAATGGAGAGCTGCCTACGCGGCGATGTTCCGGCCCGCAAATGCAGCCAAGCCAATGAACCGGATCGGATCGCTCTTGATGGGAGCGCTCCTGGCTGGAATTTTGGGCACGCCAAAGAACGCATCCGATTTTGTGGTTACCATCGAGGCAGAAGACAAACACAATTTCAAAGAACGCCTGGGGCAAATCAAAGCTCCGACGCTGGTGGTGGCGGGTGATAAAGACCCATATTATTCAGCGGCCTTATTCCGCGAGACCGCTGAAGGCATTCCGAATGCCAAGCTGATCCTTTACGAGGGGATGGGCCACCCTGCTTCCGGCAGCCGGTTTCGCCGGGATGTCCTTACGTTTCTAAAAGATGGGAATTGAGGAAACCTATAGTGGATTTTGGATTGTAGATTGCTGATTTTTGATTGGGAATTGGTTTCGCATCCCAATCGATCCGGCTCGTCCCAAAAACGCCGGTTGATCGTGCCCTGGCAGAAAAGTACCAATTGGATGACATTGCCTGGGCCGCAAAGAATAAGCGAACAAAAAAGTGAAACATTTCGAGCGTCAAAAACTCTCACCACGAAGGCCACGAAGGAGCACATGTGTGCCTGCGGCCCAGTGCAGGCAAAGGAAAGAAAAAAGCATTTTTTTCGTGACCTTTTGTGTCCGTTGTGTTGAAAAGACCTAATCTAACATTGTCGAGGTATTTATCATTTCGGACTTCATTCCAAATGCGCGGTCAGCCGCCACAAATATCGGGAGGATATTTCCCGTGAAGATTGCGATCCTGGATGACTATTTCGACACGCTGCGGACGCTGGCGTGCTTCTCCAAGCTGGACGGGCACGAAGTAACGGTCTGGAACAACCACACGCAGGACACCGATACGCTGGCGATGCGGCTCAAGGACACGGAAGTACTCGTGTTGATCCGTGAGCGCACGCAAATCCGAGCGGCGCTGCTCGAACGCCTGGAGGCGCTGCGGCTGATCCAGCCAGCGCAGCGTCTATCCGCATATCGACATCGAGGCGTGCACGCGGCGTGGGGTGATCGTCTCGTCAGCCATGCACGCCGACAGCCCATCGTATGCCACCGCCGAACTGACCTGGGGGCTGATCATCGCGGCGATGCGGAAGATCCCCAGCAGATGACGGCGCTGCGGGCAGGCACCTGGCAGACCGGGGTGGGGGACAGCCTGCGCGGCAAGACGCTCGGGATCTACGGATACGGCAGGATCGGCGCGGCGGTGGCAGGGTATGGGAAAGCCTTCGGGATGCGTGTCCTGGTATGGGCACGCGAGGCCTCGCTGCAACTGGCACGCGCCGACGGCTACGCGGCCGCGCAGAGCAAGCGGGCGTTCTTCGAGTCATGTGATGTGCTCTCCCTGCACATGCGGTTGGTGAAGGAAACGCGCGGCATCGTTAGCCGGGATGACCTGGCGTGCATGAAACCAACGGCTGTGCTTGTCAACACGAGCCGGGCGGGGCTGATCGAGCCGGGAGCACTGGTCGAGGCGCTGCGGGCGGGGCGGCCGGGCAGGGCAGCCATCGACGTTTACGAAGAAGAGCCGTTGCGCGACCCGGATGACCCTTTACTCAGCATGGATGCCGTTGTCTGCACGCCGCATATCGGCTACGTGACACGCGACGAGTACGAGATCCAGTTTTCCGATATCTTCGACCAGGTCACAGCCTACGCGGCGGGTACCCCCACCAACGTGGTAAACCCGGAAGTCTTCGAGGTGTTGATGGGCCGGCGGAACTCAGGTCGGGTTCCCACGACCGAATGAGCGATGTCGGATTGTTTTTTCGACATTTTGGCTGCGGTGTTGTTTAGACGACAAAAGTTAATTTTTGTTGGTTGACCTTTTCGAAGAAGCAGGGTAAATTATACGACATATGTTGTTAAAACAACAATAGTATTATAGCAGCAAATAATAAGGAGAATCAAGATGGCATTCGAAAGTATCAAAACCCATGAAAATGAACTAATACCCAACCCGGCTTTCGCCAGGCTGGCAAGTGATGACCAGATCGAACGGGCCGCCAGGGCGCTCGAAGCCAACGGCATCCATACCCTGATCGCACAGAACGCGGATGAAGCCCGCCGGATGTTCTTCGAACTGCTTCCGCCGGATTCGGAGATATTCCTGGGTGCCTCGGTGACCCTGGAAACACTCGGGATCCAGCCCGAAATCGACAGGTCGGGACATTACAATGCCCTGCGCCCGAAGATGTTCGCGATGGATCGGGCCACGCAAGGACGTGAGATCCGCAAGATGGGAGCCGGCCCCGACTTCGCCGCCGGCAGCGTCCAGGCCATCACGGAGGATGGACATGTCCTGATCGCCTCCAAGACCGGCAGCCAACTGGGCCCCTACGCCTCCGGGGCAGGCAGGGTGATCTGGGTGGCTGGCGCCCAGAAGATCGTGAAAGACGTGAACGAGGGGCTGCGGCGGATCGAGGAATACAGCTACCCGCTCGAGCAGAAGCACTCCCAGCAGCTCTACAACATGGATACCGGTATCAACAAAATATTGATCTTCAAACGCGAATTCCGACCCGAGAGGGTGACCTTGATCATCGTCAAAGAGAAACTGGGGCACTAAATTTTGTGGTTTTGGTTTTTTGGGGGTGCCCCCCGACAGCAGACTTCCGAAGTTTTAGAAACTTCGGAAGTCTCTTTTGTGCGCCCAGCATGGGCGTTGACTAGAGAGTGAAAGACTCTTGCAGCGGAGATTGCACCGACTGCTAGCGGAAGGCAAGGGCGTCGCCGTGAGGTGGGGTCTGGAGGAAGCCGGAAGCAAACCTGTGGCTTGAGGAACACGAATCCAATGTGAGGCCGTAAGACTGGGCGAGTTGGCAAGAGACAACGAAGCCCGTGCAATCAAGGGTCGAAGCGGTAAATTGGGCAAGCGTGCAGGGAAAGTCAACGAACTTACCTGGGGAGACCTGTCATCAGGCCGGAAGGTAACCCTGACAGAGATGTCAGAATGAGATGGCAGGAGTCAGCCGAGGCCATAGTACCGGAGGTAGTCGGGAAGGGCTGAACAATAAGAGGATGAGTACGATGAGCAGTTCGAGGGACGAACGGAGAAGGCAGAAGCCTGCGGAAAGCGGGACTGCTGCGCCAGCGAAGCAGGTGAAGCCTGTGGGATTGGGGCAGAGCGCCGAGCCGTCTCCGGCACGAGACATTGGAAAATCCGACGTGGCAGTGTGGGAAGCGGTGTTTGCGAGAGAGAACCTGCTGACTGCGCTGAAGCGAGTAGAGAGGAATAAAGGAGCAGCGGGGGTGGATGGGATGGAAGTGCAAGAGTTGTCCGGCTACCTGAAAGCGCACTGGAAGGAAGTGCGGGAAGCTCTCGAAAGCGGGAAGTATCGGCCAAGCCCCGTGAGGCGGGTAGAGATGCCCAAGCCAGATGGAGGGGTGCGGCAATTGGGGATACCGACAGTGCTGGACCGGCTAATCCAGCAAGCCATAGCGCAGGTACTAACGCCGGTGTTTGAGGTGGTGTTTTCGCCACATAGTTACGGGTTTCGACCCGGACGGAGTGCGCATCAAGCCGTGCAGAAATCCCAGGAGTACATTCTGGAAGGTTACGACTGGGTGGTGGATATTGATCTGGAGAAATTTTTCGACCGGGTGAACCACGACATGCTGATGGCGAGGGTGGCACGGGTGGTGAAAGACAAACGGGTGCTGAAATTGATCCGAGCCTACCTGGAGAGTGGCGTGATGTTGAACGGGGTAGTAGTGGAGACGGAAGAGGGAACACCGCAAGGTGGGCCACTGTCGCCATTATTATCGAACATCATGTTGAGTGATCTGGATAGGGAACTGGAGCACCGTGGGCACAAGTTTGTGCGTTATGCGGATGACTGCAACATCTACGTGAAAACGGAGACAGCCGGGGCACGGGTGATGGAAAGTGTGAAGAAGTATCTGGAGAAGAAGTTGAAGTTGAAGGTGAACTCGAAGAAGAGCAAAGTGGAACGAGCGACCCGGGTGAAATTCCTGGGGTTCAGTTTCTTCAAACGCAAGGGAGCCGTACTGATCCGCATAGCGAACCGGACGAAGGAACGCTTTATGGAGAAGATGCGGAAGTTGACCAGGCGAACCCGCTCAGGCAAGTTGGAAGATATCGTGAGCGAGATGAACCGCTACATAGTGGGGTGGACAGCCTATTATCGACTGGCGGCCACGCCGAGTGTGTTTGAAGGGCTGGACGAGTGGGTACGACGGAGACTGAGACAGATGCTTTGGAAACGCTGGAAACGGGGCACAACACGCTACCGGGAACTGAGGAAACTTGGTGTACCCCCGGAACGAGCCGCACTTGGAGCAGTTGGGACAAGTCCCTGGCGCATGTCCCTAACACCTGTGATAAACGAAGCCCTGAGTAATGCCTACTGGCAAAACGCAGGGCTGGAAAGCATTGCAAAACGATACTCCAAACTACGTTATTCTTATTGAACCGCCGGATGCGGACCCGCATGTCCGGTGGTGTGAGAGGAGGGCGCTAGTCCCGCCCTCCTACTCGATTGGCCTCGCACCGAACCAGTCCATTAAGGGTTATCGTATACAACTTATCCCAGGAAGGTCAGGAGATGCAATTGGATGCGACACTTGCTTTTCACGGCGGTAAAAGATCGACGGGGCTGAGCTGGCAGGGCGAAAAAGGGCAGGTCAATTGGTCCATTGTGGACATGCGGCAAGCCTTGCTGGAGCTCGACCAGGCTGTCTGGGCGGTCGAGCAGCAGGGCGCCGTTGGCCTTGTTACGGGAGGAAATGCCTGCCCGGCCGGGACAGGGTTGGACGTTCTGGCTCTGGCGCCGGCTTTGCCCATGGACAGGTTGGGCGACCCGGCCTTTTGCGAAACCTACAGGACACGGATTGCCTACTACGCGGGCGCCATGGCCAACGGGATCGCCTCGGAAGAACTGGTGATCGTCCTGGGCAAGGCCGGCCTGATGGGTTCCTTCGGGGCGGGGGGACTATCCCCGCGCCGCATCGAAGCGGCCATCCAGAAAATAAAGGCAGAACTGCCAGAAGGGCCGTATGCCTTCAACCTGCTCAACAGTCCGAACGAACCGATGCTGGAGGCAAAAGCGGTCGAACTCTACCTGGACCATCAAATCCGGGTGGTCGAAGCGTCCGCTTACCTGGCCCTGACCGCGCCGCTGGTGCAATACCGGGCGGCGGGCCTTTCCCAGGGGGCCAATGGGGATGTCGTTATCGGCAACCGCATCATCGCCAAGCTCTCGCGCCTGGAGATGGCGCAGCGTTTTCTGGACCCGGCACCGGCCGACCTGCTGGCCCAGTTGGTGGAGTCTGGGAAGATCACGCCGCTGCAGGCCGAACTGGCCCAAAGGGTGCCGATGGCGGACGATATCACCGTGGAGGCCGATTCGGGCGGACACACCGACAACCGCCCGCTGGTGTGCATGCTGCCGGCTTTCATCGCCCTGCGGGACCAGGTGCAGGCGGTGCGCAGCTATGCCTGGCCGGTGCGGATCGGGGCAGCGGGTGGGATTGGGACGCCGGAGGCGGCGCTGGCGGCTTTCACCCTGGGAGCAGCTTACGTGGTGACGGGTTCGGTCAACCAGGCCTGCGTCGAATCGGGCGCATCGGAGCATACACGCAACTTATTGGCGCAGATGGAAATGGCGGATGTCGCCATGGCTCCGGCGGGAGACATGTTCGAGATGGGCGTGAAGGTGCAAGTGCTCAAGCGCGGCAGCATGTTTGCAATGCGGGCGCAAAAGTTGTACGAACTCTACACCCGCTACAGCGCCTGGGAAGATGTCCCGCAGGTTGAACGGGAGAAATTGGAAAAGACGGTTTTCAAACGCGACTTCGAGTCCATCTGGAACGATACGGTGACATTCTTCATGGAACGGGACCCGCGCCAGGTGGAACGGGGGAATGCCAACCCGAAAGATAAGATGGCGCTGGTATTTCGCTGGTACCTGGGATTGTCATCGCGCTGGTCGGTAGCCGGGGAAAAAGGCCGTGAGATGGATTACCAGGTCTGGACGGGACCTTCCATGGGGGCGTTCAACAGTTGGGTCAAGGGGACAGCCCTGGAAGTGCCACAGAACCGCCACGTGGTGGATGTGGCAATGCAGATCCTGCGCGGCTGTGCATGCCTGTACCGGGTCAGGTCTTTGGAGATGCAGGGGGTGGCCTTCCCGGCAGCCTTGCGGAGATATGCCCCAATGCCGGGCGACTGGTAGATGGATCGCGCACCCGAAAGCCAAAGCGGTGAGGAATGTTGGAATATTCAGGGGGCGAGAGGAAAAGGGAAATGGTTTTTTCAGCCAGCGGGGATCTCCGGGGAATTTTGGCTCCAGAGGGATTCGGAAGATTGAGGCGAGCGCTTGCCATGCGGCATCCTTGTTAGGACTTGGCCGATGTGCTACAATAATTTCGTCCCGGGCTCGACAGAGCCAATTTGAAATGAATATATCCGGAATACTGAAAAGAAAGAGGAAAATATTATGTTCAAACGTCTGCACAGGTTTCTTTTTATCAATATTGCACTTGTTCTGGCCCTGGTGGGCAGCGGGTTACTGCAGCCTGCCATTCAAGCAAACGCAGCCGCGCCGCTGCCAAACATGTACGTGAGCCTCGCTTCGGGTAGCGGCTATTACACGTCGACGGTCTATAGCGGCACCCAAATCACTCTCCAGGCCAAAGTCCAAAATGCCGGAAATGTGGCTTTACAACTGACTGCCAACCTGACCACCCCAACCGGTTGGACATTAAACGATAATTATACTAATTGCCCGGGCAGCCTGGATGTGGGGGGCGTGTGCACGTTCACCTGGGTATTCACGCCACAAGCGAGCGGGCAGGTCTATTTGCGGGTATATGTGCGCGGGTATTATACGGATGCCAGCGGCAATACCAACCGCATTACCGGCTCACCGGCTTTCCTTTTCAACATATTGCCCACCTACCAGGTCCAATCCCAGGTAGACGGGGAAACCATCACAACCACCAGCACCGTTCCTCCGGCCCTGGTGTACCCGACCATGAGCGTGTCGCTCGTCGCCAATGACCAGTCTTATTATGCGGCGACCGTACCAACCGGAAAGCAATTCATCCTGCGGGCGAACGTAACAAACCTCAGCTTTGTTCCTCTGCAAGTGGTTGCCAACCTGGCCGTTCCGAATGGTTGGGGTGTCACTCAAAACACTTACAATGGTTGTCCGGCCAGCTCGCCTCTGCTGGGCCACAAGGATACCTGCGCCATCTCATGGTATTTCAACCCCCTGGTGGCAGGGCAGGTCTTTTTGAGAGTATATGTGCGGGCTTATTATACGGACGCGGCCGGCAATACCCAGCGCATCACCCAATCACCGCTTTTCATCATCAATGCAGTACCATAATTAATCATAAACAAAAGTACACGATGAAGAATATCAAGAGAGGCACGCTGGACGTGCCTCTCTTGATTTGTATACCGTCTGACCTGGAAGAGGGGGAACAAAAAGGATTTCGCCACTCCTTGTGAAAATCCCTGCAATGCCGCTTAAACTCCCACCTCTTGCTCAGTTAAATGGATAGCGCGGATCTGCGCGGGCGTGGCGGCAAAAGCCGCCAGGGTGAGAATGAAAGGGTCCCGGCGCTGCCACCAGGCCGTCCAGGCCCGTCCGCTGGCAACCTGTTCCCCAACCTGGATTTTTTGCCATACGCCTTGACCAGCGCCAGCGGGTGGGAGGCCGTCCACGCCATGCACTTCCACAGTGCGCGTATCCCAGCGCAGACCGACACCCAGGGCCTTCAGCATGGATTCCTTGGCGCTCCAGATGAGGGTGACGAGGATTGCCCGGGTTTCGGCTGGAAGCTTATCGACAAGCTGCTGTTCAGCAGGGGTGAAGTAATCCAGGACGAACGTTTCGGCGCGCGCTTCGATCTTTTCCAGGTCGGCACCAACCCGCAGTTCCAAACCGGGCGCCAGGGCACACAAGGCGAAGTGCTCGCTGTGGCTGATGGCCAAGCATTCCGCCGGGGCGGCCCTGCCAGGTAGTCGAATATAGGGGGCACCTTCCGGCGTGCTGCGGATCTCGATCTGATCCAAAGAGTATGGATGGCAGGCAGGCAGGCTGTGCGCCAGGGCTTTGGCCGCCCAGCGGCCCAGCAGCCATTCATTGCGCCGCTTGGGGAAGCGGAACGTGGAGAACTTACGGAGCTCGGAGGGGGAGAGAACCTGCGAGGCTTCCAGGGGTGTTTGATGGGAATTGACCAGCGTCCAGTAAATGGTGGTGGGCATATTTCGTGCTGGATTTCCTTGGGGATTGCTTCGGCACAGAACGCCTCGCAACGACACATAGCAGTAAAAAACCGACCGCAGTTGGCTGCGGTCGGAGCAATGTACGCGTACCGCCTCAGGAATCCTTCATCAGTTCCTGCAAAGGCGTAAGCAGGCCCGGTTCCACGGAAAACGGCATGGGAGTAGTGCGGTAATCCTTCAACTCCAAATAGAGCCGACCTTTTGAGTCCACCACACGGGCATCGAAATGCAAATCCCCATTCGCGGAATGGACCGGTTTTACTTCCGCATAGATGGCTGCACCGTTGAGGCTTTGGCGGTAGAGGGTGAGGCTTTCAATGGAGCGCGGCAGGGCCATGATGCCAGTCCTGCCAATTTCCCAGATCCCGGCAGTCTGGAAGCATAGCTCCACCAAGGTGGGTGTGCTCAAGAGGGCATGTGCTTGGCTGGTGATGGCAGGGAGGCTCTTGTTCAGCTTGCCAAGTACGCTATCCCCGGAGCGCTGCACCCCTTCCAGCACCTGGAAGGCAGGCCCATGGAAGTACAGGCGATAAATATCCTCAGCCTGGACCGTATAGCTGCCATTCCATTGGGGCGTGGGGGAACTGATTTCCTGCACTTCCGATTCCGGCTGCTTCAGGTAGACCTTGCCGCTGAAATGCCGGATGTGCCTGGACGAACCGGTCTTGTTGGTGCGGGTCGATTCCAGGGAGACATAAACCACCAACCCGGCGGCTTCCCGCAGGGCGCGCGCCACCCAGGTGACCCGGCGCGGTTCCTTACGATAGAACTTGAAAGCAGCCAAAAATTGAATATCCTCCAGTTTTCCAACCTCCAGCCCGCCCTGATCGGAGGCCAGCATGGAGCCGATGTGCCTGGCGGCCACGGAGAAGCCTTCGATGCCCATCACGCCCGGCAGGACGGGCGTACCGTTCATGGCATGATCGTACAGGAAAGGCTGGGTGACCGGGTCGAGGTCGGCTTCCAGGCTCAGGCCCCTGTTCAGGTCGAAATCAGCCACGTGACTGAGCATGGTGTGAACCGGTTGACCGGCGCGCAGGGCACTGTCGGCTTTCAGCAGATCCATACCCCCGTTCGGGCAGCGCGCTTCGAACAACGCGCCCAGCGATCCGGCCAGGATGGCTTCGCCTGTCCCGGCCAGCAGTTCGGCCCGCACCAGCGGGGCAGCCTGTTCGGGCGGAACCAGGTCGATCCCGGCCAGCTTCATCAGGGTAGGGATGTTGCCACGCGTGGCCATGCCTACGCCGCCCCAGGCGCTCCAGTCGATGGCAACAGCCTTCATTCCAGGGACCTGGTTACGCAAGGCCGAGGTGACCTTGCACAGCAGGTCGTTGGCGGCGGCGTAGTCGGTCTGGCCGGAGTTACCGAAGCGGCCGGCCACCGAGCAGAAGGAGACCATGCCACGCGGCAGCATGCCTTTGGTCTGCATGGCTTTGAACAGATTGAAGAAGCCGTCGGCTTTGACCGACACCACCAACCGGAATTCCTCGATGGGTTTCATCTCCAGCTTGCGGCTGCGTTCCATCCCGGCGGCGTGCAGGAAGGCGTCGATATGGCCTTCGGCATCCTTGATCTTCTGGATGGCCTGACCGATGAGCACAGGATCTGTCACATCACAGGCAAGGTAATGCGCCTGGCCGCCCAATTTTTCGATGATGCCCAGCGTTTGCAGGGTGGTGGCGGATCGCTCGATGCCGAAGAGCGCGCCTTCCACCTGCACCGGGGTCGGTTTTTTGCCGTCCCGGGTGAGACGGGCAATCAATTCAGTTTTCAGCCCTTCGCGATCACTGGCGAGACGGAGGATGTCCGGGTCGTCCGGGGCGGGCAGCGGGACACGGTCGAGCAGGTAGAAAGTGCCGCGGGTGGCACGCGCCAGGTCCTCGACAATCGGACGGATGATCCCGCCAGAACCGCCGGAGACCAGGAATACACTGCCCTGTTCCAGGGTAAAGTTCTTTTCGGCCGGCAGGGATTGCTCCACGGTGGCAATGCCATAACGCAGGTCGTTCTCCCAGCCAATCTCCAGTGCGCCGGGGTCCTGCAGGGTCTCGCCAATCAGGCGCGCGGCGATAACGGCCGGGGTGGCAGCGATCTCGAAGTCCACGACCTTGACGAAAGCGTGTTCGCGTTCGCGTGCCACGGCTTTGGCGAAGCCGCTGACTGCGCCTCCCAACGGGGCAGAGGCGCCTTCAGCAGAATACCCGTGCAACCCGCCCAGGCGAGTGGCGCAGACCAGGAAGGTTTCTTCGGGCAGGGCTTTCATGATGGCGTACAGGCTGTACAGGCGTTCTTCCAGGCCGGCCTGCCAGTCCCGGAGACTCATATCGGCCAGGCCGGGTTCGACCTCCAATCCAGGCAGGAAGTACACGCCCGCGAGCGGGCCCCCGGCCAGCCAAGCGCTCATTTTTACGGCAATCTCTGCGGAGGCAAGCCGGGCGCTCAGGCGCACCACCTCCACTTTGCGGGTGGTGAGCTTCCTGACGAGCGCATCGGCGGTCTTGGGGTTGTTTTCCACCACCAATACGCGCTTGCCATGGCCCAATTCCACGCCGGTCGGGATGCACAGGTCCAGGCGCGGGCGCAGGGATGGCACGGGTGCACGCCGCACGATGACGGACGGCACTTCATTTACCCCCAAGTCAGATGCGCCCATCTGGGCAGGCGGTGGCGTTGCAGCTTCTTTGGCTGCCTCATTGTGGGCCTTCAACTCCACTTCCACGAACGCCATTACCTTGGCGAGCGTGTTGTAATCGGAGAGGCGCAGGTCTTCCCGGCGCGGGATATTGAATTGCGTGCGGATGGAGGCAAATAATTCGGCCTGCTTGACAGTGTCGATGCCCAAATCGGCTTCCAGGTCCAGGTTCAAGTCGAGCACTTCGAAGGGATAGCCGGTTTTTTCGCTGACCACCGATAGAACGTAGGCCTTGATTTCCTCGCTGTTGACAATGGATTCACCAGGAGGAGTCGCCTGCACGGTGGGCGTTTCCGGTGTACCAGCCGCGACGGAAGGCGGCTCGAGCGGGGCCTCTGCGACCGGCCGGAGAGAATCCTCGACGAAGCAAAATACCTTGGCGAGGGTGTTGTAGTCCGAAAGGCGTAAATCCTCGCGGCGGGCGATGCCATATTGGCCGCGGATGGAGGCGAACAATTCGGCTTGCTTGACGGTATCGATGCCGAGGTCGGCTTCGAGGTCGAGGTCCGGGTCAAGCACCTCGGTGGGGTAACCGGTCTTCTCACTGACAGCGGAGAGGACATAGGCCTTGATCTCTTCCGTGCTGGCAGTGAGCGGGGTTTGGGGCTTGACCGGCTCGTTTACCGGCGCGGCCGGCACATCCTGTTGCGGTACGGGCTGGACAGAAGCCACCGGTGTGGGAGCGGCGGCGAGGGAATCCTCGACGAAGCGAAATACCTTGGCGAGGGTATTGTAGTCCGAGAGGCGCAGGTCTTCGCGCCGGGCGATGCCATACTGTTCCCGGATGGAGGCGAACAACTCGGCTTGCTTGACAGTATCAATGCCAAGGTCGGCTTCGAGATCGAGGTCCGGGTCAAGGACTTCGGGCGGGTAACCGGTCTTCTCGCTGACGATGGAGAGCACGAAGGCTTTGATCTCTTCCGTATCAGCGGGCCGGGTAGAGGACGGCGGCACTTTCACTGCGGTGGATTGGGGGAGCCACGGGCTGTGCGACCGGCTGCGGGACATCTATTGAGGCGGTCGAAGCGGCTGAGGGCCTGGCTGCCCACAGGGTGGGACCCTGGCCGAACTGCCAGCGGGAAGCTGCCGGTTTCTGGGCGGGCAGGCCCTGGTTTTTGATGCGCAGGGTGCGCTGGGAGATTTCCAGTTCGGCGGCCGGGTAGCCGGAGACATCCGAGAGCCAGCGGTTATAGGTGGTTTCATCCACCCGTTCAGCCCTGGCCGGGAATCTTGCGCAGCAGGGTCATGGCGATCTGCGAGCCAAAACCGGCGCCCAGGCGCAGCGAGAACTGCACCGGGTACTTGCCGCCGTGCGACAGGTTCAGGTCGCCCAGCTCGGGATCGGGTTCGAAGCCATCCTGGATGTTGGCGATGGGCGGAACAATGCCGTATTCGAGCGCTTTCACGGCCACCACGTCTTCCACGCCCACGCCCATGGTGTGGCCGGTGAAGCCCTTGGTGTTGGCAATGATGACCTGGTTGGCCTGTTCGCCGAACACGCCGCGCAGGGCATGGATCTCGGCGGCCGCGCTGCCGCCGCGTGCCGGTGTATAGGTCTCGTGCGAGACGAACATGGTCTCGGCGGCGATCTGGCTGCGGGAGATGCCAAAGCGTCCTTCGGCGGTGCTTGAGCAGCGTCTCCATCACCTGGCTGACATGGTCCACGTTCAGGCGGGTGCCGTGGAAGGCGCTGTTGGCGATATTGGTGGACAGCACTTCACAGATGGCGCGCATGCCGCGCTCACGCACGGCGTCTTCCGATTCGACCACCAGGGCGGCCGCGCCCATGCCGATGATCATGCCGTTGCGGCGGCGGTCGAAGGGCAGGGCGGCCATGCGCAGGTCGCCTTCAGGCGTGGCGGCGCCGCTGGCCATCAAGGATGTGCCGATCCACTGCGAGAGGCTGCCGCTGATGACATCGTCCCCGGCGATGATGACCACACGGCGGGCGCGTCCCAGGCGGATCCAATCCTCGGCGATGGCAACGGCGTGGGTGGTGGAGGCGCAGGCGGCGTTGACGTGTGTATTGGGGCCGCGCGCACCGATGTATTCGGCGAATTGGGAATGGCCCATGGTCAGGACACGGAAGATGTAGCGCCGGTCGAAATGGTAATCGAGCCGGGCGGCTTCGGCTTCCAATTCGGCGATGCGTTTTTCGAAGGAGGTTTTCAGGTCGGTCTGTCCGGCAGGAACCAGGCCGGCCATGCGGCGCAGTTCTTCGATTTGCCTGGCCACCATCTGGCTCTGGTAGAACTTGTCGGCTTCATCGGCCATGCGGTCGAGGCCGGGGAAGGCCGAGGCGAAGATGATGCCCGTCTCGTCGGCCAGGGACTTCAGGCAGTTTCCAGCGGTCAGGCAGGAAGGAGCCGGTGCTGGTCTGCTTGTAGGCCATTACGAGCGGGATACCGGCATCGCGCAGGGCTTCGATGCCGGCTGCAATGGCCAGCTGGGTGGAAATATCGATCGCTTCCAGGCGTTCCTGCGGCAGGCCGAACTCGGCCGCCGGGTCGAATGTGCCGCGCTGGCCGGCCAGCTTGAGGGTCAGGTCCATATCGTCGATGGTCTGCATGATCGCCCCGGCTTCGCTCTTGACCAGGCGGGTGGGTCGTTTATCAAGCATGCCCTGGCGGGTCTTGTCCGGCAAAGGCTCAATGCGCATCTCGCCATTCAGGATATCAATAATGTTATTGTCATCGAAGACATGCTGGCTGCGCCCGGGCAGGCCCAGGCCAGCACCGCTGATGACAACCGAACCGGTGATGGGCAGACGACCGTCCATAATGGCTCCTTGGGGTTGAAGAACAGGGGGGAGGGGAGTGGGGAGAGGGGCATTTTCAGGAGGAATGCTATTTGCCCCTACGATGATTGGGACGGGGGCGGACTCGTTCAGGCCGTTCACGCCGGCGGCATACAGGCGACCCAAGGCTTCATTGAAACTGGGGATGTCACCCTTGCGAGGGTGATTCGTGGAGAACACGGTGACGTCTTTGCGGTCTTTCAGGATGTCTGCGGCCAGTCCGCTCAGGACGCGCTTCGGGCCCACCTCAACGAAGATGCGGGCGCCCTGTTCGTACAACGTGTTAACGCCCTGCACAAACTGGACCGGCGACGCCACCTGCGCAGCCAGGATGTCAAGGATCTCCTCGCGGCCGGTGGGGTAGAGCTTCCCGGTCACGTTGGCGACGATCGGGATCTTCGGCGCCTGGATGTCCATGCGAGCGATGACCTTGCGCAGCGGCTGGCTGGCCGGGGCAACGATCCTGGTATGGAAAGCGTGCGAGACCGGGATCCGGGTGGCCTGCAGGCCCTCGGACAGGAAAGCCGCGATGGCCGCATCCACTGCGGCGGTCGCCCCGCCGATGACGCATTGCACCGGGCTGTTGATATTGGCAATGACGACGTAGCCTGATATGGTTTTGAGGAGGCGTTCCACCTCGGCCAAGGGCGCCGAGACGGCAGCCATGCAGCCATTATCATCGGCGGCTACTTTGGACATTTCCTGCCCGCGGGCGCTGACCACCTGCAGGGCTTCTGAAAGGTTCAAGATGCCGGAAGCGACCAGGGCGGCATATTCGCCCAGGCTGTGCCCAATGACCATGTCGGGCGTGAAACCGTACTTCGACAGCACCCGCAGGAGTGAAACGTGCGCTGCAAGCATGGCCGGCTGGGTGATATCGGTGCTGCGCAGTTTCAACTCTGCCTGGGCAAGGGCGTCGTCCTTCCCGTCCACAAAAACGTAACTGGAGATGGACCGGCCCAGGATGGGGGTCATGACCGCATCGGCTTCGCGGAAGGTCTCGGCAACCAGCGGTTCCAGCGTGCGCAGGTCGCGCAGCATGTTGACATATTGGGAGCCCTGCCCAGGGAACAGGAAGGCTACTTTGCCGGGCCGGCCACTGCCGCGGTAGATACCCTGCACACCCAGGGCTTGCCAGCCGGCCGGCGCGTCGGTCTCGAGAGCCTTGAGGGCTTTTTCCACACGTGGAATGAATTCCTTCAAATTCTCGTAATCGATCACCAACCGTTCAGGCTGGCCCAACTGCGCCGGGGATGGACAGGTGTTCTCGGGGAGATGGCCCAGCTTGGCCTGGTGGAGGGTTTTCGCCAGGGACTCGCTCAACTCCGAAGCAGACTCCGCGCCCAGGAACAGCAGCCCGCGGTAGGGTTTGAGGTCCATGGGAATGGGCCGGGCAGCTGACCTGCAGGTCCGCACCAGGGAAGACGGCCGATCCTTTGGTCAGCACGCCCGGCAGGTATTCCTCCAAGATCACGTGGAAGTTGGTTCCGCCAAAGCCAAAAGCACTGACGCCGGCCCGGCGCACTTCGCCGGAGGGCACTTCCCAGGGGCGCGCCTGGGTGTTGACGTAGAAAGGCGATTGCGAAAAATCGATGCGGGAATTTGGCCGGTTGAAGTTGGCCGAAGGCGGCAGGACGTGGTCATACAGCGCCAGGGCCGTCTTGAGCATACCGGCTGCGCCGGCGGCGCTTTTGAGGTGCCCGAAATTGGATTTGACCGAGCCGAGCGCCACACTGCCAGGCTTGAGGCCAACCTGCCCAAAGACAATATTGAGACTGGTCACCTCGGCCAGGTCGCCGACCGGCGTGGAGGTGCCGTGGCCTTCGATCAGGCCAACGCTGGAGAGCGGGACGGCGGCATTCTTCCAGGCGCGCTGGATGGCGCGCTGCTGCCCGAGCGGATTGGGGGCGGTGATGCCTTTGCCCTTGCCATCACTGCTGCCTCCGATGGCGCGGATGACGGCGTAGATCCTGTCACCGTCGCGTTCGGCATCCGCCAGGCGCTTGAGCAGGAAAATGGCCGTGCCTTCGCCCATCACGAAACCATTGGCGCCCTCGGCATACGGGCGGGAACCGTCCGGGCTGAGCGCGCCGATCTTGCAGAACTTGACGAAGGATTCGACGCCCATACTGCGGTCCACACCGCCAGTCAGGACCGCGTCGAACTGGCCGAAACGCAGCCCGTCAACGGCGCTCTGCAGGGCTGCCAGGGAGGATGCGCAGGCGGCATCGGTCACGAAGTTGGGACCGGTGAAATTGAAGACATTCGCCACCCGGCCGGCGATGATGTTGGAGAGCTCGCCCGGCATGGTGTCTTCGGTAATGGCCGGCACCAGGGACTGGACACCCGAGGTCAGTCCCTGGATCAACGCAGATTGAATGTCCGCCGAAAGACCCTGGAAGGCGGGGGAGGCGGACAGTGAATGGATATATTCCGGCAGGTGGATGCGGATGGTGGACAGGTAATGTTTCTCCCCGCCCATGGCATTGCCCAGGATGACCGCCACACGATCCGGGTCCAGAAACCGGGACGGGTAGCCATAATCCTTGAGCGCCTGGTAACAGGCGGAGATGGCCCACTGCTGGGCTTCGTCGATCTGTTCCTGGATGCGGGGCGGGATGGCGATCCCCATCCGGGACGGCTCGAAGGTAAAGCCACGCACCCAGCCGCCGACCCTGGTGTAGGTCTTGTCAGGAGCGGATGGGTCGGGGTCGTAGAAAAGCTCGGCTTTCCAGCGGTCGGCGGCTACATCGGTGATCGAATAGCGGCCGGACTGGATGTTCTTCCAAAATGTCTGCACATCAGGCGCATCCGGCAGGATGGCGCCCAGGCCGACGATGGCAACGGCTGAATTTTCACTCATCATTTCCTCTTTATTACAAACGAATTATTCACTCGAACTGCACCAGTAAAGCGCCTTTTTCCACCTGGCTTCCGGCTTGGACGGCCACTTTGGCGGCCCTGCCCGCCCGTGGGGAACGCAGTTGCATCTGCATCTTCATGGATTCGAGCACGACCAGGGTCTGGCCCTTCTCAACCGCATCCCCAGCATGAACGGGCACATCCACCACCAGCCCGTGCATCGGCGCGGAAAGGCAGGTCGCATTACAGTCCTCGCCTGCCTTCAAGTGTTTCTTCACGCGCGAGGTGATCTGTGTGACGATCCGGCGACCGCCCAACATGAGCATCTGGTAGGTGTCAGCTTCCTGATTGCTCAGGAACACCTCGTAGGCCTGCCTGCCATGGCGCAATACATGCAGGCCGTTGTGGTTTAATGGCAGCATCCGGGCATCCACTTCCTTGCCATTGACCGTGCAGTGGTCTCCGGAAATGTTCACCTTGTAAATACGGTCTTCGATCGTGACAGTATAGAGAGACATGGTTTTCTCCTCTCGGAATGCCCTCATCCCCAGCCCTTCCCCCGAGGGGGGAAGGGAGCTGCAGCTACCTTCGGGAGGCAAGGGGGTGAGACTCTCGCTTATTTATTCATCTGTTCTTTCCAGGCGGCCATCTGCCAGGCGCTTTCCCGGGCGGTCGCAGTGCTGGCATGGACGCTGCGCTGCTGGTGAGCAAAAAGCGCGGCGGCAAAAGCCAGGTCGCTTTCCAGTTCAGGCTCGGTGCTTTGGGGCTTGGGCCGGAAGGTTTCCAGGTAGGTGGTGGTCACATCGCCGCTCAGGAAATTCGGGCTTTCGATGATCTGCAGGATGAAGTCGATATCCGTGCTCAGGCCGCCGATCTGGTATTCATGCAGGGCGCGCCGCAGGCGCTGGATGGCGACCGCCCGGTTCTCTCCCCAGACGACCAGTTTCGACAGCAGGGAATCGTATTCCGTACCAATGGTCATGCCCTGGTAGAGGGCCGAGTCGATCCGGACCCCGGGGCCGCCCGGCTCTTTCAGGTAAAGCACCTGCCCGGTGGAAGGCAGGAAGCCGGCCCGGCAGTCTTCTGCCAGGATACGTGCTTCAATGGCAGCACCACGCGGGAGGATCTCTGCCGGGAAATCGTGCATCGGCTCGCCCAACGCGAGCAGAAGCTGTTCCTTGACGATATCCACGCCCGTGACCATTTCCGTCACCGGATGCTCCACCTGGATACGCGGGTTGACTTCGATGAAGTAGAAATGGTCTTTCTTATCCAACAGGAACTCGACGGTGCCGAGACTGCGATATTTCAGCGCCTTGCCGAGCTTGAGGGCGGCCTCGTGCACCTGCAGCCGGAGCCCGGGCTTGAGATCGTGGGCCGGGGCCTCCTCGATCAACTTCTGGCGGCGGCGCTGGATGGAGCACTCGCGCTCGCCCAGGCAGACGACATTTCCCTCGCCATCGCCCAGGATCTGGACCTCGATGTGACGAGCCTGCTGCACGAGCGATTCCAGGAAAACAGTATCGTCGCTGAAAACTGCCTTGGCTTCACGCCGGGCTGCTTCGATCATGGCAGGCAGTTCAGCCGGAGTGAGTGCCAGGCGGATACCGCGCCCGCCCCCGCCCGCGGCGGCCTTGACCAGGACCGGATAGTGGACTTTTTCGGCCATGTCGAGCGGCAGTTCAACCGGCAGCGGCTCATCCGTTCCGGCGATGACGGGCAGGCCGGCCTTGCGTGAAAAGCGGCGGGCGGCCAGCTTGTCGCCCATCATGGAGACCGTTTCGTGGCGCGGACCGATGAAGGTGAGACCCTGTTCTTCGACACGGCGTGCAAATTCCGCGTTTTCGGCCAGGAAGCCATAACCGGGATGGATGGCGGTGGCAGCGGTCTGGCGGGCGGCTTCCAGGATGGCGGCAATGTCCAGGTATTTTTGTTTTTCGCCGATAAATACCGTTTCATCGGCATAGCGCACGTGCAGGGCGGCCTCATCCACATCCGTGAAGACTGCCACGGAAGGCAACCCCATTTCCCGGCAGGCGCGCAGGATGCGCACAGCGATTTCCCCACGGTTGGCAACCAATATCTTCATTTTTTTCATATCTGCCACCTAGAGCGGGATGTTCCCGTGCTTGCGGGAGGGCGTATTCTGACGTTTTTCACGCAGCACTTCCAGGGCGCGAATGATCCGTATGCGGCTTTCGGATGGGTCGATCACATCGTCCAGGTAACCGTGGCTGGCGGCGATCAGCGGGGTGGCAAACTCGGCCCGGTAGTTCCTGATCAGCCGGTCGCGTTCGGCGGCCGGGTTTTCAGCCGCGGCGATGTCCTTGGAGAAGACGATGCTGACGGCCCCTTCCGGTCCCATGACGGCGATCTCGGCGCTGGTCCAGGCCAGGTTGTAATCCCCGCCCAGGTGCTTGGAACCCATGACGATGTATGCGCCACCGTAGGCCTTGCGCAGGATTAGTGTTACTTTGGCAACAGTGGCTTCGGAATAGGCGTAGGCCAGCTTGGCGCCATGACGGATCACGCCGCCGTATTCCTGATCGGTGCCGGGTAGGAACCCGGGTGTGTCCACCAGCGTCACCAGCGGGATGTGGAAGGCGTCGCAGAAGCGGATGAAGCGCGCCCCTTTATCGGAGGAATTGATGTCCAGGACGCCGGCCAGGTGCAGCGGCTGGTTGGCGACGAGCCCGACCGGATAGCCGTCCAGGCGGGCCAAGCCAATCACCAGGTTGGCGGCGTATTCGCCCTGGACTTCCAGAAACTCCCCGCCATCCACCAACGCTTCGATCACGCTGCGAACGTCGTAAGGCTGCTGCGGGTCAGCCGGAACGACCTGGGCCAGTCCCGGGAGAGTCCGTTGGGGGTCGTCATTGGGAGGCTGGTAGGGAGGCGGGGTCAGGTTATTAGGAGGCAGGAAGGAGAGCAGCCAGCGCACGTTGGAAAGCAGGGTTTCTTCGTCCGGGGCGGTGAAATGGGCCACGCCGCTCTGTTCGCTGTGGATGGCCGCGCCGCCCAACTGCTCGAAACTGACTTCCTGGTGCGTAACAGCCTTGACCACTTCCGGCCCGGTGATGAACATATGGGCGGTCTTCTCGACCATGAATATAAAATCGGTGATCGCCGGTGAATAGACCGCCCCCCCGGCGCAGGGTCCGAGGATGACCGAGATCTGCGGGATCACGCCCGAAGACTGGACATTGCGGTAGAAGATCTGCCCGTACCCCGCCAGGGAGTCCACGCCTTCCTGGATGCGCGCCCCGCCCGAATCGTTCAGGCCGATGACTGGCGCGCCGTTCTGGCGGGCCATATCCAGCAGATTGGCGATCTTCATCCCATGGGCTTCGCCCACCGAGCCGCCCATGATGGTGAAATCCTGGGCAAATATGTAGACCAGCCGTCCATCCACCTTGCCCCAGCCGGTCACCACGCCGTCGGTATACGGATGGCTTTTTTCCATGCCCAGCCCGCTGGCGCGGTGGGTGACGAACATGCCGATTTCCTGGAAGGTGCCGGGATCGATCAACTGCTCGATGCGCTCGCGGGCGGTCAGCTTGTTCTTGGCGTGCTGGGCGGCAATGCGCGTTTCACCACCGCCAGAAGTGGCTTCCGTCCGGATTTGTTCCAATTGGTTGGATGTTTCTGTCATGCCGGATAATTTCCTCGAGCTGAAAAATGGTACATGAAACTACCAGCTATAGCCTGTACAGCTGTTCAATCCAGGTACTATTCGAACTTGGAGCGGGTCAGGGTTTTTTGATGTGCTCTTTTACATAGCCTTGCTCGAAAAGGACATCTCGTTTAACCATATTTTTGGGCAACTCGTGAAGTAAAACACTTTCTCATGGACACAGTTACGGCTGTGAATTATTTCACCAAGGCCCAAGCCGCTGGCAGGACGAGCCCGGCTGCGGCCAGTTTGATGGCATCTCCAACCAGGAAAGGCAATAAACCGGCTGCGATGGCGCGCTGAATCCCAAGGAAAACGGTCAGCCAGGTGACACCGAACAGGTAAATGACGGCCTCGCCGGCCAGGAATGCCAGCAGCGCGCTGGGAATGCGCCGGTCCAGGCCGCGGGCCGCCAGCAGGCCAACCAGGCCGGCCGCAACGACGAACCCGACCAGATAGCCGCCGGTGGGTCCAAGCAAATAAGCCAGGCTGCTGGCCCCTCCCGCAAAGACCGGCAGGCCGAGCAGGCCCTGGATGAGGTAGAGCAGCAGGCTGGCCGCGCCACGGCGGGAGCCGAGAACCGCTCCGACCAGCAGGACGGCGAAGGTCTGCCCGGTGATCGGGACGGGGGTAAAGGGAAGCGCTATCCTGACCTGGGCCATCCCGGCCACACACAGGCTTCCACTGACAATCAGCAGGGTGTCACGCACGTGGGTGTTCAGGCGCGGCAGGGTACGCTTTAGCAGGGTTGGAGCAAGAGTGGTATCCATGGTTCAAGTCTCCTTGGGGACAGTGTTGCTGTCCTTGTGGCATATAACCCTGTCATCCACAGGTTAGTTACGGAGGATATTTGTAGAGGCGGGTATAATAGAACGAATTTTGCAGCGTTTGCCGAGGGAAGTCATGATCGCAAAGACACGGAAACAGGAATTTTGGAGCGGCGTCAGGGATGAAGCTCCCATTTTACTGGGGGTCGCGCCGTTTGGTTTGCTTTTCGGGGCGCTGGCAATGAGCGCGCACCTCTCCATGCCGGCGGCGCAGGCCATGTCTTCGATCATTTTCGCCGGCGCGTCCCAACTCCTGGCTGCCCAGTTGGTCAGTACCGGTACATCCGGGCTGGTGATCCTGATGGTCGTATTCGTCGTCAATCTCCGGCATACCTTATACAGCGCCTCCGTGGCACCGCATGTCAGGCAGCTTGGCACGGGCTGGAAGGTATTGCTGGCTTACCTGCTGACCGACGAAGCCTATGCCGTCACCATCATGCACTACAACCGGGAAGGTGATTTGCCCACGCGGCACTGGTACTTCCTGGGGACCGGGTTGACGCTGTGGAGCGCCTGGCAGGTCAGTACGGCCATCGGCATCTTCATCGGCGCACAAATCCCGGCCAGTTGGCCGCTCGGTTTTGTGCTACCTTTGACCTTTATTGCGCTGGTTGTACCGGCGCTTAAGGACCGGGCGGGCATCGCTTCGGCGGTGGCGGCCGGGCTGGTTGGGCTGCTGGCGATCAATTTCCCCTACAAAACAGGCCTCCTGGCTGCGGCACTGATTGGCATCCTGACCGGGTTGGTGCTCGAGGGGAGGCCGAAATGAATATCTGGATCACGATCATCAGCGCGGGCCTGCTGACATTCGTCACCCGACTATCGTTCATCTTCTTGCTGGACCGGATCAATGTGCCGGACTGGTTCCGGCGCGGCCTGCGCTTCGTGCCGGTGGCTGTGCTTTCGGCAATCATCCTGCCGGAATTGACCAATCCCAAGGGGAGCTTGTTCCTGTCCTGGCGCAATCCACAGCTATTGGCCGGGGCAGTGGCGATCCTGGTGGCCTGGCGGACGAAAAATGTGCTTTTGACGATCCTGGCGGGGATGGGAGCGCTGCTGATATTTCAGCTTCTTTTGGGGTTGTAAGGAAACCTCCCGCCGGTTGAGGCGGAAGGCTTTATTTCAGCGTATTTTCCGGATACCCATCAGGGGCGAACGAATGGGTTCGCCCGTTTTTCTTTCTCCACGTTAGTCTCCCCACCATGCCCTGGCAGGAGGCGCGTTTCGTCGGGCAGCGTGTAGACTTGCTGACGGATACTATCCACCAAGGTGTCCCAATCTCCTCCCGGCAGATCGGTGCGGCCGACAGAGTTTTGGAAGATGAGATCACCACAAAAACAGACAGCCTCCTGGGCACAGTAGAATATGCACAGGCCGGGGGTGTGGCCCGGCGCATGCCGGACTTCGAATTGTAGACCACCGAGTTGCAGGCTCATGCCGTGCGCGAGCTCCAGGCTGGGCGCGGGGCGGGGCGGCAGGGAAAGGCCGAAAGATGGATGCACCGCCTCCACCGTCCCACAAGAGGCGGTCGGAGGGGTGAAGGGCGATTATGGGGGGCGGCTCCAGCCCGCGAGCCAGATCGCCCACACCGCCGATATGGTCAAAATGTGCGTGCGTACACCAGACCTGGCCGATGCGCCAGTTCCGCTTTTTGGCGGCCGCCAGGATAACAGGCCCATCCCAGGCCGGGTCGATGACGCCCGCTTCACCGGTGCGGGGATCAGCGATCAAATACACATTTGTGGAAACCGGGCCGAGGACAAAAGAAGCAATCTCGAGCATGGCGCCTCAATTCTGAGAGGAAATATCGGAAGAACCCTCGACGACTTCCGGTCGACCCTTGACAGCTTCGCGCGGCACGAAGATTGCGCTGACCAGCAAAACCAATGCCCCCAACCCCAGACTGACCCAATACACCATCACCGGCTCCCGCGTATACAGCACCCCCGCCAGCAGCGGCGCCAGCATGACCGCCAGCGAACTGAAGGTCTCGGCCACGCCGTAGGCCAGCCCCATCTGGGCCGGATGGATCAGCGGGCGGATCTGGGCGTAGATCAGCGAACGCGCCGAGCGGAACCCGCCCAGCAGGAAATAGCCCAGGGCGTACCAGCCCAGCCCGGTGCCCTTCCAGAGCAGCAGGGAGAAGGCCGCCACCGAGACCTGGGCCAGCAGGAAACCGGTCCGGGCGGCGAACTGTCCCAGCACCAGGGCCAGCAGGGTGTTCCCCAGGCTGCCGATGGAGCCGAGCAGGCCGATACTCTCCAGCGACAGGCCGCGCTCATTTTGCAGGAAGCGGGGCGTCAGCGGCTGGGGCAGGTACATGACGAACATCGCCAGGAAGATGATCCCCAGGAAACTGACAAAGCGCGTATTCTTCCACAGGTTTTCCGGCGGCGCGGCCGGGTCATGGACTTCGCGCGGTTGGGAGCGCAGGAAGAACAAGATCACGGTCGAGACGATGAAGATGCAGGCGGAGACCAGGTAAACGCTGCGCAGGCCAAGATGTTCGCCGATCCAGCCGCCGGTGATGGGGCCAAGCACCGCCCCCAGGTTGTAGGCGGCCGAGACCAGGGTCATGGCACGCACCGGCGACAGTTTCCCACGTGCCGCGGTGATGTAGCTGTTCATCGGCGAGGAAACGAAGCCGGTAAAGCCGTAGAGCAGCATCCCCGCGATGAAAACCGGCAGCGTCCGGGCCAGTGCCATTACCAAGGCGGCCAGCACACCGGCGACCCAGGCGGCCACCAGCAGGGGTTTGCGCCCGATGCGGTCGGCCAGGTGCCCGGCCGGGATGTGTGCGACCATCATCGCCAGCCCAAACAGGCTGAAGACCGAGGCGATCGTCATCGTATTTGCCCCCAGTTGCTGCAAATAGATGGGCTGGAAATAAATGAACATGCCCTCGCCAATTCCCCAGGTGAAGAGGGAGACGGAGAGCAGGATCAGGTCAATGCTCATGCAGGTTGGGAGATGCGTTGAACAAAATCCGCGGCGGTCAGGGACAGCACCCCGCCCATGGAAAGACCGAGCAGGAAAACCTGGTCGGTGCAGGAACGCAGCAGGTTGTAGCCGTCTTCGACCGAGAGCAGCCAGTCCCGCCAGCGTGCACGCACCATATCGGTGAGCCGGGTGGCGTGCCCCGCCAGGCGCATCCCGCAGACCGTATAACCCTGCTGGTTGAGATACTCCCCCAGCCAGCGCATTTCCTTGGGCGTGCCGGTAAACCCGTGCGTGACCAGGCAGCCGATCCGGGCATTTTTCGCCTGCCCGTCGGCCCGGGGAAGAAGAAAGGTTCAGCAGTGGGAATGATCTGGGGCATGGCTGAATTATAACCCTGCCTTGAAAGTGATATTATTCCGGAATTTGCGCTGCAAGATGATGGCTTATGGATGCTTCAGAATGCCGGTGGAGGTCGCGGCTGATCCTGGCGTGGTCAAGTACCCATATGATAGCGTCCCGTCTGCCAGCAATTGGAGCTGTTCATATCCACCAGACAAGCAGGAGGCTGCGCCGGACACATTTTGCTCTTGAAATAAAAAGGTATCGCCGTTGATCGTCTGGAGGAAAAGATCCCCGGAGCAGGGAAGTTGTGGCGCAGAGAAGGTTCCACAGACCTTGCCAGGCTGGCAGCCGGCCTGAATGGATAATTTGACCGGCGTTGAAAAGTGTTCCGGCGAGGTTGGAAATGGTTCCGCTCCATGTCCCGGCAATGGCATCGGTGGTAATCATGGTTGGTGCGGACGTAGAGGTTGGCGCGGATGTGGAGACTGGTGCGGACGTGGAGGACGTCCCGGCCTGGGGCGTCATCTTGAAGGCGATATCGTCCTGGAAATCCGGCAGAGGGATCGTGATGGTGCTGCCTGTGCGGCTGACGGTGACCGAACTCAGAATCGTCGTCCCGTCCCTGGTATCATAAAAATCCACCTTCCAGTTGGATGCCTTGCCGGGGACCGTGATTGTTACAGTCTGTTTGGAAACGACCGACTGCAAAGGCCAATTCGGAGGTTCGCTGCCCGCGTCCCGGTACCAGCCGAGCACCAAATTCTCATTGCCCACCGCTGCCCCCCATACCTCGACGGTCGAAGTGGAGGATAGCGGCTTAAAACCGGAAAAATCGATGCCTTTGGTAAAATTCACCACCGGAAGTTCTGTAGTGGCATATACCTGCATGAACTGGAAAGCAAGGGCGCGATCGTTGGTGGAATAGATAGCATAACCGTCGTTACTCCAAAGGGCGCGGCCGTTCATTGCCCCGGATACCAGCCCTGCCCAAATGGCATGTTCGATCCCGACCAAGGCGTTCGCGTTTGTGGCCATCGACCATAAGCCGGATTTGCCAATCAAGACTGGTTTGTTATATCGGCTGAGATTTTTCTGTACATCCATGACAAGCTCCCGATCCAGCGTGTCGCTGTACGGATGGATCTCAATAAAGTCAAGCGTGTTAAGCTCATAAAACTTGGCCCAATCGTCGGTGAATGGGGCGCCTACCGCCAGCGAGAGAGTCACCGGACGGTGGTTTGTATCGGCCGCGCGGACAATGGCCGCGGCTTTATTCGTAAAATCAACTGCTGCGGTTTCAGATACCGCACCTTTTGCATCCGTTTCACCCGGGGCGCCGGAAGCGAGGTTGATTTCAGAGAATATTTCCCAGGCGGCAATATTCTGGCGGCCTTGCCAGCGCTCCACCAGGGTCTTGACCCAGGCCAGCCAGTGCTTTTGGGTATCCGAATCTGACTGGAATAATCCTGTAGGCGAGGTGAGTGGGCCGCCGTTCGCTGCATTCAATGGGTTGTATTGCCAGTAGTGGTAGACATCGGCTGGCATGCCGTTATTCCAATCTGCCCAGACCCCGAAAACAGGAATGACAAAAATACCATCCGCCTGCGCTTGGTCAAAGAACCATTCCCAGTCCTGAGCCCATTTTTCGTTGATGCTCCAATCTTTGTTGATCCATGGGTCGCCCGACCAACCTTGGATCAAGTGAACGCGGATCAACCGGGTGCCTCCTTGGCGAGCCCAACCTAAAAGAGTGCTGAGATCATCTTTAGTATTCCCAGTGATATTACGGGAGAGAATGAAAGCTAGCTGACTGTTCAGGCTGAAATAGAAATCTCCCGGCTTTAGGGTCAACGCCGGGATTGGGAGGGGCGTGACGGTTGGAGATGGAGTAGTTGTGGGAGTAACGATGACCGTATTGGTCGGTCCAGCGGTTGGTATAAGAGCCTGTGTTGGTGTGGCTGCTGGTTTGGGAGTGCAACCTGAAAGAACGAGACTGGCAAGGATAATCAGGGTGGGAAGGTAATAAAAAACACTCGATTTCTTCATGGTAAATTCTCCCTGTGGTAAAAGAAGACATCGAAATTCTATAAAATTATACTCCCGCCCCATTGAAAGAAAGGCAATTCCCAGAGCGCCAAAAAAGCGGCAAGGTCACCCTGGCCGGAGATGCTTAGTCCTTGTGTTCGTCCAATGTAACATTCCGCATCCCCCTTGTCCAGGCCGGCTGCAGCCGGGCGATCTGCCAGTAGACCGGGCAATCCTGGTCGTGCGCACCCGGCAGGTAGCCGGTGCTGACCAGGAACTCCTTCACGATTTCCCCGCCGGTGAAGACGAAAGTTCTGTTTGAAGAGTTTCGTCCATTCTTCCAGGCTGAGCGGATGGTGGGCATCCAGCCAGCCTTTGAAGGAGCCGAATTCGCGCGCGCAGACCCTGGATGCGCCGGGCGTTTTCGATCACCGCGTTGACCTTCAGCCGGTTGCGGATGATCCCGGCATCGGCCAGCAGGCGGGCCACATCCTGCTCGCGGTAGGCCGCCACTTTATCCACATCGAAGCCTTCGAAGGCGCGATGGAAGGCTTCTTTGCGTTTCAGGATCAAGGTCCACGAAAGCCCGGCCTGGTTGATCTCCAGGGCAAGGCGTTCGAGCAGGGCGGCATCCTCCGCCAGCGGGAAGCCGTACTCGTTATCGTGGTACAGCTTGTTGAGCGTGTCTTCCGGGTGGTCGCGCAGGTATTCGCAGTAGCTGGTCATGTCATCACTCCACGAATTTGGCCCATGCGCCATTCGGGTAAATGTACTGCGGCCCCAGCGGGTCCACTTTCAGTGGGATCTCTTTGCCTGCTTCAACGGATGCCAGCGACTCCTGCTCGACCAGCCAGGTGGTTTTGGCCTGGTACGCCGGGGTGCCGGGCATGTGGACTTCGAGCTGCATCTCGACGCGCGCCATGCGGAAGGTGTTGACCGGTCCCTGGCTCGACGAGAGGATTTTTGCCCAGGCCCAGACGGCGCGTTCCTGGCGTGTGCGGGGATCATCTTTGGTGGTTTTCGGTTTACGCGGCCGGCGCATCCGGATGAAGAACCAGACGAAAAATCCTATGGTCAGTACCGGCAGGGCAAATGCAAGAATGTCATCATCGGAGGCCTCTTTATAAATCAAGATGAAAGGTCAGAGTTATTCAGGCAAACAGGCGGGCAAAGCCATCATAAGGGACAAGGGGGATCAAGTCAAAGGTGATCAGGCCGGCCTGTACCAGGGGCAGGGTCGCGAGCAGATGGCGGGCCGCCTCGATATCGCTACATTCCAATACCAGGACGGCGGTATGCTGGTCGGCGTTGAAGTAGATCTCGCGCAATGCACCGGATTGCTGCAATTCCCAGACCCGCCGGGCTTCGGCTTTGAGCAGCGGCTGGAATGCTTCCGCAGTTGCATCCAGGGAGTTCTTTTTCGAAAGCAAGGATTTTCATCGCGTCTACCTTAACAACCTCCGCCCACGCGGCATGTTGCTCTGGCACTCCACGTTCATTCCGCCTCGCGCAGTTCCAGAACCAACTGCATTCCGTTCAGAATCTCACGCACACGCTTTGGCGAGAGGGTCCCAACGTATTCGTCCAGCCTTGATTTATCCACAGTGAGTATCTGAGAAACATTGGCCACGCTGTCTTTCGAAAGGTTTGTTTCTTGCTTGTCAAGCAGGATGTTCCCAGGGAACCTGACACGTTCAAGATTCGAAGTCAATTGGCAGACAACTACCGAACGGATCCGGCTCTGGTTGAACAAATTGTTCTGAACGACAACATGCGGGTGACGGTAGCCTGGCTCTGACCCGGAAGGTTCTTCCAAATCAATCCAGTATATATCCCCCTGGCTAATTACCATTCATCCTCCAGATCTTCACGATAAGCCTTTGTAGATTTCTCGCGAAGCGTCTTTTCCGCAGGATCAGGCTCATCTGCAGAGGCGGCGTTAATCTGCGCCAGGAGTTCACGGTTCTGCTGGCGCTGAATGTATTCTTCCAATGCCATCACAAACAGGCGGCTGCGCGGCACCTTCATCTGGTGGGCAAGTTTCTCCGCCTTTTCAAAAAGGGATTTCTGCACGGAAATAGCTATTTTTACATATTCCATATGGTTATACCTTTTGTTATACCATCAGTATAACCCAATTTACTCACCATTGCAAGAGAAAATGCAGGGTGAACGGCGTTGCTCCTACGGCGTCATCCCACCACCCGCAACTCACGCGGCATGTCGCTCAAGCACTCCGCGCCATCTTCGGTGATCACTACATTATCTTCGATCCGCACGCCATTGCGCCCCGGCAGGTAGATGCCCGGCTCGACGGTGAAGGCCATGCCCGGCTCCAGCAACTGCAGATTGTCGCCGCGCATGTACGGATCCTCGTGCGGCTCCATGCCGATGCCGTGACCGGTGCGGTGGGTGAAATACTGCCCGTAGCCGGCTTTTTCGATGACCGTCCGGGCGGCGCTATCCACATTGGCGCACGGGACGCCCGGCTGCGCGGCGGCCCGCCCGGCGGCGTTGGCTTCCAGCACGATCTGGTGGATTTTGCGATACTCCTCATCCACTTTGCCCACCGCAAAGGTGCGCGTCAGGTCGGAGATGTAGCCGTCCACCGCCGCGCCCCAGTCCACCACCAGCAGGTCGCCGGGACGCAGCTTCCGGTCCGAGGGGACGGCGTGCGGGTTGGCGCTGTTCGGCCCGCTGGAGACGATCGGGGCAAACGGCATATCGGACTGCGAGCCATGCCGCAGCAGTTGCACCACCAGTTCGGCGGCAATTTCCTTTTCGGTCACGCCAACCTTGATGGATTGGGATGGTCGCTTCGAGAGCGCCCTGCGCCACCCTGACCGCCTTGCGCATGGCGGCAACTTCATCCGCATCCTTGCAGACCCGCAGGCTGCCGACCACCTGGGTCGCATCCGGGCATTCGGTCTCGCCTGCGATGACTTTCACTTTGCCGAATTCCAGGATGCGCATATGCAGCGGTTCGACGCCGATGCGTTTGCCTTCCAATCCCAGTGACCGGCCGGCTTCCAGGAAAACCTGGTCCCATCCGGCCGGGTCTTCCCCGTATGGGAAAGGCCTTGATTTCGAACGGCAGGTCCTTCACTTTGAGCATTTCCAGCTCGGGCAGCACAAGGACGGGAGCCGAATCTGCCGTGAAGAAGGCCACCGTTGGGCGTTCCATCAGGTGGAAGTGCAGCCCGGTCAGGTAGACCAGGCTGGGGCCGGGGTTAAGCGCCAGGGCATCCAGATTGAGAGTTCCGGATGGATGTGGAAAGATGGGCAAGACGGGTTTGAAACATGCAGCCTCCTATGAAAATGGAACAAATGGTAAAGTCTATGGTCTTTCATCACCGATCAATTTGTGAAAGCGCCGGACAAATGCAACTTTCAGGAACCAGTCCACCAGGCCGGGGAAGAGCGTGTCGAAGGCGATGATGGGCCGGAACCACCAGGGGATGACCAGTGCCCGCCGGGGATGTTTCGCCAGGCCGACGGTCCGGCGGGCGACGTAGGCAGAGGTCATATAGATCCAGCCCGGCACCTTGAGATTCTCCTTGATGGCGTTATCGCTGCCGGAGTGCTGGCCGAATTCGGTGACTGCCGGGCCAGGGTAGATGCCGGAGACCTGGATGCCGAAGGGGATCACTTCCCGCCGCAGGGCATCGGTGAAGCCGCGCACGCCATACTTGGTGGCGGCGTAGATGCTGTACATCGGCGCGGCGATGAGACCGGCCACCGAAGACATGTTGATGATCGTCCCGGCGCGGCGGGCCAGCATGGACGGCAGGACGGCGCGCGTGACCTGGATGAGGCCGCGCAAGTTGACGTCTATCTGTGTGTCGATGTCGGCGGCGGGATCAAGCGTTTCGAGCCAGTCCAGGCGGCCAAAACCGGCATTGTTGAAGAGGATGTCTATCCGGCCAAAGGTTATCGAGCACGGTCTGGATGGCCTCATCGATCTGGGATTGCTCGCTTACGTCCAGGCCGACCGCGAAGGCCTGCCCGCCCTCGGCGCGGATTTGTTCGGCCAGGGCAGTCAGCCGGTCCATGCGGCGGGCAGCCAGCACGACGATGCAGCCTTCCCTGGCAAACAGCCGGGCGGCGTCTGCGCCGAATCCGGAGGAAGCGCCGGTGATGAGGACAACTTTGTCGGTGAGCTTGTTGGGCATGAATCATCGTATGAAACGAGTAACATATTACCCGTTACTCGTCCTTCTACTCTTCTTCCTGTGGTTGTTCTTCCGGCCTGCGTCTCGGCTTGGGCGGTTCGAGCACGGCTTCGGGGGCGATGGCGAGATCGAGCACCTGGTCCATGTGCTGAAGCGGGATGATCTTCAAATCCTCGCGCACCTTCTTGGGCACATCCACCAGGTCCTTCATGTTCTTCTCCGGGACGAGCACCACTTTCAGCCCGGCGCGGTGGGCAGCCAGCACCTTTTCGCGCAGGCCGCCGATGGGCAGCACACGCCCGCGCAGGGTGATCTCGCCGGTCATGCCCACTTCCTTGTAAACCGGCCGCCCGGTCAGCGCGGAGATGAGCGCGGTTGCCAGGGTGATGCCGGCAGACGGGCCGTCCTTCGGGATGGCGCCCTCCGGCATATGGACATGGATATCCATGCGCTCGAAGACCTCCAGGTCAATGCCCAGTTGGGCGGCGCGTGATTTGACGTAGGTCAGCGCGGCCTGGCCCGATTCCTGCATCACATCGCCGATCTGGCCGGTCATCTGCAGGTTGCCTTTGCCATCCAGCACGGCCACTTCGATGGACATGATCTCGCCGCCGTTCTCGGTCCAGGCCAGGCTGGTAGCCACGCCCACTTCGTCCTGGCGTTCGGCCTCGGTCTGGAAGAACTGCTGCGGGCCGAGGAATTTCTCGATCAGTTCCGGGGCGATGACGGTGGGGTAGCGCTTCTCTTCGGCTTTCCAGCGGGCCACTTTGCGGCAGATGCGCCCGATCTCGCGCTCCAGGTTGCGCACCCCGGCCTCGTAGGTATATTCGCGGATGATGCGCTGGAGCGCCTCGGGCTGGAAGCTCAGGCCCAGGGTATCGATGCCGCTTTCTTCCAACTGGCGCGGGATCAGGAACCGGTCGGCGATGATCAGCTTCTCTTCTTCGATATAGCCGGGGAACTCGATCACTTCCAGCCGGTCGAGCAGGGCCGGCGGGATGGTCATCAGGGTGTTGGCGGTGGTGATGAACATGACCTTGGAGAGGTCGAAATCCAGTTCGAGATAGTGATCGGAGAAGGCGTGGTTCTGCTCCGGGTCGAGCACTTCCAGCAGCGCCGAGGCCGGGTCGCCGCGGAAATCCTGGCCGAGCTTGTCGATCTCGTCCAGCATGAAGAGCGGGTTGGCAGTCCCGGCGCGTTTCATGGTCTGGATGATGCGTCCGGGCAGCGCGCCGATGTACGTGCGGCGGTGGCCGCGGATCTCGGCCTCGTCCCGCACGCCGCCCAGCGAGACGCGCACGAACTTGCGTCCCAGCGCCTCGGCGATGGATTGCCCCAGGGAGGTCTTGCCGGTGCCGGGCGGACCGACGAAGCACAGGATGGGCTGGCGTTCCTTCTTCGGCTTGAGCGAGCGCACGGCGATGTATTCCAGGATGCGCTCCTTGGCTTTCTTCAGCCCGTAATGGTCGCGCTCCAGGACGCGCGCCGGCGTGCTTGACATCCAGGTTGTCCTCGGTGCTGTTCGACCAGGGCAGGTCGAGGATCCAATCCACGTAGGTGCGGATGATGCCCACTTCGGGAGCCATGGGCGGCATCTGGTTCAGGCGTTCCAGTTCCTTGAGGGCGGTGGCGTGGGCCTGTTCCGGCAGCCCGGCCGACTCGATTTTCTTTTTCAGGTCGATCAGGTCGCGCGAGAAGATATCGCCTTCGCCGAGTTCGGTCTGGATCTGCTTCATCTGCTCGCGCAGGTAGAATTCGCGCTGGCTCTTATCCACTTCATCCTGGACACGGCTGTGGATTTCATCTTCCAGTTCGAGCACATCCAGTTCCTGGGCCAGCAGTTTGTTGATGCGCTGCAGGCGCTGGCGCGGGTCTTTCATCAGGAGCAGTTGCTGGCGCTCGGTCAGGTTGATGGAAACTGCCGTGGCGATCATGTCCGCCAGCCAGCCCGGTTCGGAGATGTTCATGGCAAAGAGATGGGCCTCTTCGGGGATGGCCCGGTCCAGGGAGACGCAGCGCTCGAACAGGTCCAGGGCATTGCGCATCAGGGCCTGGGTGGTCTTATCGGCAGTGGTCGGTTCGATGATGACGCGCGCCCGCACTTTGAGCACCGGCGTCAGGCGGGTAAACTCCACCACTTCCACCCGCAGCCGTCCCTGCACCAGAGCCGAAGATGAGCCATCCGGCATCGAGAGCAGCCGCCCAACCGCCAGTTCCACGCCGATGGGCATGAAATCCTGCGGCCCCGGCTCCTCGACCTCCGGGTCGCGCTGGGTCAGGCCGATGACGGTCAAATCGCGTTCGTGGGCTTCCTGGATGGCCAGCAGCGAGCTCTGGCGCGCCACAAAGACCGGCGTGACCATGTGCGGGAAAATGACAATATCCCGCAGCGGCAGGACGAGCGCCTCGATGCAGCCGTCTTCATCCGGCGTCTGGTTCGGGACGCGGTACAGTTCTTCGGTGCGTTGGCTGAGTGCCATGTTGAAGGCATCATCTTCTTGAAAAGACCAGTCGTTTTGAGTCATGGTTCCTCTTAACCCTCACGCCTGACCCTCTCCCGATGGGAGACGGGTAACGGGTGAGAGGTTTCTATCGTTTTTCCCAGGCTGTCTTCATTTCGCCGGCAAAGGCAACGCTGCCTGCGACCAGGACAACTCCCTGATCGCCAGCCAGTTCCAGTGCCCGGGCCAGCGCCAGCGGAGGCCGGACTGAGCTGCTTCCACCGGGATCCCAGCCGGTTGCACCAGGTCCGACGATTTTCTGCGCTTCCAGGACGCGTGGGTGGTCGGTCTGGGTGGCAATGACCCGTGTGAGCCTGGGTCTCAACTCCGCCAGCATCCCGGCCGCATCCTTATCTTCCAGGATGGAGAAAACCCAGACGACCGGCCTGCCCGGGAAGTAGTCGTCGAGCGTCTGGCGCAGTTGCCTGGCAGAGTCGGCGTTATGGGCCGAGTCTAACACGACCGGCGGTTCCCGGCGAACAATTTCAAAGCGGCACGGCCAGCGGACTTCGGCAAAACCTTTTCGAATGGCTGCCTCTGAAAGGCTCAATCCGCTCGCCTGGAGCGCCGTGTAGGCCGTGGCAGCATTCACCACCTGGTGCGCTCCCAGCAAAGGGATACGGAGTATAACCGATTTTGCGATTTTAGATTGATGCGGATTGATGATTGAAAGAGACTGACCATCCAGGGAGTGTTCCACAGGCTTGAAAGATCACATCCCGTCCAACCAGCGTCAGTGGGGCATGTCGTTCGGCTGAGACTGCTTCCAGCACAGCCAGCGCCTCCTCCGGCTGGGGCGAGGAGACGACCGGGATGCCGGGTTTGATGATGCCGGCTTTTTCGCCGGCGATCAAGGTCAGGGTATTGCCGAGCACCGCCATGTGGTCGTAGGAGAGCGACGTGATCACCGAGACGCGCGGCGTGACAATATTGGTGGCATCCAGCCGCCCGCCCAGCCCCACCTCGATGACCGCCGCGTCCACTTTTTGTTGGGCAAAATAAAGAAAGCCGAGGGCGGTGGTGATTTCGAAAGTGGTCAAGTTCGGGAATCTTCGCGACGGCTGGCTTTATCTCCTCGACCAGTTCGACCAGTTGGCCATGGGAGATCGGCTGGCCGTCAATTTGGATGCGTTCCACGTAATCCTGCAAATGCGGGGAGGTATACAGCCCGGTCTTATAGCCGGCGGCTGTCAGCGCCGAGGCCATCAGCGCCGAGGTGGAGCCTTTGCCTTTCGTCCCGGCCACATGGATGATCGGGTACATGTCCTGCGGGTTACCCAGCAAAGCCATCAGGGCGCGCATCCGCCCCAGTTCGAAATGGGCTTTGGCGAGTTCGGAGGATTTTTTCAGGCTATAATCTACAAAAGAATAGAGATAATCAAGGGCTTGATTGTAAGCGGTTTCGGTGTCCATAGTGAAGGCATTGTAAATCGTAATGCGTAAAACGTAAATCGTAAATCCGGAGGACAAAATGGAATGCTTCTTATGTCAGAAACATGCCGGGATAGTTGCATCTCCCCCGGGAGGATATATTTACGAAGATGCCCTTTGGAGAGTGTGCCATGCTCCTGTTGACAAAGGTCCGCTGGGGACGCTGTTTATTGAATCTCAACGACATTTTTTGGATTTCTCGGAAGCATTACCGGATGAGACTGCCAGCTATGGCCCTTTGTTAAAAAAGCTATATATAGAACTCAAATCAATCACGGGCGCGGAACGGATTTATCAAGTGATCATGTTGGAAGGAGTACCTCACTTTCACGCCTGGCTATTGCCACGGACAAAGGAAATCCCAGAGCGCGGCATCAAGTTCCTGCAGAAAGATTTCACTTGCAGAGAGCCTGATGCTCAGAAATTGGCTGTGACGCTCCGCGAAGCGCTGAAACAATCATGATTGGCATTCTCACCCTCCACCTCCGTCTCCCCGGATGTGCCTCGCTGAAGGAAAAACGCGGACGGCTCAAACCGCTGCTGGCGCGCCTGCATCGCCAGTTCAATGTCTCAGCGGCGGAAATGGACTTGCAGGACACATGGCAGGAGACGGTCATTGCCTGTGGGATGGTCAGCAATGACCGGGTTCACCTTGAGCAATCTTTGCAGGCTGTTGTGCGTTGGGTTGAAAGTAATTGGCAGGATATGCAGTTGATGGACGAGAGGATAGAATTAATCTGAAGTCTCTGAGGTATCTAAGGTATCTAAGGTGTCTGATGAATATAGAGATTCAGAATGAGCCTTCTTTCCTTGGAACCTCAGAAACTTCAGAGACATCACAAACCTTACTGGAGGCAACATGGATCTACAACTCAAAGATAAACGCGCCCTCGTCACTGGCTCCAGCCGCGGACTGGGCTACGCCACGGCGCTCGCCTTGGCCAAAGAAGGCTGCCGCGTGGCGATCAACAGCCGCGACGAGGCGAAAGTCAGCGCAGCGGCGAAGGCCATTACTGCAGAGACCGGGACACAGGTGATCGGTCTGGTGGGCGATGTGGCTGACCCGGATGTGCCCGAACGGTTGGTTGGCGAGACGGCACGGGCTTTTGGCGGCCCTTCGGCAGGCTCTGGGCAAGGCCTCGACATTCTCATCACCAACGCGGGCGGTCCACCGTCCGGGGCATTCGAGTCGTTCAACGAGGCTGACTGGCAGAAGGCGATTGACCTGTCGCTGATGAGCCATGTCCGCCTGATCCAGGCTGCCTTGCCGTATCTCAAGCAGTCCAAAGCTGCCAGCGTGCTGACCGTGACATCCTATTCCGTCAAGCAGCCCATCCCGAACCTGGTACTTTCCAACAGCATCCGGGCTGCCACGGTCGGGCTGACCAAATCCCTGGCGTTGGAACTGGGCATGGCGGGTATCCGCTTCAACTCCATCCTGCCGGCCTGGACCGAGACCGAGCGTGTCTATGATTTGATGAAATCCCGGGCCGTCCTGAACCATACCACGCTCGAAGAGGAGATCGCGCAAACAATCCAAGGAAAGCCCGCTGGGACGGATGGGCCGGCCGGAAGAGTTTGCCAGCGTGGCCGTCTTCCTGGTTTCCCCGGCCGCATCCTACATCACCGGCGTCATGTTGACTGTGGATGGCGGGATGTATAAAGGTACCCTTTAGATTTTTGATTGACGATTTTCGATTGAGGATTAAAAAACCAACGCACCTTAGGAGTTTCCCATGCCTGATCCACGTATTACCAAACTTGCCAAAGTGATGGTGCATTATTCCCTGGCGCTCCAACCTGGCCAGCAGTTTATCATCCAGACTCACCCGCTGGCAGAAGAATTGACCCTGGCCGTTTACGAAGAGGCCATCAAAGCCGGGGCGTTTGTCACCCTCCTGACAAGTACACCTGGAGCGCAGGAAGTTTTTTACAAATATGCTTCGGATGCCCAACTGGACTATGTTTCACCCTTCACCAAAATAGTTACTGAGACCTTCGATGCCCACCTGCATATCTGGTCCGAGCACAACACGCATTCGCTTGCCGGCATTGATCCAAAGCGCATGGCGCGCGTGGCCAGGGCAGGCGCGCCCACCATGAAAGTTTTTATGGAACGAGCTGCAAAAAATGAACTGCGCTGGTGCCTGACGGTCTATCCCACACATGCCATGGCCCAGGAAGCAGATATGAGCCTGGCCGATTACCGTGAGTTTGTCTATGGGGCCGGGATGCTTAACGAGGACGACCCGGTGGCCTATTGGAAGAAAGCCGGGCAGGAGCAACAGAAGATGGTCGGACTGGCTCAAAGGCCACGACCAGGTCATTCTGAAAGGTTCCAACGTAGACCTGAAAATGTCCATCAAGGAACGCCTCTTTATCCCCTGCGACGGGCAACTTAATTTCCCAGATGGGGAGATTTTTACCGGTCCGGTCGAGGACTCGGTGGAGGGCTGGGTGCGCTTCAAATATCCGGCTGTCGAGTATGGACAGGAAGTCACCGATATCCAACTATGGTTCGAGAAAGGCAGGGTGGTCAAGGAAACGGCCATCCAAGAACCAGGAACTCCTGACCGCCCAACTCAACACCGATGCCGGGGTCGCGCACTCTGGGTGAGTTTGGCATTGGCACCAACTATGGCATCACGCGCTTCACCAAGAACATGCTCTTTGACGAAAAGATGGGTGGCACCATCCACCTGGCGGTGGGCGCAGGGTACCCGGAAAGCGGCAGCAAGAACGAATCCGGCATCCATTGGGATATGCTGTGCGATATGAACGATGCCGAAATCCGCGCCGACGGCGACCTATTCTATAAGAATGGGAAATCGCTCATCTGAAATTATATTGCGGATTGGGCAATCCCCTATCACTTCTCATTTTATTATGATCTTTCCCTCATTATTTGCAAGAAAGCCTTGACAACAGCCGGGTCGAAGAGTTTCCCGGAATATTGTTGGATATGGTTCAAGGCGACCTGAGGGGACCAGGCGGGACGGTAGGGCCGGGTGGAAGTCAGGGCATCGTAAACATCAACCACCGCAAAGAGACGCGCCGGGAAGGGGATTTGTTCCTCGCGCAAGCCTTCCGGGTAGCCGCTGCCATCCCAGCGTTCGTGATGATAGTGGGGGATATCCAGGGCAGGGGCCAGATAACTGACCGAGGAAAGCAATTGATAGGCCAGTTGTGAATGGCTCTGCATGATCTTCCACTCAACCTCATCCAGGGGACCGGGCTTGTTGAGAATACTTTCGGGGATCCCCAGCTTGCCAATGTCATGGAGCAACGCACCCCGCCGGAAATGGATCAATTCCTGCTCGGCTATACCCATCGAACGAGCCAATTTGATCGTTAATTCGACTACGCGGTAAGCATGCGCGCCACTCTCCCGGTTGCTTAATTCAAGCACCTGCGCCCAACTCTCGATCGCGGTATCATATGCCAGACTCAAGTCGGTATTGGTCCGCTGGAGATCCTGGAACAGACAAGCGCTATCGATTGCCAACGCTGTCTGACCTGCTATAGTCGAGAGGAAATCCAACCAGTCGTCATCAGGCTGTAATAAAGAACGATGATAGATTTCCAGGACCCCTTTAACCTGTCCTTTTGCGATTAATGGGACGGCATAATAATTGGCAAATTTCTCACGGAGGAGGTCAGGAGCTAAAAGCGCATCGGCTGGTAGATTTCCCAGGTCAGGGATGCTGATCGTGCGCCGCTCGAGGGCCGCCTTTCCGGCATAGCCCTGTCCAATCATCAATGGCTGAGGCTGTTTCGTCTGGAAACCTTGCCCGGCAGAAAACTCCAGCATGTGGGTGTTTGGATTCAGAACCAGGATGTCAGCAGCATCTGCGTCCAATTGATTGATCAATTGCCGTAAAATCACGGATAGTGTCACTTTCAAGTCGAAGCTTGCTGTAATGGCTGCATCGACAGCATGCAAGGCATACAGCCGCCGCATCTGGCTTTGGATTTGTTCAGCATTTTTTACCTGCTCGGTAACGTCGCGCACAATTGCAATCACACGGGACTCATTTTCAATTGAAACCAGGCGGGCTTCGAGACAATGTTCTCCACCCGGGACCTTTAGCCGGTATTCAATCGAAACCGCCTTGCCGGTGCCGATGGCTTCCTGGAGAGCATGGTCGAATTTAGAACCAACCTCCGGGGGAAGGATATCCCGCATCGAGATGACCCAGAACCTGTTCTGGGAATGGATATAAAAGAGTGGGAGGTTGTCCGGCTCTGTAATCCAAAACCAGACCATCCGAGTCCATGCAAAAGAGCAGGTCAGGGAAAGCGCGAAAAATAGCATCCAGTTGAATGGAGGCATCCAATGAACCCAGATTACCGATACCAGATTTGTCCAAGAGAGCAGATTCTCCTTTATTAATTCGTATCTTTTCAATAAGTTGGGGAGGATGAGACCTACCCGTTCCCCAGTGTATTGAAAAGATATGAATTCAGCCAATTAATAATGCTGGAAGCGCGGGCGCGGAGCACGATGGTCTCCCTTCACCACCGCGCCCCTTCCCACCGCGCATCCGGTAATCACCGTTCAGTATCCGAAAACTGCAGTCGGCTGAACAGGATGATTTATCCCTATATGTAGATGCTCATTAAACGTTCGTGCAAGCTGGTTGGCGAGATCGGCCAACGAATCAGCACGGATCGATACAGATCAGGTCGCGTTCCTCTTCCGTGAATAAAAAGTCTTCTCCCTGAAAGCCACTTTTAAGCGCCAACTCCGGGTCATCCAGTAATAGATGACGGAATTCGGGGTTGATGACTGCAGCAGCCAGCAGGCGGCTTAATTCCAGGCGCCCATCCGATAGACTCCGGGTAATAAGAGAGATGGGTGGGTTGTATATCTTGGTTTCGATCATTCAGCATCCTTGAATATGTCTCGATGAATTTTCGTCCGTTTTTCCTGTTGCCACCATCAGCAGAGTCGAGACTTAGTGAGGTCCTGTACCGCTGCTGGTAGGCGCAAAGTGAGGTCCTGTACCGCTGCTGGTGGGTGCAAAGTGAGGTCCCGTACCGCTGCTGGTAGGTGCAAAGGCATGCATATTCCGGGTAGAGAGAGTGTGTTTTGCGAATCCTGTTTCCATGAGTCACCTTTCCTTTTGTAGTTGATAGCTTATATTACTATCAGGCAGGCTGCAAAGGTGGCTTCAAAACAGGTTGGAATAATTAAAAAGCCCCCGAAGGGGCGGGTGGAGGCAAGTTGCTTCTTAGACGGTCAGCCGCCGGAACAAGGTCTCTGTCTCCAGAGAAGGAGCGACATCCAACTCGGAGCGCAGCGCCTCACGGCAGGCCTGGTATTGCCAGATGATTCCCAGCCTGTCCCCCCGCTCGGCATGGAGTTGCATGGCCAGGCGATGGACATCCTCGCGGGGTGGGTCGATCTTTAAGGCCTCCTGGCAGGCCTGGACCGCAGCCTGCAAATCGCCAGTTTGACGCTCGGATTCGGCCAATTGTATCAAGGCGTCCGTGCAAATCCTGTCAAGACGCTCGCGTTCAGGCCAGCCCCAGGTGGCATCCATATCCTGAAGGTACGGTCCATTCCTGAGACCGGTAGCTTCGCGTAGGAGAGAAATCTTCTCTTTTATCTGACCGGCCGATTTCGCTTTCGCAAGACAGATGTTGAATTTCTCTATGTCATAATCGTAGTCCAGAAGGCGGTTGAAGGAGTAGAGGTCGTTCTCAAACCGGATCACATCCTGCCCGAGCGCATGCCGCAGACGGTACAGTTCATTCTTAAATCGGAGTTTCAATTCCTGGGTATCAAGCCCCGGCCAGAGTGCTTCGCCGATCTCTTCTTTCGTAGCCGGGCGCGAGGCCGCCAGGAAATAAAAGAACAGTTCACGAACAGAGGCTGTTTTCCATTTCCCCGTTGTTATCAACTTGCCATTGACCCGCACCTGTGCTTTGCCGAATGCCTGGACCACCAGGCGTGGGGCCTGGATTGGAACGGTATGAAGCAAGCGCCGCAGGCGTTTGCGTAAACCCGGCAAGCGTGATTCGGTTTCGGTAACGCTCACCAGCCATGGAGCCAGGATGCCATTGGATTCCGCGTCGTTTTGTAGAACCGTCAGCCATGGACGTGCCTGGCGGACGACTTGTAATATAGGATATAACAAAGGTCCCGATGGCCCTGTTCCCAGTGCCGTTTTTAGCTGGTCACGCGCCGCCGCAATTTTGCCTGTCCTGAAAAGTGCAGCGGCCAGCCAGATCCGACTCCAGGCTGTCTCTTTGACCAGTCCACCGTGCAGGAAATAATCCAAGGCCTGTTCCAGATCGGAGGCGGCGGGAATGGTATTTCCTTCCGCCAATTGGAGGCAGCCTTGTTCCAGATAGTACAGGCCGCATTCGTAGTTCGAACCGCTGGCGAGGACGGACGCCTGCGCATCGCGTATATACCGGTAGGCTTCCTTGAACTGCCCGCGCAGTCGTGCCAGACGGGCCTGCGCCAGCCCGAGATAATTGGTCAGGAACTGATAGCTAACCTGCTGCGCTATTTGAGCAGCATCGCCATACGCCTGGAAAGCGGGGTCGTATTCGCCCAAATCCACATACATGTCACCCAGGCTGGCCAGGAGAAGCGATTCCTGCCATTGGGAACTGCTGGACCTGGCGCATTCCAGCCCATCCTCAAATGCTTGTATGGCCAGTTCATATTCGCCCTGGTAATGATGCAGAATTCCCAGGCTATTGAATACATTCGCCTGGGAGGGCAGGTTGTCTTCCCGCCGCCACTCGTCCAGGGCCTGATTATATGCGTCCAGAGCCGCCGGGTAATTGCCGCTGGCGAGATAGGAATTCCCCAATTCCACCTGCACCCAGGCGGCTCTCTGTGTGTCCCCCAGTTGCCCGTAGCATCGCAGTGCATCCTCCTGGACCCGGGCTGCTTCTGCAATCTGCCCGAGGTAATTGAAAATGATGCCTTTGAAACGTTCCGCCTCAGCATAGGTGAATTGCAAGTCCGGCTTGTTCCCACTCAAGCGCAGGGCTTCTTCGGCATCCTTCAGGGAACTGGCATAGTCGCCTACCAGGCAGTAGGCAGCCGCCCGGCGGACGAATGCCTGTGCCAGGCTGGACAGGTCAGCCTTTATCTGAAATTCTGATATGGTTCGATCAAGGACCGACAGAGCGAGGTGTCCCTCCCCAACAGTGCACAAGAATGCGCCCTTGAGGGAAAGGAGTGCGGGACGCTCTTGGAACAGTTCAGTCGGCAAATTATCCAGCCAGGTCCGCAGCGTGATAAGCCGCTCGCCTAATAGCATTGACATGCCGGCGCGTTCGATCACGGCGGATAAAAGGCCGAGTTCGTTCAACTCCCGGTAAATGGAATAGGCTTTTTCCCACTCGCGCTGTTCTTGATAAACATCCGCCAGGCGCAGAAGGATCGTCCGCACTAATTCAGGCTCTTCCTCCCGGACACGTTGCTGAAGAAATTCCTGGAAGATGTGGTGATAACGCAGCCACTTTCCATCCTGGACCAACCCGCAGCACAAACAGGTTATTTTGCCGGATTGATTTTATCAGGCTCTTCCAATTGCCCTCCCCCAGAACGGCCTCACAAAGATCAGCATCAAACTCTTCCAGCAGGGAGGTATGCGAGCAGGAATTCGCGCAATTTAGGAGGCTGCGGGGCAAGGACTTCCTGGTCGAGATATTCAGCCAGATCCACGCCGGCCGTGCGGGCCGCGCGTGTCATGTCCGGGAGGCCACTGGCCAGGCTGGAAGCAGAAAGGTGCAGGCCGGTGATCCATCCTTCTGTCTGCTGCACCAATTCCTCGATGGCTTGCTCGTCCAGAGTCATCCCATAGTTCTTCTCAAAAAGGGCCTGGATCTCGTTGGGGTGAAAGGCCAGTTCTTCCAGGTCAAACCCGCTCACCTGCTGGCGAGCCACCATGAGGGTGAGGTCGGGCAGGGATGGTAAGCGGCGTGAGGATAAAATAATGTGGCAGTTTTCACCGGCCAGGTAGACGAACCGGCTGAAAAGATTGCGAATATCCGGAACAGCGTCCACAAATTGGTAATCATCCACCACCAGGACGAAATGTTGATCGATCTGGCTATCTATCTCATTGACAAGCGCCGAGAGTAGACGTTCCGTGTCCTGCTCAAGACTGACCAGGCTCCTGAGGACGGCTTTCGACTGTTTTCCAAACTTGGGGAAACGTTGCTCAAGGGATGCAATCAGATAAGCACAGAACCGCTGGGGGTCTTGGTCGAGGGCATCCAACGAGAACCAGCAGACGGGCAGCTCGGACTGGCGGGCAAAATCCACCAGCAGGGAGGTTTTCCCATAACCGGCGGGCGCAGCGACGATGATGAGTTTCTTGTCCAGCAGGTCGTCGAAGAGCGCCAGCAGCCGCGCCCGGTGCAGGATCCCCGGACGGAGGGTCGGGACGACAATCTTGGTGCGGCTGACAGGTATTTCGGCGACCATAGTTTCCATGGTAATTTTACTCGTTTCCTGGCCGAGTGGCGTCCATATCCCTTACTGGCCTTTCTTGCGGTATACTACCAGACAACGGCCAGTTTTTCAGGTTTTATTCGTTCCATTTGCCCATCCGCGTAATTCGCGTTGAAAAATGTACGGTAGCAAGATTTTTTCTTCATCCTCTATCCAAATTAACTTATGAAACAACTCCTCCAAAACATGAAAACCGGCAAGACCGCCATCGAAGAAGTCCCCGTCCCAACACCAGACGCCGGGCAGGCACTCGTCAAAGTATCCGCTTCGCTTGTCTCAGCGGGCACCGAACGGATGCTGGTCGAGTTCGCCGAGAAATCGCTGGCAGGCAAGGCCCGTTCGCGCCCCGATCTGGTCAAGCAAGTGCTCGATAAAATGCGGCGGGAGGGTGTGCTGGTCAGCCTCGGTGCAGCCTTCAACCGACTTGACCAACCTATGCCGCTCGGCTACTCTTCCGCCGGTACCATCGTTGCGCTGGGCGAAGGCAATGTCCCAACTGCAGTGGGGAAGGACGGTTTCAAAGTGGGCCAGCGGGTGGCCTGCGCGGGCGGCGGTTACGCTGTCCATGCCGAGTACAACGTTGTCCCTCGCAACCTTCTCACACCGCTGCCCGATTCGGTGGATTTCGAGTCGGCGGCCTTCACCACGCTCGGGGCGATCGCCCTGCACGGCTTCCGGTTGGCCGGACCGCAGATCGGCGAGAACGTGGCGATCATCGGCATGGGCCTGTTGGGATTGTTGACGGGCCAGATTGCAGCCGCAGCCGGCTGCCGGGTGCTTGGCATCGATATCAACCCGCAGCGGATTGCCCTGGCGGCTTCCCTCGGCCTGGAGGCTGTGCTGCGCGACCAGGCTGTGGACTCCGCCCTGGCCTTTACCACCAACCGCGGCTTTGACAAAGTCATCATCTGCGCCGACACTTCCTCCAATGATCCGGTAGAACTGGCAGCAGGTATTGCCCGTGACCGGGCCAATGTGGTGGCGACCGGCGCGGTCGGGCTGACCTTCCCACGCAAGGTTTACTACGAGAAAGAATTGAGTTTCATCAACTCACGCTCTTACGGCCCCGGTCGCTATGATGCCTCATATGAGGAAAAGGGCGGGGATTACCCGATTGGCTACGTCCGCTGGACGGAGGGCCGCAACTTTGAGGCCGTCGTGGATTTGATGGCAAGCGGCAAGTTGAAGATTGCGCCAATGATCAGTCATCGTTTCCCGATCGAAAAAGCGGCCGAGGCCTACGAAGTGATCACTGGGAAGACAAAACAGACCTTTCTAGGGGTGTTGCTTACATATCCGCAAGAGGTGTCAAGTGTTCCCGTGCCACGTGTCACGTTTCAATGTGTCACATGGCACAGGGCAACGTGATACTGAACCACGTGACAGGGTGACACTGGGGGTCCTGGGGGCGGGTCTCTTTGCCAACGCCACGCTTCTGCCGGCCATTAAGAAAATCAAGGAGCTTGAACTGGTTGGCATTGCTTCGGCAGGCGGACTGCATGCGCAGCATTCGGCCAGGAAATTTGGTTTCGCTTATGCCGCTTCCAATGATGACGAGATTTTGAATGACCCCAATATCAACACGGTGGCCATCCTGACCCGCCATAATATGCACGCCGGCCTGGTAGTCAAGGCGTTGCAGGCAAGCAAGCATGTCTTCGTGGAAAAACCCCTGGCAATTACCTCGCAGCAGCTTGATTCTGTCATCCAAATACTAACTGCTAATCGCCAACTGCTAATGACTGTCGGTTTCAACCGCCGCTTTGCCCCGCTCGCCCGGGCACTTCAGGCGTTCCTTGCCGCTCGTTCCGAACCGTTATACATGCATTACCGCATCAACGCCGGGCCCATTCCTTTGAACCACTGGACGCAGGATCCGGTTCAGGGCGGCGGACGGATTATCGGTGAAGGCTGCCACTTCGTGGATTTCCTGACTTTCCTGGCCGGGGCCGCCCCGGTTTCGGTGAACGCCGTTGCACTGCCGGATGACGGCAAGTACCGCGAGGATAACGTTTCGATGTCCTTCACTTTCCCGGATGGCTCCATCGGCGTGGTGGATTACCTTGCCAACGGCGATAAATCCTTCCCCAAGGAGCGCCTGGAGGTCTTCTGCGGCGGGCGCATCGCCGTATTGAATGATTTCCGGGCGTTGGAAACGGTGCGAGATGGACGGCGCACGCTGGTTAAGCAAGCGCAGGATAAAGGCTGGAGGGACGAATGGATTGCTTTTGCCCATGCCATCCGCACAGGCGGCCAGTCGCCTATCCCGGATGAGCAAATGGTCGGCGTGACGAAGGCTACGTTTGCTGCAGTCGAATCATTACGAACCAGAGTACCTATCGAAATATAATATTCCTATGGACTCCCGAAAAAAGAAAAGACAAAATCAATTAATATTTCTTGCCATCATTGCGCTCATAATGATGGCTTTTGGGTTGATGACAGGGTTTATCAATATTCTTAAAGGTATTCTGCTTTTGTTAATTCCTCTCGGTCTCATTTTATTGAGCCGATAATAGTTATGCATATGACCATTACACCCTGGAAAATATTGGCATCACAGCACCTGCACAAGAATGTCCGCATAGATAAATGCGAACTTCCCAATGGGAAGGTCATCGATGGCTTCGTGCTCGAATACGGTGACTGGGCAACAATCGTCGCGCTGACGAAGCAGCAGGAGGTTGTGATGGTCCGGCAGTACCGTCATGGCGCACAAAAAGTGATCCTGGAACTCCCCGGTGGGGCCATGGAGGCGGAAGATGAAAGCCCGATGCAGGCCGCCAGGCGGGAATTGCTGGAAGAGACTGGCTATACAAGTGATACTTTCATCCAGATTGGCTGTGTCTCCCCGAACCCGGCCAACCAGACCAACCTGATCTACTCCTTCCTGGCGCTGGACGCCGAAGAAGTCAGCGACCAGAACCTGGATGAGACCGAGGAGATCGAAGTCGTGCTCAAGCCATTGGATGAAGTCATTCGCATGGCGAAGAACAGTGAACTGGTCCAATCCATGCAGGTCAGCGCCGTTTTCTTCGCGCTGGCTTATTGGAACCGGATTGTCTGAATGGCATCCTTCAACAAGTTGACCATTGCTTTTAAAGCCTTGAGCCAACTGGGGGTCCAGCCCGTGATGCTGAATGCCCTCTACCGCCTGGGGTTGGCAACCGGGCATTATCGGAGGATAGAGAATAGAGAAAAGAGAATAGAGAGTAGAGAACAGAAAATCGAGAGCAGCGGGTTACGCCCATTGTTCGTCCTTCCAAGGCAAGAAGAACTTCTCAAAGTGATAGGCGATCAAGGGAAAGCGGCGCTTCTCAGCCGAAGCCGATGAAATCGTTGCCGGCCTTGTCCGTCTTTTCGGCGGCGAACCGGTTCCACTTCGTCTCACATTTTCCGGAGGGCTGCAGCACTGGACAGCCTACGAGACCGATCCCTCCCTGCTTCCCGCGCTCTATTCTCCATTCCCTGACATCAAATATATCTGGGAACCTGCCCGCTTCGGTTGGGTCTTCTGTCTTGGCCGCGCCTACCACCTCACGCAGGATGAAAAATATGCCGAGACCTTCTGGCGAAATTTCGAGACCTTCAGCACCGCCAACCCGCCTTATCTCGGTCCCAACTGGATCTCCGGCCAGGAAGCGGCTCTGCGGTTGATGGCCTTTGTGTGGGCGCGCAGGTCTTTGCCGGTTCGTCCAGCAGTACGACTGAGCGGAATGCCGCCCTCGCACGCTCAGTATGCAATGCACGCTTTGCGCATTATTCCCACCCTTGTTTATGCCCGTTCCCAGCAGAACAACCACCTGCTGACAGAAGCTGCCGGCCTGCTCACTGCCGGGTTGGCCTTACCCGACCACCCGGCGGCCTCCCGCTGGTGCGGACTGGGCTGGAAGTGGCTCAACGAAGGTCTCCAGTCCCAGATCGACTCTTATGGCGAATATGCCCAGCATTCCACCAATTATCACCGCCTGATGCTCCAGGTTGTTTTATGGACGAATCACATTAATCCGTAGTAACGACTTAAGTCGTTACTACCACTGGCCGCGTCAGACAAATGAAGCCATCGTGCGTTCCATCCACTGGCTGCTGGCCATCCTGGATTCTGATTCGGGCCGGACTCCCAACCTGGGCGCCAATGACGGGGCCTACATCTTTCCCCTGACTGTCTGCCCGTTCTCCGACTATCGCCCGGTACTGAACGCGGCTGCACGCGCTTTCCTCGACTATGACCTGCCGCACGGGCCCTGGGATGAGATGGCGCTCTGGTTCGGCGTGCCACTGGAGAGACCGGAAGTATGTCCAGTTGCCGCGCTATCTCGGTGATCAGGTTTATGGCAAAGATTCCTGGGCCTACCTGCGGACGGCGCAATTCACCACCCGCCCGTCCCATGCCGACCAGTTGCACGTGGACCTGTGGTGGCGCAGCCTGAACGTGGCCCAGGATGCCGGGACGTATCTCTACAATGCCGATCCGCCCTGGGACAACAGTCTGACCTGCTGCGCTTGTGCACAACACGGTCACGGTCAACGGCCGTGACCAGTTCACGCGTGCCGGACGATTCCTCTATCTGGACTGGTTCAATGCCTACCGGCGCAGCAGCCTGGAAGCCGATCCGGCCATTCTCCAGCGCATCCGGGGCCGGCATTGGGGCTACTGGAAGCAGGGCGTCCGGCACGACCGCACCGTGACGGCCTACGCCGATGGTCACTGGCAGGTCCGGGATGAAATGCTGCCTGTGCGAATGCCCTGGGAGAAAAGACCGCTCACCTTCCGCCTGCACTGGCTGCTGCCGGATTGGGAGTGGCAGGTGGAAAGCGGCGATCAGGGAATAACCATTCGGTTGAAGTCGCCGCACGGGCCGGTGGTCTTACCATCTCGAAGGTGACTGGCTGGAGAAGCTGCCAGCGTGGATCTGGTCCGGGCGGGCGAAATGGTCTACACTTCCGGGCCTGGCGAACAAAAGCTCCCGGCGGGAATGACGATCCGCGGCTGGGTTTCGCCCACCTACGGAGTCAAAGTCCCGGCCTTATCCCTGGCTGTTGAAACAAAATCCGCAAATGATGTACAATTCATCAGCGAGTTTAATTTTCCAAAATGAGCTACCGGGCTGCCATTATCCTCCTGCAAGACGACAAGATCGCGCTGATCGAACGTCACCGCGCTGGCCAGCACTATTTCACCTTCCCGGGCGGCCACGTGGAACCCGGCGAGACGCCCGAACAGGCTGCCGTGCGGGAGACCAAGGAAGAACTTGGCCTGGATGTGTCCATCCAGCGGCTGTTGGCGGAAATCTGGTGGCATGACAAACCGCAGTATTACTATCTGGTTGAGGTTGCCGGCGGTGAGTTTGGGACCGGGACGGGCGAAGAAATGCACAACCCGCAGCCGGAAAAGGGCAGTTACCGACCGGTCTGGATGCCGGTCCAGGATTTGCTCGACCTGCCGGTCTTGCCACAATCGTTGGCAGAAATGGTAGTGAAAGCGCAGTCTGCAGGCTGGCCGGATCCGGCCCCTGTTCTTCACGACGAAGAATAACATGCATATCCTATTGATTCACCAGGCCTTCGCTGCTCTCGACGAGCCCGGCGGGACGCGTCATCATGAACTGGCGCGCTACCTGGCCGGGCGCGGTCACAAGGTGACGATCATCGCCAGCCCGGTGAGTTATCTGACCGGGTCTGCCCTCACTTCTTCCCTTCACCCGCTCGGGAGAGGGGGCAGGGGTGAGGGTCATCCGCACCTACACCTACCAGGCCCTGCATAAATCCTTCGTCCACCGCGTTTTCTCTTTTTTCTCGTTCATGGCATCCTCGTTTTTTGCAGGCCTGGGCGTGAAGAATGTGGACCTGGTCTGGGGCACCTCGCCGCCCATCTTTCAGGGCGTGACTGCCTGGCTGCTGGCGCGGCTGAAGCGGGTGCCGTTCCTGTTCGAAGTGCGCGACCTGTGGCCGACTTTTGCCATCGCCGTCGGTGTGCTGAAAAACCCGACTGCTGATCAAAATGTCACTCTGGCTGGAACGCTTCCTGTATCGCCATGCCGACCGGGTGATGGTCAACAGCCCCGGTTATGTGGCGCACGTGACCGGGCGCGGCGCCAGGCAGGTGGAACTCGTCCCGAACGGTGCCGACCCGGAGATGTTCGATCCGGCCGACGCTGGGGCGGCATTCCGCTCTGCCAACCATCTGGAGAATAAATTTGTCGTGCTTTACGCGGGCGCGCATGGCATGTCGAATGACCTGGGCGTAGTGTTGGAAGCGGCAAAAATCTTACAAGCTGTGACAGTCACTTCCGAAGTGACTGTCACATTCCTCGGCGATGGCAAGGAAAAACCTGCCCTGCAGAAACAGGCTGCCGAAATGGGCCTGGCCAACGTTCTGTTCCTGCCCCCTGTTCCCAAGGCGGAAATGGCCGCCGCCCTGGCCGGCGCGGATGCCTGTCTGGCCATCCTCAAGCCCATCGAAGAGTACAAGACCACCTACCCGAACAAGGTCTTCGATTACATGGCCGCCGGGCGTCCGGTGGTGCTGGCAATCGATGGGGTCATCCGGCAGGTGGTCGAAGCGGCCGGCTGCGGTATATTCGCCCAGCCGGGTGATCCACCGGCGCTGGCGAGGCGATCCGAGGGCTGGCTGCTGACAAGGCCGCATCCCGCCGGATGGGGCTGGCGGGCCGCAAATATCTGGAAGAGCATTTCAGCCGCTCCGCGGTGGCGGAGAGATTGGCCGGCATCCTGGAAGCCATGATCGGCCGGCCACGCAAAAAGGAGAATTCCTATGGCGATGACTGAACGTGTTCGCAAGCTGCGCCAGCAATCCCTGGAAGCCCCGGAGACCATTTCCGCCGAACGGGCCGTGTTGATGACGGAGTTCTACCGGCAGAACCTGGGATTGATCTCCGTACCGCTGCGGCGCGCCCTGGCTTTTCAATACCTGATGGAACACAAGACCATCTACATTGGCGAAGGCGAATTAATCGTCGGGGAAAAGGGGCCGGGGCCCAAGCTCACTCCCACCTACCCGGAATTATGCTGCCACAGCCTGCAGGACCTGGATATCCTGGATACGCGTGAGAAGACCTCCTTTGCCGTCAGCCCGCAGGTCCGGAAGATATATGAGGAAACCGTCATTCCGTTCTGGCAGGGCAGATCCATGCGTGACCTGCTTTTTGGCGAGATGACCGATGAATGGAAGGCCGCCTACGAAGCCGGCATCTTCACCGAATTCATGGAGCAGCGCGCCCCCGGCCACACCGTCCTGGACGACAAGATCTACCGCAAAGGGATGCTGGATTTCCAGCAGGATATCCAGCACAGCCTGGAAGCCCTGGATTCCCTGAATGACCCGCAGGCATATGATAAGGAACAGGAACTGCGGGCGATGGCGATCTGCGCGGCTGCGCTGGTCCGGTTTGCGGAACGGCATGCCGAAAAAGCGCACAGCCTGGCTGCCAGGGAAGCGGATGCGCAGCGCAAAGCCGAGCTGGAACACATCGCCGAAGTGTGCGAGCACGTCCCGGCGCATGCCCCGCGCGATTTCTGGGAGGCCCTGCAATATTACTGGTTCGTCCACCTGGGCGTGACCAGCGAGCTGAATACCTGGGACTCGTTCTGCCCCGGCCACCTCGACCGGCACCTGCAGCCATTTTTCGAAAAAGGCCTGGCTGCTGGAACGCTCTCCAAAACCCAGGCCGAGGAACTGCTGCAGTGCCTGTGGGTCAAGTTCAATAACCAGCCCGCTCCGCCCAAGGTGGGTGTGACCGCCGCCGAAAGCGGCACCTACACCGATTTTGCCCAGATCAATACCGGCGGTATCAACGCGGATGGTTCGGATGGCGTCAATGAGGTCACCTACCTGATCCTGGATGTGATCGAAGAGATGCGCCTGCTGCAGCCCATCCTCGTCCATCCAGGTCAGCAAGAAGAACCCTGACCGGTTCGTCAAACGGGCGGCGCAGATCATCCGGACCGGGTTCGGGCAGCCGTCCGTCTTCAATGCCGACCTGGTCGTCCAGGAATTGGTGCGGCAGGGCAAGTCCGTGGCGGATGCCCGCAATGGCGGCACCAGCGGCTGCGTCGAGACGGGCGCCTTCGGCAAGGAAGCCTATATCCTGACCGGCTATTTCAACCTGCCCAAGATCCTCGAGCTGACCCTGAACAACGGCCTGGATCCGCGCACTGGTAGTCAACTTGGCCTGCAGACCGGCAACCCGGCCCGGTTCCAATCCTTCGAGGAATTTTATGCCGCCTATGTAAAAGCAGTTGCAGCATTTCATCGACATCAAAATGCGCGGCAGCAACATCGTCGAACGGTTGTATGCTAGCCACATGCCCGCGCCGTTCCTGTCGCTGTTGATCGACGACTGCATCGCCAACGGCAGGGATTATCACGATGGCGGAGCGCGCTACAACTCGTCCTATATCCAGGGGGTGGGGTTGGGCACGCTGACGGATGCCATGACCGCCATCCAATACCACGTTTTCGATAAAAAAACCTTCACCATGGAAGCATTGCTGGCTGCCCTCAAGGCGGATTTCCAGGGAGAGGAACGCCTGCAGCAGTTGCTGCTCAACAGGACGCCGCGCTACGGCAACGATGATGATTATCCCGATGGGATCATGGTCAGGTTGTTCGATACCTATTTCAGCGCCATCGACGGACGTCCAAACACGCGCGGCGGGGCCTACCGGATCAACCTGCTGCCGACCACCTGCCACATCTATTTCGGTTCGGTCATCGCCGCCACGCCGGAAGGGCGGCATGCCTGGCAGCCGTTATCGGAGGGCGTCTCCCCCGTCCAGGGTGCCGACCGGCACGGGCCAACGGCCGTGCTCCGGTCGGTGGCCAAAATGGATCATGCCCGCACCGGCGGCACGCTGCTCAACCAGAAGTTCAGCCCGCAGGCCCTGCGGGACGAGGCCGGGCTGGATAAGCTGGTCCAGCTTATCCGGACCTATTTCCGCCTGGACGGTCACCACATCCAGTTCAACGTGGTGGATGCCGCCACGCTGCGGGCTGCCCAGGAGCATCCCGAAGCGCACCGTGACCTGATCGTGCGGGTGGCCGGTTACTCGGACTATTTCTGTGACCTGAGCCGGGCCCTGCAGGACGAGATCATCGCCCGGACAGAGCACCAGGGGTTTTAGAGGCTCTGGGGAATGAAAAAGTTTGATCTGCGTTTATGGGCTGCCCGGCTGCTGATCGCCGTGGTGGTTGCCTGGAACCTGGAGTGTGCGCTGGTCTTCTTGCTCAACCCGGGCGTGTTTGCCCCTGGGTTCGAATTGACCGGCGTACCGGGCCAGGCGGCGGTACGCGGCTTCGCCGTCCTGTTCATGATGTGGAACATCCCCTACCTGGTGGCGCTCTGGAATCCGCTGCGCAACCGGGTTTCGCTTTGGGAAGCGCTGGCCATGCAAACCGTCGGGGTGCTGGGGGAAAGCCTGATCTTGTTCTCCATCCCGGCGGGCCATGCGGTTTTGCACGGCTCTCTAATGCGTTTCATTGCATTCGATGCCGCCGGGGTGTTGCTGTTGATTGGGGCAGTGCTACTTGCGCACAAATGATCAATGAGGCCTCTTTTGAAGAAAAAACGCTGACTCTCAAAGTGATACAATACCATCATGAAAATTCGGGAACAACTATCCCTTGATTTAGAACTGGGAAACCCAGGAATTATCTCCCCTGAAATTCCACATGACCGAGAAAACGCTACATTTTTCCTGTACAGGCAAAAAGCGGTTCTGGCAAGATAGGTATCGTTCAAATCCGACAGGATTATGCTGTTTGTTCGGCAAAACTACCCGATCTGATTTGTCGCCCGATTGCAGCGCAATATGCCGGCCAAGATGTGATCGCCTTGCTTGAATTTGAACAAACCGAAGAAGGCATACAATTATCGGTTGAAAAACACTACAAATTAGTTCACCCAGACGAGCTATCTTCAGAAGAATTAGAAACGTACCGACAACGGTTAGATTAACCGTTTAACGCTTTTCTTATCCTGTTTTTTAAGCGCTTTCCACCCCGCCGCGCGGACGCGGATCACGCACCAGCCAGAAGAGTAAAACAGCCGTAACCAGCCCGCCAATTGCCGAGACCATGAAAGTGGTCTGGAAGCCGGCCGTTTCGGCGATCCAGCCGCCGATCAGCGGGGCGATGATCGTGAAGGGAGCCACCAGCGTATTCGACAGCCCGATGTAGGTCGGGCGGGTTTCCTCGCTGCCAAACTCCACCGTGATGGCCATGCCGATCGTCCAGTAGGCCACGTTGGCCAGTCCGCTCAGGATGAAGACCGGATACAGCCAGCCGATGGAGGGGGCGCCCCAGGCCATCAGCGAACTGAGCGCCACCGCCACCGAACCGGCGATCAACATGGCGCGGTGACCGAGCCGGTCGCCCAGCCAGCCCATCACGCGCATTGGCGATCGTTGATGAGATCGTCAGCGCCGCGGTCAGGAATCCGGCGGTCAGGTCGCTCATCCCAAAGCGGCGCAGGCCGTAGACGATATAGAAAGCAAAGCCCATCGTGGCAAATTGGGAAAGCAGGCGGATGACCAGGTAAGCGGTGAAGTTCCTGTCACGGCGCAGGATTTCGAGTCCGCCTTTCCAGGGCGAGGCTTGGCGCTCCGGGATGGTCTTTTCCTGGTCGACCGGTTCGCGCGTCAGGCCCATGCAGATGTACGAAAGCACCAACCCCGCAACGGTCAAAAGGAAGCATAGCGTGAAGTTGAACGGGGCATGAACCCGGTCAAGGATGTATCCGGCCGCAATCGCTGCGATGCTCATCAGGACATTCGCAATCGCCGCCTGGGCGCCAAAAAAGGTGCCGCGCCAGTCGGACGGGATGATCTTGGCGATCATGCTTTGCCAGGCGTTGGCGGTGAAACCGGCTCCCAATCCCTGCCAGACCAGCAATGCAAAAGTAAGTACCAGGGCCAGCTTATTCCCCAGTGTACCCAGGAACAGCGCCACCAGCGCCAGTCCCAGGAAGGGCAGGCGCTCCTGGATGGTCATCAGCATCACCATGGGTTTGTAGCGCCGCAGGCGGGAGACCGAATTTGCCATGAACAACTGCGGCAACTGCCAGCCGACGGCATGGATGGAGGGGATGAGCCCGATCAGCAAGGCCGAAGTGGTCATGTGGCTGACGAAGAGCGGGATGATGGTGCCGATTGAGCCAAAGCCCCAGCCCAGACCAAAGAAGCCGCCATCCAGCAGGTTGACGGCCAGGTTAAAGCGCAGGTGTTTGCGGATGGATTGTTCCAGGGTGGACATGAAGTCCATTTTACCACCTGCGTTTTTTCGGGGGCGTTAGGGCAGCATTGGCAAATCCGTCTCTTGACAATATCCCCGGGTAATTTAAAATAAATTTGATGACTTTCGACCTTTGGCATCTATTGGGTCAGGAGACAAAATGATCCCGGACTCTTTTTGGAAACGAATGAAGAACATCCAGCGCGTCCACCAACGCCTGTACGCCAGCGGCAGGGGCTGGATCGTCGGACGGTTCATCCTGCTGTTGACGCATACCGGCCGCAAGTCCGGGACGCGCTACGTGACGCTGCTCCAGTACGAAAAGATCGACGGGGCCTACTGGGTCGGCGCGGGACGTGGTTTCAAAGCGGACTGGTTCCGCAACATCCTGGCCGACCCGCATGTGCATGTTCAGGTGGAGCGTTGTGAATTCGACTGCGTCGCCGAACCGGTCACCGATGCGGTGCGGGTGGCCGATTTCCTGGAATACCGCCGGAAACGCCACCCGTTTATGATCGGCTTGATGATGAAATTTGCCCACAACCTGCCGATGCGCCCCAGTCGGGCCCAATTTCTGGAATTGAGCAAATCCACCCCGCTGGTGGTGCTTCATCCGCAACAGGAGGTTTTATAAAAAATCTACTCCAATCTCCAATCCCCATTCCTCAATCTCCTCCTACCCAATCCACCCCAATAATTGATCCTAGTTGTTTCATAATTTTCGTGTCCGTTTCCCCACTGCTCTCTGTTCTCCATTCTCTGCTCTCTTCAATGCCGGTCGCGCGGAAGACGTTTTTTCGACCTGCCCTGCGCGTGATAGAATCGGCGCATGAATTCTTTATTGATCCATTTCTAGCTTTCAAGGTGCCCAGCATAAAATGGCACGGACAGCCCCGGAGGTTGAAGCCGAACTGGAGAAAGCCGAACACGCCCGGCTGGCCGGGAACGAGGGCCAGGCGCGTGTCTGTGCACGCCGGGCAGCCGGCATGGCGGCCCGGGATTTTCTGAGCCGGCACAAGGTCCGGATTCGGGATAAAAGTGCCTATGCGGCCTTGCAGGCGCTGGCGGAGTTCCCCGGTCTCGCCCCGGACCTGCGCGATGCGGCACTTCATTTGACCATGCGCTTGACCGAGGCATTTACCCTGCCGGTGGAGGCCGACCTGATCGCGGATGCGCGCAAACTGATAGGAGGTTTGGATTGAGCGAACCATCTGAAATCACCCTGTACGGCAATACCTGGTGTGGAGGCTCCCGCCGGGTGCGGCTTTTGTTCGACCAGCACAAAATCCCCTACCGCTGGGTCGATATCGACAAGGACGAAAAAGCTGCCCAATACGTCGAGAGTCTCACGCATGGATACCGCAGTGTGCCGACCATCGTCTGGCCAGACGGCTCCTTCCTGGTGGAGCCTGCCAGCGACGAGCTTGCCAAAAAACTGGGCATCGAACTTTAGAACCCCCAACAAAACCGCTTCCGCCGCTGTGCCCCAGCGGGGTACTTTCCCCGGCGGCGTCCCCTCGGGAATACCCTTACGGGTACAATGTGCTGTGCGAAGGACGCCGCCTAGAGCGAAGTTTTGTAGGCGCTCTTAGCAGACTTCCCCTTATAAGAAAGTCCGGAGACACGCCTCCGGACTTTGCATTCTTCGATCTGTCCTGTCGAACAACTAGGCAGTGCGTCTCTTGCCTGCCAGCGCCAGCAATGCCCGTGTCACCATTGCCAGCAGCACTGCCAGGGACACGAAACCGGCGATCAGCATCGCAAGAATATGCCAGTTCGCAATGGGGTTCATGAAAGCAGTCCGGTTCCCGGCCTGGATGCGTTGGCCGAGACCATGGACGAATTCCTGGCGCGGCGCAACAGGTTTCAATGTGCCGGATAATCGGTTTTCCATGGAAGAAATTTTTGCCAATAGAAGCATCGGCAAGATTTTTTCCCATTCCCATAGTTCACACTCCCGCCGGATAAACAATCGGGCCAACCATTCCCGGCCCCAGGTTGGCAGCTACCGCAATGGACAATTCGGTCAGGATAAGCTCCCCTGTATTTAAAACTTTCCTGGCCTATTTCTAATAACCCCTGAGCCAATGGCAAGTCGCGTAACATGGACTAATCTCCTTCCAGATCAATACCTTCCAATTCGTCTCGTAACGCCAAAAGAGTGCGGTGGTAGAGACTTTTCACCGCGCCCTCGCTCCGGTTCATGGTCTCGCCGATCTCGGCGTTCGACATGTGTTCGACGAATTTCAGGATAAGCAAGTGCTGGCGCTCCGCTGGCAGGTGGCGGATCAGTTTCAGAAGCGCATCGCGATCCTGGCCCTGCATCAGGGCCACTTCGGGCGGCTCACCTTTGTAGTGGAGCGTGGGAGCATCGTCGAGCGGGATCTCCTGGTGGCGGCTGCGGTCGCGGTGCCAGTTGGCGATCAGGTTATGGGCAATCCGGTACAACCAGGCCGAGAATGGCACACCCCGGTCGGTGTAGCTCTGGATGTGGTTCAAGGCGCGATAAAAAACACGGGCGGTCAGGTCTTCGGCGTCATGGACGTTGCCTGTACGATAGTAGACGTAGTTAAAAATCCGCTCCACGTACTGCTCGTACAGTGCACCGAAGGCCTCCCGGTCGCCCTGCGAAGCACGGGCCAGGATATCCTTTTCTTCAAACTCCGGCACTTGGCTCACCTTACCGGAGGGGTCTGCATACCATAACCCCGCCGGGTTTCAGAGGTTTCCTGACCGAGTATATCATGTTATGGAATTGTCGCTATGAATTTCGTTTCCCGACAAAGTATATCATATTTGAATTGTGCTATAATTTGGGTCCCGGGAAAGTCCCCGTTCTTTGGGGATGACAGGCTTCGACGGAAGAGGCTGGTCCCGGAATGCGAGCCGAGAGGCGCCGAACTCGTAAAATCAGTGCAAACAATCAAGTGCCAATCGCACTTCCTATGCTGCTATGCCCCTCGCTGCATAAGCAGTAGAGAGTAAACGGCCGGTCTCCTAGATGAGGCCGCGTCCACCCGTCCCGTACTCCACCCGGTGAAGGGATTGGGCGTCACAAAGGTGGAGTGCCGCGCATGATGCCGCTGACTGCGCGAAAGAGGGCTTTCGGGCCCAAGCGGCTGGCCGCAGGTCAAGTTTGCCGGCTGAGTGACCTGTGGCGACATGCCCAACCGGCTACGCTCGTAGATTTCCGAGGGTCGAGTCTTTCGGACGCGGGTTCGATTCCCGCCATCTCCACCTTAAATCGACTTCCAAAGTCTATATGACTTTGGAAGTCGATTAATTCCTTACATAAGCCTCGCTTAATGACTATGTGTATATGGATTTTTTCGTGAATTTTCGGGTAGATACTATGTGTTAAGAAGATTCAAAACTTCCAACATGTTGGCGTGGAGGCGCCCGTTGCTGGCGAGAACATTGCCCTGAGAGGGGTCAAAGGGAGCTCCAGATTTCAGAGAGATTAATCCTCCTGCCTCTTTAACAATTAGAGCCCCGGCAGCCATATCCCATATATCAAGACCAGTTTCCCAATAGCCGTCGAGTTCGACCCGCGGCGACATGACAGAGATCCAAGGCCGCTGAGCCGTCACACCGGAGCGATAATGTTCTTCGAATGAACTGCTCGATCTCCTCGCAATTCCTGGCCAGTTTCGTTGAAGCATCATAAGGAAAGCCTGTTGATAGCAGGGCCTTTCCCAATTCGGTGGTCTGAGTCACGTGGATGGGCTGGCCATTTAGCATTGCCCCACCACCCTCCTCGGCGGTGAATAGCTCATCTCGCAACGGGTTGTAGACGGCACCTACAATTGTTTTATTCTTCTTCCTCAAGGCAATGGATACGGCAAAGAGCGGGTATCCTCGGGCATAGTTGGTTGTACCGTCCAATGGATCGACGATCCAAACAGAATCCATGACAGGATCGTTCGCTTTATTGCCTTCCTCCCCTATGAAACCATAGTCTGGGAAGCTTTCATGGAGCATTTCAGAAATCAAATGCTGAGCTGCGAGATCCATCTCAGTGACGATGTTATAGGCTGCTTTGAAATTTTCCTGGTGAGGTTTGGTAAAACCTTCGCGCAACATTTTCCCGGCTGCAATCGCAGTATCGGAGGCTGCCTCGAGTTCTGATATCTTGGTCGATCTAAATGATTTTGTCATAAATTATTTTCTCTGCTTCACATGATTTTCCCAGCCAGATGGATAATTCCAGCTCTCAATCGGTGGTCTTCCAAGGAACCGGGAAATTACGTAATACAACACTCACCCCGCAATCTTTTGGGCCGTGTTGCCATTAAAACCGCATGCTGCAGGCATGCGGATTTTCATTCCATTCTTCGGAACCCCTGGCTGAATTCAATGCCAGGGAGATAAATCCAATACTGGGTTACTTGATTGTTCAATCCATGAAGGCGCCACCATTGACATTTATTGCTTCGCCGGTGATAAAATCCGCCTCGCTTGAGGCGAGGAAGAGCACTATATTGGCGATATCTTGCGGACTTTCAAGCCTAGCAAGTGGAGTATCGTCTATGTAGGACTGCTTGACCGCCTTTGGCGTGAGGTTTCGGAGTTTCCCTTCCCAAACCAGCTCGCGTTCCTGCATAGGAGTGGCAACGTAACCCGGGCAGACAGCGTTGCAGGTAATCCTGAAGGGAGACAATTCCTTCGCCATTGCTTGGGTGAGCCCGATTACTCCAAACTTGGTATACACATAGTGAGCCAGGAAAGGTGCGTTGCCTCCGCGTTTGCCAGCCATTGAAGCGATATTGATGATCTTGCCACCCTTGCCCTCTTTCACCATATAACTAGCAACTGCCTGGGAGCAGAAGAAGACCCCACTGCCATTGACCTCATGCAGGAAGTCCCAATCATGCTCGGTCAGTTGCAGGAAGGGAACCATGGAGGACACACCAGCATTGTTAACCCAGATGTCGATCCTGCCAAAGCCGGATACGATCTCTTTGATCACATTCTTGATCTCTCCGCGGTCCGATACATCCAGCTTCCAAGCCTTGGCTTGTCCGCCGTTCTTACGGATATTCTCTGCCACCTGATTGGCCAAATCCAGGTTGATATCGGTCACTGCAACCGTAGCCCCTTCGGATGCCAAAGTTTCTGCAATGCATTTGCCCATGCCCATCGCAGCCCCGGTAACTCCGACAAATCTGTCTTTTAAGCGCATTGAAAGCCTCCTGTTAATGTAAAGTCTATAAATAGGTAGTTTGTGTTAGCTAGCATCTTCAGCCAACCGTGGGAACTTATCCTTTAGAGCCTCGTAGATCTCGCGGTACAAGACAAACATCTTCTGATATCGAGCGTGGTTGGCAGGATCAGGCTGGGAGATGGTGGCAATCCTGATGTAGTGCTCAATTTCATCCCAGCGGGTGAAGGCACCTACTCCCATGCCGGCACAGAATGCGGCGCCGAGAGAGGAACCTGGGTGATTCGCGACCTGTTCGAGGCGGATTCCTAGTACGTCACTGGTGACTTGTTTCCATAGCTCTGATCGCGCTCCACCATTGGCACACCTAGCGTAAGTAGGCGTCATGCCATGCTCTGCCAGTACTTGCAAATGGTGATAGAAGCCATAGGAGATGCCTTCAAGGACAGCGCGGTAGACATGAGCAGCGGTGTGTGTGAGGGTCAGTCCCACCAGGGTTCCGCGTGCTTGAGGATCCTGTATGGGCGTCTTCTCGCCAAGGAAATATGGCAGCAACACAAGTCCTTCGGACCCTGCGGGTATACTGGCGGCAGCCGCATCCAATTCAGCATAGCTTGCACCAGGTGCGAATTGATTGCGGAACCACTTGATGAGACTGCCGCTGGAAGCCATACACCCACTGGCAATATATTTCGCTGGAATGTCGTTATAGTCCAGGAACAGGCGTTCATCGACCAGAATCGTATCCATGCTGATCAAGATATCGCCTGCTCCGCCCAGCTTGACGAGCAGATCCCCGTGATTCTTCAGTCCGGAAGAGAAAGCCGAGGCGATGTGATCTGCACTCCCCGCCACGACCGGGGTGCCTTCTTGTAGACCAGTCAACGCGGCGGCTTCGGGGGTGACCTGTCCAATCACTTCCGATGGCCAGCGAACGTTCGAAAGCAGGCTGCGGTCTATTGTGGAAAGCGCCAGGATATCATTGTCCCAATCCTCTTTGTAGAGGTCAAAGTAGCCACTCTCCAGCGCCCAGTTACGCTCAATGTAAAATGCACCAGTAAGGCGATGGGTAATGAATTCATAAGAACCCATCAGATGAGCCGCACTTTCCAGAATTTGCGGCTCATGTCGTCGTAGCCAAAGGATCTTTGTGCCTATTGTCTGTTGCGTGATTGCACTTCCCGTGCGACGGAGGATATCAGCGGAATCTGTTCTGCTGCGAAGATACTCAATCTCTTGGATTGCACGGGCATCGTTCTGCTGGATTGAGTTACGCAGCACTCTGCCGCTCTTGTCTAGTAAAACAATGGTTGGTACCATACCACTTACGCCGACTGCCCCCACTTGCGAGGCGCTGATGCCCGCACTCTGGATGCATCGCGGAACACCCAAACAGACGTTTTGCCACCATTCATTAGCATCTTCTTCGGCCCAGCCTGCATGTTGAGAAAGGAGGGTGGATGGCTCTTCGGCCGAAGCGACAACATGACCATCCAGATCGATTAAGATGATCTTAGTGGCTGTTGTACCAATATCAATTCCCATCAGGTACATAGGTTATCCGCCTCGAGCTTCAATGACAGTTTTCATGAAGGTCCACGCTCGCTTTTCGTCTACCCGGTTCCATGTATAGCCGTCGACTTTCAGACTTGACCCCACTATAACGCCATCGGCAACGGTCAAATATCTCTTAATGTTTTCTGCTTTGCCGCCGGTATTGAGAAGAACAGGAACCACGTCACTCACTGCTTCCTTGACCTCCTTGAGAGTATCTAGGTCAGGTTCCATGCCGGCTGTCATTCCTGAGACAAGAATAACATCCACCAGAGAAGAAACAACTGCGCTCTTCGCCCGCTCTCCTGCTGAACGTGTACCTAAGAAGGACGCGAATTCAGGCGTGACGTTGTGGAAGAGTCGGATGTGGTCCGCCCCAATCGCGTGGCGGTAACGTAGCATTGCGGCGGCGTCCGTTTGCCAGAGACCCATATCGCTCTCATAAACACCTGTGAAAACTCCGCGAGCGAAGGATGCACCGGTTGCGAGGCCAACGGCCAGGGCAAGCCTGGAATTCCAGAGATAATCAACGCCAAACGGTCGATCTCGAGGGGCAAGTTGGGTAATGACACGTGTCATTACCGTTGCGGCTTCGAAACCCGGCTGCAAGGTATAGGGCCTATCACCCTCGTTGCAGAACAAGATCCCATCGACGCCTGCGTCCAACAAAATTTGCAAGTCAGCGCCCATGGAATTTATCATGTCTTCTACACCCATCTTGGGGTCGTGTAGCGGCGTTCCAGGTAATGGAGGAAAGTGAGACATAGCAATTACGGGTTTTTCTTTACCGAACAATTCTTTTAGTAATTGATGATTCATATCAGCGGTCCTTATTAGATGAGTTTTGGTATGAGGCAGAGATAAAGCATAAAGTTGCTGGTCTCCCGCCACTTCGCATTTGAAAAAGCCTTATATTGACCTTTTGGTCATTCCGCAATGATCACTCTCACATGCGCTTGCTCCAAAGCCACTACCAATGACTGGGGAGGAGACTGATTGGTGAGGAGGATATCAAGCACATCAAGTGGAGCGATCTTCACAACGGCAATGTGGTCGAACTTGCTACCATCGGCAACGGCAATCTTCTGCTTGGCGGTCTTGAGCATGGCTTGTTTTACTTGGGCGTCATCCAAATTGTATTCCGTGAGACCGGCCCAAGCGTCGATGCCTCCAACTCCCAAGAAAAGCTTATCGACATGGAAAATCTCAAAGGCGCGGATGGAAAGTTCGCCCACCATGGCTGTCTCGCCTGGGCGAACGATGCCGCCGGGAAGTATCAAGCGTATATCGGGTTGGTTGACAAACAAAGTGGCGATGAGAAGGCTTGGAGTAATAATGGTTAGATTCCGCCGGCTGGTCAAACAGCGCGCCACTTCGTAAGTGGTAGAGCCTACATCCAGAGCGATCGTATCGCCATCCTTGATCAAGTCAGCAGCGGCTTTAGCTATCTGTTGTTTTTCTTGAATGTGTACCGTATTGCGTAGAGTCAGAGTGGGCTCATAGAAGCGACCTCGCGTACTAATTCCGCCACCGTGGATTCGCTTGACCAACTCCTTGCGCTCGAGCTCGCTTAAGTCGCGCCGGATGGTCATCTCAGTGACATGGAACTGTTGGGCGAGTTCACCAACCCTGACTGTGCCCTGCGCCTCAACGGCTGATAGTATTGCTCTTTGGCGGCTTATCGTGTCCATAGAAATTACCCAATGACCATTATCAAACCAGGATCCAAATAATATAGGAATAGTGTTAATATATGTTCGAATTATATGGTATTATTGTTCATATGTCAATAGTATGTTGGTTAAAGGGTTGACATACAAACATATATGATGTAGAATTCGATAATAATCTAACATTTTAAAACGAAGGATTTCTTGTTGGGCATTTTCCGGTCTTTATTGATTCGTTCTTGCAAAGTAGAGTGTCGGTCTGAAGAGGCGGAAGTCGCGCCTTTTGACCGAAAAGGAGGATGAGTATCCAAGAAGTATACCTTACCTGCAATTTTCAACTACAACGCTCATATTAGGATAGAAGAGAATAAGAATAAGGAGAAAGAAAGATGAAAACTAGACGATCGAATTTGTCGTTCATCGTGGCTATTCTTTTTGTATGCGCGATCGCTGTCCAGGGTTGCGCATCCGCGGCCACTCCAACTGCAGCTCCGACTATCGCCCCGCCAACCGTGACGGCTACGTTGGCAGCTACACTCGCGCCTGTCGCCACGGAAGTGCCGCCGACAGCGACACCGACCGGTCCAGGCCCGATTGCAACAGCGAATTTTGACTCGCGTTTATCCCTCGTAAAAACCGAAGGCGATATTGTCAGCTATGGCATGCCTGATTATTGGGCCGGCTACTCAGTCAGTTGGCCGAAGTTCGCCCTCCAATTTGGCATAACGCACGAGGATACCGATATGTCAAGCGCAGAAGCGATACAGCGCTTCGTGGCAGAGAAAGCCCACCCGGTTGGTGATATCAGCGACGATGGCATCAGTTGGGGTCCTGTTGCCGTAAGTGATGGCGTGGCGGCTGCTTATAAGAACCCGTGGTGGGATGAAATTCCAGCGGAGCTCAAGGATCCGAATGGCTATTGGTGTGCTTGGTATTATGGCGCAACAGCCTTTGCTGTCAGAACAGACCTGGTCAAGGATGTCCCGACTTCGTTTGCCGATCTTCTCAAGCCTGAGTATAAGAACAAGATTGCCATCTATGACCCACGTCAGGCAGCGGTCGGATTGTATGCAGTCCTCGCAGCCGCTTATGCGAATGGCGGTGATGAGACAAATATACAACCGGGAATTGACTTCTTCGCCAAACTACAGAAAATGGGCAATCTAAGCAAGGTTCAAGCCAGCCCGGCTGAACTTCAGAGCGGCGAGGCACCTATCGAAATCATCTGGGATTATACAGCGCTTACGGACCGCGATACTCTAGCAGCGGATAAGACCCCCCTCCAAGTGGTCATCCCGAGTGATGGTGCTGCCGCAGGGGTATATGTGGACATCATCAACGCGAATGCTCCACACCCGAATGCGGCTCGCGCGTTTGTTGACTATGCCTTTTCGGATCAGGGCCAACTCGACCGTGCCATGGGCTACGCCCACCCGGTTCGCAACATCAACATCCCTGCTGAATTAGCTTCCAAGCTGGTTCCTCAGGCAGAATACTCCTCCGTGCACTTTATTAAAGATTATACGGCGTTCGATGCTCAAACGAAAATTGTCAACGCCAATTGGGGCACAGAGGTACTTGGTCAGTAACAGGTAGAATCGAAGCAGACCTCTCGTCCTTTAGGGGCGGCAACCCGGCCGCCCCTAAAGGTAAAATCAAAGGTCGCAAATTCAAAGGATGTAGAGCCCAGGATGAAAAATGACGGCAATATTGCAGTGGCAAGGTCGAAGTCAATAGCAGTAAAAAGGGAAGAGAATCTGATTGTGGGTGCGTGGCGGAAGAGTGCCGGCATCCTTCCTTTGTTGTTTTTTTGTGCTGCTTTTGAGGTTTTGCCAATCATTCTCCTAGTGGGGGGAAGTTTCGAGTCCGATGCCGGTGGTATTACCATCCAAAACTACTTGACGGTGGTAAAGAACCCTTTATACATAAGCTCGTTTCGTTACAGTTTGGAGATATCGTTCTTAACTGCCTTAATTGGAACTTCGCTGGGCAGTCTGCTTGGCTACCTAATTTATACGGCCAGTGATTGGGCGAGGAATTTGCTCATTTCCCTTTCGAGCGTCACGGCGAATTTTGCTGGCGTTCCCCTTGCCTTTGCCTTCACGGTGACACTCGGGGCCAATGGCCTTGTAACTGTTTTCCTCTTGAAAACAATGGGATTGGATATATATGGTAGTGGGCTGACATTATATAGTCTTTCCGGTCTGTCCATTGTCTATTCCTACTTTCAGTTACCACTCATGGTGCTCCTGGTCATACCGGCTTTCCGAACCCTCCAACCATCGTGGGCGGAAGCTGCAGCAAATCTCGGGGCGAGCCGGACACAATATTGGCTCCGTGTAGGCTTGCCAATCCTGTTTCCCACAATTGCCGCCTCCTTCTTTTTGTTGGTAGCAAATGCGCTTGGGGCCTATGCTACTGCGTACGGCCTGAGTTACACCTTAAACTTAATCACGATCCAAATCGGATTCCTAATCTCGGGAGAGACAATACTCGAGCCTGCTCTTGCGGATGCGCTTGCGACCATCTTACTCTTGCTGATGGCTATCATGATAATTGCTTACCAGCTGCTTGCGCATCGTGCAGAGAAATGGGTGGCAACATGATTACTCGACTTATGCGTTGGGGCCTGATCCTTATCTTCCTAATATATATGTTGGTTCCTATCTACGGCGCGGCACGCTTTTCCGTCGGTCCGGGCTTTACGCTCAGGGAATACCGGACTGCTCTTTCCGATTATCTCTTTTGGAGATCGATGCGATATTCTCTGACCCTGGCTTTGGGTGTCATTTTGCTGTCTCTTGTGATTTGCGTTCTGGCAGCCTATTGGACCGCCACCCGATGGCCAGAGGCCCGTGTCATTCTCAACGTATTGGTCGTGCTGCCCTTCGTGCTACCGGGCGTGATCCTTACCATGGGGTTAATCCGTGTGTACAGCCACTCTCCCATTCCAATCACAAACACACCGATCATGCTGATTTTTGCCACTTCGGTACTAACTCTTCCATACATGTATCGAGCTATCGATAACGCTTTCCGGGCAATAAATGTGCGTATGCTAACCGAAGCGGCAACGAGCCTGGGAGCAAGTCCTATCGTTGCCCTGTGGCGGATTATTCTGCCCAATGTCTTTCCAGGAATTCTAGCTGGTTCCCTTCTGGCTATTTCTGGAATTATGGCCGAGTTCACCGTCGCGAATTTATTGGTTGGTCAATCCTACATGACTTTTCCCGTTTACGTAGGCTATAAAGGCTTCTTGGATGCAAGAATGGGTTCGGCCTTGGCGGTCTTAAGCTTGCTGCTAACAATTATTCTTGCGGTTGTTATCACGTTTGTCACCCGGAAATGGACTCAAGTCGGCGAACAGAGAGCCGTTAGATCTCTGTAGAGAGAATCAGTGGATTACCTTCAATTAAACAGCCTCACAAAGAGATTCGGGCAAGTAAATGCCGTTGACGAAGTTTCACTCTCGGTAGCAAAGGGAGAATTTGTCTCATTGCTTGGCCCGAGCGGTTGTGGCAAGACGACCACACTTCGATTAATTGCGGGGTTCGAGAAGCCGACCCGTGGAACGATTTTTTTGGAGGGAGAGGACATTTCTCCGATACCTGACTGCGAGCGCAACTTGGGGATGGTTTTTCAATCCTATGGGCTTTTCCCAAACCTTAACGTCTCTGACAATGTTGGCTTCGGGCTTGACGTCCGGAAGATGCCGAAAGTGGAAAGGAACAAACGAGTAACTGAGATGCTGGAGGTGGTGGGCTTACGGGATCTGGCAAATCGATATGTGCATCAGCTCTCTGGGGGCCAGCAGCAGCGCGTTGCATTGGCGCGCGCTCTTGCGATCCAGCCGCGCATGCTCCTGCTGGACGAACCGTTGAGCGCCCTGGATGCCAAGGTACGCCTCACGCTACGCAGCGAGATTCGGCGTATTCAAAAGGAATTCGCGATCACTACGATCTATGTGACTCACGACCAGGATGAGGCGCTCGTTCTTTCTGATCGTGTGGTAGTGATGAACCAGGGGCATGTCGAGCAAGCAGGAACGCCCGTCGAAATCTATGAGAACCCGCGCACCCCATTCGTGGCGACCTTTGTTGGCACGATAAATGTTTTCCACGCTTGTATGGTCGATAGTGGGAAAGGGCTGGTTAGTGTGGGCGGACAACTAATACAATTGGAGAGCGATGTGGCCCGCCTCATACGGGAAAGCGGAGTTGCTGAGCCGAGGCTTGCAATTCGCCCAGAGAAGATCTCACTTGTTTCTCAGCCCGGTTGCAACCATTTGACCTTGCGGGTAGAATCCATAAGCTTCCTGGGGGCCCTAGTCCAGATCTCCGCCTCTCTAGGCGACCAGTCCCTGATCCTCACGCACCTAAGTGATGAGCTGACGGAGCAACTTGCGAACAATCAAGCGCTGGACGTCTATTTCTTGCCGAACGCTGTGAAATTCATGGACCAGGGCACCAGCAAGTCCACTGAGGGGTGAGGAAGACAACGGCATATTACTTTTACAGAGAAAATTTGCATAAGGTCCGAATTTGTACTTTGTATGAGGAATAAAGGCCACCATAGGAGATTAGTGTATGACCATTTTAAAATCAAGAGTGTTTGCCGGCGGTCCTGCCTGGTTCCGAGGGGACTTCCATGCCCATACGACATGTTCCGATGGCGACTTCAGCCCGCGGGCATTGGGCGATCTCGCCATGGAACAGGGCCTTGATTTCCTTACGATTACTGACCACAACTCTATCAAGGCTTTTGATGATTTCGATGATTTATACAATCGAATGATCCTCCCTGGCGTTGAGATTACCCTGGATCAGGGGCATTGCAACGTTTTTGGCTTTGAGGGAAACGTCGCGTGGATTCGGGAACTAATCTACCCATTGACAGAACTTCCTTTCCATGAGGCCCTTTCCTATTACAAAGAGCGTAAAGGATTCCAGGAATTGCTAGATCGGGTATCGGCTTCAGGCTTGTTCGTTTCTGTCGACCACCCTATGCTTAACCATTATGAATGGAAGGATGGTCTGACCCCGGTTTCGTTTTTCCAAGGGATTGAGTTGATCAACGACCCCTCCCACCCCGATGCCGTGGCTGGAAATCCGGCGGCATTGCGGCTGTGGAGCGCCTGGCTTAATGCCGGGTATAGGGTTACAGGGATCGGGGGAACAGACTTCCACTCTCTGACACCTGCTGACGATCCAAACCGTCTAATGCGCCTGGATGTGCCTCTCACCTATGTCTATGCTGAAGAACTCTCCTGCCAGGCAATCCTTAAAGCATTGCGCCAGAGGCGCGCTTATGCCACCATGGGCCCGAAAATTGAGTTTCAAGCCCACTTGGATGGCAAGAGTTATATGATGGGAGATGATCTAGGTGTTCTCAAATCCACAGCAAGCTTATATGGACGGGTGGAAGGTTGTTCAACCCCGGCGCGTGCGATGCTTATCCGGAATGGTAAAGTGATCAATATATCGCTGATAAGAGAGGGAGAAGTCAGTATGGAGTGGGAGATCTTGCCAGGAAGCCATGATAGTTCATGGTATCGTTTCGACGTTATCGGCGATGATGCCCGGTTAATTGCGATTAGCAATCCCATTTTTGTTGGCGCTCCAAGCCAACCGCAACCATATACGTTTGGGAGCTTCCTTGAGGCGTCGTCAGAAAGGTGAGCCTCCATATTTGGAGGTAGAAAACCAAATCTAGGGATATCGTAGCGGCAGAATTGGTCAAAGCACGACAGACACGAGGCGAGTGGAGATTAGGCCCTCAAATGTAGAATTTTATGCTAACCGGTTAACAAGCCCATCGAGACAAATGCGGCCAATGCTCAATGAATGCAGGTGAATTTGGCTGAAAGCGGTTGATAAAAAAGAACAACCCCATGGACAGCGGATGATGACAGTCGTTCTGCGCAGTATGGGTCGGAAAAGCATCCCGGCTGCTAACAAACTCCTGCATGATGCCATGTTGGAAGTTATAAACTTATTAAAGGAGAAAAGGGAAAGTTAATGAACAGTCGTGAGCGAATATTATGCAGTCTTTCCCATAAAGAACCAGATCACGTACCGCTGGATATTGGGGGTTCGGACGTTACTGGTATTCATCGCGACGCCTATAAAAATTTGGCTCGCTATTTTAAATTGAATGAAGAAGTCCCTATTTGCGAAACTTTCCAACAGGTAGCGCTCCCCGATGAAACATTATTACAAAAATTGGGAGTGGATGTCCGGCCAATCTTTCCACATGATGCAGATGATTGGAAACCAGATTATAAAGATTCTGGGCAAAGTAATCAATTTATGGATGAGTGGGGGGTCGAATGGGCCATGCCAAAAAAGGGGGGGCTTTATTTCGACATGATCAGTCACCCGTTATCGAATTGTAAAGGAGTGAGTGACCTGGCGAAGTATAAGTGCCCGGATGGAGCCAATGCGGGGAGATTTAAGGGACTAAGGGATTATGCAGAAACTATATCTGCCCGCATAGATGCAGCATTAACCATGATGCCAATTTATGGAGGTATTTTTGAATCGGCTTTTTGGTTGCGGGGGTTTAAGCAGTTCTATGTTGATTTAGGAACTAATCCTGCTTTGGTAAATGCAATTCTCGACATGACCCTTCAATTCCGATTAAAGTATTGGGGAAAGGCGCTCGAAGAATTAGGAGATTTGATTGATGTTGTCGTGGAATACGATGATTTGGGGCACGGGACCAGTTCTCTAATATCCCCACAAATGTACAGACGATATCTGCAACCGCGTCATAAGGAGTTATTTCAATTTATCAAAAGCCACTCTCATGCTGCGATATTCTTACACAGCTGCGGAGCTATTTACAAGCTCATTCCCGATCTGATCGAGGCGGGAATAGATATTCTTAACCCTATCCAATTAGGCGCAGCGAACATGGGTGATACGAAAAAGTTAAAGCAAGAATTTGGCAAAGATATCACCATTTGGGGAGGCGGCATTAATACGCAAACCATTCTGCCTCTGGGAACTCCACAGGAAGTAAAAGAAGAGGTGAAAAAGAGGATAGAAGATCTGGCTCCTGGAGGCGGTTTTGTATTCGCGGCTGTGCACAATATTCAGCCCGATGTTCCCCCAGAGAATATTGTTGCTATGTGGGAAGCATGGAAAGAATACGGAACCTATTAAATCTTGGGTTTATACAAAAAGCACTTTGATCATCCCCTGGGTAAACTGCCCGGTTGGCCAGCTGGGTCAGTTGTGTAACTTCTTTCTGCCATTCTAACCACTTTACTAGTGGTAGGTAGCGTTCCTCGGGATCTTTATGGGGCGCGCAAGTAATTGTCCAACCTATTGAGAGGACGCAGCCATTTAGAAAGATATAACAATTTGGAGCCGGGTAATTGTTGACATATAGAGCAGTTCAGCAAGCAGATATTCCCTTCATTTGCCAATTTCCTCAATCGGAACGAGAACTATTTTTCTTGTATCCTAAAGCATCATACCCATTAACCAACGAGCAATTGAAGAACGCCATTAGTCAGCGTACTGATTCAACGGTAGTGCTTTTGGATGATAGAGTCGTTGGTTTCGCGAATTTTTATATATGTGAGCCAGGAGAAAGGTGTGCCATTGGCAACGTCGGTGTTGCACCAGAAACACGAGGTCAGGGAATAGGTGGGTATCTTATTGAAATAATGGTTCAAATTGCCTTCACAAAACACAAAGCGAAAGAAGTTCATATATCATGTTTCAATCAGAATGTTGCTGGTTTGTTACTTTACCAAAAGTTGGGTTTTAGGCCTTTTGCTATTGAAGAAAGGGTTGATAGGGAAGGCAATCGAGTAGCACTCATTCATATGAAATTATCAAGGACAGATAATTGAAGAATTTTATAATAATTCGCAAGTCCGACACGTGATGGAATGCAGCAAGTATTTACTTACTAGCCACCTGACAGTTTTGTAAAAAGATGTTGATCGGCAAGCAAAACCGAGTAAATTAGGTTCCTACCACGAAACCGAATACTTGGAGATGCGGAATGCCGATCAACGAACTCTATCATACTTGGATGCGACGAATTTGTGAATTGCGGCCAAACCAAAGAATTACCCAGCAACGGAACTTTGTCTGGCTGATTGTAGGGATCTACCAAAGTCACTCGGTCTATTTGAGCAGAATAGCCGGAAAGATCCCTGGGCCGGCGAAGTTGGTGAGCATTGCTCGTCGCCTGAGCCGTTTCTTGGACAACCCGGCAGTCAATGTTCGAGAATGGTATGAGCCGATTGCACACCAATGGCTGGAAGCGCAATGGCGTTGTTTGAGAGAGATCCATCTGATCGTGGATGGTACGAAAGTTGGTTTTGGGCATCAGTTGCTCATGGTCAGTCTGGCATATCGAAAACGGGCGATCCCGATTGCATGGACTTGGGTCAGCCATGTTCGTGGACACAGCAGTGCCTTCAAGCAATTGGCCTTGCTGAACTATATCAGGAAGCTCTTACCTGTCGGTGCAGCCGTTTTTCTGGTCGGTGACTGCGAATTTGGCTCGGTGGAAGTCCTGAAATGGCTCGATCAATGGCCCTGGTTCTATGTTTTACGCCAAAAATCAGATACCTGTGTCTGGTTGAACCAATACAACGAGTGGAAGCCGTTCGGCAGATTCGTTCACGAGGCCGGTGAAAGCTACTGGCTCGGTGCTGGCTACCTGACCTCCAGCGAAATCTATCCAACCAACTTGCTGATCTACTGGAAAACCGGTGAAGAAGAACCCTGGTGTTTAGCCACTAACCTGCCCGACCACAAGATGGCTTTGAAGTATTACCGGCTCAGGATGTGGTGCGAAGAAATGCACGCCGACTTCAAAAAACATGGCTTCGATTTGGAAAGTACGATGTTACGTGATTTCTTGCGTCTCTCTCGCCTGACACTCGCGGTGGCCATCTTGTATGTCTGGTTGATTTCTGTCGGCGGACGTACCATTCATCAAGGCTTGCGACACCTGGTCGATCGGAATGACCGCCGCGATTTAAGCATTTTCCAGATCGGCCTGCGCTATATCCAAAGGAGATTGACCAATGCCTTTTCTATCTCTGTTCCGCTTTGTACCTACCTATGACATCAAACTGTCGGGTGGCTAGTTTACTTAGGACTTCCCCCAAACAAAACCTGCTTCTACCGCCGTACCCCTGCGGATACTTTCTTCGGTAGTATGGTATCACTTCGAACGAAAGTTTGCTAGGTGTTTTTAAAGAAGTTTGCCGGCTGGGTGACCTGTTGTGACGAGTCCAACTCGCGACGCTCGCAGAATTTATAGGGTCGTATCTTTCGGAGACGGGTTCGATTCCCGTCATCTCTACCTTGAATCGACTTCCGAAGTCAAAAAGACTTCGAAAGTCGATTGATTCTGGGTATGATTAACGCTGGATGGCTATGTATTGAATTTCCCCATTTCATTGAATGGATAACTTCAACCACCCCGCCACCGCCCAGGGCGCCATCGCAAAAAATCCAATCAATGCCGGAGCACCTGCTCCGCTTAGCAGGGAAGCGAGGATGATCCCCAGTGCAGTGACCAGGTAGCTTCCCAGTGCCAGCCGGTCGAACCTGGCCTCACCGGGCTTATCCCCTTTGCCGGACAGCCACAGGTACAGGGCAAAGGTGGTGAAGATGGTCAGCCACCAGCCCCAGTAGTTCTGCAGGGGAATGCCAAAATAGGCGCCTTTCACATCCCAGACCCAGTTCCCGCCCGCCACCATGATCGGGTCCATGACCAGGTCCCAGGCGGTCATCACCAGCCCGCCAACGGCGGCCACAGCCAGTATCCTTTGCCAGCGTCTTCCAGCCGGAAGGCACCAGCCGGTCGGCGATCACGAAGGACGGATAGCTCATCATGAACCAGGCCACCGGGATCAGGTAAGGAACCAGCCCGAGGAACTTGGGGCCAAGAAGATTGGTGTAATGATACGGGCCATAGACCCATCCCGTTGCCACGCCAACGCTCTCGAACAGCAGGCTGACAACGAAAACCAGCGCCAGCAGGCACAAAGCCCGTCCCCAGCCTTCGCGCTGCCCGGCGTGCAGAAGGGCAAAGGCAAAACCGGCCAGGGTGACAAGCGGAGTGAGGAAACGGGATGGCGCAATCCCCAGAGCGGAACTGACAATGGAATAGATTGTTATCAGGGCATACAAGATCAACAGGGCAAGGGTAATGCGGCGCAAAGTCATGTTTCCTCCTGATAGCAATTGTTCTCTACCGTACCAGTGTGTTCGAGCAGGTTGTTCTCAACCGTCCAACCGGGTATTCGTGTGCAAAAATGTGCGGTAGCAAGAAGCATTATAATCATTTGCCTGTAGAGCCAATTTTCAGGCTCCGGAACGCCACATAGCGTTTGGGGTTGCAATTCATGCAAAGGTTCGCCAGGTGAGCAGCACATTTATACACAAAATCTCTACGCAGTACCATATGGTTGGGTGTATACTCTCTTCACAAAATCCTATCAGGAGAATGCCAATATGAAACGTGCAGTCAGCATCAGCATTGGCTCGCCCAAGCGCGATAAGGCGGTCACCGTCAATTTGCTGGGCGAGGAAATCAGCATCGAGCGCATCGGCACCGACGGAGATATGGAAGCCGCGGCGCTCAAATACAAGGAACTGGACGGCAAGGTGGATGCCTTTGGCGTCGGCGGCGCGGACCTGGGCCTGATGGTGGATGATAAATGGTACCGGCTCTATTCGGTCGAGAAGATGGTGCGCTTCATCAAAGAAACGCCCGTGGTGGATGGCACCGGCCTGAAGAACACCCTGGAAAGAAAAGCGGCGCCTTTTGTGGAAGCCAAACTGGGCGACTACATCCAGAAGAATGGCGGGAAGAAAGCCTTTGTCATGACCGGAGTGGACCGCTGGGGGCTGGCGCACGGGTTTGTGGAAGCCGGTTATGAATGCACCTTCGGGGATTTCATGTTCTCGCTGGGTATGAATATCCCTCTGCATACTGAAAAGCAGATCAAAACCCTGGCCGGGATGCTCATGCCCATGGCCGGACGCCTGCCCTTCGAATGGGTCTACCCGACCGGCGAGAAGCAGGAAGAACGCAAGCCCAAGTACCCGAAGTGGTTCCAGTGGGCCACGGTGATTGCAGGCGACTGTCACTACATCAAGCGCTACATGCCGGACGATATGCAAGGCAAAGTGGTGGTCACGAACACCACCACGCCCGCAGGATGTGGAACTCTTCCGAAAGTGCGGCGTGAAATACCTGGTCACGACCACGCCGGTACTGGATGGACGCTCGTTCGGCACGAACATGATGGAATCGGCCTTGATCGCCCTTTCGGGCAAGAAACGGGCCCTGACGCGTGATGAGTACGAGGAAATGCTGACATAAACTCGGCTTTCGAACCGTCATTACAGGAATTGAATTAACCGACCAAGCAGGGCACGGAGTTTCCATAACGGAACCAGATGCCCTTATTGATTTTTCAAAAGGAGTCATAAGATGGATGCAATCGTCACTGCAGGTGGAATCCCGCTCCCGGAAGAACCGCTCTATCCCGCCACACAAGGGCAATCCAAGGCGCTGGTGGATGTGGCCGGCAAGCCCATGATCCAGTGGGTGCTGGATGCCCTGAGCGAGGCCAAGACCGTTGATAACGTCATCATCGTCGGCCTGACCGAGAAAAGCGGCCTGGAATGCAGCAAGAAAATGTACTTTGTCTCCAACCAGGGCAAGATGGTGGACAACCTGCAAGCCGGCGCCAGGAAAGTGCAAGGAGATCAACCCGAAAGCCGAGCATGTGCTGATGGTCTCATCGGATATTCCGGGCATCACCGGCGAAATGGTGGACTGGGTGGTAAATACCGACATGCAGACCGACCTGGATGTGTACTACCATATCATCCAGCGCGAGGTGATGGAAAAGCGCTATCCCGGGCTGCAAACGGACCTGGACGCACCTCAAGGGCATGGAAGTATGCGGGGGAGACATGAACATGGGCCGCCTCAGCCTGCTGCTGAGTGAGGAGACGGATATGTGGGAAAAGATCACGGATGCCCGCAAGAGTCCCGCTGAAGCAGGCCGCGCTGGTCGGTTTCGATACGGCCTTCCTGCTCCTGACCGGCCAATTGACGCTCGAGAAGGCCGAGACGAACATCATGAACGCGGCTGAACATTACCGGCAAAGCCATCGTCTGCCCGTATGCCGAAGTCGGCATGGATGTCGACAAGCTGTTCCAACTTGAGATCATGCGCGAGGATCTGAAAAAACGGCTAAGAAAGGCCGGGCGTGCCTCGAAAAGTGCAGAATCCCCGGAAGAGAAAGCACCTCCGAAAAAAACGGCTAAAAAGTGAGCTGGGAGCGATTGCTTGAACTGGACGCTCGTCTGTCCGCACAGATGCGGGTGGCCGAGCGTCCGGGTTTATTACGGACCGTCGCGGCCGTCCTGGCGCATTCGGGCGATTCGTGGTTCTGGTGGGCCGGACTGGCCCTGCTGTGGTGGCTGGGCAATCCGTTCTGGCGTCCGTGGGCGCTGACGGTGCTCCTGTCCATCATTGGCCTGGCGGTCATCGTGCTGGCGATCAAATTCACCATCCGCCGCCGCAGGCCGGAGGGCGAATGGGGCGCGATATACCGCAGCACCGACCCGCATTCCTTCCCATCCGGGCACGCCGCGCGGGCGATCCTGATCGCCGTGCTCGCCATCGGATTGGGACCGGGGTGGCTGGCAATGCTCCTGTGCGTTTGGGCGCCGCTGGTGGCGCTGGCACGCGTGGCGATGGGCCTGCACTACCTGTCGGATGTGGCGGCCGGCGCAGTACTGGGGGCGATCGCAGGAGGGATCGTCTTGCTGATCCGGTAAGGCCTTGGAGAATCAGAAAACTCCGGCGGGATTCCATCCCGCCGGAGCGCTTTCATCATCCTTTATAATCTGGCCGCTTTCATGGCGGCTTTTAAGTTTTGCAAGGCCTCCACAGGCGTCGGATCCATCCCATAGGCCATCGCCAGGTAGTAGGCCATGTAATCTCCGAAGTGCAATGCCGTCCAGATATGCGCCAGCGGAGATTCCCCGTTCGCATTATAGACATCCGTGTTCAGGCCCGCGACCATAAAGCCCTGCCGGGTCAGGTCGGCGCGCAGATGGTTGCGGGGATGGTCGGATGGAGCACGCAGGAACAGGGTCATTGTCTGCATCAGGACTTCGGGATTCTCCAGTCCAGCCAGCGCGTTGTGGTCCGCTTCGGGCAGGAACTCGAAACCCGGCGCCTGCCTTGGCAATTTCGTTCATCTGGCCTTTCCAGCGGCGCGCCACCGGGGCCAGCATGCCCGAACCATAGACGTTGACCCAGCGCCCGACCAGTTGCCCGGCCATGCGCTTGGCCGGATTTTGCGCCACCGGCACATGCGCGCGCAGGGTCTCCTGCTGGGAGCGCATGCCTGCCACGCTTCGAGCAGTTCCTTCTCCGGGATTCCGGGAATCAGAACCCATGCGGGCAAAGGCTGCCAGCAAAAGCCCAAACGAAAACCCGACCGCGGCGCGCGGCTGACCGGCGTGGGTGAACTTCCAGACCGGCACATGCTGCGCAGTGGCGCGTTGCTCCAGTTCTCCGCCGGTGCAAACGGCCAGGATGCGGCAGCCGGCTTTGATGGCGGCCTCGAAAGCATCCAGCGTCTCCTCGGTATTGCCGGAATGAGACGAGGCGATGACCAGCGTCTCCGGGCCATGCGCCCAGGCAGGCAGGCCGTAGTCGCGGTGGACAATGACCGGGAGCTGGCAGAGCGGGGCGATATAGGCTGCCAGCAGGTCCGCGCCGATGGCGGAGCCGCCCATGCCGCTGATAATGACACGGGTAATGCCCTGGCTGTCCGGCAAAGGCTGCTGCTGGCCCAGTTCCCAGGCGGATTGCAACTGTTTGGGCAGGTTGTCAATTTCGCCCAGCATGTTCTGGGGATCGAGTTGCTTGAATGAAGTGAAGTTGTCCAGGTCCATGTTTTCTCTTTAAAACTTAAAATTTGGTACCAATTTGTAGGACTCGTGGCTCTCCATTTGAAATTCAATGGGAATGCGGTTTGCAGCCTCGCCAATAATTTCCAATAAACGCGTCAAAGCAAGGTTAAGCGTGCGGTTTTCATCAAGGTCGATTCTGCTCTTGTCTTGAACAAGGAGGATCGCCTCTCGGGCATGGTCAAGCATATGTTGTAATGTTATGGCTATTTCATGCCTGGACATATTGTATTTGGGCCTCCCTCATCACCTGCTCCCGAAAATAACGGCTTATAAATCCTGGGGTATTTAAATCCACCTTATGTTTCATGATTTGGGAAAGCTCATCCTGCATGGCAAAGAATGCCAACCCGGGTGTATACCCTGGCGCAAATTCCACCAGCACATCAATATCGCTTTCAGGCGTGAAATCGTCGCGGATCACTGATCCAAAAAAAGACAATTTACTGATATGGTGTCTCTGGCAGAATTCAGCCAATTCCTTGCGAGGAATTTTGACCTTTGGAGCGCTCATCGTGAATACATTATAGCAAAGATTGGAGCCAGACAAACCCGTTTTCGGGCAGCACTTCAATCATTGGAATTTGTGTAAATCTATTCGACCGTTGAAAATGGTTATGGTTTCCTGTTTTTGCTGGCTAAACGATATACAGCGCGTCTATCCCAGCCGCTCTCTTCTGCCACATGCTTCGCCAGCGCAGAGGGCGACTCGCCAAACTTCAGCCCGAACTTGATGGCGATCATAACCTTGTCTTCCGTCCACTTTTGTTTTTCGTCCTTCGTTTTTCCCGCCAGCACCAGGGTAAACTCGCCGCGCGGCTCGTTTTCAGTGAAATAGGTGCGCGCCGCGCCGATCGTACCGCGCCAGACCTGCTCGTGGACTTTGGTCAGCTCACGCGCAACCGCGATCTGCCGGTCACCGAGGGCAGACTCGAGATCAGCCAGCCCAGCCAGCAGGCGGTGCGGGGATTCGAGGAAGATCAAGGTATAGGCCAGGCCAGCAACCTGATCCGCCAACGCCCGCCGCTCGGAGGATCTGCGCGGCAGGTAACCCAGGTAGAGGAAGGCGTCCGTGGGCAGGCCGGAGGCCGCCAGGGCCGCCAGCGGAGCCGACGGGCCGGGGATGGGGCAGACGGCATGTCCAGCCGCCAGCGCGGCCCGCACCAACTCGTAGCCGGGGTCATTGATGGCGGGCATCCCGGCATCCGAGACGAGCGCCACGTCGCCCTGCGTCAGCGCGGACAGGATCGAGTTCGAGCTTGGCCAGTTTGTTATGTTCGAAGTAACTGGTCAGGGGAGTGTGGAGGTCGAAATGGGCCAGCAGCTTGCGGGTCACACGTGTATCTTCGGCGGCGATGAGGCGGGCCTCTTGCAATGTCCGCAGAGCGCGCGGACTCAGGTCTTCCAGGTTGCCGATCGGGGTGGCGACGAGATACAAGGTGCCCATGGATATATTAAACCACAGATGGGCGAGGAAGGAAACCGACAACCACTCAGGGCGATGGGAGGGAAGAGAGCAGAGAGCGGAGAACGGAGAGCAGTGGGGGGAGGCGAAAATGGCAAAACGACTAGGAACGGTGATGGGTAGGGAAGAGAATAGAGAACGGAGAACAGAGAGCAGTGGGGGGAGGCGAAAATGCCAAAACAACGAGGATCAATTATTTGGGGAGAAGAGAGCAGAGGGCGGGGAACTGCCGGGAAAGGTGCCAGGGCCCAGCCGCCAAAAAGGCAGATGCGATTGTTTTGGACAACTACCCTGCCTTACGATCGGACCGGCGTGAGTTGGAAGGTGAATGGTGTATACTCTTCCAATGACTTCACACCCGATGATCTTCCGCATCCATGCCGTCCAACGCATGTTCGAGCGGCAGATTTCCGTAGAAAATGTGCGGCAGGTACTGCAAACCGGGGAAATGATCGAAGATTATTCCGAGGATATGCCGGACCCGGGCGGTTTGATGGGCAGCAAGCGCGGCCAGAGGCCTTTGCACGTGGTCATGGCAGAAAATACAAAAGAGGGCGAACGGGTGGTGATTACGGTTTATGAACCCGACCCGGCGCAATGGATGCCGGGCTTCAGGGACAGGAAAGAATGAAATGCTTCCTTTGCAACCAGGTCGAGACGATGGCTGGCAGGACCTCCGTGCTGCTCGAACGCGGGCATGTGAGCCTGACCATTAACAACGTCCCGGTGCGGATCTGTCCCAAGTGCGGGGAGGCTTACGCGGATGAAGGCGTGGCCGCGAACATGCTGCGCCAGGCCGAGGAGATGGCCAGGGCCGGGATGAAAGTGGCTGTGCGTGAGTACGCGCTGACGGAAAATTAACCTCCACCTAGCAGTCTGTCGGAGAACTCCATCCGAAAACATTTTTACCGCGAAGCCCGCTAAGAATGCCAAGAAAACCTTTGAAACTTCGTATTCTTCGCGCCCTACGCGGTTTAAACTGGCATTTTACATCACGAAACGCTGCTCCCCGACAAGCTCCTAGCCTCCTTCAAATTCGATGCTAAAAAATTTGTATGCCAACTAAAATTTCGGGACTAGATTGGGGGGAGGCGCTGAAGATGGAAGGGGTCACCCCGCGAGAGCGCGATAACTGGACAATTGGGAGGTTACTGAAAGTCTGTTTAATGGTTTGTAATGAGTTTTTGGTTGATAGAACCATCCCCTCCGCTAAAACTTGAAGGTATAATAAAGTTGCGTTGGATAGTTCCAATTTTGACTATTGGCTCTAGGGTGAGAATTATGAAGCTGATCGAAGTTCAAATCGAAAACTTTCGTTGCATAAAGCATCTGAATTGGAAATTGAATAAAGGTCTTAATGTTCTTGTCGGGGAAAATGATTCTGGTAAAACTGCTATTGTAGATGCTATTCATCTTACCCTTGGCTCAGTGGCTCAAGAGCAAGCTTCGTACATCGTTGAGGAAGATTTTCGTTGGGGAACAAAAGAAATTCGAATAACTTGTAAATTTGATGATCTTGGGGAATATGCTAAATCTTTTGTTGAATATTTGACTTATGAAGGGGAACAAGAAAAGAAACCTTATCTGTACGTTTCCCTGCAATCTGAATTAACAGGAAATGATAGGTGGCCCATAAATACAAAATTCTTATGCGGCAAACCAGAAGAGGTAAAAGGCGCAAAAAAAAGTGGAATTTCGTTTGGCGCCAATGGTGGACAAATTGAATTTGATGCTCGCCAGCAATTAAAAACTACTTACCTCAGGCCTTTGCGAGATGCCGAAAGAGAATTAAAGGCACGAAGGGGCTCTCGTCTATCAATTCTTATATCAAGGTTGTTAAAAAATACCCCAGAAGAAAAAATGATTATTCAATCGAGAGATGAGTTTGAAAAAAGCCTCAATGATGGGTTCTCAAAATATACTGCCCGTTCCGCCGATCCGGCAAAACATGGTCAAGTATTACGCGAACTTATCAACATGCTTTTTCAAGACGATGAAATAAATATTAAATTAGGGTTAGCGTCACAACAGCAACTAAAAAACATTTTAGAACGATTGGATTTAGGTTTTACCGATGGCTCAGATTTAATCAATCGAGGGCTTGGGTATAGTAATTTATTATTTATAGCCGCGGAGTTATCTATATTTGATTCAAGCTTTAAGTTTTAATGGTTGAAGAACCAGAAGCTCATTTGCACCCCCAATTACAATTAAAACTTGCACATCACTTGACAACCTTGCATGATGCTCAAATTATCATAACTACTCATAGCCCGAACTTGGCTTCAAAGTTTGATATTGATGCCATTGCTTTTGTCAAAAACGGTGACGTTTTCCCGTTAATTTCAACGAAAATTAAAGATGATGACAAAAAGTTCTTGGAGCGCTTTTTGGATGTTACAAAAGCAAATCTGTTCTTTGCTAGGGGTGTACTTTTGGTTGAAGGGGAGTCGGAAGAATTGCTACTCCCTACAATATCCAAGCTCTTGAACAAAAATCTTACCGACAATGGCATTTCTATCGTAAAAGTCGGGAATAAAGCTGCTTTACGCTATGCTAAAGTTTTTCTCCGCAAGGATGGTAAAGACTTTGGAGTTCCAGTTGCAATTATCACGGATAAAGATATTGTTCCAAAGGAAATGAAAGAGGTTCATCAAGAAGCAGGATATGATAAGCAAGATGCTGGAGAAATCGGTTTGAACGAGGGGCCTGTAAAGACATTTGTTTCGGATAATTGGACACTGGAATATGATTTAGCCTTAGGGGATAACGCAGGGAATAACCTCGCATGTGAATTGTTACAAGCCTTATATTACTTAAAAGGTGAAAAAGAATATTTCGAGAAGGGAAAAGAATTATATACTCAACTTCTTAAGCATTTTGATAACAATTATGCAAAAGTTGCAAGTCAAATAATGTACATATTTGAGCCCAACAATACCACAAAAGGAATATTTGATGATTTAGCTCGAAGAGGGAAGCCTGAAATGGCTCAAGCCCTGGCCTCGATATTGGAGGAAACCAAGCCACTTAATCTCGACATGAAACTACCCAAGTACTTAATAAATGCTATTAACCACATAATTCCGAATAAGCAAGATAAAAAACAATAAAACTCTAGGATTTTTAATTATGGATTTAGCATTTTTGCAGCCACTTGAAATCCAGGAATCTAAGGATTTTTTGAGGCAATTGGGGCTTAAGGATAACGCTAGTGACACTCGAGCTAAAATTTTGTCTTGTTGGGAATCTGTAGATATTCCTTCATGTCCTGGTAGTGGAAAAACAACTATTCTTGTAACAAAACTGGCTTGGGCCATTGAGCGATGGAAAGCGGACGACGCAGGTATATGTGTTTTATCGCATACAAATGTAGCAAAGGATGAAATCAAAAAACGTTTGACAAATAATCAGGCGAGTAAACTTCTTGCGAACCCTCATTTTGTTGGAACAATTCATGAGTTTTTTAATAAATTTCTTGCCATTCCTTGGCTTAAATCACGAAATATGCTCATCAAATATATTGACAATGAGGTAGGATATCAAAAATGCTTAGATTCTGTTTGGATCGTTGATGAGAAAAGGTTTGACCGAGAATATAAAAAGAAATTCTTGAGGCAAAACTACACGCAAAGTGGGAATTTAACTAAATTGAGTTGGTCGATTGATAATGATGGTAAGTTGCAGATATTTGACGCCATAGGTGAGTTCGCGGAATTTCAAAAATGTCTAAAAACTTGGTGTACAAAACAAGGCTATCATACTCATGATGATATGATAGCCTTTTCTAAGCGACTACTTATAGAATATCCAGATTTGGCTGTTATATTGCGTGATCGATTTCCTGTCGTCTTGATTGATGAGGCGCAAGACACGAACGAACTTCAATCAAAACTGCTGAGAGATATTTTTGATCCCGAAAAAATGATAGTTCAGCGATTCGGAGACGAAGATCAACAGATCTTTGATTTTGGTGCTAAAGCAATTACTTATCCATTTCCAACCAAAAGGAATGATGAATTATGCCTCAATGAGACACAACGTTGTAGTCCTTTAATAAGTTCGGTGGCAAACAAGTTTTCTCTCAGTGGAATCATTATTACTTCTGTTTGTAATAATGATAAACAACCAAATCCCTGCTTAATACTTTTTGATAAAGATACCGCTACGCAAGTAATTGCTAAGTTTGCAGAACTTGTTCAAGATAATGTGAAATTAAAAGAAGATTCGGTTATAAAAGTTGTTGGTCAAATTGGTCAAGGGGAATTAAAAGATAAAAAATTTCCGCAAACTATATGTCATTATGAGCCTACTTATATAAAGCCGACAAATATAAGAATTGGAAGGCCGAAAACCTTACAGGTTACGATAAAAATTACAAAAGAATCCTTTTTTAAAAGTAATGAAAACAATATTTCTCTAAATATACTAGCCACCTGACAGTTTTGTAAAAAGATGTTGATCGGCAAGCAAAACCGAGTAAATTAGGTTCCTACCACGAAACCGAATACTTGGAGATGCGGAATGCCGATCAACGAACTCTATCATACTTGGATGCGACGAATTTGTGAATTGCGGCCAAACCAAAGAATTACCCAGCAACGGAACTTTGTCTGGCTGATTGTAGGGATCTACCAAAGTCACTCGGTCTATTTGAGCAGAATAGCCGGAAAGATCCCTGGGCCGGCGAAGTTGGTGAGCATTGCTCGTCGCCTGAGCCGTTTCTTGGACAACCCGGCAGTCAATGTTCGAGAATGGTATGAGCCGATTGCACACCAATGGCTGGAAGCGCAATGGCGTTGTTTGAGAGAGATCCATCTGATCGTGGATGGTACGAAAGTTGGTTTTGGGCATCAGTTGCTCATGGTCAGTCTGGCATATCGAAAACGGGCGATCCCGATTGCATGGACTTGGGTCAGCCATGTTCGTGGACACAGCAGTGCCTTCAAGCAATTGGCCTTGCTGAACTATATCAGGAAGCTCTTACCTGTCGGTGCAGCCGTTTTTCTGGTCGGTGACTGCGAATTTGGCTCGGTGGAAGTCCTGAAATGGCTCGATCAATGGCCCTGGTTCTATGTTTTACGCCAAAAATCAGATACCTGTGTCTGGTTGGACCAATACAACGAGTGGAAGCCGTTCGGCAGATTCGTTCACGAGGCCGGTGAAAGCTACTGGCTCGGTGCTGGCTACCTGACCTCCAGCGAAATCTATCCAACCAACTTGCTGATCTACTGGAAAACCGGTGAAGAAGAACCCTGGTGTTTAGCCACTAACCTGCCCGACCACAAGATGGCTTTGAAGTATTACCGGCTCAGGATGTGGTGCGAAGAAATGCACGCCGACTTCAAAAAACATGGCTTCGATTTGGAAAGTACGATGTTACGTGATTTCTTGCGTCTCTCTCGCCTGACACTCGCGGTGGCCATCTTGTATGTCTGGTTGATTTCTGTCGGCGGACGTACCATTCATCAAGGCTTGCGACACCTGGTCGATCGGAATGACCGCCGCGATTTAAGCATTTTCCAGATCGGCCTGCGCTATATCCAAAGGAGATTGACCAATGCCTTTTCTATCTCTGTTCCGCTTTGTACCTACCTATGACATCAAACTGTCGGGTGGCTAGTAAATATATTCTTCTCAGGAATTTTACGCCTACTGGCGGAACCACTGAATGTTAGCAATATCACATCCTTTCCGTATAGAGTTATTAAGCAAAAGCTGGAAACAGATGAGATGAATTTTAAAGATTTACATGGGCGGGATCTTTTTGATGGTCTGGTGCAAATATATAGTGACATTATTGGAAGCAAAACAGAAAATAAAAAAATAAAAACCGACCTTGAAGAATTGTTAAGAAGTTCTGGGTTTAAGAACTACAACCAAGCTTTTTTCAGCGACGCTGGAATGCCAAATCAAGAAATACCTGATGTAAGAACTATCAACGGTATACCTATTGAAATCAATACGATTGCTGGAATAAAAGGTGAAACTCATACTGCTACGCTCGTATTAGAAACTTTTTTTTATGATCATAATATCAAGAGCGCTATTTTGGCTATGTTAGCTGGCTCACAAAAAGGCAGGCAGAATGAAAGAATTCAAAAAAAGGTTAAACACTTATACGTGGCAATAACTCGACCAACAGATTTTTTATGTTTGGCGCTACCAAAATATGAGTATGAAGAATTGCACAAGATACCTGCCATAGGGGGTTGGCTTGACAAAACCTTCACTCTGAAGGATTTGACAACTAAATAGGATTATGCCTGCCCGCATCATCATGGGGGGAGAATCTGTCCATGCGGGGAATTACTCGTGATCTGATTCGCCTAAACATAAAAAATACCTGGTTCGTATAAGACTGGGCACTTGATTTTCAAATCCCTTCTTATTTAACACAAATTTGCCTCCTTGTTCTCTTTCTCCGAAGGCTTTTTCCGGTTGGCGAGGCATATTAGCGCTAGGACGAGTGTCAGCAACAGGCAGCAGGCCGGAGATGGTGACTGGCGACCAGACCGAGTGGGCTGTAAAGACTTGATGAAAAGGAACGCCCTCCTCTTTAAGAACAAGGGGAGGGCGGGGGAAATAGAATCTTCGATCAGGATCATTCGGGATTGGCGAGGATTTGCTGCAGTTCTTTCAGGGCCTGCTCGGGCCGGGTGAAACGGATGGCAGCCATGCCAACCGCCCGGGCACCTTCCACGTTATCCGGGAAATCATCCAGGAAGACCGACTCGGCGGGGGCAACGCCCAGCTTCTCCAGCGCAATCCGGTAGATGCGCGCATCCGGTTTCATCACCCCAGCCTCGGCGGAGATGGTCATGGCATCGAAGACATCCTCAAATTTTTTGCTGACGATCCAGGAACGCATCCCCGACCAGGCGTTGCTGATGAGACCCACTTTGAACTGCTCGCGCAAGCCGCGCATGAAATCCAGCAGGTTCAGATCGATGATGTCGCCGGCGAAAAATTCGTCGCGGATGGCCCGGCTCTCCGATTCCGGCAGGTGCAACCTGCGGAGGACAGCGGCCCAGTGCTCATCTTCGCTGATGAGGCCGGCACTGGCCTGGAGGGCAGTCTCGCTATCGAAGACCAACTTCACCAGGTCTTCGTATTCCATGCCAAAACGTTCCGCCAGGTGCTGGCGCGGCGCCTGGAACTCGGTGCGGACGATCACGCCGCCCAAGTCGAAAAAGACGGCCCGGATGGTCATTTCTTCTTCGCCCCGGCGGTTTTTTTCTTAACGGTTGAGGACGGTTTTTCCTTTGAGGAGGCTGCCCCTCGCGGGCGCAGCTTCCGGAACGGCTGCGGCTGGTCCACCGGTCGTGCTCCTGGCCTGGGCGGATTCCTTCGCCATGGTCTTGATGGCCTTTTTCCAATCCGGGAAGAATCGTTCCATCCGGGCGCGCTCCACGCGGTTGGCGCGGCGGCATTTGGGGCAGTGGGCGTCGTAATAGGTCTGTTTTTGTTCTTCCATATGTTCCAGCCCGGCAAGCATTTCATCCCGGCTGATGGAGAACATGGTCTGGCAGTACGTGCAGCGTAATTGCATAGGATCTCCCATTATATTAAGGTGAATGTTCAGCAAAACTTTATGACATGATTTTACTCTGATTTGCCCTTTTCCGTCTTAACTAAATCGGGATGGGTTGCAATCGGATCGGTATACGCCCGGCTAAAAACTGTGCTGTTTGTCATATTATTTTTGCGCGAGCCGATCCCATTCGCTGCGCAGAATGCCCATATGGAGCATGTCGGAGCGGCGGCCATCCCGCAGGACGAATTCACGGATGCGGCCTTCGTGCTTGAATCCGCATTTCTCGTAGGAACGTATCCCGCGCAGGTTATACTCATAGACGTTCAGAGATACCCGGTGCAGGTTCAGCTCGGAGAAACCATAGCGAAGCATCAGACGCATGGCATCCGAGCCGTAGCCTTTGCCCCAGAAATCCGGCTCACCGATGCCAATGGCTACGTAGCTGTCGCGGTCGGTCCAGTTGATCCCGTCAAAGGCGACGAAACCAATGAGCTTATCATCGGCCAGTGTCCGGATGGCAAAGAGCAGGGCATTCGGCAAGGTGGAGTCGAGATCCTTTTCGAACCATTCCTTGAATTTGTTGGCTGACCAGAGGTGGGCCGGGTCGCTATCCAGCAGGCGGAAGTACTCGGAGTTCTGATTCCAGCGCGCGAAGGCCTCGGCCATGATCTGCGGATCCTCGCTGGACAGGCGGACGAGTTTGCCTTGAAACAATCCGGTGCTCATCATTTTTTCTCCCATTTCGTGCGCAGCAGGCCCATGTGGAGCACATCCCAATAGCTGCCATCATGGAAGGAGGCCTCACGGCGGCGGGCTTCCTCTTCGAAACCGGCTTTCTCGACCATGTGGATGAATGGGAGGTTATCCGCACTCGGCCAGGCAGACAGCCGGTGCAGGTTCAATTCATTGAAGGCAAAGCGCAGGAGCAGGTCCAACGCATCGGACCCATAACCATGCCGGCGGTCGGATGCGTCGCCAACTCCCAGGTTCAGCACCCCGGTGCCATTGTGGAAATCGATCCAGAAGATCCTGGCCAGCCCGACCAGCCGGTTGTCATCCCGGGTACGCAAGGTGAAAGTGGAAGAGGTTCTTGGTCTCCTCCATCTGTTTCTCAACCTTTTCCAACAGCCTGCGGACGGCCTCCGCCGATAACGGGCGGGCCACCCCGGCCAGCACGGAACGCAGGAGCGGGTCGTGAGTCCAGCGGGCGACAACCGGCGGGTCTTTTTCATGGTCAAGCGGCCCCAGCCGGACCAGACGGCCTTCGTATAATGAATTGGTGTTATCCATAATTCTCCTTTTCTGTCGCCCTCACCCGGCCTCCATCTTTGCGGGCGCACTTCCCGGTGGGGAGGAATTGAAGGTGAAGGAAGGAATTTGAGGTACAATCCAGCGGATGACCGAAAAACGCTACTTACCGGACCCGACACGGGTCAGTATATTGACCGCGGTGGTATTACTGGCTTTTGCCCTGACGCGCGTCATCAGCGCACCGCAGTATGATTTACCATCGCACTGATCGGGCTGTATTTGACCTTAAGTCTCAACCTGGATACGCTGATCGTGCTCCTGGCAGCCGGGTTGACCGCTGCCGGCGTGGACTGGCTGCTGCGGACGCACCCTTCCCTGGAAAAAGGGGAAACCCGTGAGCACTGGCTGCTCCCCACGCTGACCGTGCTGGTGATCGGCGTAGCCCTGTATACCCTGCCGCCGACAGCCGTCTGGTGGCTGGGGTTCGGCCTGGGCGCAGCCATCCTGCTGGTGGTTTTCTTTGCCGAATTTGTGGCCGTGGACCCGGCCGACTCGCGTTACCCGTTCGCGACGGCCATTTTGACGGTGCTGGCCTTCGTCATCTTCTTGATCCTGGCAGTTGCGCTTGAAAGCTTCCAATGCCCGCCTGATACTGGTGGCCCCGGCGCTCTTTCTGGGCGGCGGCCTGGTGGCCCTGCGGACCCTGCACCTGCGCCTGAACGAACGCTGGGAGACGACCTTGGGCGATTGGCATTGCCGTGATCATCGTCCAACTGGGCGCCGCCCTGTATTACATGCCATTGACTCCCGTCCGCTTCGGGCTGGCATTGCTCGGCCCGTTGTACGCGCTGACCGCCTTGGCCGTCAGCCTGGCCGATGGGCATCCCTTCCGCCAGGCAATTGTCGAACCGGTGGTCATGCTGGCGCTGCTGTGCGGGCTGATGATCTGGTTCCAGTTAGTGCTTTAAGGGGAGACCATTTCTTCAGGTGACACCTTGCCTCTCCAACATATGGGCTGTTCCAATTCAGCAAATCTACTTTAACGGACCCGTCTTTGGTAAATCGGGATATTTGTCCGTACCGGTTTCCTTTAGCGGTTTTATCTCTTCCCTGTGCACGACTGCCGTTGGCCGGTCGGCGGCGAAGGGGCTTCCCAATTCAATGATTTTCACATCACCCGGTTTGGCAGGCATTTCCTGGGAAAAAATGAAGACAACACCTGCCAGCGAGACTACATCGCCTGGATAAAGAACCGACTGGCTGGTGGGCTGGCCATTGACAAATGTTCCACCGGTCGAGTTCAGATCGAAAATCACGAAACGGTCATTGATCAGTTTTATTTGTGCATGGGCGCGCGAAACGCGCGGGTCTTCCAGGATAATATGATTATCCAACTGGCGCCCAATCTTTATAAAGGGCTGGTTGAGCGGGATGACCCGGGTGCCTTGCAGGACGAGGTAGGCATTCCTGGGGGACACCTTCGCTCCCGGTTCGTCTTTGGACGCGGGCGCAAGTGTGGGGGTCACGGGCACGTTTTCGCTTGCGGTGGGAGCCGGAATTTGCGCCTGCTCCGGTCTTTTAACCGGTTCAGCGGCAGCAGGTGCGAGCGGCTCGGCGGGCAATTCGGGGGCGGCAGGCATGGGAAACGCAGCGGGTGGTTCAACAGGTGCGGCCGCGGATTCGGGGCGTTTTCCGGGCAGGCTTGACTGCAGGAGCATATCAAAATATTTCTTCACTTCTTTGGCAACCGCGGGGTACGGTTCCAGGGCAACGCTCCAAATCTCAACGCACTGCGCCCAAAACTGCGACAGGCCGCCCCCAGCCGCGCCGAAGAATTTCCGCAACTGCGTTTCCGTCTGGGGGGTTTGCTTGGTTATTTTCTCGGGAAGCCGGTGCTGGGATAGATCCACATAGAAATCGCTCAACGCTTTGCCCAAATCGAAGGGCCGGATATTCCTGCCAGGTATATCTTTCCAGGCTCGCTGTAAATATTCGGACAATGCCCATACAGCAACCTGATCCAGGCCAGTCTCATCCTGGGCTTTGTTGAGAGCATCCAACAGTTCTTGAGCGGTCACGGGGACCTCCTTGCACCGAAAAGATGGTATCCAAATTCAGGCATTTTTGGAATCGCCGCGGTGATAAAGAAAACAGGGGGTGCCGAGCAAACATTGTCCGCCCAGCACTCCCATGGCTTTTTCTCTATTGAAAACGGAAAATCCCAACGGCACCTATTATATTCTTCGTTTGGAAAATTGATAATGGCTTTTTCGTGACAGGACTACACGTGGGCAGACGAATTGCAGGCTTCCAACCGAATCATGCTACTTTTTGCCCGGTTATCCGGCGTATTTCCACAGGCGAATTCCGCACTTGGCTTCCCACTCCACATGCAGCGACTCACGCATTTTTGCCCCTGTTTCAAAGAGCAGGGCCATTTGCGTCCGGTAGGCAGCCGCTCCTTTCACCCAGGCACCCAGGCCTTCTTCTGAAATGGGGAGCAGGCCCGGAACCATCCCTTGGGTGGCAGGTTCGAGCATTTCAGGGTTGCGGAACACATACGGGATATCGGCATAAAAGAGTAGTGGACGCTTGAGCCGTTCGGCAGCCAGGCGCGCCAGGCGATGGTCAACGTGATCACCGATCGCCAACGGGGAGATAAGCGTGTCGTCCGGTTCCAATTCGGCCGCCAGGGCTGCCGCGATGTCAACAAACAAATCATGGTCGGAGGGATGGAACGGGACAAAGACTTCATCGGGATACATAGGCTCCCCGTCCGCAGTGCGACGGTATATGCAATCGGGCAGGCTGAAACGGGCGACCTCCGCCCCAACGATGGAGGCAGCCGTCTGGTCTTCCTCGCGGCGTGCTGCCACCAGTTCATGCACATCCGGGATGCCCCAACTGGCATGGCAGCGCAGCGCGAGCGGCGAAAGCGGGCCGGCGGGGGCGTCCCCGGCAAAAATTGTCCAGATTTCGGCCTGGACACCCTGGCGGGACTGCTCGAAGATCAAACCGCCGCAGGAAAGCACGGCATCGTCGAAGTGAGGGGAAAGATAGATCCAGCGCATGGGGAAGAAAGCCTTATCAGTGAAATTTTATTTGTGCAAAAATATTTAGGGAATGATATACTTCGCAAACGCAATTTAGAATTATTAGAGTTGTGACAGAAAGTTTAAAGTGTATTGACAAATGGTTGAAAAATTGCTATTATGTATATATCACGATGACTGGATAGGCCTAAGGTTTCGACCGACCGCCGATGCCGGTCTTTTTTTATATTCGCTCTAGGCTGCGCCTCAGTTGATCAACGCGGACAATAAATCCAGAAAATCGGCTTAGAATATGAGAATATGTTTCATTGGGAGTTATTAGGTGAAGAAGCTTATTATTTTGTTCTAAATATTCAGCCAAACAGTAAAAATCCCCGTCTCCTGAAACGATTATTGCCTTAGAATAATTGGGATACTGAATCATCGAATGCAATACTAATTCTGCGTCGACATTTCCCTTGACTGTTCCATCGGGCAATTCTATAGTCGGTTTTAGTATAACGATAAACCCTTTTCTTTCGAGACTTTCGTAGAGTTTTTCATTACCAGGTTTGTTACCTATGAACAAATATGCCTTAGTGACACCATATTTATTCCGTAAATATTGTCTAAATTTACGCCAATCCAAATTCCAACCTTGGCTTTTTACTCCAAGATTTAGATTTTGGCTGTCGATGAAGGCATAGATTGTATCTGGTTTGTCGTCCATCTTATTTCTGCCATACTTGGGCGTTATATAACGGCGAAATTAGTCGCTGGTTTTTTCTTCCTTTGACTTTGGCTTGACCTTTAGCAACGCGGCTAGAGCCTCTTTGAAATTGAGGAGAGATAAAGAGACTGATTTTTCGTTAGTGGCTTTCTTTTCCTCGCTATCTTTATTCTTTGGCGTTGTTGTCTCCCAAGAGTCCATACTTTTGTATATCCAACCATGATGGAATACGATTAAATTCTTCTTCCGTTAGATCATCCGGAACATATATCAATATCTCCCGATTATTACCCAAAAGCAGGTTGGCCTTACGCATGGATGACTGTATTTCGTCTGATTGTTTAGAACGGTTAGGGTTAAGCGAAGGATGTTGAGAATAATTTTGAGATTCTTTGTCTTGATTTTTGTTTTCGTCTATTAGAGTAGGGGTCCCGGAAAAATCCTTTAGGTTGGCAGCTTCATAATTCTCTTGAATCACATGCGCGAAATCTTTCGGCAGCATCATCTCTGAATTGCCAGTTTAGTTTTAACTTGGATATTATAGTTTCTTGATCGTTCGGCAAATCCCACTTCCAAAGATTCCAAATCTCCATCATCATACCGTCGTTGAGCGCGGCTTTCCGATAAGCATCTATTTGGTCGCTACCGACACCCAATAAGATTCTACGTGAAGTCTCAGAAAGCCTAACAGTTTTTCCTTCTCCTTCGCCCTTTGAGGTAAGAAGACCATAATTCAAAAGAGATGCTACTGCTCTTTTTGCAGAACTACTCTTGGGGCTCATGTTCAATTTTCGTATTGCAAATTCTGCGGCCACCTCGGTATATTCGATTTGTTTTTTTAGTTTACTAATAAGGTCAACACATTCCTTGATACTATAAAATGAGAACGTGGGACTTCGTTTTCGTATTTGTATAACATCGGTAGTAGTCATCGAAGACTCCTTAAAACTTGACGCTCCTGGGCATATATGCTAGAATTCAAATACAACATAGTCCGGACGGGATTCGAACCCGTATGCTTGCGGCAGTAAATTCCAGGTTTACCATGTATGCCATTTTCATCACCGGACCATGTACATTCACAGCGGCCTCGACCGATACCTCAAGTCTGCAAACTTGAGCGAGGCCCTCGCAATTTCCTTGGCGGAGTTGGCGTCGGTTTTTTCAAGGCCGACTCCGCAAATCATGTTGTAGACATAAGCACGCCTCAAGAACGATGATAGTATAAGCGCCTCCTGACAAAGAGTCAAGAGGCGCTGACTATTTGAAATGCGTTGTCAAACTGTCAATTTTCGGTCCGTGCCCCTATTTTTTGGTTGGGTCTTTGTAGTACAAATGCTTTCCTTCAATCCTCTTGATTGCAGTTACTGTCCGTTCCCCGTCCGTTACTTTTCGGTTATTCCAGCGGAAAGAAAATTCATTTGCATAGCGGTCTAAGTATTCTTCGTTCACATGGTGAAAGCTGCCCATTATCCCGCGTTTTAATAATGCAATCCAACTCTCGGCGTTATTGGTATAAACGTCACCGTTCACATATTGGCCCTTACTGTGATCTACAGTTTCATGACTGGCGAATTCGGTTTCCAGCCCGTTATAAGCATTGTGCTCGTCGGTCATAATCCGGGCTGATTTATCAACGTTCTTGCGTAGGTTCTGTTTCAGAGTTTTGGAGTCGGTGAAAACCACTTTCATGGCTCGTGAATTTCCATCGCGCTCCACCAATACCACAAGGGGGTCTTCGTCTTTGTACTTCGGCCTTACGTTCCCTCTGTCCGTTTGTTGGCGTGTTTATTCTTTTCCTTATCGCCTATATAAGCCTCATCTGCTTTTACCGTACCAGAGAGCATAGAGCATAATGGCTCTTCTGACATGGCGAGGCGGATTCGATGAGCCATAAACCAGGCGGTTTTATAAATCACTCCCAAAGTCCGGTGTAACTGATGGGCGCTCGTGCCTTTCTTACTGGAGTACATCAGATATATTGCCATCAACCAATTCGCGATCTTGATATGAGAACCCTCAAAAATCGTACCGATCATAATGGTAAACTGCTTGTGGCAAGCTCCACATAAATACACGCCGGGGCGGACACTTATTTAACCACAAAAGGGCCACAAAGGATCACGAAGGTTTTTGACTTTTTTTCTTTTCCAGATTGCGCGTCTACTCCTCTTCGATGATTTCTTTGGCCAGCTTCTGGAGCGTCTCGGCATCATCGGCTTTGCTGGCCCGCCAGTACTGGTCGAGCAGTTCGAGCGGGCTGAGGCTGCTGACGGTCTGGTCGGCCGGCAGGCGGATGCGGGACTCGATCTGCGGACGCTTGATGAGGTGGAACTCAAAGGCAGCCTCGGCATAGCGCCGCAGGGCCGGTTCGTCGATCAGCGTATCCCACTCGCGCGGATAGTCCACGGTCAGGCGGACGATGGCATCCGCCAACTGCTCCGGGGCGGGCAAAGCACGTTTGAGGGCGGCGGTGACATCTTCAGGCGACTCGAGTTGAATAAACCGGTCAATGAACGGGCGGATGCCGGTCAATTGACGCCACTCGACCTTTGTATGGCCTTTTTCGACCTCGGCGATGATAAAGAACTTGTCATCCCCGGCCTCGCCAAAATCGACACGCTCGATCGAGCCGGGATAGATGACCGGCGGGTGGGCGTTCTCGTTGAGGTCCTGCGGCTTGTGGATGTGGCCCAGCGCCACGTAATCCAGCCGCTCATCCCGGACCAGCGAGCCGGGCAGGACCAGGTCCGCACCCAGCATGACGGTCCGTTCGGAGCCGTATTTCGCGCCCTGGACGGAAGCGTGGGCGGTCAGGATGGTTGGCAGATGCGGGTCGGCCTGTTCAAGCCAACCATTCACCAGTTCGGTCAGGCGTTCCTCGATGTTTGTAAAAACCTCGGAGCTATCCGCCGCGCTGGCATCGGTGGCTGCCACCAACCCGGAGCGTGACACCCACGGGATGGCAATCACCTGGGCAGGCAGGCCAAGTTCTCTGCGGAGAGGAATTGGGGCCTGGACAGCACGGTAACATGAGGAACATCCAGCGTCTCGAATTCCTGGATGGCGTTGGCGCGCCCGATGGCCGGGGAAAGGTCATGGTTGCCGACCAGCAGCAGGGTGCGGATGCCGGCCTTGCGAAAGGCGGATGATGCGCTTGCCCCATTCGCGCTGAAAAGTGGGCGCCGGGGAGCGGTCCTTGTAGGCATCCCCGGCAAAGATGACCAGGTCAACTTTTTCCGCGATGGCGGTATCGATGATGGTATCGAGGGATTTGAGGAAATCCAGCACGCGCAACGGCAGGCCCGTTTCGGGGTCGTGGCGGCCATAGTTGGCCATGTCAATATGCGCGTCGGCAAAATGTAAGAGTTTCATAGTCTGATAGTCTGATAGTCTGATAGTCTGATAGTTTGATAGTTCGGCAGTCAGAGATCAGTGCAACTATGTGACTATTAGACTATGAGACTATTCGATCTACGGACTAACTCCCCAGAGCGCGAACATATCCAGGGCGGGTTGGAAACCGGGGTGGATAGTAGAGCGCCTTGCGCATATCGGCATAGGCGGTGTCATAGTTGCCCAGGGCATATTCGGCCCGGGCCAGCCAGAACCAGCTTTCCTCGAGCGAGCGGGTGGCCATGATCCTGTTCAGATTGGCTTCCGCCAGGTTAATGACATCCTGGTAGCGGCCGGTGAAGTAATAGGCATAATAGGGAGCGGTCTCATACCACATGATGCGATAAGGGAGTGGTTTGTCATCGCTGACACTGAGGGTGTTATTAAAATACGCATTGGCCTGGTCGTAGGCGGCCGCGGCCGGACCGTAATCCGGGTTTTGCAGGTTGACCAGGCTGGTGACCTTGTTGAACATGGCAAAGAACAGGTCATTGCCGGTGAGGGTCTGGCTCTGGATCTCCTGGTTGGCAATATCCAGGGCATGCTGGGCGGCCCAGTACTGGTCGGCCCACGGACCGAGCACCTGGTCGAGCTGCGTTTCGTGATCGGCCGGATAGACGACGATGAAAACGTAGTCGAAGGCGCGCCAGCCTGAGAGATAATCGGCGTAGGAGGTCTTGGTATCTTTGCCAACCGAGGTGGGCAGCGGCAGATAGGAATCCTGCCAGGTGAAATTCTGTTGTGTGTCGTCATAGCCGGTGGTCAAGGCATAGTGACCGCCCCACTGGACGGTATTCTCCGGCAGCAGGGGTTCGTAAATGCCCTTTTCCGTGATGACCGGGAACCCGGCCGCGATCAGGCGCTTGAGCAGGTCGGCAGTCGCCGCCATAGCGGAACAAGGCCTTGTAGGTGGTATTTTGATTGACAAAATCCACCATCTCATACGGCATCACGTTCACATCCGACTGGCCGCGATCGACGAAATTTTAGGCTGGGATCGTTCTCGCCCGGTTTGATGACTGCCGCGATCTGGTCGCGCGGCGCCAGAGTTCGAGGTGGGATCGCCCTTCCAACCCCAATATTCGAGCGCCATGGTCAGGTTGGCCGGCCCGCAGTAATTGTAGCGGCCCATCTGGTCCACGAAGGGAACATTGGTGAGGATGACCGAACCCGGGACAGGCGTGGATGTGATGGTAGGCGTGGCTGAAGCCATTTCGGTCGGGGGCGGTGTGTGGGTTAACGTGGCAGTGGGGGGCAGGGTGGCCGTCGGCGTGGATTGCGCTGTATCGACGGGGTTGGAAAGCCACATCCTGGGGTGGGCTGAAGAAATAGATGACGCTCGCCCGCACATTGTTCAGACGCCAGGCCAGTTTTGCATGGATGGGGGGGACGAAATACAGGGCCACGGCGAGGAGCACCAGCACCGCCAGGCCAAGCAGGATCTTTACCGTTAAAGAGATTCGTTTCGACATAGGTGGGATTATACTTCTTTAGTCTTATAGTTTGGAATTTTGGTACTGCTGAAGTTTGCGCTCCTGCTATAATTGTAAACTTATGGATTTGAGGCATAGCTGATGAATTCTGATGAGCCTACCCTGCGCAATGAACTGATCAGGGTCAACCAGATCCTGGCGGAACGCGGATTGATCCGTTCGAGCGATGGAAATATCTCTGCCCGCCTGGAAAGTAACTTATTTCTGATCACTCCTAGCGGAGTGTACAAAAGTGCCATGAGCCCCGAAGACTTGATCGTGATCGATATGGATGGGAAAGTGCACCAAGCCAGGAAAGGCTTGCAACCAACTACTGAAGTACTGATGCACCTGGAAGCATACCGGCAACGCCCGGAGGTCAATGCGGTCATCCATGCCCATCCTCCGATCAGCACTGCACTGACCATTTCCGGAAAAGCCTTTCCGGTGGAATTTATTCCGGAAGTATTGACCGCTTTGGGAGATATTCCCGTTGCAGCCTACGCAACGCCGGGAACGCAAGCATTAGCTGACAGCATCCATGACCTAATCCGCACCCATGATTGCATCCTGCTCAGCCATCATGGAAGCCTGACCGTGGGAAGCAGCCTGGAGGAAGCACTGATCGCCATAGAGCGTATGGAACATGCAGCCTACACCCTGTGGATCAGCCAGGCTTTTGGCACGCCGATCCCATTGCCGCCAGCAGAGTTGGAAAGCCTGCGCCGGATTGGCGATCGGTCAAGAGGAAAACATTAGCCAACGGTATTCATAGGGCTGGAGAGGCAGGGATACCTTCCCCCGGGTTTTGCCCAAGCCCTGGCCGGTAAGGAGGTCCGTGATCTTACCGCGCGCAGCCACTGGCAGGGAACAGACGGCGTTTTGGGGAACGGCGCTGAGATTATGGAGCATGAGAATGCGCTCCCGGCCCTCACCGCGCAGGTAGGCAATCACGGCGGGAGTCCCGCCATCCAACCACGTCAGGGGCTCACAGCACAGGGCCGGCTGACTTTTACGAACGGCGATCATTGCCCGGAGGCGTGACCAAAGCGACCCCATTTCAGCGCGCTCAGCCAGGACATTCACCTTTTCGGGGTGATAAGGGGGATCGCTGACCACGGGGGAATATATGGCACTGGCATCCGTGAAGCCTGCATTTAAACCCGGCTCCCACTGCATGGGGGTACGTACACCATTCCGATCCGGGAGGGAGAGGTTGTCTCCCATCCCGATCTCGTCTCCATAATAGATGACCGGGGTGCCGGGCAGTGTAAAGAGCAGGGAGAAGGCCAGGCCGATCTTGCGCGGGTCGTTGTCCAGCAAGGGAGCCAGACGGCGGCGGATGCCGAGGTTCAGGCGCATATGCGGGTCGGGGGCGTATTCCTCCCACATCCAACCCCGCTCCTCTTCCGTCACCATCTCAAGGGTAAGCTCATCGTGATTGCGGAGGAAGGTGCACCACTGGCAATTCCCGGGGATGGAGGGGGTATGCGACAGGGCCCATTTGACCGGAGATGCATCCGCCCGGCGTAGGGCCATGAAAATGCGCGGCATGAGGGGGAAATGGAAAGCCATGTGGAACTCGTCCCCATCCCCAAAGTAGCTACGCACCTCCTGTGGCCACTGGTTGGCCTCACATAACAAAAGCCGCCCGGGGTAGTTTTGATCGACAAAAGCGCGGATTTCCTTGAGAAAGGCGTGCGTTTCCGGCAAGTTCTCGCAGTTGGTCCCCTCCCGCTCGAAGATGTACGGCACCGCGTCCACCCGGAAGCCATCCACGCCCAGGTCGAGCCAGAAGCGGATGATGCGCAGAAACTCGGCCCGTACCGCCGGGTTGTCGAAGTTCAAATCCGGCTGGCTGCTGTAGAAGCGATGCCAGAAATATTGGCCGGCGGCCTCATCCCAGGTCCAGTTCGATTTTTCGGTATCCACAAAAATGATGCGCGCCTGGCTGTATTTTTTGTCCGTGTCGCTCCAGACGTAGTAATCGCGGTACGGCGAGCCCCGGTCGGAGCGGGCTGCCTGGAACCAGGGATGCTGGTCGGAGGTGTGGTTGATCACCAGATCCATGATGAGGCGGATATTACGGGCATGGGCAGCCTCGAGCAGGTTCTTGAAGTCGTCCAGGGTGCCATAATCCGGATGGATGCCGGTGTAATCCGAAATGTCGTAGCCGTCATCCTTGAGCGGGGAGGGGTAGATCGGCAACAACCACAGGCAATCCACTCCCAGGGACTGCAGGTAATCGAGTTTCCGGGCCAGGCCGTTCAGGTCGCCGTGGCCATCCGCGTTGCTATCGTAGAAGGCCCGAACGTAGACCTCGTAAAAGACGGCATTTTTATACCAAAGCGAATCGGACATGGATAAATCCCAATAAAATTTAGCCCTTCACGGAGCCCGCCGTAAGCCCATGCACGAAGGAGCGCTGGAAGAAGAAGAATACGATCATCGGGATGATGAACGACAGGAAAGCTGCGCCGGTCAGGATGTGCCAGTTCTGGCCGCGCGGGTCGATCAGGTTGGTGATCTGCACGGTCAAAACAGGGTGGGTGGAGAGGAAGATCTTGGCCACCAGGAAATCGTTCCAGACCCAGATGAACTGGAAAATACCCAGAGAGGCAATGGCCGGCATCGATAGCGGCAAAGCCAGGCGACGGAAGGCCGTCCAATGGTTGGCGCCATCCAGGTAGGCGGACTCGAACATCTCGCGCGGCAGGGAACCGATGAAGTTACGGATCAGGTAAATGGCGTACGGCAAGCCAAAGCCGGTATGGAAAAGCCAGATGCCCAGGAAGGTGCTTTGCATGTTGAGCTTTACATATAACTGGGCGATGGGGACAAGGGACATCTGCAGGGGCACGATCTGCAGCCCGATCAACAGGGCAAACAGCCATTGGCGTCCTTTAAAGTCCAGCCAGGCGAAGGCATACGCGGCCAGCGCGGCAATGACGATCACCAGCAGGGTGGTCGGAATGGTGACGATGAGGGTGTTGATCAAGGCTGTGCCCATGCCGGCCGGATTGGCTACGTCGCTGAGGTTGCAGTTGAAGACCGCCTTGGTACTGGCCAGATTGGCCTGGCAGTCGGAGGAGATAATTATTGATACCCTTGTAACCGACAATGGCATCCACGTAGTTACTAATGGTCAGCCGGCTGGTATTTTGGCCCTGGCCTGAAAGGGTTTGCAGGTACGTCACAATCGGGGTCAGGGTATTCAACGCGGCGGTGGGAGTCGTTGGTAGAGGGGTTTTGGGAAGGTGCGGCGCTCCGTTGACCGGCTTGCGCAACATCAGCAGCAGGCTGGCTGCGCTTGGGTACTGGTTCACCAGGGTCGGGCTGGAAAGGTCGGCGGCCGGGAGCGTCTTACCGTTGGCCCCATGACAGGCCGAGCAATACTGTGTGTACTGCGGTTTCCCGACCGCCTGCGGCTGGGGCAGGAAGGTCTGCCACCAACCCGTGGTGGCGACTGCCTGGCGTGACCGGAAAGAGGTTACGAACAACCCCAGGGTCGGGATGATCCACAGCACACACATGAGGATGACGGCCAGGTGAAGGGGCACCCTGCTGAAAAATCGACTTGAACTTGGCCAATGGTTTCATCGGGCTGCCTCCTCTTTACGAAAGCGTTGGACGTTGAAAATCATGATCGGGATCGTCAAGACGATCAGGATGACGGCGATGGCGGTCGACTGGCCGGCATTGGTCACGATCAGTTGGAACATGCGGTTGGCAATGACCTCTGTGCCGAAATTGCCATCGGTCATGACGAAGACCACGTCGAAAATCTTAAGAATGATGATAGCCATGGTAGTGGTCACAACGACAATCGTCGGTAGGATGCTCGGGAACAGGATCTCCCAGAAGACCTGCCATTCGTTGGCGCCATCGACGCGCGAGGCCTCCAGGATTTCCGCATTGACACCCTTGATGGCGGCTGACAGGATGGTCATGCAGAAACCAGCCCACAGCCAGACCCCCACCAGCATCAGGGAAAAGTTATTGATGGCCGGGTCACTCAGCCAGGTTACGGCCTTGCCGCCCAACCCGACGATGATGGCGTTCAAGAGGCCGATCTGGGGGCCGCCGCCGGATTCGACATCATAGACAAAGCGCCAGATGATACCGGCGCCGATGAAGGAAATCGCGGTGGGCATGAAGATGATCGCCTTGGCGATGCTCTCGTAGCGCACCCGGTCGGCCAGGAGCGCGAAGAACAGGCCTCCGGCGATCGTCCCGGGCACCATCAACAGGAGCCACAGGGCGTTGTTGCGCAGGGCCAGCAGCATGTCCGGATTGGTCAGGGCGTAACGATAGTTTTCAAGAACTCCCCAACAGGGTTGGCCGGCGGTACAGGTGGTGGCAGCGGAATGGGTGCTGGTGGCATCCAGCAGGCTCAGGCGGAAAGTGCCGATGGTGGGATAGACGATAAAGACCGTCATGAGCACCAGGGCCGGGAGCAGGTACAACCACGGGGCCAGGCGTCCTTGCTTCATGATCCTTGGGACCATAATCCTCCTCCTTCATGCAAGAATAACGGCTGGGGCATGTTTTGGGCATGCCCCAGCTTTTGAACGACTCGGTGGTTTATTTAATGGATTGTTTCTGAGCCGCTGCGATTGTCGCAAGGGTGGTGGGAATATCCGCGCCCTGGACAACTGCGACGATGCCCTTCCATTCGGCATCGTTGAAGGGTGCGCCGAGGGCGTCACCAATATCGAAGGTGAAGCCGGAAGCATTGGCCAGCATCTGGGCGAACTTGATTTCCTGCGGGTCGGTATAGTTGCCGATTGGCATTCTTGTTGGGCGAGACGCTGAAATTGGCCTTGGCCCAATTCTGGCCGCCGACCGTACCGGTCACGTAGGCGATCAGGGCCTGGGCAGCCGGCTTGTTGCTGAAGGCCATCATGAAGTCGGCCCCGCCCTGCATGCCCTTGGCGCCCGGGAACTGGAAGAAATCATAATCGGTGCCATATTTCAAGATTGGGATATTGCGTGGCGATGGAGCCGCCGGCGAAGCCGGACTGCTTGACCATCAACGCCTCGGGCGGGTTGGAGAAGACCTTGTAGATGGCATCCAGGAATTTGGTGTTGACCGTGCCGTTCGCTCCACCGACGGTGTACTTCGGATCGGAAGCCCACTTTTGATAGATTTGATAGGCCGCGGCCACACCCGGGTCATTGTATGGCACGGTCCCGGCGATGATGCCGTTGACGTAATCCGGCCCCTGGGTGGCCAGCAGGATATCCTGGATGAAGTCCGAGCCGGTCCAGCCATCCGCTGCACCGCCGTTATTGAAGCCCATGCTCCACGGCACGTGCCCGTCTGCCACCATCTTATCGACCAGGGTTTGCAGGTCGGCGAAAGTGGTCGGGACGGTGTAACCGAGCGCGGCGAACTGGGTGGGGCTGTACCAGATGATCGTCTTGAGGTCAGCCTTGGCCGGGATGGCCAGCCATTTGCCATTGACCGTGCCCATGGTGATCCAGTACGAAGCATAATTCGACTGGATGCCGCCCACAGTATCGAGGGGCAGCAGCATGCTGGTATACAGCTTGAGCGGGGAGAAGTCCGGCCAGAAGAGCACATCCGGAGGGGTGCTCTTGACCATGGTGTCAAGCACGGAGGCATCGCGGGTGGAAGTGCCATTGATCTTGATACCGCAGGCATCCTCGAGCGGCTTGACGATGGTATTGAAGCTGGCTTCCTCGACTCCCGGACCACTGGTAGGCGACGGAAATGGTATCGCCGGAGCGGCGCCCTTGCAATCGATGAGCAGCGGGCGCCGTGGTGGCGGTGCACGTAGGCTGAACTGGGGCTGGCGTGGGGGTGGCTGCTGGTGCGCAGGCTGCGGAGCAATCAAAGCTTGTGCAGCGACCAGCAAGCCGATGATCCGAATAGATCGAGCGTTCATAAAGTAATCCTCCTTGAAAGTTGAGAAATGGGTTTGATCAAATCGTTTCCGTCTGGAAGATTATTTCATTCGATTTTATACCACCTCCTTTCCGGAGAAAATAGCAGGTATCAATCAGAGTGACATGTTTGTAAGAACTAACACGTGTTAATAAACTAAAGTAAAAATACGATTGGCAAAGCAATCGTATTTTTTAACAGCTTGACTTACGGATGACCAGCTCGGATTCGAGCAACACGCCTTCTTGATCGAGGGTTCACCCTGAACGAGGCGCACCAGACGTTCCCCAACGGCCCAGCCAAGCCCATAAGCCGGGATGTGGATGGTGGTCAAGGGAGGATCGTAATAATATGCCAGGGAAATATCATCGAAACCAACTACGGCGAGGTCCTGTGGGATATTCAGCCCGGCCTGCTTGATGGCCCGAATTGCACCCAGGGCGACGACGTCGCTGGCGACGAAGACCGCGGTCGGGCGCGGGGAGAAACCCAGCAATTTTTCCATGGCCATGAAATCCACTTGCCGGGGTATAGGTGCCTTCCTGTATCAGGGAATCGTCCAGTTCAATTCCCGCTTCATTCAGCGCATTCCTGATAGCCCATACGACGCTGTTGGGCGGAGGTGTATTCCAGGCTCGCATTGGTGATCATGGCAATGCGCCGGTGACCATGTTCTATCAGATGTTCGACGGCATGGGCGGAACCGTTTATCGCGTCGATATCCACGAACGGAAGACCGCTCCCGGGGAGCTGGCCCATGAGCATGACCGGGAGCCCTTCCCGGTGCAAGCGGATGATTTCGGTTTCAGCCTGGCGAGGCCCCGACAGAATAATGCCATCCACGTGGTTCTCGAGGACCAAGCGCTTATAGCCATCATCATCCGGTTCCAGCGGTTTCAGCAGGACCTGGAAGCCCTGCTCGGCGGCGGCTTGCTCAATGCCCAACAGCACCTGGGGGAGTAATGCATCTGCAAAGACCTGTTCATGACTCTGGCGGAGGACCAATCCGAGCGTATTCGACCTTCCGCTGGCCAGTTTTCTCCCACTGGAATCTGGAAGGTAGTTCAATTCTTCAGCAACCTGGAGGACACGCTGGCGTGTGCTATCGCTGATACTGATGCCGGGAACGTTGTTCAGGACCAATGAGACCGTGGTCCTGGATACCCCCGATTTTTCAGCAACCTCGTAACTGGTGACTCGTTTTCTCTGCATAAGCCTCGCCTACTAACACGTGTTAGTAAATATAGTATATGAAAAATAAAGGGTTTTGTCAAGAGGTTCTGCCCCTATTTCTGGTGGAAATTGCTACATTCTCACTTCTGACGTTCGATTTAAAGGAAAAAAACAAGGGCGACCAACCCGGATGGATCGGTCGCCCGTTTTGTTGCATTGAGGGGATCAGGCGTCGCGGACTTCGCCGTCGATCACATCGCCGTCGTTGCCGCCGGAGGGAGGCGTCTGCGGGCCGGCCGGCCTGCCGGGCCGCCTTCGGGCGGTTTCTGGCCCTGGGCATACATCTGCTGGCTCAAGGCATAGAACATATTCTGGAGCTCATCGGTGGCCTTCTTGATGCGGTTCAGGTCATCGCTCTGGGCAGCCTGCTTGAGATCGTTGATCTTGCCTTCGATCTTGCCGCGCTCTTCGGAGGAGACTTTCTCGCCCAGGTCACGCAGGGATTTTTCGGTCTGGTAGACCAGGTTGTCGGCGTTGTTGCGGGCATCGATGATCTCACGGCGTTTCTTGTCTTCGGCCTCGTATTTCTTGGCCTCCTCGACCTTGCGGGCAATATCATCCTTGTTCAGGTTGGTCGAGGCGGTCACGGTGATCTTCTGTTCCTTGCCGGTGGCCTTGTCCTTGGCGGTCACGTTGAGGATGCCGTTGGCATCGATATCGAAGGTGACTTCCACCTGCGGGATGCCGCGCGGGGCCGGCGGGATGCCATCCAGGCGGAAGCGGCCCAGCGACATGTTATCAGCCAGCCATCGGGCGTTCGCCTTGCAGGATGTGGATATCCACGGCGGTCTGGCTGTCGGCGGCGGTGGAATAGGTCTCGGTCTTGCGCACCGGGATGGTGGTGTTGCGCTCGATCATCTTGGTCATCACGCTGCCCATGGTTTCCACGCCCAGCGAGAGCGGGGTCACGTCGAGCAGGAGGATATCCTTGACTTCGCCGCCCAGCACACCGGCCTGGATGGCTGCGCCAACCGCCACGACTTCATCGGGGTTGACACCCTTGTTGGGTTCCTTGCCGTTGGTCAGCGTGCGCACCAGATCCTGCACCATCGGCATGCGGCTGGAGCCGCCGACCAGCACGACTTCGTTCAGGTCGGAGGCTTTCAGGTTGGCATCCTTCAAGGCATTTTCAAAAGGATGGCGGCAGCGGGCGAGCAAGTCATCGGTCATCTGCTCGAATTTGGCACGGGTCAGTTTGAGCACCAGGTGCTTCGGGCCGTTGGCATCGGCGGTGATGTAGGGCAGGTTGATCTCGGTCTCCATCATGCTGGAGAGTTCGATCTTGGCCTTCTCGGCGGCTTCGCGCAGGCGCTGGAGGGCCTGGCGGTCCTGGCGCAGGTCAATGCCTTCCTGCTTCTTGAACTCATCGGCAGCCCAGTTGACGACGCGCTGATCCCAGTCATCGCCGCCCAGGTGGGTATCGCCGTTGGTGGATTTGACCTCGATGACGCCCTCGCCGACATCCAGGATGGACACATCGAAGGTACCACCGCCCAGGTCGAAGACCAGGATGGTTTCGTTCTTCTTCTTATCCAGGCCGTAGGCCAGGGCGGAAGCGGTCGGTTCGTTGATGATGCGTTTCACATCCAGGCCGGCGATCTTGCCGGCATCCTTGGTGGCCTGGCGCTGGCTGTCATTGAAGTAGGCCGGGACGGTGATGACCGCCTCGGTGACAGGCTGGCCGAGGTAGGCTTCGGCATCCGCTTTAAGCTTGGCCAGGATCATGGCCGAGATCTCCTGCGGGCTGTACTCGCGGTCGGTGATAGGGATCTTTACGCGGGCTTCGTCCGAAGGTCCGGCTACGACGGCATACGGCACCATCTTGCGCTCGGTCTCCACTTCTTCGAAGCGGCGGCCCATGAAACGCTTGATGGAATAGATGGTATTCTCCGAATTGATGACGGCCTGGCGTTTGGCGGTCTGGCCGACCATGCGTTCGTTATTCTTGGTGAAAGCCACCACGGACGGGCACAGGCGCCCGCCTTCTGCGGTGGTGATGACGGTGGGCTGGCCGCCTTCCATGACGGCCACCACGCTGTTGGTGGTCCCCAGGTCAATTCCGATGATTTTTCCCATGGCAATACTCCTTATGTAAAATGGGCGCACAAAATGGCGTGCAAGATTTCATTCTGGGTAAGGATACTGCACGGGTGCAAGAAAAACGTTAACAGCTGTGTAGAAAAAATAAAAGAGGCTTCCGGAATCCTGTAGATTCTGGAAGCCTCTGATGGTGGTGTGCTATTATTTTATTTGCAATAGATCCAGCCGTTAAACCCATCGCAAAGCCTAAAGGCCATGGTTCCGCTCGCGTCACCGCAGGCACCGAGAACGTACACATCATAACAACCTTCACAAACCGGAACCGAAGTATTCTGGTCCGGTGGAAGAGTAACGTAAAAAGTACCCGGGCCGACAAGCTTGAAGGTGGCGGTGGCCCCTGTGCGGTTCCCGATGGTCATTGCACTGGCGACATTGCACTTATTCGCAACCGGCTGAGAGCCACCCGAGCCACCACTGGGTTTAATTGTCGGGACCTGCGTAAAGGTTGCGGTAGGAATGAGAGTATAGGTTGGAGATGGGATGAGGGTGATTGTCGGCTCAATCGTGGGGACTTGGGCGCCAGGCACATCCGCGCAACTAACTGTATAACTGACCTGGTCGGCTCTGATCCAGCCTGCACTGTTATCTGTTGGAGAAACAACTTGGAACCAGGAGCATCCATACGCCTGTCCGGTGATTTCCACACTTCCGAGCACCGAGCCGATCTGCTGGTAATTCATGCCGGGACCAGAATACATGTTGGTGCCGTTAGGAAAGAGCCGGCCGGTGAAGTCCGGTGTCGGAGTCCAGGCGAGCCGCGTTGCCAGGTCAGAAAGAGCAGTCTGGGTGGCAATTTGGGCGGGTGATGGTCCACACCCAGCCAGTACCAGGATGACGAAAGACAACAAAAACAAAATCTTTTTCATAATTCTCCCTCCGAGAATAAAAAGATATCCCTTCTTCCATTTTTCATTATACAACAAGGCAAAGTTAAGTCAATAAGGCGACTGTGGAAATTGCCGTGATATAGGGGAAGAAATGTGGGTAAACAGGGAAAATTGGGTATTGACTTTCATTTTTGATTTTTGCTACAATACTTACATCATGTAAGTAATAATTACATGATGTAAGTAATAAACCCTGATCCATTTGAGGCTGTATGGCTTACCCGCTCACGATCACTGCTTCTGCCATGCGCGACATCAACCGTTCGGCCATCCTGGAGATCATCCGCCGGGAAGGCCCGATCTCCCGGACGGCCATCGCCGAGAGGCTGGATGTCAGCCTGCCAACCGTCATGCGCATTGTCGATGGGTTGGTCGCGGAAGGCTTCGTCCGCCCGCAGGGGACGACCGAATGGAGCGGAGGCAGGCGGCGGCCCCTGCTCGAGTTCAATTCCGACGGCTTTGTCGTGCTCGGGGTGGATATGGGGGGAACCAAGATGTACGGAGCGTTATCGGACCTGGGCGGCAACATCCTGGACGAGGTCAATATCAGCCGGCACGGCACTTCCGGGGAGGACAGTTTCAATTACCTCACCACGTTGATCGATAAATTACTTGCCAGCCCCAAGGTGGAAGGCCGGCGGGTGCGCGGGATCGGGGTGGGGGCGCCGGGCGTCACCCTGCATAAGGAGGGGATCGTCACCTGGGCCTATACCCTGCACTGGGATAAGTTTCCCCTCAAGGCCAAACTGGCCGAGCGCTACGACCTGCCCATCACCGTGGATAACGATGTGAACCTGGCGGCCCTGGGCGAGCTGTGGTTCGGGGCAGGGCAGAACGTCCAGGATATGATCCTGATCGCCATCGGCACCGGCATCGGCGCAGGCGTGATCATCGATGGCGCCCTCTACCGCGGCTCGAAGGAGGCCTCCGGCGAGATCGGCAACATGATCCCGGGCCGGGAATTCCTGGGGAAGAACTACCAGGATTTTGGCGCCCTGGAAAGTGTTGCCTCCGGGACCGGGATCGCCGCCCGGGCGCGCGACCTGCTCGGTTCCCAGCGCAGCCAGGCAGGAACTGGCTGACCTGACGGCGGAGGATGTTTTCGAGGCGGGCCGCAAGGGTGAAGCCCTGGGCCTGGACGGTGATCAACGAGACAGTGGATTACCTGGCCATCGCCATTGCCAACCTGGTGTCTTTCTTCGACCCGGAGCTGGTCGTGCTGGGCGGAGGCGTTTCCAGGTCGGCGGATATGCTGATCGCCCCGATCCTGGCCCGCATGAACGGGGTGATCCCCAATCCGCCCAGACTGGTCGTCTCGGACCTGGGATTGCAGGCCACCGTCATGGGCGCAATCACCAATGTACTGCACAATACTTCGAATTTCTACGTTGTTCATAAACTTTCATTAAGAATGAATCGGATTACTCTGTAACATCTCAATATCGAGAAAGAAAATCTGAAAGGAGGTGGTTCCTGAAGAAGACTGTCTGCAGAAAGAATTCGTATTCCCTAACCATTCAGATCATTCGAAGGAGAAGAATATGCGTACCATGAATAAGATATTGATGGGGATGATCACGGTCATCCTGGTTTTGAGCGTGGTCGGATGCGGAACCAAGACCAGCGGCCCCGTCACCATCCATGTCCTGACCATGGACCAGGCCGGGCTGAAACCGGCCGAGATCGATCAGATCGTCAAAGATTTCGAGGCCCAGAATCCGGACATCAAAGTGAACATGGAATACCTCGGCTACGATTACGTCCACGACAAGATCGTGACCGGCATGGCTGCCAAACCGCCGGCGTACGATGCCGCCATGATCGATGTGATCTGGCCGGATGAGTTCATCAAGGCCGGATACCTGCTGGATGTCACCAACCGCGTCACCGCCGACATGAAGACCGACATGTTCCCGGCCTCCTGGAACGGCGTGACCCGCAATGGCAAGATCTACGGCATGCCCTGGTTGATGGACGTGAAGTACTTCATGTACAACAAGGACATCCTGCAGAAGGCCGGCATCAGCGCGCCTCCCAACGACCTGGGAGGAACTGGTCGACCAGGCCAAGATCATCAAGCAAAAAGGCCTGGCTGAATTCCCGGTCATCTGGTCGTGGAATCAGAAGGAAGGCGTGGTCTGCGATTTCACCGTCCTGCTGTTCGGCAACGGCGGCGCGTTCCTGGATGCCAGCGGCAAGCCGGTCTTCAACAATGACAAGGGCGTCCAGGTCCTGACCTGGATGAAACAGACCATCGATGATGGTCTGTCCAACCCGAGCTCGGTTTCCTCCGACGAAAATGCAGTCGAGGCCGACTTCCTGGCCGGCAAATCCGCCTTTGCGGTCAACTGGCTGTTCCAGTACAGCGATTCGAATGATGCCACCAAATCGCAGATCGTCGGCCAGGCGGCTTTCGCCCCCATGCCGGTCTTCGCAGCCGGTGCAGCTGCCGGCATCAAGGGCTCCAGCGTGGATGGTTCCAGCTCGTTTGCCATCATGGCCACCACTCCCTACCCGGACCAGACCTGGAAGTTCCTGACCTATCTGGCCAGCAACGCGGTCCAGATCAAGTATTCGGCTGAAATGCTGCCGGTCTGGCAGAACGATTTCCAGGGGGATGCCCTGACCAACATTGTAGGCTGCCACCCCCACCAACCCGGTCACCGTACCGGCCTTCCTGGCGCAGTTCCCCTATGCCAACGAACGCCCGACCGTGCCCTATTACAACGAAGGTTCCGCTGCGCTCCAACTGGCCATCCAGGAAGCCCTGACGGGTGTCAAAACCCCGCAGCAGGCTTTGGATGAGGCCGCAGCCACCTGGGTCACGCTGGCTGGCAAATAAACTGTAATCTTATATCATTGCGAGGCCGGTGCCTACGCCCGAAGCAATCTGCCTATCTGCGAGGAGATTGCTTGACCGGCGAAGAACGCCGGTCTCGCACCTGTACCTGCGGTACTGCGCAGGCAATGAAACAAATTTGTTTAGATGACAACAAATTCAACCCTTCTTCCCAAACGCCGTCTCTCCTTGCGAGCACAGGATGCACGCACTGGCCTGGCTATTGCTTATCCCCAGCCTGGTGGTGATCCTGGGCGTGACTCTCTGGCCGATCATCTACACCTTCATCCTGAGCTTCTTCATAGCGCCCACCGGCATCAACCAGGTGCGGACTTTCGTGGGCCTGGGCAATTACCTCGCGATGCTCAAGGACCAGACCTTCTGGGAAACCATCGGGCGGACGATGTATTTTACGGTCGTCTCGGTGGGCCTGGAAATGGTGGGGGGCATGGCAATTGCCCAGTTGATCCATTCCCATCCCTGGGGCTGGAAGTTCCTGCGCTTCAGCCTGATCATCCCCTGGGCAGTTCCGACGATCGTCAATGGCGCCATGTGGCGCTGGATCTACAATGCTGATTTTGGCGCGTTGAATGGCCTGCTGATGCAGTTGGGGTTGATCAAACATTATGTCCCCTGGCTGACCCTGCCGAACCTGGCCATGCCGCTGGTCATCCTGGCGGATGTCTGGCACATGATGCCATTTGTGGCCTTGATCCTGCAGGCTGCCCTGGCGGGACTGCCGCTGGAACTGGATGAGGCCGCCGCGGTGGATGGCGCGAATGCCTTCCAGCGTTTCTGGAGCATCCGGCTGCCATTGCTGCGCCCGGCCATCCTGGTGGCACTGATTGCCCGCACCGTGGATGCCTTCCGTGTGTTCGATATCGTCTACATCATCACCAACGGCGGACCGGCCAATAAAACCCTCACCATCACCTATTTGACCTACCTGAACTCCTTTCCCTGGGGCAACCAGGGCATTGGCGCGGCGCTGTCGTTCCTGATCTCCTTTTTCACCATCATGCATGGCGCTGATCTTTATCCGCTGTCTTGTATCGCCCGGAGGAGACCCAATGATGCGTTTCCGTAAACTCCTCCGCAAGCTGTTCCTGTTTCTGCTGACCCTGCCGGTCTTCTTCTTTATTTTCTTTCCCATCCTCTGGCTGTTCAGCGCCAGCCTTTCCACCAGGCGGAATTGTATGCCATTCCCACCCATTGGATCCCGCAGCACCCGACCTTGCAGAATTATCTGGATATCATCTTCCCCAGCCAGGCCACCATCATCGGTGCCGCGCACTTTTGCGGTGGCATTGTTGAATTCCTTCAAGATCGCTTCAGCGTGACCGTCATTTGCATCGTGATCGGCAGCCTGGCGGCCTATGCACTGGTGCGGATCCCCTTCCGATTCAACCGCACCATTCAACTTGGGCATCATTGCCACACGCATGATCCCGGAAGTTTCGCTGATCCTGCCGCTCTTTATCATCGCTTCCAGCCTGGGGTTGATCAATAAGCCGATCGTCTTGATCGTGACCTATATGAGTTTTGCCCTGCCGTATGCCATCTGGATGATGGCGGCTTTCTTCCAATCCGTTCCCGATCGAACTGGAGGATGCCGCCCGCATGGATGGCTGCACCCGCCTGGGCATCTTGTTCCGGGTGGTGATGCCCATCTCCGTGCCGGGGTTGGTCTCCACGGCCATGTTCACTTTCCTGCTGGCCTGGGATGAATTCTTCTATGCCCTGATCTTTACCAGCACGCTGGCTGCCAAAACGGTACCGGTGGCCATCGCAGAGTTCGTCGGCCGCTATGCCGTGAACATCAACGGCATGATGGCAGGCGGCATCATTGCGGCACTCCCGCCCGTGATCCTGGCATTCATCTTCCAGCGCTATATCGTCAGCGGCATGACCGCCGGGGCGGTCAAAGGGTAACTTTCCAAACGGTTCCTCCGCGTCAAATTAAATGTTACCGAACGGGCTATAGCAGGCCGGCTGAAAATGCCGTAAAATATTGTTGCCTGGCAAGAGAGGAGAATCCACTGTGGCCCCAATCCTGATCAAAATCGCGCTGATGCTGCTGGCTTTGCTGGCAGCCTATTTTACTTTCCGACGCTGGCAAAAGCACAAACGCTTATGGTTTATCATCTCTGCCATTTCGGCTGTTTTGGCGGCGCTGGCCTTGTGGCTTTCCATGGAAATTGGAATAATTTTCCTGGTGGGCGCAGCGCTTCTGTTTGCCTTGGGAGAATTATTTAAGAAGAAGTAGGCCCAGTGCGCATGGCTGGCAGTGTTAAGGGGCATGCGCTTTCATACCTCGCCCACCCGTTGAGATTGCACGGCTTATTTCCCCACTGTAAATTTAATTTCTGCTTCGGCCGTATTCCCGGCCCGGTCGGTGGCCACCACTTTTAATGTGTGCCCTCCGGTTTTGGCAGTCCAGACCACGCCGAAGGGCGCCAGGCTTGATTCCCCCACCAGGACATCATCCACGTAAAAATCCACTTTCGTCAGGAACGGGTCGCTGGCCTGGGCCTGCAGCGCCACCTGCGGTTCCTGGGCGGCGCTGATCGTTTGCCCGGCCTGCGGATAGGTGATGGCCACCTGCGGCGGGGTGTTATCCAGCGTTACTTGCACCACGGCCTGGTCCACACGCTGGTCGCTGCGTACCACCATCAGGCGCAGGGCGTAAAGCCCGTTCAGGCCGGTCGTATCCCACTCACCCAGCAGGCCTTCCGTGACCGGCGTGTGGCTGTCTGCGCCGATCTGCACCCAGCTGCCGGGTAAAGGCCCTGGCCGTATTCCAGCCGGTACCAGGCGAAGTCCGCGCCGGCCGCGCTGCCGCGGATTTCGAGCTTGGCGCGCCCGTCTGCGAACATCTCCGGTGAGGTGATGTGCACGTCCGGCAGCACCGGCGGCTCCTGGAAAGTGTCATAATGCTGTTGGCGGGTGCGGCGATGCCGGCAGTCTTGGCCCACAGGCGCGCCTCCGGCGGCACAACCATGTATGTGCGCTTCTCCACCAGTTCAGGCGGGGTGAAAACGGTCGCCAGCAGGCCGGTCTCGGTGTTCACCTGGAAGGTCTGGTAGAGCGTATCGGTCTGGACAGGCTGGCGGCCTTCCAGGAAAATTTCGTTGACCACATTCGGGCAGGCCTGCGTTGGCAGCAGGCCGGATGGGTCGCAGACCGCGACGGTCACGATGCCGGAGGGCATATCCCAGCTTGCAGACGGCAGGTCGCGTACGGCGTACTGCATCAGGGCATGCCACAGGTCCGCGGAAAGGCGCGGCGGCACGGGACTGGACACTTCGCTAGCGCTCTGTGCGGTGCTGCGCCGAGCTCCGTGCAGCCCTGTTCCCAACCAGACGACGGCCACCCGCTGAGGGGTGTAACCCACCGTCCACGCCCCGGACAGATCCAGGGCATGTGACAGTTTCGCCCCGGCCGGGCGGCCGATCTCGAGCGGGTTGGGATGTCCAAGCGAGGGCCAGCGGGCGGTCTCGTCGCTCAGTACCTGGTTCATGAGGTAATCCAGTTGCGGGCTGAGCAGCAGGCGCGTCTGGGAAGCCGTCCAATCGGCCCAGATGGAATGGTCCACACTGCTGACTTCCAGTACGGCGATGGAATGGAGGCCGCTGTTGCCAATGGCCTGCCCGGCCAGCGTGCCGTTATTGGCGAAGATGCCATAAGCCTCGGCCAGGGCTGAGCGGCGAGATATTGAAATCGTCCTGCAGAAGCTGCACGCCGGAGGGGAAATCCAGGCCGAAGGGAGCCGCGATGCTTTGCACACTTTCCTGCCCCATTTGCTCGAGCAGGTCCAACGCTGGTGGGAGATAGTCATTTGCCAGGGCGGTACGCAAGCGCACGGGGCCGTGATAGACCTGGCCGAGCGCCGGGGTGCTGCCGGGGATATCCCAACTGAGCGAAGCCGGGTTGAGACCGCGCGAGAAACCGGTCAGGTAGATGAAGGGGGTGATGGCGGTACCGGCGGGGTGGGATGCCAGCGAAGCTGCTTTGCACTCCAGCGTGCAAATCTCCCACCGCTGCCAGCACTTGCCCGGTCTGCGGGTCGAGCAGGACTGATACTGGCGGAGGCATCCGGCAGGCTTTCGCCGGTCTGGAGTGCAGGCAACAGGTTGGCGGCTGCGCAGGGGGAGCCGTCTGCAGCGGGCACTTCGGCGCTGGAGCCCGCCAGGCGTTGGAGTTGAGTCTGGGCGGCGCAGACGGCCTGCAGTTGCAGGTCATAATCCAGGCTGGTAGTAATGGTCAAACCACCGCGTTCCACGCGGCCGGCGCCGAATTGCTGATCAAGCTGGGAAAGGGCAAAGTTGACGAAAGCCGGGGCAATATTACCATCGCCCTCATCCCCTGTCACCTCGCCCATCGGGCGAGGGGTGAGGATTGAAGGAGGGTTTCGAACCGCCTGTGCGGCTTCGTCCGGGGTGATCAATCCCTGTTCCAGCATAAGCCGGATGACCTGCAGACGGTTTTGTTCGGCCTGCCGGGGAGCATCGATGGGATTGATGGCAGGCGCCTGGCTGATGGCCGCCAGGAGTGCGGCTTCTCCCAGATCGATCTGGGTGACCGATTTGCCGAAGTAGAACTGAGCGGCAGCCTCCGCGCCGTAGGCGTAATGACCATAATCGGCGCTGTTCAGGTACCATTCCAGCACCTGCTGCCGCCCGTATCTGGCTGTGATCTGCGCCGCCAGCATACGTTCATGGATGCCGCGCAGCGGCGAAGCTGGCTGATCCCCCAGCAGCAGGTCGGATACCAGGCGCTGTGCCAGGGTGGGATGCGTCTCCGGATCCTGCCAGCCGCTCAGCACGTAGCCCGGAGAAGACCAGAAATCCGGCTCGGCCAGGGCGATGGTGGCATTGATCAAGGTTTGAGGCATTTGACTGTAAGACGGCGTAAACGCGTGTGGCATCGCCGGGAGCAAGAACTGCCAGCAGGTGCTGGCCGGTGCGGTCGTACAGGCGTGTTGGCTGGAGCAATTGGCCGTTATTGGGATTGAGCAGGATGGACAACTCATCCACCGACGGCAGGCCGCTCGTCAATCCGGCATATGCCAATACCGCAGCCAGAACGGCCAGCACCAGCACGGCGCTGACGGTGAACCCGAACCCAAACGCCACCCGCTGGGAGCGTTGTTGGGCGCTGCTGCGAGTCTGGCTGCGACGATGACGCCGCTGGCGGATGATGGTTAGGGTTGACATATGAACAAGGAGAGGCTATTTCCGCCTTACGATTGCATCGGTCATATGTACTACCCGCAGCATGGGTTCCACATCGTGCACCCGGACAATGTCGGCTCCACGTGCGATGCCAATGGCAACGGCGGCAGCCGTCCCCTCGAGGCGCTGGTCGGCCGGCAGGTTAAGGGTGTAACCGATAAAGGATTTGCGGGATGGCCCGAGCAGGACCGGGAAACCCAGGGCCCGGACCTCCTCGAGACGGTTGATGAGCTCGAGGTTCTGCTCGACCGTTTTACCAAAGCCGATCCCTGGATCCAAGAGGATGTGCTCGTCTGGAATCCCGGCTGAGCGGGCAATGGCAACCGACTCCAGCAGATCGTGTTTGATATCCTCCAATAAATCCTGGTATTCCGCGCCAAGATAGGCCTGGCCGAGCCGCTCCCGCACCTCGACGTTGACGGGCTTCGAGCGGTTGTGCATCAACACCAGCGCGGCCTTGTGGCGGGCAACCACACCGGCCAGGCCCGGATCGGCGCGCAAGCCCCAGACATCATTGACAATGCGAGCCCCCGCCTGGAGGGCTTCTTCAGCCACGGCCGCCTTATACGTGTCAATCGAGATCAGCGCATCCGGGAATTCGGCTACGATGGCGCGGATGATCGGGAGCACACGGCGCAATTCTTCTCCGGTATCCACGGGTTGGGAACCGGGGCGGGTCGATTCCCCGCCGACATCCAGGATGTCGACACCTGCGGCAAGGAAGCGGCGGGCTTCCCTGATCCCAGGCTCTCCTTCATTAACTCGAGGGGTGAGGCTTGGGGGAACAAGCAACCCGTCCCCCGAAAAACTGTCCGGGGTAAGGTTCAAGATTCCCATCACGTAAGTGCGCTTGCCCCAGGCGAGGGAATGGTTGCCGATGATCAGAGGTTGCATTTGTAATCCTGCGTGGTTACAGCCACACCGGGCTTTGTATTTGTAATAGAAATCACGCCAACTGGTCAAGTGGGCGGCTGAGCCAGGCTTCAGCCACCTCGATGTCAGTGAAAATCTTGATGGCTGCGGAGGTCTCCGGTAAGGATTGGTAATATAGCTCCCGCACCGCATCGGCGACTTTCTCGCTATTGACCACCACGGCCACGCGGATGTTGCGTGCGGCCGGGTCGCTGTTGACTTCGATGGCAGTATTAACGGCTTTCGCCGGAACCTCTTTCACCTGGCGCAGGTCGTACAGGTTGCGGGTCAGCCGGTCGGAGCCAAGCAAATGCTCCAGGGCAAAATCGTGCCAGTGCCGGATGGTGGCATCCGAGAGGTCCGTGACGGTAACCGTCATGCCACCGTCCGGACGGCGAACGACGGTATAGCCAATCCCGGGTACGGGCTTCCAATAAAGGGGCTTGGGTTCGGTCATGCGAGGTCTCCTCTCTGAATGATTATACTGCTTCCGCCAAACGCCCGGTCTTCTTCAACACGTAGAGCGCGTCTGCCGTCACGAAGGGGTTTATGCTTTTCTTACATACCGTTTTACTCCCGCGGTATCCACATCCGCCAGCAATTGGCGGATGGTTCTCCCAAGGACCGGATGGACCTGCTCGGGTGCCAGATCCGCCAGCGGAACGAGCACAAAGGCACGTTCGTGCAGGCGTGGATGGGGTAGGGTAAGTTCGGGTGTGTCAAGGATGAGATTATCGTAGAATAGCATGTCAATGTCAATTTTGCGCGGCCCATAGCGAATGGAGGGGAGGCGGCCCAGTCTGGTCTCCAGGAGTTTCAGGTGTTTCAGAAGACCCAGGGGACTTTGATTGGTTTCGCCTTTAATGACCATATTTAAAAAGGCGGGCTGGTCGGTCACGCCCCAGGGCGGCGTTTCGTAGACAGGCGATTGTTCCAGCACTGTCACAGCCGGCGATAAGGCCGCGACGGCGGCCCGCAGGTTTGCGGGACGGTCGTCCAGGTTGGTGCCAAGGGCAAGGGTAACGGTGCTTGTGGACATCCGGTTGAAAGACATTCTATAGCCAGTATTTTACTCTGTATGATTATCCGGGAGTCAGTGAGTTTGTTATTACTGGCGGTGGAACTGTTCAGGTCAGCCTTGCGAAGGTTCTATTTTTGGCAAAATTGTGGATAGAGCAAGGTTTTTCGCTCATAATTGATGGCAGGATACGGCCAATCCTTCGCAAAGGTGAGCAGTCACCTGGTGGATGCAACCGGATGGTCTCTATCACAAAAATGTTGTTGTATAAATCCCGATTCTGTTGTAAAGTTGCCAGTAATAGCAATAAAAACGATAAGCGGGAAGGTATCAATTCAACATGGCTGATAAAACAGAAGTGACCGTACTGGTTGTCGATGACGCGCCAGAAAATATCACTTTGTTGTCGAGGATTTTAAAAATGGGCGGCTATCACATCCTGGTAGCTGATAATGGCGCCCAGGCGATTGACATCGCCCGAAGCATGCTCCCCGATATCATCCTGCTTGACATCACCATGCCGGTGATGGACGGCTTTGAAGCCTGCGCACAGCTAAAGGAAGACGAACGCACGCGTGAAATCCCGGTTATTTTCATCAGTGCGTTGGACAATGTTGAAGTCAAGGCCAAAGCATTCCAGGTTGGGGGCGTGGATTATATCCTCCAGCCCTTTGAATATGAAGAAGTTCAGGCGCGCGTAAATACGCATTTGGTTCTTCGCCGCCTGCGCGTTCAACTCGAGCAGGCAAACCAGGCATTGGCTGCACGGGTGAAAGAATTGACGAATTCCAGGGAACTTCTGGCGGAACGGGAGAGGAGATTGAGCGCATTCGTGAGTGCGTTGCCTAATATCTCCTTTATTCTGGATGAACAAGGCCGTTACCTTGAAGTCATCGCAAATGAGACCAGCTTTTTAGCTGCCCGACCGGACGAACTTGTCGGCCGATTGACTGAAGATGTGCTGCCTCCCAAGGAAGCGGCAAAAATCCTGGATGCCATCGGACAGACGATCCAGACGGGGAAGATCCAGGTGATTGAATATAAGCTCCCGGTACTATCCGGGAGCGAACGCTGGTTTGAAGGGCGGATCGCTCTGATGGAAAAAGGCGATCCTGGAAAAGGTAAAGTTGTTCTCATGGCGTCTGACATTACGGAGCGCGTCCAGCTTTACCAGGAAGTACAGCGGTTGGCTAACCAGGACGGTTTGACCGGCTGTTTCAACCGGCGCCATTTTATGGAATTGGCGGCGCAAGAAATCCAACGTGCCATGCGTTACAAACGCCCGTTATCTTTCCTGATGATGGATATCGACCATTTTAAGGATTTCAATGACCAGTATGGGCACCAGATCGGCGATCAATTATTGTGCAACCTGGTAATTCTTTGCCAGAAACAATTACGTAATGTCGATATCTTGGGCCGCTATGGCGGAGAAGAATTCGTTGTCCTGATGCCAGAAACTGCTGGAGGAGGGGCCATGCTGGCATCCGAACGGCTCCGGGAAAAAATCGAGAAGATGAAAATAAATACCCCTGGAGGGAGTTTATCGATAACGGTCAGTATGGGGCTTGCGAGTCTCGATCGGGGTTTTGATGAAACGAATACGTTGGATACGCTGATCAAAAGCGCCGACAAGGCGCTCTATGCTGCCAAGGATGCCGGCCGAAATTGTGTCAGACAAGGCTAAACCCTGGCAGATGGCATACCCTGATTGCACAAATAAATAACAATTCGCTCCGGTGCAACTCTGCCGGAGCGAATTGATTTGTTTATCAACCCATCCTGCCCTATTGATTGAGATGTTATTCAGTTTCTCTCAAGTGCGGGAATAACAGCACCTCACGGATGGAGTGTTTATCGGTCAGGAGCATGGTCAGCCGGTCCACGCCCATGCCGAAGCCGCCGCAGGGTGGCATGCCATAGCGCATGGCGCGCAGGTAATCCTCATCCATCGGATGTTTCTCTTCATCATCAGCTGGCGTAGTCGCGGCCCATTTCGAGGAAACGCTGTTCCTGGTCGAGCGGGTCGTTCAGTTCCGTAAAAGCGTTGCAGAGTTCGAACCCGGCCACGTAGCCCTCGAAGCGTTCCACGGTCAGGGGATCGCCCGGCTTGGATTTTGCCAGCGGGGAAATATCGCGCGGGTAATCGAACAGGAAGGTGGGCTGGATGAGGGTCGGCTCGAGGAATTCCGAGAGCATGAAGTCGATCAACTTGCCGCGCGTGGCCTGCGGATCGGGTTGTTTCCCGGCCTTGACCAGGGCCTTGTACAGGCTTCCAGCGTCAGCGTATTCGGCGATGTCAATGCCGGTGACCGCCTGCAAGCCCGGCGCGCATTTCCAGCCGCTGCCAGGGAGGCGTGAAGTCAATCTCGTGGCCCTGGTAGGTCACCTTCATGCTGCCATTCACTTTCTGGCAGGTGGACGACACCATTTGCTCGGTCAGTTCCATCACCTGGAGATAATCGGCATAAGCCCAGTAGAACTCCAATTGCGTGAACTCCGGGTTATGCTTGTAGGAAACGCCCTCGTTACGGAAATCGCGCCCGATCTCGTAGACGCGTTCCAGGTTGCCGACCAGCAGGCGTTTCAAGTAGAGTTCGAAGGAAATGCGCAGGAACAGATCCTGTTTGAGCTGGTTATGGTGCGTGGTGAATGGCCTGGCTGCCGCGCCGCCGTAGATGGGCTGCAGGATGGGCGTCTCGACTTCCAGAAACCCGTGCTCATCGAGGAACTCGCGCAAGGCCCGGATGATGCCGGCCCGTTTGCGGAAGGTCTCACGCACTTCCGGGTTGACGGCCAGGTCGGCATAGCGCTGGCGGGCGCGCAGTTCCGGGTCTTCCAGCGCGGCGTGCCGGACCGTTTCACCGCTCTCCGTGACCTCGTCCTTGGCCGCCGGGAGGGGGCTGACGGCTTTCGCCAGCAGTTTGAAGTCCTGGACATGCAGCGTCACCTCGCCCGTGCGGGTGCGGAACATGACGCCCGAAGCCTGGATGAAATCGCCCAGGTCGAACATCTTGTTGAAGAAGTCGACCCGCTCCTGCCCAAGTTCATTCATCCGGAAGAACAACTGGATGCGCCCGTCGCCATCTTCGATATGGGCAAAGGTGATCTTGCCCATGGGGCGCGTGGCACGGATACGCCCTGCCAGGGTGACTTTCACCTCAGCGGGTGGCTGGCCTTCCGGTGCGGCCTTCTCGGCGGCTTCAAAGGCCGCGATGGCCTGGAGGCTGGTATGCGTCCGCTCGGCGCGGGTAGGGAATGGCTCGATCCCTTCTTTGACAAGTTCATCGATTTTCTCAAGACGGATTTTTTCAAGGGAGGTGTACTCGGTCATGCTGGAACCTTTCTGGTTGTATTTTACCATCCATCATCTCTGCCGCTTTCCGGCTTGGAGGTGGAATGGGGTTGAGAAAACAAAAGGCCCCGCGCACCTGACAGGATGCGCGGGGCCTAAAAGGGCATGCCCCAGGCTTATTTGATCTTGACCACATGGACTTTGAACGTCCCGCCGGGAGCTTCAACAGTTACATCATCACCGACGCCATGGTTGAGCAAGGCTCTGCCCAGCGGAGATTCGTTCGAAATTTTACCTTTGCGTGGGTTCGCCTCTGCAGCACCGACGATGGTATATTCTTCGGGGTTGTTGTTGCCTTCCTTGACAACCACGGTATCACCGACCTGAACGGTGGTCGTGTTCTAGTTTTGTTCCTCAATGATGCGCGCCGAAGCCAGGATCATTTCCAATTCCTGGATACGACCTTCAACAAAAGCCTGTTCGTTTTTGGCGGCTTCGTATTCGGCATTCTCGATCAACTCGCCGCCTTCCATGGCCTCATGCAAGCCGTTCGGCCACTTCCTTGCGCTTGGTAGTGCGCAGGAATTCAAGCTCATCGGCGAGTTTCTGATAGCCTTCTTTGGTCAGGAATGTCGTCGTCATGGTTTTGTCCTGAGAAAATACAAGCATCTCTGAAACAGAGATGCGCTTGTGTAGGATTCCCTACCCGCCAATATTATACATGATTCCAGACGGAAATCAAGAAGCTTTTTTGAACATGATTGTTATTATAGTGAGCGACTTTTATCCATTCTTTGTGTTAACATCTCTGCCAAAGTCCTTGACCTGAGGAGCACGTAATGCAATTTTTGATCTATGCCGGTATCCTGATCGTATCTTATCTAATAGGTTCCATCCCGTTTGGCTTGATCGTCGTGAAATTGATGACAGGCAGGGATATCCGGACCATTGCAAGCGGCCGGACCGGAGGGACAAATGCGATGCGGGCTGCCGGACTCCTGGCCGGCTTCCTGACGGCCGTCCTGGACATTCTTAAATCTGCCGCTACGGTCTGGTTGGCGCAGGCCGTAACTCCGAATGTGTGGATCCATGCAATTGCGCCCATTTCGGCCATCCTGGGGCATAATTATTCCCTCTTTTTGATGGAGCGTGGGTCGGATGGTATTCTACGCCTGCGGGGCGGGGCGGGCGGTGCAGCAACCGGCGGTGGCGCCTTGGGTCTTTGGCCTCCGGCGGCCTTTATCCTCGCTGCCGTTCGGCCTGCTGATCTGGTATGGAATTGGCTTTGCATCAGTAACCACGTTGAGCATCGGGTTGATGACCATCCTTATCTTCAGCGTGCGGGCCATCCTCGGCCTGGGCCCCTGGGAATATATTATTTACGGAGTAGTGGCTGAAATCCTGATGGTCTGGACGCTGCGCCCCAATATCAAGCGGTTAATGGAAGGCACCGAACGCCGGCACGGCTTACCTGCCATGCTCCAGCAACGGAAGCAAACCAAAGGACCGAAAAATAACCATTAAGCACCAATTACTTTACTTCTTTTCTATTTGCCTCTGCTTCTGCCTGTTCCTGGCGGAGAAGCGCCCGTAAATTGCGGCGATGGAGTTCTTCGGCCAGGCCGCTCAGGTTGACACGGCTCTTCCCACTGCTCTCGACATCGTTTTCGTCCAGATATTCCTGGGGGGCTTTACGCCGGGCGGCTGTTTTGGCCACCTTGCGGATGGCTGTCAGGTAATTCAGGTTTTCCCTGACGGCTGCCTCGATCTCGCCGCGCAGGATGATGTCGCCGTGCCCCTGGATGATATTCTCCAGGCCCATCCGCCCGATCTTCTTGATGGTGGCGGCCATTTCGTCGGCGTCGCCATCCACCACGTAAGGCAAAGGCATAAAGGCATCCCCGGCGAAGAGAACACGGTCTTCCTCGATCAGCACGGCAATACCGTCCGCGCTGTGGCCGGGGGCAGGCATGATGGTCAGGTTCTTTTTGCCAACCCGCAGGGTCAGCACACCCTCGTCGAAGGTCAGGTGCGGCAGGACAATCTTTACCTGGCGGAAAATTGAATTCTGTTTGCGGGCATTCTCGAGCGCCGGGATGGCGCGCTCGGCCAACAACTGGCGGCACAGGGCGTGAGATATGACGGTCGCGCCGGGGAAGAAACAGTTACCCCAGGTGTGGTCAGCGTGGTGATGGGTATTGATGACATAGCGCACCTGGATTCCCACTTCGTGTTCCACAAAATCGCGAATGGCAAGAGTTTCTTCGGGCAAGGCCAGCGTATCGATGACAATGGCCCACTGCGGTCCGGCCACCACGCCGGCTGTGACTTGCGCATAGATTTCACTCTGGAACCAGTAGACGTTTTCAGAAACGCGTTCGTGATGCATACGATCCTCATAAAAAAAGATACCTTAATCTAGCACAAATGGGGTGTAAAAGTCAAGAAAATGTCGTTTTTGAAAGAAAGTTGGCATGCAAACTACAGATTTGACACGCTTGCCTGCCTGTGATACACTCTTTTTCACCCCGCCTCTCTGATTTTCCTGAGGCGGTTTTTGTTTAGGAACTGCTCCATTTTGTCTGTTCGAAGCCAGGTGACCATGTCCCGTTGTCCCGAATGCGGCGCGCCCGACGCAATTTGCCAAGCCCGTTTCGACGATTTCCTTACACTCGAATTCACGGATGCAAGCTATGGCGCTGTTCACCACCTGACCGTTGCTTCGTACATGCTCCAACATTCCAGTAAGTTGACGATAGAAGGCTGGCTTTATGAACGTGAATTGTTAAGAGAATTCCTTGTTGAAAAAAAGCCGCCCACCTTCATTCGAAAACAAAACAAAGACAAAGTAGACAATAGCAAGCGCAACTTTAAGATCAAGTCCAAAACTGGCCGGCCGGTCATCAGGAAAACTGCCTGGACCAAAACTATTCTCGATGTGCACGTGGATAATGCGAAAATCTATTGTGCTGAAGTGATAGCCTGGGCAACTACAGTGTTGTCTGATTCAGAAATAGTTGAACCAAAGTAATCCAATTGCGAAAACATGATATTCACAGTAATAATTCAGGAGATAGTATGACCCGTCTCTACACCAACCGCCGTTACCTGGACGCTCTCGAAAAAAGAGTGCTCGTCTTCGATGGCGCGATGGGCACCAACCTGCAAAAAATGAACCTGACCGCCAAAGAGTTCGGGGGCGAGAAGTTCAACGGCTGCAACGACTATCTCGTCATTTCGTATCCCGAAGCGGTCGAAGAAATCCACCGCTCGTTCCTGGAAGTGGGTGTGGATGTGATCGAGACGGATACCTTCCGGGCCAACCGCCTGACGCTCGGCGAATACGGCCTGGCTGAGCGGGTAACCGAGATCAATACTGCCGCGGCCTCGCTGGCGCGCCGGCTGGCGGATGAGTATTCACGCTTTTCCTCACCCCCGGCCCCTCCCCCGGAGGAGGAGGGGAGTTTCCTCTCCCTCCGGGAGAGGGGAGGGGTGAGGGAAAGATTCGTGGCTGGATCGATCGGGCCGAGCGGCAAGCTCCCCTCTGCGGATGACCCGGAACTCTCCAACATCAGCTTCGATGAACTGGCGGATGTGTTTCGGGAACAGGCGGCCGGTTTGATCCGCGGCGGTGTGGACTTGCTGCTGATCGAAACATCACAAGACATCCTCGAAGTCAAGGCCGCCATTACCGGCATCCAGAAGGCCTTCGATGAAACCGGCCTTAGCCTGCCGATCCAAGCGCAAGTCACGCTGGATACCACCGGCCGCATGTTACTCGGCACCGACATGGCCGCTGCGCTCACGATCCTCGAGGGCATGCCAATCGACGTGATCGGCTTGAACTGCTCCACCGGCCCGGAGCATATGCGCGAGCCCATCCGCATCCTCGGCGAACAGTCCACCCTGCCGGTCTCCTGCATACCCAACGCCGGCCTGCCGCTGAATGTGGACGGGCAGGCTGTTTATCCGCTCGAGCCCGAGCCTTTCGCCGAGGCGCTGCTTGCGTTTGTCGAGAAAAACAATATTTCCGTGGTGGGCGGATGCTGTGGAACCACCCCGGCCCATTTAAAGCTACTGGTCGAGAAACTGGGTTCCCGTCCCCAGCCTGTCCGCCCGGACCGATCCACTCGCGCGCCTGTCTTCCGCCATATCAGCCATCACCATGCAACAGGATCCGCCGCCCCTGCTGATCGGGGAGCGTTGTAATGCCCAGGGTAGTAAAAAGTTCAAACGCCTGCTGCTTGATGAGGATTATGACTCGATTCTCGAAATTGCACGGGAGCAGGTAACCTTCGGTGCGCACGCCCTGGATATTTCCACGGCCGTCACCGAGCGCCCTGACGAAGTGAATCTGATGCGCAGGGTGGTCAAGAAACTGGAGATGGGCGTGGATGTGCCGCTGGTGATCGACACGACCGAACTGGACGTACTCGAAGCGGCGCTAAAGACTGCTCCCGGGCGCTGCCTGATCAATTCCACCCACCTCGAAGCCGGCCGTGCCAAGGCCGACCAGGTTTTTGCCCTGGCCAAAACCCATAACGCGGCTGTCATCGTATTGACGATTGACGAGAGCGGCATGGCGAAGCCGGCCGTGCGCAAACTGGAAGTTGCCAGGCGCATTTTCGACATTGCTGTCAAGGAACATGGCCTGCGCCCGGATGCGCTGGTCTTCGATGCCCTGACCTTCACCCTGGCCACCGGCGATCCCGAATTCGCCAATTCGGCGATTGAGACGATCGAGGGTATCCGGCTGATCAAGCAGAACCTGCCGGGTGTGCTGGCCTCGCTGGGCATATCCAATTTGTCCTTTGGCCTGGCACCCCAGGCCCGCCCCGTGCTGAATTCGGTCATGCTGTATCACTGCGTACAGGCCGGGCTGGATATTGCCATTATTAATCCGGCCCACGTCACGCCTTACGCCGATATCCCTGCCGACGAGAAGGAACTCGCCGAGGACCTGATCTTCAATCGCCATCCGGATGCGTTGCAGCGTTTCATAGAGCATTTTGAAAATGTCTCGCCTGAAACGGCAGAAAATGCCGCAGTTGACCCGACCGAGGGAATGGCCGCCGAGGAGCGCCTGCACTGGCGCATCGTCCACCGCCATAAGGAAGGCGTGGAAGAGGATATTGATGAGATCATCAACCGCTCCCTCACCCCCGTCCCCTCCCCCGAAGGGGGAGGGGAGTTGCCTCTCCTATCGGGAGCTACATCTCTTGCAAATGAATCACACCTTGCTGTACCACCCGAAGGGGGAGGGAAGAAACCCTCTCCCCTCGGGAGAGGGCAGGGTGAGGGTAAATCCCACGAAAAAGCCGTCCGCATCCTTAACACGGTTCTATTGCCTGCCATGAAGGAAGTCGGTGACAAGTTCGGCGCAGGAGAGTTGATCCTGCCCTTCGTGCTGCAATCTGCCGAAGTCATGAAGAAGGCCGTTGCGCACCTGGAAAATTACCTCGAGAAAGTGGAAGGCGTCACCAAAGGGACGATCGTGATCGCCACCGTTTACGGCGACGTGCACGATATCGGCAAAAACCTGGTCAGGACCATCCTGGCCAACAATGGCTACACCGTCATAGACCTCGGCAAGCAGGTCCCTGCCGAGACCATCATTACCAGGGCCGTCGAAGTCAATGCCACGGCCATCGGTCTCTCGGCGCTGCTGGTCAACACTTCCAAGCAGATGCCGCTCATTGTCAACGAACTGCAACGCCGGGGGCTGAAGTTCCCCGTGCTGATTGGCGGCGCGGCCATCAACCGTCGGTTCGGCCGGCGCATCCTTTTCACCGAGGATGGCAGCCTTTATGAACCGGGCGTGTTCTATTGCAAGGACGCTTTCGAAGGATTGGAGACGATGGGCCAGCTTATTGACTCCGCAGCGCAAACCGGCCCTGATGGAACAAATTCGCAAAGAAGCCGACATGGAAATGGGGCGCGCCGCCCAAACACGCAACAATCCGACAACCGGGGCACGCTCCACCATCGTCCCTCAACCCATCGCGTTACCTTCAGGAGCCACTTTTGGCCCGAAAGTTGTCCGCTCGATGCCGCTCGAGATTATCTTCCAGCAGCTTAACATCAACGAACTCTACCGTCTTTCCTGGGGCGCCAAGAACACCCACGGCGCCGAATGGGACAAACTCAAAACCGAGTTCGATGCCCGCCTGGAAAAAATGAAGCGCGCTGCCCTGAAAGAAGGCTGGCTCAACCCGCAGGCGGTCTATGGCTTTTTCCCCTGCCAGTCCGATGACGATGCTCTGCTGGTTTACGACCCGGATAGTCCACAGGGATCGACCAAACTCCTGGCCCGTTTCTCTTTTCCACGCCAACCCTATGACGACCACCTGTGCCTGGCAGATTACTTCGCGCCGGTCAATTCCGGCCAATTGGATGTGGTCGCCTTGCAGGTCGTGACGGTCGGCCAGGCTGCCACCGAGAAATTCGATGCGCTCCAAGCGGCGGGTGACTATGCCGAAGGCTATTTCCTGCACGGGCTGGCGGTCCAGACTGCCGAAGCCACTGCAGAGTATCTGCACCAGCATATCCGGCGTGAACTGGGTATTCCTGAAGGTCAGGGAAAACGGTATTCCTGGGGCTACCCGGCTGTCCCGGAACTGGAGGACCACCGCAAGGTTTTCGATCTGCTACCCGCTGAAAAGGAACTGGGCATGTCATTGACGACAGCCTACCAATTGGTTCCGGAACAGTCCACTGCTGCAATTGTCATCCATCACCCGCAGGCCAAATATTACAGCACCGGCGAGAGCCGCGTGGAACAACTAACGAGGTAATAACGGGAAATCAAATGATCGGATCATTCCTCTCCCTGCTCCAGGCTTCTCCCACTCCGCTCCTGGCGGATGGAGCCATGGGTACCCTTTTGCACTCGCGCGGCATCCCCATTAACCTGTGCTTCGATGAACTGAACTTGAGCAACCCGGCCGCCATAACCGGCATCCATGGTGAGTACCTGGAAGCCGGGGCGCAGATCCTGCTGACCAATACATTCGGCGCCAACCGTTTCAAACTAAGCAAACACGGATTGCAGGATAAATTGGAAGCCATCAACCACGCCGGAGTGGCGCTGGCCCGTCAAGGCGCGGGTGGTGCGGCGCTCGTGGCCGGCGATATCGGGCCCTTGGGGGTGCGCATTGCACCCTTTGGGCGCGTCCAACCCGAGCAAGCGCGCGCCGCGTTTGCCGAACAGGCGCAGGCCCTGGTAACTGCCGGAGTGGACCTGATCGTCATCGAGACGATGAGCGACCTGTACGAAATCCAGGCAGCTGTCCAGGCCGTGCGTGCAGTTGGGGCAGGCTCTGTAACGTCCATCCCGGTAGTGGCTTCTGTCACGTTCACGCGTGACGACTCCACCATCCTGGGCGACTCCCCTGAAAAAGTGGCCCGCACCCTGGTGGAAGCCGGGGCGGACGTGATCGGTATCAACTGTTCAAGTGGCCCGGCGCAATTGCTGCGCCTGCTGAGGGTGATCCACTCAGCCACTCCGCAGGCAAAAATCTGGGTCAAGCCCAATGCCGGTTGGCCCGAACAGGTTGGCGGGCGCATCATGTACCCGGCCGACCCGGATTACTTCGGTGATTACGCCCTGGCCTTCTGCGAAGCCGGGGCAAGCATCATTGGCGGTTGCTGTGGTACCACCCCGCGCCATATCGCGGCCATGCGCAAGGCGCTGGATTCCAACCCGCAGGGTTGCGCGATACAGGTTCTTCCGACTTCCGAAATCCTGGAGACCCCGGAAGTCTCAGTATTGGTTTCGCCCTCCAAGTTGGCGCAAAAACTGGCTGAAGGGAAATTTGTCATTTCCGCTGAAATGGACCCGCCGCGCGGCCTTTCCACGCATAAACTCATCGCCGGGGCTTCCCTGCTCCAGGAGGCCGGGGCGGACGTGATCAACGTGGCTGACAGCCCGATGGCGCGTATGCGCATGTCCGCCTGGGCGGTTTGCGACATCCTCCAGCGCCAGGTGGGGGTCGAGACCACGCTTCATTTTCCCACCCGAGGCCGAAACCTGCTGCGCGTCCAGGGCGACCTCCTGGCTGCCCATGCGCTCGGCCTGCGCAACATCTTCGTCGTCATGGGAGACCCGACCTCGGTGGGGGACTACCCCGAAGCCATGGATAACTACGACCTGGTGCCCTCCGGCCTGATCAAGCTCATCAAACAGGGTTTCAACGCCGGCGTGGACCATTCCGGGGCGTCCATTGGCCAGCCAACGACCTTCTTCGTCGGGGCGGCGCTCAACCTCAATCCGCCCGACCTGGACCATGAAGCCCTGAATGCACACCGCAAGATCCAAGCCGGGGCGGATTTCTTCATCACCCAGCCAGTCTACCGTCCGGAAGAAGGCCCGATGTTTCTCGAGAAATACGCCGCCAGGTATGGTCCGCTCGACCGGCCGGTGCTGGTGGGCATCCTGCCGCTGGTCAGCGCCCGGCATGCCAGTTTCCTGCATAATGAAGTGCCGGGGATTTCCATCCCGGAGCAGACGCGCAGGCAGATGGAAATGGCCGGGGAGGACGGGGCAAAAGTCGGCGTGGAATTGGCTGTGGCGCTGATCGAAGCGGTCAAATCCTGGGCGCAGGGTATTTACCTGGTGCCGCAGTTCAGCCGCTACGATCTGGTGGCTGAAATCATCGAAAAGTGCCAAGCTCTTGACAGGTGAACCTTGAGTTCATAATAAATATGTTGATTCTCCGCTTCGTCATCGCGGTACAATTACAATATGCTCCTCACAATTGACCTTGGCAACACCAACCTGACTATCGGCCTGTACGAAGGCGAAACGCTTGCCCACCACTGGAGGCTGGCGACCGACCAGGCACGCATGCCGGATGAGTATGGTCTGCAACTGCTTGGCCTGTTGACCAATGCCGGGCGCACCCCCGCTGACCTGACGGGCGTGGGCCTCTCATCAGTCGTCCCACCGCTGACCGGGCGCGTGACCCAGGCCTGCCGAGAGTATCTCAAACAGGAAGCTCTGGTTGTGGATACCGGCGTCAAGACCGGCATCCGTATCCGTTATGAAGATCCCAAGGCGGTCGGTGCGGACCGGGTCTGCGACGCGGTGGCGGTCATGCACTTCTACGGAGGCCCGGCCTGCATCATCGATTTTGGCACGGCCACCACCTTCAATGCCCTGACCAAAGAAGGCGATTATCTTGGCGGGGCCATCACTGCCGGGATCAACCTGGCGGCTGAGGCGCTCTTCGCGCACGGCGCCAAGCTGCAGCGCATCGACCTGCAGAAACCCCCCTCGGTGATCGGACGCAACACCACCCATGCCATGCAGTCCGGGCTGATCTACGGTTACGTTGCCATGACCGAAGGCATGGTGGCTCGCTTCCGTGAAGAGCTTGGACCGGAGATGAAGGTGATTGCCACCGGCGGGCTGGCGGGTTTGGTCGCAAAAGAGACCCCCATTATCCAGATCCATTCACCTTGGCTGACCCTGGACGGTTTACGGCTTATCTGGGAATTGAATCAATAAGGGAGGTTTGCGCCAATGGCTGGGAAAGCGGCCCGGTCATAAAGACGAGGGGGCGGGAGAGTGGGTAGGAATTGTCCCGGTCATCCGCCGTCAAAGCCCAGGAGGCCAAGCCAATATCTGTCGTTCCATCACTGATTGCCTTTATGCCCACAGCCGATCTCCCTGCCGCAATGTCCAAAGCAACATGGGGATGGATGACCCGGAACTCAGCGCCCAGTTTTGCAACCAGCGGCTGCATGGTGGTGGAACCGGCGAAAGTTAACTTGCCGGTCAGGGGATCTTCGGTTGGACTCGGAGGTATGGGTGGATTTCGACCGCAGGCTGTGGAATGGAATAAGATAATTACCTTGGGGACAGGTATGTCTGAAAATGGACGAGAAATACCCGTCATATGCTTTTTGGGGGAAGCCTTTACACAACTTTAACATTGCATTAAAGAAACCACAATCAAAGGAAGCTATCATAATAAAGGATTCATATCCGACTTTAAGAAAGGTAGATTATGTTAGCCACGACAACAACAAAAATGGAAAATGTCTGGAATACCTTCCAGGAACCACGCTGCCCCGCCTATCTCCCCAATAGTTACATGCTCCTGCTTTCCGCTTTGGATCAGGGCTGGAAGGTCATCAAAGTTGAGTTGGCGCCTTCCTGGGATCAATATGGGTTTATTTACCTTATAACCTTAAAGCGCCAATCCCTTCAGCATGCCCAGCAGTTGATCCTGCCGAAGAATTCCACTGTTGAAAACCTGATCTATTCCTACAGCCTTCCCTCCGACCGTGGCCAGGATCGTCAACCTGAATTTGCATAGCTTGGATATGCATGGGCGTTCGAAATCTATGAAAATGCACCTTTCTATTTATCGTATAGGTGGAGTAATCGAGTTGGAAATACGGTTAAAGTCTCGCAGGAGTTCCTTGTCCAAATTGTTGGTACCCTTACCAATGATTTGGCATACACACTTCAGTCGGTCGTAGAATATCCTTTTCAACTACCATTCCGACTTGTTTGATCGATGCTGTCTTTCCCTGCCTCCCACGCAAGAGAAGACGGCATTTTGTTTCAAGAAAGTTCAAGTAGCAACCATGAAGAAAACCTCTTTGCCTCTGGTCTGACCGGTTTTGATTGTGATAATATAAAGATATGGCAGAAAAGATTTTAGTTGTCGAAGACGAACCCTCCCTGCAGGAGACCCTGGTCTACAACCTGGAAAAGCAGGGCTATACCGTGGTGGCAGCCGGGGATGGTCTCGCTGCGATCGAGGCCGCCCGCAAGATGAACCCGGACATGATCATCCTCGACATCATGCTCCCTGAACTGGACGGTTTCGAAGTCTGCAAGATCCTGCGCAAGGAAATGACCGTTCCCATCCTGATGTTGACCGCCCGCGATGACGAGATCGACCGGGTGGTGGGGCTGGAAGTTGGGGCGGATGACTATCTGACCAAACCGTTTTCCATGCGCGAACTGATGGCACGCGTCAAAGCCCAGCTACGCCGGACGGGTATGCTGCGCGACGAAATGGCTAAGCTTAAAACACCCGAGGCAGATGCCCCGCAGGAAGTGCTTACATTTGACAATCTCGGAATTAACCTGACCCGTCGGGAAGTTTTGCTGGATGACCAGGTGCTGGCGCTCAAACCGCAGGAATACGACCTGCTGCTGTTCTTTGCCCGGCATAAAGGCCAGATGCTCTCGCGCGAGTTCATCCTGGAGCGCGTTTGGGGCTGGGATTACATCGGGGATAGCCGCACTGTGGATGTGCACGTGCGCTGGTTGCGGCAGAAGATCGAAAAAGATGCGGCCGAACCAACTCGCATTGTTACGGTGCGTGGCGGGGGCTACCGGTTTGAGGGCTAAACCCTTGTGAAGGTTTGAAAACCTTACCATGTTCCTGGAACGCAAAATATGAATTGGTTCCTGCTTATCCTGGCAGTGGTGTTGGCAATCGCTTTGATCTGGTTAAGCTGGCGCCACATCGTTCTGCGCATCAGTTTGAAGCGGTATGCAGCCGTGCTTCATTCAGTTGCGAGCGGGGAAAAAACCGTCAGTGACCTGCCGGAAGATTTGCCAGCACTGGAGGACTTCTCCAGGGTTGTCAAAGCCCTGGCACTGGCTTTGCGCGTGCGCACATCCGTGGTGGATGCTGAACGGGCCAGGCTGGCGGCCGTCCTGGACCGGATGACGGACGGGGTGCTGATCGCGGATTCCGGATGGACAGATCCAGTTTGCCAACCCGGCCATCGAGAGACTCTTCGATACCCAAAAAGCTGTGGGGCGCAGAGTGGCGGAGGTGTTACGCCAGTACCAACTGGTGGAAGCCTGGCAGCGCAGCCGGAGGACCGGCGAAGCCCAGGAGGAATCCGTCGAACTACCCGCCCGCCGGCGCTTCCTGCAACTGGTGGTCCTGCCCGATCGTCAGACCGGCGGCAGCCTCCTGCTGGTGCAGGACCTGACGCGTGTCCGTCGACTGGAAACCGTCCGGCGGGACTTTATCTCCAACGTCTCGCATGAACTGCGCACCCCGTTGGCATCCCTCAAGGCCCTTACAGAAACCCTGCGTGACGGCGCCCTGGAGGATCCCAAAGCCGCCCAGCGCTTCCTGGGTCGCATCGAGACCGAGGTGGATGCCCTGACCCAGATGGCTACCGAGCTCCTGGAGCTTTCGCGCATTGAATCAGGCCAGGTGCCGCTGGAGCTCAAAGCAGTGCCGGCGGCCGCCCTGTTGCTCTCGGCGACTGAGCGCATGCGCGCCCAGGCCGAACGCGCCGGGCTGGTTCTGCGCCTCGATACTGCCCAGGATATGACCGAAGTAAAGGCGGATCCGCCGCGCCTGGAACAGGTGCTGGTAAACCTGATCCACAACGCCGTCAAGTTCACCGGCCCGGGTGGCGAGGTGGTTCTGTCAGCGCAAACCGAAGCAGGTTTTGTCCGCTTTAGCGTGCGGGATACGGGGGTCGGCATCCCGGCCGACGACCTGGAACGCATCTTCGAGCGTTTCTACAAAGCCGACCGGGCCCGTTCCGGCGGCGGGACGGGGCTGGGACTGTCCATCTCACGTCACCTGGTCGAAGCGCATGGGGGTAGGATCTGGGCGGAGAGTACGGAAGGGCAGGGGAGCACGTTCTATTTCACCATCCCGGTCAGCTAACGCGCTGGGTATGCCTGAAAGATTGGGCAACCGGGCCATACCAATTTTAAGCGATGCCTTGCCCGTTAAACAAACCATAACAATCCCATAACCTATCTTTTGCAGTCGATTAAGACCGGCGTGGTATTCTTCCTATCAGAGAATGGACCGCCGGTATTTTCATTTGGAGGAATTATGCTGCCAATCGTTTTATTCTGGATCTTTGTAACGGCTACCCTGGTCGTTTTTGGAGTGGATATTGTGCAGAAGCGCCGGGGTGGTATCCGATAACTGCATGTAGAAAGAAGAAATGGAAAAACATATTTTAGTCACCAATGATGATGGCGTCATGGCGCCGGGGTTGTACGCCCTGGTAAAAGAATTGCGCCATCTTGGAAAAGTCAGCGTGCTGGCTCCGGACCGCAACTGGTCGGGCGGCGGGCATGTAAAAACGCTCGATCGTGCCCTGCGTGTGCGCGAAGTCCGCCTTACAGATGGGACGGTTGCTTATGCCAGTGATGGCGCGCCGTCGGATTGTGTTGCCCTGGCAACCCTCGGATATTTCAAAGAGCCGATCGACCTGGTGGTCTCCGGGATCAATGTGGGGGCCAACCTGGGTCATGATGTAACCTACTCCGGGACCGTCACCGCCGCGATGGAGGCCGGGATCGCCGGCGTGCCTGGGATTGCCGTTTCCCTGGAAGTTCCGGAAGGATACCTCGGTGAAATCGACTTTGGCCCGGCCGCCTCGGCTGCCCGGCTGATCGTCCAGCGCGTGATCGAGAACGGCCTGCCTCCGGAGATCCTGCTGAATGTCAATGTACCCTTCCTGCGGGAAGACCAGATCCAGGGGTTCCGTCTCACCCGCCAGGGGTTGCGCGTTTACCACAGCCGCCTCGATGAGCGCATCGACCCGCGCGGCCGCCCCTATTACTGGATCGGCGGCGATGCCCCCACCGGAGTTCCCGAGCGGGGCACGGATATTGGGGCGCTGGCGGAAGGCTTCATCTCGGTCACGCCCTTGCAGTTGGATTTGACTGCTTACCATGTCCTCACCGATCTCTCTTCCTGGCAATGGCAGGAGCAGTCGAAAAAACATTTCTTCCAACTGCCTGCATTCACGGTTTCCAAGCCTCAACATTAACCAAACGTTAAACAAGTGTTTTTCAAGCCTTAAACAAGGCTTGATAGAATTCTAATGTCAATAAAAATCTAAAAGGAGAAAAGAAATGCGTAAAAATCTGTATGTTTCCATGTTCGTCCTGTTCGTTGCCGTCCTGGTGCTCAGCGCCTGCGGCACTGCAGCCACTCCCACCCCTCAGACTGTGGTGCAGTCAGACCCAGGTCGTCAACCAGGTTCAAGTTGTGACAGCCACCCCTGGTCCTGCCACCGAGACCCCGCTCCCGGCCGGCTCCATCCAGATCACCGCCGCCGGCGCGACCTTCCCGGCCCCGCTCTATTCCCAGTGGACCTATGCCTACCAGTATGTTGAATCCCGCCGTGGTAATCAACTACAACCCGATTGGCTCCGGTGCAGGCAAGACCGCCATCATCGCCAATACAGTTGATTTCGCCGGTTCTGACTCGGCCTTGAGCGACCAGAACTACACCGATGGCAAGGACCTGCAGATGTACCCGATGGTAGCTGGTGCAGAGGTACTGGCCTACAACATCGCTTTCAAGCCTGTCCCGACCCCCGCGGCCGGTGCGACTGCCATCACTCTGCCCAAGCTCATCCTGGGCCGCCAGACTCTTGGTGGATATCTACAATGCCAAGGTTACCATGTGGAATGATCCCGAGATCATCGCCCTCAATCCCGGCCTGAAGGATTACCTGCCCGCCGCGCCCATCACCACCGTCCACCGTTCGGATGGTTCCGGCACGACCGATATCTTCACGCATGCACTGACCGCCTTCAGCTCCGATTGGAAAGCCGGCGCTGCCCAGTCCATCCAGTGGCCTGGCAAAAATAACCTGGGCGGTAAAGGCAATGCCGGTGTTGCGGCTGCCATTCTCAGCACCCCCAACTCCATCGGTTACGTTGAAATTGCGTACGCCATTTCCAACAGCATGACCTATGCCCAGATGGTCAACAAGGCTGGCAAGACGGTTGACGCCAACGGCGCCAGCATCAATGCCGACATGGCTGATTTCAGCACAATTTTCGATAATAACCCCAAGCTGATTGCATACATTCCGGATGGCCCTGGCGATGGTTCCTGGCCGATCACCGGCTATACCTACCTCATCCTGCACACCACTTCGATGACGGATTGCACCAAAGCCCAGGCGATCGTTGACTTCATCAAGTGGGCCCAGACCGACCCGACCGCCCAGCAGGCAGCCGTTACCCTCGGTTACTCCGTCCTGCCGGATGCCGTCCGTGCAAAAGTCCTCGCTCTACTGGCCCAGGTCACCTGCAATGGCCAACCCCTGAAGTAACCTAATCGATAACTTACCTGTTTGGTCCCAGGGAGGGCCCTCCGAAACTCCGGAGGGCCCTCCGACCAGACAATCAATCGCAGGAGAAGGGATTTCCCTCAATGTGACGGGACCTCACCTTGAAGGAAATGGCTTCCACCTGCGGGGAAGGGAATGCAATGCCAGAGAAAAAACGCGTTCTCTTCGTTTGCATCGAGAACTCCTGCCGCAGCCAGATGGCTGAGGCATTTGCGTATTTGTATGCGCAGGATTTGATCCAGGCCTACAGCGCCGGTTCGCGGCCATCCGGACAGATAGATCCAAAAGCGGTCGCTGTCATGGCCGAACTGGGTTATGATTTGGGCAGCCATTCTTCCAAGTCGTTGAGCGAGATTCCCCAGGTCAAATACGACTATGTCATTACGATGGGCTGCGGGGACGAATGCCCCTTCATCCCGGCTGATCATCCACGAAGACTGGGATTTGCCCGACCCGAAATTGCTGCCGCTGGAGGAATTCCGCCAGGTGCGCGACCAGATCGGAGAACGTGTCAAGGAACTGGCTGCACGAATCGAGGTGAGCAACCATGCAAAAAAGTAAATCGTCTCCCCGCTCCCGGCGCGGAAGCCTGCGGCGGGTTTTCCAGCACGGCGACCGTCCCTGGCAGGGAGTCATCATTCTCATATCTGTCCTCGTGATTATCCTGATGCTTGCCATCGGCGGGATGTTATGGGTTCAATCCGCCGGTGCCCGTACCACTTTTGGCTGGTCCTTCCTGGCGCCGACTGCCAACCCCAACTGGGACCCCGTCAACAATCATTTCCAGGCCTGGCCGTTCCTGTACGGCACACTGTTGACCTCGCTGTTCGCCATCCTTTTTGCCCTGCCGATTGGGCTGGGGATTGCCATCTTCCTGGCCGAACTCTGCCCGGCCTGGCTGCGCACGCCCCTGACCTGGATGGTGGAACTGCTGGCGGCCATCCCCAGCGTGGTCTATGGCCTGTGGGGCATATTTGTCTTCTTGCCCAAAGTGGTTGCGCCCGTCGGGGTCTTCCTGGGGGATACGCTTGGGCGGGTACCCGTCGCTGGGCGACCTGTTTGCCGGCCCCATCCCTGCCAGCGGGGCTTCCCGGCTGGCAGCCAGCCTGATCCTGACCATCATGATCATTCCCACTATTGCAGCCGTGAGCCGGGATGTCTTCCTGGCCATTCCCAGTTTCACAGCGGGAAGCTTCCAAGGCGCTGGGCGCAACCGAATGGGAGACCATCTGGCAGGTGCTGATCCCGTACGGCCGGTCGGGCATCCTGGGCGCGGTCATCCTGGGCCTCGGGCGGGCTTTGGGAGAGACCATGGCCGTTACCATGGTCATCGGCAACAGCATCCAGGGCGGGGCTTCCCTGCTGCAACCCGGCTACACCATGGCCAGCATCATCGCCAATGAATTCGCCGAAGCCGTCTCAGGGCTCCATACGGATTCGTTGATTGAAATTGGTCTGGTGCTGTTCATCATCACCCTGCTCTTGAATATCGTGGCCCGTTTCCTGGTCTGGCAGGTGGCCCGCCAGACACCCCAGGAGGCGCGTGTATGAGTACACTTTGCTGAATTAATCGATCGCAATCGAGTCAGCCGTGGCCGCCAGCGCAAAGTTGCCAATACCGCCATGCTTTCGCTGACCGGCCTGTTGACGCTCCTGGCGCTCGTCCCGCTCTTCTGGATCATCGGTTATGTGTTTACAAGGGTGGAAAAAACATCAACCTGGATTTCTTCATCCATCTGCCGCGTCCACTGGGGATGACCGGCGGAGGCGTGCTGTCTGCCATCGAAGGGACGCTGGTGATAACCATTACTGGCGGCAGTCTTTGCCATCCCGCCCGGGGTGCTGGCTGCCTTCTATGCGGCCCGGTATCCGAATACCCCGCTGGGGGTGGCCTTGCGCTTCAGCACGGATGTCCTGTCCGGGGTTCCATCCATTGTGGTCGGGCTTGTTTGCTTATGCTGTCATCGTGGTGCCGATGGGACATTATTCCGGGCTGGCAGGTGGGGCGGCGCTGGCGGTGATCATGCTGCCAACCATCATCCGCACCACCGAGGAAATGCTCAAGCTGGTGCCGGCCACTTTGCGCGAGGCCTCGCTCGGGTTGGGCGCACCGGAATGGAAAACCTCCCTGAGCGTGCTCTTCCCGGCTGCCTCCAGCGGCATCCTGACTGGCTTCCTGCTGGCCCTGGCACGCGCTGCAGGTGAAACTGCTCCCCTGTTGATGACCACCCTGGGCAACGAGCACTTTGATATTGGCCAGATTGTCCGAGGCGGCATTCAAGGCCACCAATCGGTTTTCACCATCCTCTGGAGCGTCGTCAACCAGCCGGTCGATTCCCTGCCGCTGGCCCTGTGGAAATATGCCCAGCAGCCTTATCCTGAGCGGGTCGAACAGGCCTGGGCTGTGGCGCTGGTGCTGATGCTCTTTGTATTGATCGTCAATGTCACTGCGCGGGTGTGGATCCAGAACCGCAACCGCCGTATGAAAGGGTAACTCCATGGATATGAAAATGGAAATCTCTGAATCGGTTTTTAAACCTACCGTTGATGGAGATGGTATCGCCAAGGTGGATGTCAAAGACCTGGCTGTTTATTACACAAAGTTCCGCGCCCTGGCAGAAATCAATCTTTCGGTGCATGAAAAAAAGATCACCGCCATCATCGGCCCTTCCGGCTGCGGCAAGTCCACCCTGCTGCGTTCCTTCAACCGCATGAACGACCTGACGCCCGGCTGCCATGTTCAAGGCGAGATCAGCCTGGATGGAGGGGATATCTACGCCCCCGGCGTGGATGTGGTCGATATCCGCCGGCGGGTCGGGATGGTCTTCCAGCGCCCAAACCCATTCCCCAAGAGCATCTATGATAATGTCGCCTACGGTCCGCGCCTGTATGGCATCCGCCGCAAAACGGACCTGGATGAAATTGTGGAAAAGTCCATCCAACAGGCTGCGCTGTGGGATGAGGTCAAGGACAAGCTGCACCAGTCCGGCCTGAGCCTCTCGGGCGGACAGCAGCAGCGCCTGTGCATCGCCCGCGCCCTGGCGGTTGAACCGGAAGTGATCTTGATGGACGAACCCGCTTCGGCGCTCGACCCGATCTCCACCCTGCGCATCGAAGAATTGATGCAGGAGCTCAAGAAGGATTACACCATCATCATTGTCACCCACAACATGCAGCAGGCCGCGCGCGTCTCGGATTACACTGCCATGATGATGATCGATGACCAGCGCGCCGGCCGCATGATCGAATACGATCAGACCAATATAATCTTCACCCGTCCGAAGGACAAACGCACCGAGGATTATGTCACCGGTCGATTTGGTTAAACCAAAGAGGGCCGAATATGGTTATAATTAAATTCGGATTTGGGAAGTGAGGTTCCATGCGTAAAACATTCGAAACAGAAATTCAGCAATTAAAGGATGAACTGCTCTTGATGGGCAGCATGGTGGAGCAACAGATCCTGGATTCTGTCGAGGCCCTCAAAAAGCGCGACATCGAAGCTTCCCGCCGCATTTTCCAGGCCGATTCAAAGATCAATGCCAAGCGCTACGGCATCGAGGAACAGGTCATGATCCTGATTGCCACCCAGCAGCCTATGGCCCATGACCTGCGCCTGCTGGCCTCCATCCTGGAGGTGAGCGCCGAGTTGGAACGCATGGGTGATTATGCCAAGGGCATTGCCACGATCAATATTCGCATGGGCGGAGAGGGTACCCTCAAGCCGCTGATTGATATCCCGCGCATGGCACAGAAAGCCTCAGACATGCTTCATCGCGCCCTGACTGCCTTCATCAACGAGGATGTGGAAACCGCCAGGGCTATTCCAGTGGAAGATGATGAGGTGGATGGTCTCTATACCCAGGTCTATCGCGAGTTGATGACCTTCGTCGTGGCTAATCCCAAGAACATTGACCGGGCCAATTATCTGCTTTGGACGGCGCACAACCTGGAACGCTTCGCCGACCGCGTTACCAATATCTGCGAGCGGACAGTGTTCATCGCCACTGGCGAGATGAAGGAGTTTGGCGTATCCGGCGACGGGAGTGTATAAACAAATGGCTCCTGAACCCAAGGCCCCTCAACACCCGAACCCGCCGCCGCTGGTCCAGGTCTCCGGGACACACCGCGAGATGGGACGCCAGATTGGCGAAGCCTGCCGCAAACAGGTCCAGCATGGCATCGAGAACAGCCGCAAACTTGTCTCCGATGCCTATGTCCAATTGGAACTGACCTGGGAAGGCGCCCAGATCCAGGCCCGCAAATACATCCCCTTTGCCCAGGAACGCTATCAGCAATATGTGGATGAAATGATCGGCATCGCCGAAGGAGCCAATGTCTCCTTCGAAGATGTGGCCGTGGTCAACTCCATGGAAGCGGTCACGTCGGACGCCCTGCACCTGACCCGCTGCACCAGCATGGCGGTCAACGATGACCGCACCGCCGATGGTCACGTGCTGCTGGCGCACAATGAAGACTGGGTGCCGGAGGATGAGGATGACGTATTCATCGTCCATGCAAAGCCGAAGAGCGAACCGCCCTTCCTGGCAATGACCTATGGCGGCTTGCTGCCCAACATTGGCTTCAATGCCTATGGCATTGCCCAGTTATGTGATTCGGTCTATCCGAACGATTCACGCATCGGCACACCGCGCCTGGTGGTCTCGCCGCGCCGTGCTGGCTTCCGAGACGCCGGATGAAGCCATCCGCCACATGCTTTCGGCCCAGCGCGCCGCCGGATACAACCATTTGTTGGTGCATGAGAGCGGCGAATTATATTCGGTGGAGGTTTCGGCGCGCCACTTTGGCATCCTGTATGGCGAGGATGGCTATATTGTCCATACCAACCACTACCTCTCCCCGAGTATGCAGCCGGTGGAACGCGAGCCGGAGGATTTGATCGCCTCGCGCGTGCGCTACTTCCGGGCCCTGCGGCTGGTCAAGCGCGAAGACCAGCACACCATCAAGACCCTGCAAGCCATCCAGCGTGACCATGTCAATTTCTCGAACTCGATCTGCAACCATGCCGTGGATGTCAATGACCCGCTCGACCGCGAGAAGACGGTCAATGCCATGGTGATTGACCTGACCGCCCGCGAGATGCATATTGCCTGGGGAAATCCCTGCGAGAATCCTTACCACACCTATCATTTGAACGCTTGAAATCGGTTCGTGGCTGTGAGGGAACTGGCATGGTGATAAGTCTGCCAGACACACGTTTTCAGGCCATTTTGGCTGTACAACTTTTCCTGCGAGAGATGCGTAAACATGTTGTGGAGGCAAAAATGACGATATCGCATCAAAGGCATGTCCCCTGGTATCTCTGGCCGTTCTGGGCCATCTGGAAACTGGTGGTTGGAATCGTCGCCGTGACCGGGCGGTTGGTGGCGGTCATCCTCGGCCTGGTCTTCCTGATCGTTGGTGTGGTGCTCACGGTCACCGTGGTCGGGGCGATCGTCGGGATTCCGTTTATCATCTTTGGGCTGTTTCTGATGGTGCGGGGGTTATTCTAGAACCGCCTTCAGTTCCTTTTCCGGTTAAAAATATCCAGCCACTCCTCTACCTCATCCGGGGCAAGAGTGGCTTCATGTTTTGATTTGGAAGTACTCATGGCCTGTGCTTTGGACATTTCCCGGGCAAATTCTTCTGAAGAAAGTACCGCTGCATGGGCGGCTCCCGCCGCGCCCTGCACGCGTCTGTCTGAACTGACCACCGTCCAGTTCCTCGCCGCCTTTCCCAGCCGGGCAAGCCGGTCCTCGATGGCTGCATCCGCACTCGATCCCTTGCGGACGAAGTGGGCCGTCACTGCTCCGGCCTTGCGCGTGGAGGCCTGTCCCGGCGGTGCGCCGTCGAAGTAAACCTCCACCTGGGCGCGCCGCAGGCGGCAGAATTCCTGCAAGCGCGGAGATGAGCTGCTCTTCATCATCCAGGGAATCCAGCCGCAGGCCGAGTTTGGGGATCAGGTTATGGCCGTCGATCAGGTAAGGCATAGTTTTTGTTTGAAGATTACTTTTTTGTGACCAGCACAACCCCCACCAATCCGGCGCCCGTGTGGATGGACAGACCGGGCGTCATTTCCACATGGCGGATCTCTGGTGGGCAGGGCAGGGCTGCGCGTACCTGCAGCTCGAACTGGCTGGCCGCTTCAGGTGCATTGACATGCAGGATGGCAAGTTGTTCCACGTGCGCAGCCCCCGGACGCTTCGATCGCCAGTTCGATGACGCGTGCCCAGGCCTTGCCCTGCGTGCGGATGCGCTCCAGCATTTCCAGTTTTTCGTTGCGCAAGGTCAGGATGGGTTTAATTTCCAGCAGGGAGCCAAAGCCGGCTGCAACCTGCCCGACCCGCCCGCTCATGGCGAGATATTTCAAAGTGGACAGGGCTGCGAAGAGGTGGGTGCGGTCGCGCAGATCTACCGCTGCAGCGACTGCCTCGTCCATGGATGCGCCGTCTGCAATGGCCTTGGCCGCTTCGATTGCCATTAACCCCTCTCCAAATGCCACGCGTACGCGAATCCACCACTTTGATGGTTTTGTCGGTGAACATTTCTGCCGCGCTGCAGGCTGCCGTGTAGACCGCGCTCATCTCACTGGAAATGGTCAGGCACAGGATTTGATCCGCGCCGGCATCAAAGGCTGACTGATAAGCCTCGACGAAATTTCCCGGGGCTGGGGGCGGCCGTGCTGGGCAGTTTGCCTTCCCGGTCAACCCGCGCGAAAACCGCCGCGTTGTCTATATCGTAAACATCCCGGAAGCTTTCTTCCCCAAACTGGACGATGATGGGGACTTCAACAATATTGTATTTCTTTGCCAGGTCGAGCGGCAGGCTGGAATCGGTATCAGTGATAATGGCGATAGGGGGCATATTGTCTCCTTCATGGAATAGGTTATAAAGTTATAACACAGGGATGCTTCTCTGGATATGGCGTCCCTGGTTATCTTGACAATCTGGACTAACGAGATGTATAATGACTCATATCCCCCCCCCGGGGGGGGGGTGGGGTACGAAAGAAGAGGCGCAATGAAAAATGAAGAAGTCTTTGAAAAGATTGAAGATCATTGCCGGTCACATGGGCGGCGTCATCCGGATGGTGGAGCAGGATGCCTATTGCATTGATGTCATTCGCCAGATCCAGGCGGTGCAGGCAGCGCTCAATAAGGTCAGCGCGGCCATTTTGGAAAATCACCTGAATTCGTGCGTGACAACCGCCATCCGCGGGGAGGACCCCTCCGAACGTGAGCGCGTGATGAAAGAAATCACGGATGTATTCGAAACTGCTACAAAGGTATAGAGGGAGAGAACAGAGAAAAGAGAGCAGAGAGTAGTCGCAGTTCCGATCGCCCCTATCCCTTTCCCCTGTTCTCTGTTCTCTACTCTCCACTCTCTGTAATTTAATCCCAAAGGAGTAAAACCATGAAGACCGTAACCTATTCTGTTCCCAATATTTCCTGCATGCACTGCGTGCACACCATCCAGACCGAGGTGGCGGAAGTACAGGGCGTCCAGTCTGTCAAGGCGGACCAGGCCAGCAAAATGGTCGAGATCGTCTTCGATGCCCCGGCCAGTGAGGACAAGATCAAGGCGTTGCTGGCGGAAATCAATTACCCCGTTGCCGCGTAAAAGGACCCATCCATGGGGCACGGTAGCGCCGTGCCCCATTTACCTTATTGGTGAAAGATGCCTGAAACAAAACAACTTACTCTCCCCATCACTGGTATGACCTGCGCCAACTGTGTGGCGACGGTCGAACGCGGGCTGAAGAAGCAGTCCGGCGTGCAGGCCGCGGTGGTCAACCTGTCTTCCGAGCGCGCCACGGTAACATTCGACCCGTCTGCAACGGGTTTGCCGGACCTGGTGGCGCGGGTCGAGCGCGCCGGGTATGGGATCGCCACCGGTGAAGCGGACCTGGTTATCAAGCGCCTGGCTGACGATAATGACGCCCGCCGTCTCGAAAAGGCGCTGACAAAACTGGATGGTGTGCTGGAAGCCTCCGTCAGCCTGGCGACCGAACGGGCACGCGTAAAGTATATCCCGACGATGGTGAGCCAGTCCGAGATCCGCCTGGCGGTCTCCAGGTCGGGGTTTGAAGCTATGGAGATGGGTGGGGCAGCGGAGGATGTCGAGGCAAAGGCGCGCCAGGCCGAGATCGCCCATCAGCGGCGGCTGCTCATCATCGGTTTGATCTTCACCGTCCCGTTGTTCCTGTTCTCGATGGCGCGCGACCTGGGCTTTTTTGGTATATGGGCGCATGCCGCCTGGGTAAATGGGATCATGGGAGCAGTCGCCACACCGGTGCAGTTCTACGTGGGCTGGCAGTATTACGTGGGCGCTTTTAAATCGCTGCGCAACCGCTCTGCCAACATGGACGTGCTGATTGCGATGGGGTCGTCCGTTGCCTATTTCTATTCGATTTTCATTACGTTCGGATTCATTCCCGGGCACGTTTATTTCGAGACGGCGGCGGTGATCATCACGCTCATCCGCCTGGGGAAGTTCCTGGAGGCGCGCGCCAAAGGCCGCACCAGCGATGCCATCAAGAAACTGATGGGCTTGCGTGCCAGGACAGCGCGCATCATCCGCAGCGGGGCGGAGCAGGAAGTGCCTGTGGATGAGGTGGCCGTGGGGGATTTGGTGCTTGTCCGGCCTGGGGAAAAGATCGCAGTGGACGGCGTGGTGGTGGAGGGACGTTCGGCGGTGGACGAATCGATGCTGACCGGCGAAAGCTTGCCGGTCGAGAAAGGGCCCGGCGATCCACTGATCGGCGCGACGCTCAACAAGCTCGGCCTGCTCAAGTTCGAGGCCACCAGGGTCGGCAGGGAAACCGCCCTGGCGCAAATCATCCGGCTGGTGGAGGATGCCCAGGGCAGTAAAGCCCCCATCCAGAAACTGGCGGACCAGGTCTCGGCGATCTTCGTCCCGGCGGTGCTTGGCATTGCAGCAGCCACCTTTCTGGTCTGGTATTTCCTCATCCCGGTCAATCCGGCCGTACCGCAGTTCACGCGCGCCCTGATCAACATGGTGGCGGTGCTGGTAATTGCCTGCCCGTGCGCGATGGGATTGGCCACCCCGACGGCCGTGATGGTTGGATCGGGCAAGGGCGCAGAATTGGGAATCCTGTTCCGCAGCAGTGAAGCGCTGGAACGGGCCGGCAAGGTCTCGGTGGTGGTCCTGGATAAGACCGGGACGATCACGCGTGGCCAGCCGGCAGTGACGGATATCGCGGTCAGCCGCCTGCCGCCGGCGATCAGCAGCGAGGAACTATTGCGCCTGGCTGCTTCCGTGGAAAAAGGCTCCGAGCATCCGCTCGGCGAGGCCATCTGGGCCGAAGCCACCACGCGCGGCTTGGCGCTGTCCGACCTAACCGGGTTCAAAGCCGAAGCCGGGGCGGGCGTGGAAGCCGAAGTGGATGGGCAGGCAGTGGTGGTTGGCAACCTGCGCATGATGACTTCCCGTAATTACCTATTGAATGGGCTGGGTGCCGAAGTGGAGCAGTTCCAGTCCGAGGCCAAGACCGCCATGCTCGTGGCTGTGGACGGGGCTGTGCGGGGTGTAATCGCCGTGGCTGATACGCTCAAGGATGGCTCGAAGGAGGCCATTGATGAATTGCATCGTATGGGCTTGAAAGTTGCCATGATCACCGGCGATAACCGCAGGACTGCCGAAGCGATTGCCCGCCAGGTCGGGATTGATGCGGTGCTGGCCGAAGTCCTGCCGGAAGGGAAGTCCGCGCAGATCAAGCAGCTCCAATCCTCAATCACAAATCCCCAATCAAAAATCCGGAACGTGGTTGCCATGGTTGGGGATGGCGTGAATGACGCCCCGGCACTTGCCCAGGCAGATGTAGGTATCGCCATCGGTACCGGCACGGATGTGGCCATGGCGGCCGCCCCGGTCACGCTGATCAGCGGCGACCTGCAGGGTGTGGCGCGTGCCATTGCAGTCTCGCGCAAGACGCTCGGCACCATCAAGCAGAACCTGTTCTGGGCGTTTATCTACAACATCATCCTGATCCCGGCCGCGGCGATGGGTTTCCTGAACCCGATGCTGGCAGCCGGCGCGATGGCTTTCAGCAGCGTCTTCGTCGTTTCCAACAGCCTGCGGCTGCGCAAAGCCCGCATCCAATAGCGATTCATTCGTCAAAATCCCCGGTTAACCCCCTCAAAGGGCCAGGAGCAACTGCACGAACAGCAGCACACGATACAACTTAAAAGTCCGGCAGCGCCAACCAGGCTGACGATTTGGAATATAGCCACGGGAACACTCCTGTCATCTGGAATTCACCTATTTTTAACCGGCCATCTGCCGGCTTATCCGCCGTTGATGCAACCAAATCCCGATCGCCAGGAAGAAGACTGGCGTTAAGATTGATTGGAAGAGAGGCGCAAGGGAATTCCCCGTTGCGAGATGAACCAGGCCTTGCGCAATCAGCGGGTCGATTAGGGCATTGCCAAACGTGTGCATAATGACCAGTGGCCAGACCGAATTGGTTAACAGGCGAATTTCGCCATAGACAATCGAAACCACCAAGAGATTGAGAACCGCAAAAGGGATAAAAGTCGCCAGGTTTTGCCCCGAGGCCAGCCGGATTTGCACAGGGCCCAAAATATATAACCAGTAGGCAATGTGCCAGCTGGCCCAGATCAAGCCGGTGATACCATAACCGACATATGCATTCAATCCAAGCGAACTAATTTTTGGCGTAAGATAGCCGCGCCATGAAAACTCTTCAAAGATGTTCTTAATGAATGACGGTAGCAACCCCATCCCAAAAACCGAGAACAAAAGCACCAATGAGAAATTGGGAAATGTGACCAGGCCAAATATGGCGCCGATCAGCAGTACCAGCGCGCCCACCAGCGGATAAAGTAGCAAACTCACCCCATACCAAATGAGATTGCCTTTGAAGGCCGGCCTGAACCCGAAATCCTTCCAGCCATCCCCTGCAAAGGCGCGCAGGAGCAGAACGGTGCTCAGCGGAGCGATCAGCCAAAGCAGCAGCCCAAGTTGCTGCGTGGGCGACCTGATAATCCATCTGTCCAGCCCATATCCCAGCCAGCCGCTTGCAGCTACCACCACAGCAAAAATCAATATATTACGAACAGTGCGTTTGTTTTCCTGGTTTTGGGGATTCATCGTTATCCTGTCCTATGAATTTTATACAATCCCTTGTTTGAAGGATCTGCCCAGCGGGTTACCTCAACCGCAGGGAGGAACCGGCGGGAGTCTTCTATATTATAAAACGCCATTTCCAGCTGATTTTCGCGGATGAAACCTAAAAAAATCTGTGCACATCTGCATCATCCGCTCTGATCTGCGTGCTATTTTCCCGGATGTACGGTAGAGAAATTCTCCTTATCTTTCAACCCGCGTTTGATCACAGCCTTCGCCAACATTTCTGGTGTGAGTTCGGGAATATCGGATAAATCGATGTCCCCATCCTCCATACCGTCCAGCCGCTCCCAATCAGTTTGAGATTTGTTGGAAATAGTAGATTTGTTCATTATTTATGGATGGGCCAACCTGATTTGAAGGTTGGCTCCAACCGCATCCGCATAACGGCGCAATGTCGAGAGACGTACATCATCGGCGTGGTTCTCTATGCGCGAAATGGCAGATTTCTTGGTTCGTAATCTTCGTGCGACTTCTTCCTGTGTCAAACCGGCCGATTCTCGTGCCTGGCGCAAAATAACCCCAATTTTAAAATCCGCATAACCGGTTTCGTAGTTTTCTGCAAAATTGGTATCTCGCTCAGCCCGTTCTTTAATATATCGTTTAACATCGCTCATGACTTTTTTCTCCTCGACGGGGCTGCTGCCATTAGGAAGGCGATAAAAGATTACCGTCCGCATATCTGCATGTTGTCACAAATAGGAAATGCCTTTTTATGCCATCACAACTTCAACGCCATTTACCCAAAGTTCGTACTCGCTCAAATCAATCTTGTCATTCCATGAAATACCATATCCCCCAGCGTCTACTTTTACTGACTTGAAGAAAGCATCAATTTTGAGCAATTGAAACATTTCCACCTTCAGCAATGGAGCGCAATCATATATTTTATCGACGCCATTGACAAATCTGACCAGTAACTTTTTTTGTCCTTGTGGCTTGACCGATAAGATTCTCGGGGCATCCATTATATTTACTCCAATCCTGGGAGTTGCTTGAACTCATTGTTTTGCCACATGTGCATTAACTCACTCTGATATTGTGTACCCTTTCCATACATAATGTAACAAGAAAATCAGACCTGTTCCTGCCAAGATACATCCACTCACCATTTTATGTCTGAACACTCCATGCAGTAATATTTTCCTCCATTCATCAAGTACGCATCTTTACCTAGCGAGATTATCTTCTTGCATTTGGCACAGCGAGTGGGCTTGTATTTGGGCGGATTCGCCAACTTTTCGAAATTGTATTCGTTCATCCCGTAGTAAACATACATTTCGGTTCCAAAATCTTTGCGACACTTTTGGCAGGTTTGCCAGGTTCCGGAATGCCCTTCCTCGTAATGATGGCCGCATAACGTATACCGGCGATGGTTGCGTGAACAGCTATTCCGGGCGTAAGAGAACAGTTTATATTTATGTTCGTCGTCGCAAATCCACTGCCCACAACATTCTGTCTTTGTCAGATTCCTGGTTTTACCGCACAACCCACATTTTGGGACTTGTACGGCGTTATTTTGGGAAGGGTTCTTCTTCGGTTTTGCCATCTGTGCTCCGAGACAAGCGAATTGCGTTGGGTGAATGTGAGATGATTGTACCAAATAAGAGCCTTTGTTATAGTGTTAAGTACACGAACGGCAGGGACTGATCGCGTAGCCTCCCCGCCCGCCTGTCCCGCGCCTGTCCGAGTTGTGAGAGAGTGTTTTGAAAATTGAATTCACCGGGGATAAACGGGGATGAACAGGATTCCCAACCCCGAAAAGTCCATTTTGTGCTATTCAGCGGACCAAAAAACGTTCATCTCCGCTCATCTCCGGTTAAATTTTTGACTTATAAAACACTCTCTAAGATATCCATAGCATTGAAAGGAAAAAACAGCCGCGAAAGGAAACAGCCTCACAGCTGTTTTCCTGGAGATTGCCAGTTCTTAATCAATTTCTCCTTCATCGCTCCAAACTGAGTTTAATCGGTAGGTAGTCATAACATCCCAGGAACTTTTGATTGATGATGTATCCATTTGAGTGGAAGCAACGATTGAAAGTAGTTAGGTTCGATAGCACATTAGTCAAAAGACCAAATCGTGACTTCGTCTGCAATCCATGTGAGCGCGATGTGATCTTTGGAATTCTGGATGCATAATAGATCGAGGATGGCGCTTCTAATCTTCATGTCTAATGTCAAGTCTCTGAGCTGGAATCCGAATCTGCGTGGATTGACCGATACCTGTCCGATAACACCCGAGTACCTGCTGATAAGGCTTGCAAGTACTTTGATGAACAAAATGGTTATCTTGCCGGTTGTCTCAGCAATTCTCTTTTGATCCCATGACTCCATTTGTGTCTTTTCATCGTCACTGAGTTTCTTCCAAGTAGCATCAGAATTAAGTGGAAAATCAATTTTGTAATTGGTGTTGAGTTCTCTTCTGATGCAGGCACAGAGCATCCCCTTGAAGAAATCTAAAGCGTAATCGAGTTTTACCACAGTCGCAAATTGCTCGCAAAAGGATTGAAACTCCTGTGGACCTAACGTACCTACAAGAACTGATTCAACAGAAGTGGGCGTTATATAACTTAGGAGATTCGGAGCTCCACTTGTTAAAGCAGCCTCATTTAGTAGACGAAGGATACGCAAAATTCCCCTTGAGGGGTTCTGCTCGATGTTTAGAAGATTTTGCTTTAGGAGTGTTCGGTCACCTTGAGTTTCCTTTACGGCGGAGATAAGGATATCCCAATCCTCAAGAACGATAGATAGCTTCTCGGGCACAAGACCCAGGCAAGTATCAGTACACCTACAAAGATTCAGAAGTTGATCGGTTAGCTCCTTTTCAGTCTTGCCAGCGTGGGGTGGTAGGGGAGAGTCGTCATGGCGTAATCGGTAGATACTAGTGGCCAAATCGAGAGCAGGCTTCTTGTCAACAACCGTACAGACAGCGGCTATATCAGCAAGGTTCAACAGCATTACGGAAGTTACGTTCTTGGTTATTCCCGGGATTGCTCCTTTATTGCTAGTAAAATAAAGAATATCGCTGAAGATTGGAAGAGCCCCTTCACCTGTGCTTACCACACCGAATTTATCGTGATGTTGGATGATAGATGCTAACAGAGAAAAACGGTTATATTTTGAAAGTGCATCAGGCTCATCATCCTCATACACAAGATAATCTAGAAGGAGACGACTTTGTTCTTCATCAAAGCTGCGGAGTAGATTGACACCTATCTGAGGATGGTTTGCTCTGCGAATAACCTTACCCAAATCGTGGAATAGGGCCGCAACTTTTAATAAAGCGAGAACTTTGCCAAGTTCAGGGCGAGCTTTTGAATCAAAAGGTATATCAAGGGCTTCTAGGATTTTCGGATAATATCTTTGATAAGTTATGATTGCTTGATCTTTGTTAGCTCCGACCAGCAGCCCATGGTCAGTCTCAAGTCTGCATGTTAAAAAGAAGCTCAACGAAGCGAATGACGTTGGGACCATGTATTGGGTAATCTTGGTTGTCATTTGCTGGATTGAAGAACACATCGTTTAGAATGGTAGAGAAAGGAGTTGGCCCAGGAGGAAGTGGAAAGTAATCGTAGCAAAATAGACTCTTCGTGAATGACATGGCTTATTTCCTTTCCTTATAGCAGAGATAGACAGAGAAATCTGTCTGGAGAACCGGAGAAAGTACTCTTGATTGACAAGCCCCAGCCGCATAACAGATGAGCTCAACAGCAGTGGGGGTACAGGCGTGACTCCTACTCACATTATCGCGGAATTCTGGCAAATCGCGTCTGCGCGCGAGCGGCGGAGCCACTGCCTGTCCCGATCCTGTGCAGGGGAGGCGTTACCAGACTATATATCCAGCTCTTTCGCGGTCACCGTCTAGAAAACTCGGACAGCCATTAAAACTCTGAACAATCCGAATGCGAGCAGGAGCTAAATAAATGTAAACAGCCAGGTAAGTGTCATGGCGCCAAGCACATTCCCAAATCCTGTGTCAGCTTTCCTATAAGTAAGGAGGGTAGCCGGGAGGAAAGCCAGATATGGCCCGACCGCCGGGGTCAACGCCACGAGCGATGAAATCACGATAATATAATGCTCCTCATTGCGCTCCAACTCGATCTTGGTCGCTTTGAGTGCAAGGTGCAAGGAAATTCCGAACACCACCGTCACCCCAATCCAGTATCCAACCATGGACAAAACGCTATAATCGTGGCCGTAGAACATACACATTCCTCCTTTCATGCGCCCAACGGAAGGGACTCAGCCCTAGCGGGAGTACCTGCGACTAGCCGAGGTGGCCTCCAGCCGCCAGCGGCTGGTAGGCGACATGAGTTGCCGAAGCCTCTTTCTTATTTGTCGCGCATTTCTGGCAAATCGCGCCTGTGCGCGACCTGCGGAGCCATCATCCGCTGGAAACACCCCAGATGGCAGGCCATCCTTCATGTCCATAAGAAACAGCGGATAAAAAGCTGTTTCTTAGCGGCCGGTGTTAGGCAGATAAAATCAACTTCTTATTCCTTTTTGCCCGAATCAATCCATCCAATAACGAAGGTATTTGCCGTAGTAGAGTATTAACGAGTTTTTCACCAACCAATAATAATACTTGTTGTTCTAATATCGGTTTTATCTTCAGAGAAGCCAATCTCATATCTTCATAAGTTATCTCGTGAGGACATATAACCCAATATTGATCGATATGAGTTGATTTGCCAGTTAGCTTGTCATCGAAACTGGTTGAGAGGCCGACTTCCACTAGTTTGATAATTGTAGATATATTATTAGCTGTGCCGGCTATATCATAAATCTTGTCCATCTTAACCAGTGCGCCATAGTGAATCTTGAAACCCATCGGATCAGGATACTCGAAATGAAGGTCATACCCTGTATCTAGGAGTCCCCTACAATATTGCACGTTCTGAAATCCAGCACGCTCAAGGCATGGTACCAATAGACTGAGCGTGAATTCCTCACCAGTTAGCTGGGATAGAATGGAAATAATATCCTTTGTGGACATTTGTTCACAAAGGTACATGTTCTCTTGAGAAGGAAGTTTGTCAGATTTAAAGCTTGACTCTGTAGCATATATAGATTTTTCCCTTGCTAATCTGGAGAAGTAAGAAGATACCTCTGTAACAGCATTGATCAATTCATCCAGTTCTTGTTTGCTATGAACTGGCATTTCCTTAAATAAGTCAATTAGTTTTTCTTCATTCATTCCAACTTTTTGAGCGAAATTCTTAACCTCTATCATCGCAGAAGGCTCTTGAGTTGCGACGACCTGGCCAGCGAATATAACTCCGATAGGTGTATTACCAGTCAAGATAGGGACAGCAAAATCTGTAACACCTGCATGACATTTATAAGTAAGTCTTTGACCTGACTTCATACATTCTATTGCAATAGCTTTGTCCGCATTTATACAGAGATTCTCTCCTGTAGAGGTGCTTCGCAACGCTCTGCAGTACCGAGAAAAGTTTAAGTGCTGTGGGTAAGAATAGAAATCTCCTCCTTTTTCGGGTGTATATAGACCTATTGGTATTTGAAATCGCTGTGATAAGCCTTCTAACACTAATTCAAGCATGCCGCGAGGAATAATATCGGATAAAGAGATTGGTTGAGATACATAACTCTTGTCTTGGATAAGATTATCTAGAATATACTTGTGAAGATCTGTTGTCACTATTCTTGCTAGATTCTTGAGGTGTTGAAAACCAGGAAATCACATGCTTTGATTTTAGGTCATTCTTAAAGGCGTTCAGATAATTTATACATGATTGGTCTTGTTCAACATATGCTGGAGGAACAGGAGTTTGTTCATCTTTGAAATAAACAAAACATGGCTTGTTACTTGATAAGGCATGTTGATATTCAGCTTGCACAAAGGAAACTAGCCACCTGACAGTTTTGTAAAAAGATGTTGATCGGCAAGCAAAACCGAGTAAATTAGGTTCCTACCACGAAACCGAATACTTGGAGATGCGGAATGCCGATCAACGAACTCTATCATACTTGGATGCGACGAATTTGTGAATTGCGGCCAAACCAAAGAATTACCCAGCAACGGAACTTTGTCTGGCTGATTGTAGGGATCTACCAAAGTCACTCGGTCTATTTGAGCAGAATAGCCGGAAAGATCCCTGGCCGGCGAAGTTGGTGAGCATTGCTCGTCGCCTGAGCCGTTTCTTGGACAACCCGGCAGTCAATGTTCGAGAATGGTATGAGCCGATTGCACACCAATGGCTGGAAGCGCAATGGCGTTGTTTGAGAGATATCCATCTGATCGTGGATGGTACGAAAGTTGGTTTTGGGCATCAGTTGCTCATGGTCAGTCTGGCATATCGAAAACGGGCGATCCCGATTGCATGGACTTGGGTCAGCCATGTTCGTGGACACAGCAGTGCCTTCAAGCAATTGGCCTTGCTGAACTATATCAGGAAGCTCTTACCTGTCGGTGCAGCCGTTTTTCTGGTCGGTGACTGCGAATTTGGCTCGGTGGAAGTCCTGAAATGGCTCGATCAATGGCCCTGGTTCTATGTTTTACGCCAAAAATCAGATACCTGTGTCTGGTTGAACCAATACAACGAGTGGAAGCCGTTCGGCAAATTCGTTCACGAGGCCGGTGAAAGCTACTGGCTCGGTGCTGGCTACCTGACCTCCAGCGAAATCTATCCAACCAACTTGCTGATCTACTGGAAAACCGGTGAAGAAGAACCCTGGTGTTTAGCCACTAACCTGCCCGACCACAAGATGGCTTTGAAGTATTACCGGCTCAGGATGTGGTGCGAAGAAATGCACGCCGACTTCAAAAAACATGGCTTCGATTTGGAAAGTACGATGTTACGTGATTTCTTGCGTCTCTCTCGCCTGACACTCGCGGTGGCCATCTTGTATGTCTGGTTGATTTCTGTCGGCGGACGTACCATTCATCAAGGCTTGCGACACCTGGTCGATCGGAATGACCGCCGCGATTTAAGCATTTTCCAGATCGGCCTGCGCTATATCCAAAGGAGATTGACCAATGCCTTTTCTATCTCTGTTCCGCTTTGTACCTACCTATGACATCAAACTGTCGGGTGGCTAGAAAGGAAATACTATCTTTTTTAACTCTAGCGCCATATTTATGCGCCACAATTAGAACAAACAAATCTGATTGTTCAACTTTCTCCAGGCAGACTTTTAGCGGTGCTTGGGGATTACTACCAAAATATTCCATTCCTATGAAAGAGAGTCCCATGCGCGCAATGGATTCTCTTACTACATCTCTCTCTTCTCGGAGATCTTGCCAAGTTGAACTAATGAAAATTCTAAGATTCTTTGTAGTCATATTGTCGAACCTTATTTTCTTCTATACAACAGAACGCCACTTCTAGTTCTCTACCCAACAGTTTGGCTCAGCCCCTGTGACGGGACCGGCGAGACTCCTTCCCATTATCGCGCTTTTCTTGCGAAGCAGCCCGCTTTAGCGGGCTTTGCCGTCGAGCCGGGAGATTCACCCCCCGGCGGATGGGATTGACAGGTTTATTCGGCAGCCCATCGGCCGCCTCATTTCTTGCCAGGCATGCCCTCAGCCCCAGCGGCGGGACTGGCGAGACTCCTTCCCTATTGTCGCGCATTTCTAGGAAATCGCCGCACAATTTCAGGCGACTCATTAGAATGTTGTAATCTTGCCCTCATAAAAGACTAACCTCTACCAATAACACCCATCTCGAAATCTATATAGCGCCAAAGCATTGCTGTAGTGCCGTCAGTGAAATGAATTTCAGCTGTGCAACAAAATGGGCCATATGCAGAGGTGGAAATTAGAAATCCTGATAATTTGTTCGTAGACACGAAGATGTGATTATGCCAATATTTGCCAAAGTAATATTCCACCCGCTGGACGCCAGTGAGTGTAGCTTCCTTATGTGGGATAAGGTAAATGCGAATATCATATAACTGCTTTGGATTCTGCGATGGAGTAACTGTATGCACTAGAAATAGGTCTCTATTGGGCAAATAGTATTTTCCTCGCTCATGATAACGAACTTGCCCCACATCTTCTTTTACTTGAATAAGTTTTGTACTCTTAGGCTCACCTTTACTTGGAAAGATATATGTCTCCCCTAATTCAATGGATGCGATTTTGATTGATGCCCCGCTTTTGACTCTCCAAGCTAGGGCGGCGACAGTTTTTTTAAGCGCATCCCTGAATATGATGATGAGAACAACAACGAGAATAAACCAGAGGATACCAGGGCCGGTTGTGATGATTACAAGAAGAAGTTTATCACTCATATTGTGTAATCTCCAAATTGTAGCTACCGCGTCGCCCACTTGATCGGTTCAACCCCAGCGGCGGGGCCGGCGAGACTTTATCTCACTTAAGGCATATTTTTGGTAAAACGCGCCTGATTCTGGGTGGCAGAGCCACAATCTGCTAGGGTGATGTTAACCCGTCTTTCGATAAATAACAGAGTTATGATAATTAATATACTCATCTCTAATTTCGTGGCCTTCAACCTGCAGAAGATGAATTTTATCTATGGAAATCGCTCCATAATCTAAAAGGACGTGATGGTTAGGGCAAACGCACAGAATATTTTCGATTACATCTGGGCCATGATGAACGTTGCCTAATGGCTTTATGTGGTGTGCTTCTGCATACAGTTGTCCTGATTTTAGTTCTAGTGAAGTTCCACAAATTTGGCAATGGCATTCATGAACATATTTAACCCATCTACTTACTTTTGTATCACGAATTATTCTCTCAATTTGAATTAAAGAACGCTTTACTTCTTGTTGCCCTTTTGGTGAATCAGGGGTTTTCGATGTTTGCTTGGTTGTTTTATAATGTTTTTTGTTCTCGGCCACTTTCTTTATGCTTTGACTTATTGGTTGGAGTTTATCTGTTTCGGTAATACGGACATAATTTGGCATTGATGAAATGCCACCAAGTACATGCAAGTCTTGTTGAATTTGTAGATAAGGGGACTCTAGATAATCCCTCTCGTTTTCAAAAACCACATATCCATTGGCATCGAATAAAACCCCTGGGAAACCATGTAATTGGTGATACCACTTTCCATCCTTGCGATACAAAGAATGAATAGCTCCAACTTCCCACAAATCGTTAAGATATTTTCCCGAGAGATTTCGCGTGTTTGCCATGTCTATGAGTATAAGATTTGTTGAATAGGGCGGTCTAACTACGAATTCGGTTGACACTCTGAATACAATTGTTTATGGATATGAATTTTCACAAATGTGCATAGCTTAGGTTCGTTCAGCCCAATATAAATCTCATTTTTCTCTGATAATCATTCTGCCCGTTCTGTATCCGGTTCATTTTGGGGCATGTCCGTATACCGATAAAGTTCACCCTGCAATAACTATACAACGAATCCTCTACGCGGGCAAGCGGCTCCCGTCATCGTGCGATGGTTCCTTGATGGAACGCAATGATAAGCAGGGGCTTATTTCGGACATTTCACAGCCGGCTAGGGAAGATCGGCCCAGGCCGCGATCCCACCGACCACTGCCCCGGCAAGCAGGCTGATGACGCTGCAGGCTGCCATCACCGCGCCCGGGATAAGCAGCCTGGAGTACACGAATGGCAGGGATAAAAAAACCACCTCGCCCAGCATCCAGACCCCTGCTCCGGCCAGCGGCCTGAGAAGACGCTTGTTGAACATGGGAACCAGGCTGCCGGTGACCCAGCCGATCAAAAACATGCTCAACACCGGCAATCCGCTCCCGCTGTCCGCATAGTAGCTGTTGTAGCCTGTGCGCAGGATGGCTTGAACCACAAGCCGCGCAACCAACCCAAAACAAATCCCTCCTGCCAAACCAAGCAGCAATCCGAAGAGTATTCTACCGGTCGTTGCCTTCATTGCCATCCCTCTCTTCTCGATTGTGGAACCACGATCCGGACTCTCCCTTTTTCTCTGCGCTCTCCGTGAATTCCGCTATGAATTGACTCCTTTTGCCTGTGTTCACCAAGGAAGCCCCGCTCTTTGAATGTCCAGGCTTTCGGCCCCAGGGCGGGGGAAAGCGGTTTTTAACCACAGATGAACGCAGATGAAATCCGATTATTGATAAATCTGCGTGAATCTGGGTTCATCTGTGGCGAATTTCTCTGCGCGAGACTGGACCGCTTTTCTTAAACCCAGTTCTGTGTGCCCTTGGTATTCAATTTCCTGGTATTTCCTACATTCTTTTCAGCACCTTTGTGCCAGGGATAAAAGGCCAGGAGAGCCACGAAAGGGATCCCATCCGTGGCAAAAGCCCAGGCTGCATGGTTCTGTTCCTCACGAATCTTCGCTACCCTTTTGGTTTATTTCTTTGGATTGGTGAGGATTAGTGGAAATTCGTGGATGGTTTTTTTCTTCCCCTCCCGGAGATTACATCTTCTTCAGCAAATCCGCCTTCTTGGCCTGGAACTCCGCCTCGGTCAGCACACCGTGCTGGCGCAGCACGTCCAGTTGGGTCAGCAGGTCGGCCGGGCTGGCAGCTGGCCGGCGGCGCGGCTCCGCCGGGGCACGCTCCAGCTTTTCCTTGGCGTTGATCATGGCGGTCTTGTACTGGATCGGCCGCCCGATGTAGGTGAACTTGTTCACGCCCAGCTCGCTGGCGGTCAGGATCTCGATATTGCCGTAACCCAGCACCCGGCCCAGGAAGGACTGGCTCATCTTTACGTCATTGACCTTATCCAGGGAAGAGTCGGTGATGTTCTTGTTGAATACGCCCGCCAGTTGGATGACGCGCCGGTTGGTCACCACGTACTCGCGGTTCTTCCAGATCAGCACGTCCCGCCACAGGCTGATCAGCGGGATGACCAGCAGCAGGTAGCCGAGCGGCACCAGCGGGCTGATGATCCATTTCATGGCCCAAACAAGGCTGACCAGTACCACCAGGATCAGCGCCAAAAGTGCCTCGGCCAGGATTTCGCCCGCCAGCACCAGCCAGTGGTGATGGGTCACAAAGAGCACCTGCTCGTTTTCGCCCAACAAGCTGTTTCAGGTATTTGTCGCTCATGCTCAGCGCCTCCAATTAATGTATGGCCGCTTTCTTTACCATAATATATCAAAGAAAATAGCACGCGGGTCAGGACGGATGATGCGGATGTGCGCAGATTTATTTTGGGTCTCATCTGCGAAAATCGGCTGAATCAGTGTCATCCGCGTGCTGTTTTTAGCCAACATGCATAAATAGTTGGCAGAGAATAGCTGCTTACAAAAACCAGTATAGCAATTTCCCGGAGATAATGCAATCCCCGTGGGCTGACAAAACCCTGAAAACCCTTGACAGATTAGAACAAATGTTTTATGTTTGTTACCGTCCGCGGTGAAGCTTATACTCCGCCGTGCCTCACAGGTGACAAATGGCAATCGTTATTCCTCGTTATTTGGGCGAGTCCGGTTGAATACCGATAAAGACCAAAAACCATGCTTCCTGGCAAAGCTGGCCCGCAACTCCTTGGAACTCTGCTCTCTATTCTCTTTTTTCCATCAAGTATTCGTTTTTTTTTCGATACGCGGAACGAATAGCATCCCGGCAGGATACATTTTTCCCGTGCAGCACCCGGCGGATGGAGGGAATGTCATCCGGAGCGTATGCCACCGTTCCTGATCAACAATCAACAGGATATTCTGTCAGCAAAGCGGACGAAAATCAATTGCCACATGCGGTATAAAGTGCTAAACTTATATCAACCATTTTGCCGGCAGCACGTATATTTCATAGATACTCATGGAGGTCGAAATGAAACCTACTACCTGGATGTATATCGGGGCGGTAATACTTCTCCTTTTAGCTGCAGCCGGCATTTGTGTGGGAGGCTTTATCCTCCTGGGCGCGTCCGGTGGAGCACAGGGAGTAACTGGGATTGGCAGTACGGGGGTGGTGCTTGGTATCATTGCACTGATAGCCGGTATTGTCATGATCGTTCTCGCCGCCCGCAAGACCAGGCAGGAGACCGCCCAGAACGTTACAATGAAAGTGGACCTGCCCGGCGATACCAAGATCGAAGAGATGAAATGCAAATCCTGCGGCGGAACGTTGACTGCCGAGAATATCAAGCTGGTCAACGGCGCTCCCATGGTCACCTGCCCGTATTGCAATTCCGTCTATCAATTGACCGAAGAACCCAAGTGGTAGTCAAAAAAACAAAAGTGGTTGCATTTTTTGTTTATTGCGTTTGAAAGGACGACCCTCATGAAACCTCGCCTGATCATTCCTTTTTTGCTGATTGCCCTGATGTTCGTTTTCACCTCCAGCGCGGCCGCCCAGTCGAGCTATTCGTTCAGCCTGAACCGGGAAATCGTCCAGGTAACCTGGAATGCGGACGGCACCCTGGCCCTGGATTACCAGCTTACGTTTGTCAATGATCCCAGCGGGCACCCCATCGACTATGTCGATATGGGCATGCCGAACGGCAACTTCGATATGAGCACGGTCAGCGCGGATGTGGCCGGGCAGGCGGTGGATGTCTCCACGTCCGATTACCAGGGCACCGGATCAGGCTTCGCGGTCGTGATGGGTTCCCAGACCATTCCCTCGGGCGGCACCGGTACCGTGCATGTATCCGTTGGCCGGATCACCGGGGTGCTTTACCAGGATTCGACCAACCCGAACACCGACGCCAGTGCGGATTTCTCGCCGCTCTATTTCGACTCCCAGTACGTCCATGGAAACACGGATATGACGGTGACGTTCCATCTCCCGCCGGGAGTCTTGCCGCAGGAACCGCGCTACCACGTCACACAGGGCGGCTGGCCGTGCGGCGATCAACCCGCCAGCGCCTTGGATAGCCAGAACCGCGTTACCTATACCTGGCAATGTGCCACTGCCAATGGCTCCACTCAATATACTTTCGGAGCTTCCTTCCCAAACCACTACGTTCCCGCAGGTGCCATCGTGGTGCCGGCGGCTTTCGACATCAGTGGGCTGCTGGGTTGGTTGGGGAGTAACGGCTCGACTTTTTGTTGTTTCGGCTTTTTTATCCTGTTGTTCGTCGGCATACCCATCCTGAGCGCCTCCAATAATAAGAAGCGCAAGCTTGCCTACCTGCCGCCGAAGATCCAGATCGAGGGGCACGGCATCAAGCGCGGCCTGACGGCGGTCGAAGCCGGCATCCTGATGGAGGAGCCGCTCGACAAGGTGATGACCATGATCCTGTTCGGTGTCGTCAAAAAGAATGCCGCCACGGTGGTGACGCGTGACCCGCTCAAGCTCCAGCTCGTCACTCCCCAGCCGGCCGACCTGCACGACTATGAAAAGGATTTCCTGCTGGCCTTTGCCACTGACGACCCGGCCGCCCGGCGCAAGAGCTTGCAGGAAATGACGGTCAAGCTGGTCAACAGTGTCTCCGATAAGATGAAAGGCTTCAGCCGCAAGGAGACCATCGACTTTTACAAGAGCATCATGGAACGCGCCTGGCAGCAGATCGAAACCGCCGGCACGCCCGAGGTCAAGAGCCAGATGTACGACGAATCGCTCGAATGGACCATGCTCGACAAGAACTATGATCAACGCACCCGCAACGTTTTCGTCGGCCCGATCTTCCTGCCGCTGTGGTGGGGCCGTTATGACCCGGGCTATCACCCTGTCTCGACCGGTTCGGTCCCATCCGCATCCATGCCGGCTTCCGGCGGACGTTCGCCCGTCAGCATTCCGGGCGCGGCTTTTGCTGCTTCGGTCGTGGGAGGCGTCCAGGGTTTCTCCGGCAAGGTGCTCGGTGATGTGAAATCCTTTACGACCGGCGTAACCAACCGCACCAACCCGGTGCCGGTGGTTAAAAGCAGCGTCGGCGGGGGCGGTTTCCACGGCGGTGGCGGTTGCGCGTGTGCCTGCGCCTGCGCCGGCTGCGCCTGTGCCTGCGCGGGTGGCGGCAGGTAATGGTAGATAACGGTAGATAACGGACTCCGACGTCTCTGACGTCGGATACCCGGAATGCTGAAATCGAGTGGATATTTTGGTATGTTGATATGACTGAAATGGTATTCAAGCCAGGTCACAACACGCCTCCCCACTTGTTTCTGGCGGATTGGTTCTATATGCTTACCGGTTCGATATACCAACAACAGCCGCTCATTCGAAGCGATAACCGGAAAAGAGAGTGGGTTGATGCCCTTCTTGTCGCTTCTGAACTTTACCATTGGAAAATCATTGCCTGGGTGGTAATGGATAATCATTACCATACGGTCCTGAAATCACCCCAAAATAACCCGGGTAACCTGACAAAATTGGTTGCAAGTTACCACAAGTTTACTGCGCGCCAATGGAATAATTACGATGCCCTTGTTGGCCACAAGGTGTGGTGGAATTACTGGGATACTTGCATCCGATCGCAGGAGGATTACCTGAATCGGCTTCGATATGTTTTCTGGAATCCGGTCAAACACGGGCTGGTTCAGGAGCCAGCCGAGTATCCGTATTGCAACTATGTGGATTTCATGGAAGAAGAATGGTTTGATATTGGGAAAGCCCCTGTAGAGGTTGAAGATGTCCCTGAATTTTAATGGTATCCAGGATTTTATTACTCGCCGGGTGAAAAAGATGCCTTCAGTCCGAAGTCTCCTGACTTCGGACTCCGGCAAGGACTCCGGTGAGGGTACAGGTGTCGAATGTTGAAAAGGTTGTTCAATCAAAAATCTAAGATCAACAATCCTCAAATGGGCCTGTATCACTACCGCCGTGAAGGCCCCGGTGAAAAAAGCCGCATCCACCTGCGGCTTGACCCGGATGGCCACGGCACCTTGATCGTCAACGCCAACCGCATCCTGCACCTTAACCCGACTGCCGCGCTGATGGCGTACTTCCTCCTGGAAAAGGCCTCCGAGCGGGAGGCCGTGCGCCTGATCCGGCAAAAATATCATGTCGGCGCCGCGCAGGCCCGCTTGGACCTGGGGACCATCCGCAACCAGCTCGATGAACTTGTCCGCCCGGATGGGGCCTGCCCGATCCACGAGCTGGGGCTGGAAACGATCATGCCATTCTCGACGCGTCCCACCGCCCCTTACCGCCTGGACTTGGCCCTGACCTATCGCTGCAATAACGACTGCGCGCATTGTTATAACGTGGAGCATCCTTCCCTCACCTCCAACCCCTCTCCCACCGGGAGAGGGGCAGGGGTGAGGGGAGGGGTGAGGGCGAGCTTCCCACGGACGACTGGAAGCGCGTTATGGATAAAGCCTGGGAGTTGGGTGTGCCTCATATCATCTTCACCGGCGGCGAACCGACCCTGCGCGAAGATTTGCCGGAGCTGATCGCTCACGCCGAGCACAACGGCCAGATCACCGGCCTGAACACGAATGCCCGCCGCCTGTCAGATGCCCATTACATAGAGAAGCTGGTGGCGGCGGGATTGGACCACGTCCAGATTACGCTTGAGTCGTGCGAAGCGGAAGTCCATGACCAAATGGTGCGGTCGAAAGGCGCCTTCGCGCAGACGGTCAAGGGCCTGAAGAATGCTCTGGCCAGCCCGCTCTACGTGATGACCAATACCACCATGCTGCGGACGAATGTCCATACCATCCCGGCTACACTGGACTTCCTGGCCGGGATGGGTGTCCTGACCATCGGGCTGAACGCTTTGATCCACGCAGGCCGCGGGTCCACGGTGGGGACGGGGCTGCCCGAGTCCGAGTTGGAGCCGTTGCTGGAACTGGCCCGTCAAAAGACCGAAACGCGCGGCCAGCGTCTCATCTGGTATACGCCGACCCAGTACTGTAACTTTGACCCGATGGCGCTTAACCTGGGCATAAAAGGCTGTACGGCGGCGTTGTACAACATGTGTGTTGAACCGGACGGAAATGTTTTGCCCTGCCAATCCTACTACCAGCCGCTGGGCAACCTGCTGGCAGATGACTGGGATTCCATCTGGAATCACCCCCTGGCCGTGCGCCTGCGTGAACGGCAAGGCCTTCCGCAAAAGTGCGCAGGCTGCACCTACTTGGCCGAATGCGGTGGCGGTTGCCCATTGCAATTCGAATCCGTGAATACCCTAGTGGAGGCTTAATTCGATGAAACGTATCCTGCCCATTTTTCTCTTGCTCGCGCTTGTCTTGAATGGCTGTAGTGCTATCACCGGGTCTGCACCCGGCGCGACGCCAACTTCCGCGGTCGCCAGCCTGGTCCCGTTGGGTACACCCACGGCCAAGTATGGGGATGTCGCGCGCCCTCTCATCCGGGACTTTACGAATTTTGGCACCCGGGTGGCGGGTTCGGAGGGAGAGACAAAGACTGCCCAGTACATTGCGACTGTTTTTACGGCGATCGGTTATAGCCCGGAGACCCAGCCGTTCACTGCCAATGCCGGGAACCAGTCCGTTACTTCGGCCAATGTGATGGCTGTCAAGAAGGGCACATCTTCGCAAGAAATTATCGTCGGGGCGCATTATGATTCCACGGCTGCCGGCCCTGGAGCGGACGATAACGCTTCCGGTGTGGCTGTCATGCTGGAAGTGGCCAAGCTCGTCTCAGGGGCGACCACACCCTATACCATTCGTTTTATTGCTTTTGGGGCGGAAGAAAGCGGGTTATTGGGTTCTTATGCCTACCTGAACGGGATGAGCCAGCAGGAATTCCAGAATGTCGTCGTGATGATCGACCTCGACTCGCTGGTGGCCGGGGATATCGCCTATGTTTATAGCGATGAGCAGCAGTCGGCTGCCCGTGACTGGGCACTCGATTGGGCGATCGGGAATGGCCTTGATCTACAAACCGTCAAGAATGTCAAGTTGACCAATCCGGATAAAGGGGTGGGCTCATCTGATTATGCGGCTTTTCAGGCAGTCGGGATTCCTTACGTGTACTTCAATTCCACTGACTGGAACCTCGGCAACAAAGATGGTCTCACCCAGGTGGATCCCCGGTATGGCGAGAATGGCGTTATCCGCCATACGAAGGACGACACGTTGGCCTACTTGGATGCCACGTTCCCGGGCAGGGTGGATCAGCACTTGAATCTCTTTATATCTGTTTTGTATAACATGTTAACGCAATATGAGGCACCGGCCTCATGAAAACCCCTGAATATTCCTGGGTCAAGGAATTCCCCGGTGCAGTTACCGTCTGCGATGCGGACGGCATTATCACCGGGATGAATGATAAAGCCGCCAAAACATTTGAAGCGGATGGCGGACGGGCGCTTATCGGAAAAAGCGTGTTTGATTGTCACCCAGAGCCAGCTCGCAGTAAACTGAAGGGCCTGATGGAGTCGCGCCAGCCCAATGTGTACACAGTGGAGAAGAACGGCGTCAAGAAATTCATTTATCAAACTCCCTGGTACCACGATGGCGAATACGCCGGTATCATCGAACTTTCGCTGGAAGTCCCATTCGAAATGCCGCACTTTGTACGCGGCTGATTGAGAGGAAAAATGTCTAATGCATCCTTCCTGACGCAGTTATTACGGCAAGTTCCCCTGGTCATTTTCAGCCTCATCATGGTCATATCCGGCTTATTGGGCGTCGTTTTTGGCCGACTTCATATCGGGCATCTTAGATTTAAAGGAATGGCAGTCCGGATCCTGGGCGCGTTCCTTTTCCTGGGCGCAGCCTGCTATTTCATCCCGAAATACGGGTTGCTGGTCGAAATCGTCCTGGCATTGGTGATCGTGATCGTTGGCCTGCTTATCGCCGAAAAACCGGTTGCCGCGCAGCCCCTGCCTGCCGAGACGCATACCTTCCAATCCGGGCCGGACGAACCGGCCTACCGCCTGCATCTCCGGCTCTTAAAGGATGGCTCAGGCATCCTGATTGTCAATGCGTCCACCGTCCTGCACTTGAATCCCACCGCTGCCGAGTTTGCCTTTCATATGATGAAAGGCACACCTCCGGAGCAGGCAGGTGTGCATATCTCGAAGCGCTATCGTATCAGCCGGGCGGAGGCACAGAAGGATTACCTGGATTTCCGTGACCGAATCCAGACCTTGATCCATACCCCGAACCTGGACCCAACCACTTACCTCGACTTTGAGCGGGTCGCGCCGCATTCCCATGATTTGACCGCGCCCCTGCGCCTCGACTGCGCCCTGACCTACTGCCTGCCTGAAGGGACACAGGCCGGGTACGCCCCCACCAAGCGCGTCGATCGCGAACTGACTACGCAAGAGTGGCAGGCCATCATGGATAAAGCCTGGGCCGCCGGCATCCCGCACGTCACATTCACCGGTGGGGAAGCGACCCTGCGCGAGGACCTGCCGGCCCTGATCGCCTACGCCGAGAAGGTCGGCCAGGTTACCGGTCTCCTTTCGGACGGCTTGAAGCTGGCCGATAAAGAGTACCTGCACACCCTCCTCCAGACCGGCCTCGACCACCTGCTTTTCATCCTCCAACCTGAGAATCCGGCCTCCTGGCAGGCGCTCGAAACCATTGTTCCGGAGGACTTGTACACCACTGTGCACCTGACGGTCACGCCATCGAACGTCAGGCAGGCCGGGGAGACGCTCGAAAGACTGGCCAAATTGAAAGTCAAGAGTCTCTCGCTGGGCGCCTCCGAACCATCCCTGCACGAGGCGCTGCACGCATTGCATGACCAGGCTGCCACCCTTGGCCTGACCCTGCGCTGGGACCTGCCCGTCCCCTATTCCATCGAAAATCCGGTCACCCATGAGACCATCGAAGATGACGTTCCTTCCGGCGCGGGAAAGGCCTGGCTCTACGTGGAGCCGGATGGCGATGTGTTGCCCTCGCAGGGCGAAGCGGATCATATCTTGGGGAATTTCCTGAAGGATCCCTGGGAAAAGATCTACCCATCACATTAGGCCATTTGTCCAGCAATCCACCTGCTGGACAAAATTTATTCGGTGATCTGGAAAAATAAATGATCCCTGCCATCCGCAAAACGATGGGGTTCCTCATCACGACCGGTTTGTTTCTGGCCGGCCTGGCGACTTTGGCCGCTTGTTCTCCCATGCCAGTGCCTCCCACCAGCCAGCTTGAGGCGTTGGTCGCAACTGCTTTTCTCACTCCTACCCCCACCCGCACTCTTATTCCCACTCCGACTCTCGACTCTGACTTCCAAATCCACAACCGAAATCGTGTGTCCGAGTGGAGATTGTGCCTATACCTGTCTTTCCAAGCTTAGATCCTTCCTGAACTCGGCCGGGCAGCCACTTTCCCCACCCACGTCCGTCCATCCAAGCAAGGGGCGTTCGGTGGAGATGACCACCCTGGTAACCTACCCGGTGCAGGGCGACCAGATCACCTCGCCTGTGCTGGCGACCAAACTCGCTACTGACTTGCTCCCTTATCAGGCTGCCAGCGCCGCCCAACAAAAGATCTGGGATTATTTTGCGAAAATCATTCCCCTGGACCAGCGCAAGGAGATCAAGACTTTTATCATTGCTACCGATGGCGTGGGCGGCGTCCTTGCCAGCCTGGGTTTTTCAACCGCCGACCTCGCCAACTGGCAGCTTAGCGTGGATATTGTTGACTCTGTTGACCCGACCAACATGACGTATTCGCTCATGCATGAGTTCGGGCATTATCTGACCCTCAACAATTCCCAGGTGACCCCGGACCTGGAATTGCTCAATCACCCCAACGACCAGCAAGTCCATGCAACGGAAACCGCCGCCTGCCCGCAATATCTAACCATTGATGGTTGCAGCCTCCCGAATTCAATCATCAATCTTTTCTTCCAAAAGTTCTGGGTTGACCTGTACCCGTCATGGACTACCATAAACGCTGAAAAGGACCCGGCCACCTACAACAAGCTGTTGGGTGATTTCTACTTTGCCCACCAGGATCAGTTTGTCACCCCCTATTCCGCTACCAGCCCGGAGGAGGATCTGGCCGAGACTTGGGCCCATTTCGTCCTGGGCGGCAAACCGGCCGGCCGCAGTATCTCAAATCAGAAGGTCCTGTTCTTTTATGATTATCCCAACCTGGTTCAACTGCGCAGCCAGATTGTCAACAATATTTGTCTGTATGCCGTTGGCAAATAACAGTATAAATATCCCGGGAGTCTGATGACCATGCCCCAAACAGCGCTTGATCCCGATGAAGTCCGCTTTTTTAGCGGCAGTTCCCATCCGCAATTGGCCTCTGATATTGTTTCTCATCTGGGCCTGAGCCTCGATAAGACTCGTATCAGCCGTTTCAGCAACGATGACCTGTACATCCAGTTGGGTGCCAGTGTACGCTCGCGGGTTGTTTACATCGTCCAATCGCTTACGCCGCCCGTGAACGATCACCTGGTCGAACTGCTGATGATGCTCGATATTGCCCGCTCCGCCTCCGCCAGGGAGATCCATGCCATCATCCCTTATTTTTCCTTTGCCCGCTCGGACAAGAAGGATGCGCCGCGCATCTCCATCACTGCCCGCCTGGTGGCCGATCTGATCCAGACCGCCGGGGCCACCCACGTGATGACGATGATGTTGCACTCCCCGCAGGTGCACGGCTTCTTCAGCATCCCGGCCGACCCGCTTACCAGCCGCCCGGTCTTCAATCGTCATTTCGAGGGACGCGACCTGTCGGGCACGATCGTGGTCGCTCCGGATATGGGACATGCCAAATCGCGGCGCGCTTCGCAAAAGGCTTGGGCATACCGGTCGCGGCAGGCGACAAGGAGCGCCTCTCCGATACCGAGGTGCTGATCAGCGGGCTGGTGGGAGGGCCCATCCAGGGGCATCGCAGGGCGATCATTTACGACGATGAAATTTCCACCGGCGGTTCCGTTGCCGGGATCAGCCAGGTCTTGATCGAACAGGGCATCCAGGAGATCTGGGTGGTCTGCACGCATGGCGTTTTTGTACACGGCGGCTTGCAAAGGCTGGTTGCCATCCCGCAGATCACGGAGATCGTGACCACGGATACCGTTTATATTCCCCCTGAAAAGCGCCACCCCAAGCTGACGGTGCTTTCGGTTGCAGCGGTCTTTGGCGATGCCATCTCCCGCAATTACCGGCGGCAATCCATCAGCGATCTGTTCGTCTATGGAGAAGATAATTAATGACCACACCATCAGAAACTGCTGCCAGCGCTTTTAGCCAGAGCTTCAACTGTTCACAGTCCGTTTTCTCGGCGTTCGCATCACAGTTCGGTCTGGAGAGGCAGACCGCTCTCAAACTTGCCTCCCCCTTTGGCGGCGGCTTCGCCCGGCGGGGGGGGGCGGACGGGCACTGCTGGCGCTCGGGCTGGCGCGCGGCGCAGATACACCCGCCCGGAAGGATGAAATTTATCGGCTTTCGCAGGAATTCATCTGCCTGTTCGAGGAAAAGTATGGCTCGTTGCTTTGCCGCGACTTGATTGCCTGTGATATAAGCACGCCTGCCGGCCACCAATCTGCGGTGGAAAAACGGCTCTTCACTACCGTCTGCCCGATATTGATCCAGGAGGCGGTGGAGATTGCCCAAAAATTCCTCGAAAAATAACCCCCCCATGGAACGACCCACTCCCAAATCCTATTGGGTCATACCCGGATTTCTTTTGGCCGGGGGATACCCCATCTCTGGCGCCGATGAGACGGTTGCACGTCAATGCCTGGCCGCTTTCATCGATAGCGGTATCGATGCCTTTTTCGATCTCACCTGGCCGGGCGAACTTCCGGCTTACCTGCCCCTTCTGCAGGAAGAGGCCGCCCGTCGTGGCATTTCCATTAAATACCAGCGTGCCAACCTCCAAGACAAAGGCCTGCCGTCGCATGACCAGATGGCGGCGCTCCTGGATGCCGTGGATGCTGACCTGGTGGCCGGATACAAAGTCTACTTGCATTGCTGGGGCGGCATCGGGCGCACCGGCATGGCCGTTGGTTGCTGGTTGGTCCGGCATGGCCTGGCCGGGGGACAGGCTCTCCTGCGCTTGAACGAACTCTACCGCACGGCCGAGCAAAGCCGCACTTTCCCCCGCTCACCGGAGACGGATGCCCAGGTGAAGTTCATCCTGGATTGGGTGGATGATGGAATGGCATAAGCGTTTCGTCCAGCAGGCCGCTTGGACGAGCGAACTGCGCCTCTACTTGTTTGGACGCGCTGGAATGGAAGCTGCCCACAGGGTGCTCGAAGTGGGTTGTGGCACGGGGGCCATCCTTTCCGGCCTGACCAGCCCTGCAGCCGTCCACGGGCTGGACCGGGAGCCTGCCCGCCTGGTGGAGGCGCACCGGCACGCCCCTCAGGCCAGACTAGCCTGTGCGGATGTCCTGGCGCTGCCTTACGCTTCCGGCGTTTTCGATATCACTTTTTGCCATTTTCTTCTCCTGTGGGTACACAACCCCCTGCAAGCTCTATGTGAAATGAAGCGCGTCACCCGCACGGGGGGCAGCCTTCTGGCGTTGGCCGAGCCGGACTACCTTGCGCGCGTAGACAGGCCGGATGTGCTTGCGCCGCTGGGCCGCTGGCAGACCGAATCGCTGCGGCAGCAGGGCGCGGACCCGGGCCTGGGGAGCCGCCTGGCGGAGTTGTTCCGCCAGGCGGGCATCCGGCCCATCGAAACAGGTCTCTTGCAGGCGGAGGCAGGGCGTCCGCCTGCCGCGGAGCAGCGTGACATGGAATGGGCGGTGTTGGAAGCCGACCTGGTGAGCCTGGTCCCGGCTGATGAACTGCAACAACTCAAGCGCCTGGACGAAGCCGCCTGGCAGGCTGGCGAGCGCGTGCTGTACGTCCCAACATACTGGTTCTTTGGGATCTCCGCTTGAAGTTTTTTCTCCTGTTTATGAAGTGCTGCGCACCTGCCAGGTGCGCAACACTTCATGCTTTCTGCCTCGAGGCAGGGATTGCAGATGGTATAATGCTGCCCGGAGGTTCCATTGTCTGACTTTTCCTCGGAGAACGATCCCCAGCTTGCCCCGGAAGCCTTGCCGGCCAAACAAAGCTGGAAGGGTTTCCTGCAAGAGATCCTGGAGACGCTTGGGTTGGCGGTTCTCCTTTTCCTGGTTATCAACATCATCTCAGCGCGCGTGCGCGTGGATGGGTTCTCGATGACCCCCACGCTGGATGATGGCGAGTTCGTACTCATCAGCCGCCTGGCATACCAGTTTGGCAGTTTCCAGCGCGGCGATATCATCGTCTTCCGCCCCCCGATGTACCCGGAGGCCGATTTCTGGCGGCGTTTGCTCGGTATGCCCAATATCAGCGATGGTTACGAAGATTACATCAAGCGTATCATCGGTCTGCCGGGTGATACGGTAAAGATCCAGGGCGGGGTGGTCAGCATCAATGGGTCTCCGATCAGCGAACCTTACATTGCCGCCCCGCCCGATTATCCCGGCGTCTGGACCGTCCCGGCCGGGGATTTATTCGTTCTCGGTGACAATCGCAACAACTCGGCGGATTCACATGCCTGGGGCTTCCTGCCCGAACAAAACGTCCTCGGCAAAGCGCTGCTGATCTACTGGCCGCTTGCGGACTGGAAAGTGTTAAAATCCAGCTTGGCGATCACGGCCGCGCCATGAGCATCCCTATGCAGTCGTTGAACGATATTCTAAAATTGGTCGACTCTTACGAACAGGAACTTCCTGCTGCTCCGCCGCAGCTGGTGGCGCCGCAAGGCGCACAGGTGGCTGCCTGGATAGACCATACCCTGCTTAAACCCGAAGCGACCGCCGACCAGGTCAGGACGTTGTGCGAAGAGGCCCGGCAGTACCATTTTGCCGGCGTGTGTGTGAACCCGATTTTTGTCCCCCTGGCGCGTGGCCTCCTCAAGGATTCGGGGTTGGGCATATGTGCGGTGATCGCTTTTCCCCTGGGGGCCACTTTACCCGAAGACAAGGCTCACGAGGCGCGCCGCGCCATCGATAATGGGGCAACGGAAGTGGACATGGTCATCAACCTGGGTGCGCTCAAGGGCGGAACGTATGGGCTGGTGCTGAACGATATCCTTTTCGTCACCCAGGAGGCCCATGCGCGCACAGCCAGGGTAAAAGTCATCATCGAGGCTGCCCTGTTGACCCACCCCGAGAAGATCCTGGCCTGTCTGCTTGCACAGGCGGCCGGGGCTGATTTTGTGGAGACCTCCACCGGTTTTGGCCCCGGCGGAGCCATGCTGGCGGATGTGGACCTGATGCGGCGTGTGGTCGGGCCGGAGACCGGCGTTAAAGCTGCCGGTGGGATCCGCACGTACCAGGATACCCTGGCGATGATCGCTGCCGGTGCGGACCGCATCGGGGCGAATGCGAGCGTATTTATTGTTAATGGAGCCCCCCGAGAAACAACGATGGGAGAAGGTACACAATGAGCGACGACACCCAGAGAATCCTTCCCATGTAGTGAATGCCAGGTGGGGGTGATGCACCTGCAGCACATCACCTACTTTACCTGGCTCGATGAAGAGCTTGTCACGGTTCCCAATTTCCCGGCTTGGGTGTGTGACATGTGTGGGCGGCGTGAATATGACGCGCGCGCCATATCCTGGCTGACGGCCATCCTCAACCCGGAGACGGGCAAAGCCTCCGCACACAAGCGGCGGCCGCGCCCTGCGCTGAAAAAACGCACCGGCACCCGTCCTTCCCCGGAATGAAATCCATTCCTTCGGAATTATCCGTGACCTGAGACCCAGATAGGAGTGTAGAAGAGATGCCTGAAACAAATGTAACCCATCGCATGTTGGCGGCTGATTTTCTCACTCTGAGCTATCGCGTGGTGGGCAAGATGATGGTGCCCAACACCGGTATGGTTGGGTTGATAAATGATCCGACCACATCTTTTATGGAAGTGCTGGATGCCAAGCTGGCCCGCATCCACATGCCGACCAAGCTGGTGGGGGAATACAAAATGGTAGACCTGGTTAAACATAACGTTTTTGCCATCTGTCTCACCCGGCGGGAGGATATGGGTCCGCAGGCGCTGGCGCGCGGCGGCTACCAGAATCTCGTCGAATATGCCATTCGCGTTACCAACCAGGTCTACGAGTTGGAAGGCAAGCTGGAGTGGGCCGGCCGGTTCGACTTTACCACGGTCATGATGGAAGGCGTGCGCGACTTCGTCCCGCTCTACGATGCCACCCTGACCGCCATCCTCATCCCGCAACTGCGCATCGAAAGCCCGGCCATCCTCTTCAATCGCCGGCAGGTGGATCTGCTGGGCTGGTCTCGGAGAAAAAAGAAGCCTGACGATTTGACTTGACCGGCATCGCGTGGGATGGTAAAATCCGTCCGCTTTCGTACCCGTCTGCCCCCATTGTGTAGCGGTTAGCACGTGGCCCTTTCAAGGCTAAAACAAGAGTTCGAAGTCTCTTTGGGGGCACAAGCACCAATACCGCCGCAAGGCGGTAGTTTCGTTAATACAACTGAACAGCGTACCTACTTGGTAGCTCATGGCTTGACTGGAAAAGCCCGTTTGAGGAAACTGCGCCTAGGGGATGTTTACATTATTTCCCGGAAAGCATTGCTTGAAATATTGCACGTAAGGATCGGTGGTGGGGACCAGGCACGTGATGGTATATCCGTCTTCGTACCGGATTGTCACATCCAGGGCGCTGGCTATTGACCCTGAGATGCGCGGGTAGAGTACAAAATGCATGCCGAAATGACCTTGAAGGGCCTGGAATTCCGCAAGCGGGAATTGATCAAGTCAGGGCAGGATCGCTTGCGACCGCCTCCAGCCTTTCATCCATTGCCAGGATGATGTTTTGAGCGTTTTGGTCGAAGCGGGAGAACAATCCGGGGAACATGCCGACCACGATAACGATCGCGATCAGGCCCGCCAGACGGCTGGCGCGTTTTTTAGATGGCTCCGTTTGTGTGACGCGCAGATACCGGCTGACCGCAAATCGGAAGACCCCACAAACCAGCATGGCGCCGACCAGCAGTGGCAGGATAGTAATTATCAATTGCACGATCCGCCCGGTGCTGCCCCCTGTGAGGCGGAAAAGGATCCAGTTATAGACTAGGTAGAGCAGGATCGTCACAATCCCACCCCCGATTGCCCCCATGTAATCATCGGTGAACCAACCAGCAAGAGCGCCGACCAGGGCAAGCACAATATCATATATAACCAAATTGGTCAGCATCCTGGTCCAATCCAGGCTGAGGTGTAAAGCTGGCAGGCTGATGACGTTAATTGTAGAGAACGTCAATACATAGGCCGTGGCTGCAATGGCGCCAATGATTGCTTCGGGCAGCATGCGCTCGCTGCGTTCTTGGAAGGTTTCCTCCAGGAAGAATGCGCGTATCGGGTTCGTAATCCGCCTGAACATGGAAAGTCCGCCTCGGTTCGTCGATAACGAACGGGCTGGCATTTTCGGAGTTATAGGAATTTTACCAGATCCAATTCTTTCGTGTATTTCAACCAATCGCAAACGGCAAGTATATTTTCTTTGAAAGAGCCTTCTGGGACAAATTTTTTATCAAAGAGAGCGCTGCCGATGGTAAACCCCCAAGTGCCTGCATCCCAAACTTCTGCAAGCCGTTTGTAAGAATCGATTGATCCGGCGGATACAATCGGCACCTGGGTGGCCTTGACAACCGCCCGGAGCAGAGCAGGCGCATCTCCAACATAACGATAAGAAAGCAGGTCCATGCCTGGGACACCTTTCTTCTCCAAAAAGCGGGCATGCTTAACGATTTCATCGATCTCCCCATCCAGGATGCTGGGATGGCTGAAAACATGTCCCGGAAAAGGATAATACTTAATAGGCTTGTCTTTAAGATAGGAAAGGATCGATTCGAAAAAGACCGTTCCCATCAGGATGTCAAAGCCGGCTTCGACAGCAATTTTTGCCCCGGCCAGACCCTCCTCCTCCGATAGACTGACCACTTCCAGAAAAGTGATCTTCCCTTCCTCTTTCATTTTATGAACCAAGCGTTTCATCTCTGCCGGAGGCAGGCCGACATCCTTAAATCCCCAATAGAGTACGGGAGTATCTTTGCATTCCTGAAACAATTCAAAAGCGTTTTCGACAGTTTTATCGTTATAGGTCAACATCAGGATGAACTCGGGTTTCATTATTTAGCCTCGACTTTTTCTATAGGGTAGGATTTAGATCTAAGGTGTTACTTGACAAAGGTCATTGGGTTCGCTATAATATGTCAGGATGTCATACATCATGATGTATTAGGACTTGTTCTATTGTACATTTTTTCACTTCTTTTGTCAATTTGTTTTTGAGATCACGTCATGACCCTGATAACGCACCTTTAGGATTTTCAAGAAAGTCGAGCTGAATTCCGTACACTTTATAATAATATGCGCCAATTCAACTTCCAATCTGAAATACGCTGGTCTCTTCAATGGTGACTAAACCATAAAAATAGTCGCGCGTCCGCCAGGGCGGCGACTATTTTTATTAGCTGTCCAAAACCGACAAGAGAGGATCTATGAGCAACTCCATGGCTAAGATTATACGCTCGACCGAAGCAAGGACATTTATGGAGGGTTCGGAGCTATGCCGGGAATATGTGCATAATCCGAAAATGTGGCTGGGGAGTTCCACGCTGCATCCAGGGCAGAGGGGGAATATTGATCCCGGCCATAAGAATTCAGTCGAGGTTTTTTACGTGTGCACCGGTCATGTTCTCTTATACGACGAAAAACAGCACTACGAGCTCTTCGCCGGTGATGCCATCTTTATCCCCGAAGAGCTGCCCCACACTCTTATTAATATCGGCGAAGAATTGGCGGTACTGGTGTGGGCGGGTGCCCCTGGGGAGTGAGGATTTATGGAGACCCTCCTGGCTTTTGACCTTGGCACGACGGCTCTCAAATGTGCCCTCCACGACCTGCGGGGTAATGTCATTGCTAAAGCGGCGGTGGAGTATCAACTGATCACGCCCGAGACGGATGCTGTAGAGATGGAAGTCGAGACTTACTGGCAGGCTTTCAAGTCAGCGCTGGGGAAGGTCCTCGCAGAGTCCAGAGCCAATCCTTCCGACATCAAAGCTATAGGTGTTTCTGCCCAAGGAGAAACACTGATCCTGGTTGATCGAAATGGCCGGCCGCTGCGTCGCGCCATCGTTTGGTTGGATAACCGGGCGCAGAGGGAAGCCGACGAACTAGGGGAAAAATTCGGTCATCATCGCGCTTATCAGATCACCGGCCAGGTCAAGCTGGTTCCCACCTGGCCGGCATCTAAAATCCTATGGATCAGGAAGCACGAAACACAGGTCTTCCAGAGAACTGCCAAGTTCTTGTTGATCGAAGATTATTTTCTCCACCGCCTGACTGGCGAATACGTCTGTGAAGGATCGTTAGTCACCTCAACCTGTTACTGGAATATTCATACGCGAACCTGGTGGCCGGAGATGCTGCAGGAACTAGGGATCACCTCTGAACAGCTCCCCGAATGCCGGGAATCCGGCGAGGTGGTGGGAAAGCTCCGACCGGAAATTGCGGCCGAACTGGGATTGAGCCCGGATACGGTTGCCTGCACCGGCGCGCTTGACCAGGCTTGCGGGGCGATTGGAGTGGGCAATATCCGGCCTGGCATCTTTAGTGAAAACACGGGAGCCGCGCTTGCTATCTGCTCCACTATCGAGCAGGCCACGTTCGATCCACAGGATCAGATGCCCTGTCATTATCATGGACTGCCAGGATTGTACATGCTCCACACCTTCACGAGTGGTGGCATCGTAATGCGTTGGTTCCGAGACGAATTTAGCCGCATGGAGATGGAAATCGGCAAGGTCAAGGGGGTTGATGCCTATGATCTCCTGGGTGAGGCAGCCAGCCGGGTTCCCGCTGGCTGTGAAGGTTTGGTCATGCTGCCTCATTTACAGGGGGCAATGGCGCCTGAGGCCAACCCCAAGGCGACAGGTGTCTTCTACGGTATCACCCTGCGGCACGGTCACGGTCACTTTGCGCGGGCGATCATGGAGGCGATCTGCTTCATAGTACGCCGCAATATCGAAGTGGTCGAGAGCATGGGAGTCCCAGTCTGGGAAATTCGTGCTCTCGGTGGAGGTGCGCGCAGTCGCATTTGGAAGCAGATAGAAGCCGATATCACCGGTCGCACCGTGCTGACCACTGAAAATGAAGAAGCTGCTACACTGGGCGCGGCCATCCTGGCGGGAAAAGCAGTCGGATTGTATGCCAGCGTGGAGGAAGCGGTTGGACAGATGGTCCAGATCAAAGCGCATTTTGATCCCATCGTCGAAAACCTTCCTGTCTATGAGAATGCCTTCAAGACCTATATCAATTTATATGATGCACTCTGCCCTCTTTTTTCTCAGGGTAAAGGAGGTTAGGGATTATGCTGGGAAAACAAATCGGCTCGATGCCCACGATAAATAAACCTCATCGCAAAACTCTTACGGATGCAACGGTGAGCGCCATTTCGGATGCCATTCGGCAGGGTAAGTTTCCCTCTGGTAGTCAGCTACCTTCCGAAATGGAACTGATAGGGATTCTGGGAGTTTCCCGGACAACCCTGCGCGAGGCCCTGCGTACCCTTGAGGAGCAAGGCTCCATCTACCGCAAGCGCGGCCTGGGAACATTCGTATCCGAGAAATCGATCGTCAAGGATTTGAGCATCAATTTTGGTATCTCGGAGATGATCACCCAGGCGGGCTATACCCCCAAAACGAGCAACAGCGAGATCTATATCGAAGAAGCCTTTGGAAAAGTGGCCCAAGGCCTCGAAATCCCGGAGGGGACGCACGTCTTGGTCATTAAACGGTTAAGGTTGGCAGACGCTATGCCCATCGTCTGGTCAGAGGATATCATCCCCGAAGCAATTCTGGAAGGCCGGACCCCTTCGGAACACGATCTCAAAGCACAATCCCTCTATGATTACCTGGAAAAGAATTACGGTATCCGGATTGTTAAGGGCACGGCTATGTTGCGCCCAATTGCGGCGTCCAAAGAGATTGCCGAAAAGCTCCACATCCAGCGCAACGATATTCTGTTGCTGATTAGCCAGACGGATTACGATGGAAACAACCGGCCGGTAATTTATTCGATAGAATACCACCTTTCGGACATGATTACTTTTCTCATTCAACGCAAAGGTCCCCATCGGTCGTAAATAGCTCCTTCATTGGAGCAATTTTCAAGAAGCCTGTTTTCATTAAAATCATGAATGCTAAAAGGAGGAACCCCGGAAAAATATGATATGTGGTTTGAAGAAAAAAGCATGGGTAATAGAATTGTCGGTCGAAAAATTGAGAAAGGAGAATGGATGTGAATAATATTACGCAAGATGCGGCTCAATCAGCCGCACAGCAAGCGGGTGATGTCTTCTCCCGCAAAGCCTCCGGGCTGACGCGCGTGGTCAGCCCAATAACAGCCCTTGCATACTCCTTTGTGGCCCCCAATATCACTCAGGCGAGCTTTTATCTGCTGTGGGCAGTTACACTCTACCAGGGAGCGTACATGCAAGGGTCGATCATGTTTATGCTGACCCTAATACCGTTCGCGGCTATTTACGTATACTTCTCCTCTGCAATGCCCCGTTCTGGCGGAGAATACATCTACATCAGCCGGGTACTGACCCCATTCCTGGGATTTCATTGCCTCTTGGACGCTGACCATTGTCGGCCTCAACTGGCAAGGAAACAATACGAACTATGTCATCAACTGGGGCTTCGGCCATACCTTGATGCAGTTTGGGCTGGTGTATAAAAATACCGGCTTGTTCAACCTGGGCATCGAAATGGCCAGGCCGCAAGGTTCATGGCTGGTGTGGATCATGGGTACTATTTCCCTGATCCTATCCTTTTATGTGATCTATCGCGGGATCAAGCTCTTCATGAAATTTGTCTGGGGAGCGATGATCCTGACCTGGATCATGCTAGCGGTTTTTGCTGGAGTCATGCTCTCCGTGAATCCCACCGTGATCGCCCATGGGATGATGCTGCTACAAAACATTGATTACCAGAACGTACTCAACCAAGCGGCAGCCTTGGGTTGGCAGCATGGCGTCTTCTCGGTCGCGGCTACAGTCATGGCAGGTATTACCTACATGAACCTGACCGCCCTGGGTTCCACCTATTCAGCCAACATCGCCGGCGAGATCAAGCGCGTGGATAAGGCGCAGCCGCTGGCCCAGTATGGTTCGATCCTTCTGTTCATCATCTACTACCAGATCTACACCTATGTCACGTATCATGGCGTCGGCGTTGACCTACTGCAAGCAATTTCTAAGCTGAATTCTGCCGGAGCGGATGTCCCGATCTTCAAAGCCTTCCCGCAGATCCCATACCTGTTGGTCTATGCCACCCAAAACCCGATCCTGCTTCTACTCGGCGGACCGTTCGCCTGGGGCCTGATCAACTGGGTGGGTGCCATGGCCCTGGCCTTTGCCCCGGTGCGGAACCTGTTCGCATATGCTTTTGATGGGATGCTGCCGGGCAAACTGAATGAAGTGAACCGTCGAGGTTCGCCCGTTTATGCAGTTCTGCTGGGTTTCATCATCTCCTGGTTCCAGTTCTCGGTCAATATCCTCACGCCTTTACTGTCGGCCTACCAGACTTACACCATCACGATCTGGTTCTTCGGATGGATCTTCCTGAGCATTGCGGCGATCATCTTCCCCTGGAAGCGGAAGGACATCTGGGAAAAAGCCCCTGCGGTCACCCGCCAGAAGATATTTGGCGCTCCGGCTATCATGGTCGCGGGTGTAATTGGCTTGATCGTCAGCCTGGCAGCGGTCTGGTTTACCCTCGTTCCTTCCCTGGCAGGTGCCTCCATATACTCGACGGCGCCTGCTTTGCTCGTTTCCTTCGGCTTTTATATGATCCTGCCGATCATCCTGTACTTCATCGCCATGTACATGAACAAGCGACAGGGTATTCAGATTGAGCGGCGTTTCCGGGAAATTCCTCCGGACTAGTTCGCTTATCGTTGCTGCTGGGTGGGGTAACCCCAATGGCCTTTTTTGGCCTGCAGGGTTACCCCATCAAATTGCTTATCCTCATAACTGATAAGGAGAAAGAGATGGGTATTCTTGGTCGTGCTAAAGTCACGCGCATTTTCTTCACAACGGATGTGCATGGTTCGACGGTGGTTTTTAAAAAGTTTATCAATGCGGCAAAATTTTATGAGGCTCAAGTGATCATCCTCGGGGGAGATATGGTCGGGAAGATGATCGTCCCACTGGTCGAACAGGCCAACCATACCTACCATGCGAACTACCTTGGCAAGATTTACGATGTCAATCCAGGTGAAGAATTGAAGCATTTGGAAGATATACTTGAAAATAGCGGCCTATATCCCTTGCACGTATCGCCTGAAGAGGTGCAGGCTTTTGAAACGAAGATAAATCAATGGTGGAAGAGCTATTTCGGCCGGCTGGCCTATGAGCGGGTTGTAAAATGGATGCAGATCGCCGATGATCGATTGCGCGGTACCGGGATCAAGTGCTTTGTCCAGCCGGGAAATGACGATCCATATGAGATCGATGCGGCTTTGAGGCAATCCGATTTCGTGAAGAATGTGGATGAAACCCTCGTGATGCTGGATGACGACCATGAAATGATCAGCGTAGGCGCCGCCAATCAGACCCCTTGGCACTGTCCGCGCGACCTCCCTGAAGATGAATTGACGAGGCGGATCGAAGTCGCTGGCCGGCCAGCTCAAGAATCCGGCCAATGCAGTCTTCAACCTGCACGTGCCGCCTTACGACACCAACCTGGACAGTCGCTCCCGAACTGGACGAGAACCTCACGCCGAAATTATCCCTGTCAGGCGGATTCAAGATGGTTTCCGTGGGCAGCAACGCCGTTCGGTCAGCGATCGAAAAATATCAGCCCTTGGTGGGGCTGCATGGACACATCCACGAAAGCCGTTCCGCCCAAAAGATCGGCCGGACCATGTGCATCAATCCCGGCAGCGAATATGGAGAAGGCGTCTTGCGGGGGGTGATCGTCGACCTCTCGAAGCAAAAGCTTGAAAATTATACGTTTACAATAGGGTAGAATACTCATAGAAAGTGACTGGCTCGCATGTGCGAAAGGTTCGCATGTGCAAAATCGGAGGTATGAATGGCGGAAAACAGCCATTTTGTAGATCAGGCACTGGGCATCGTCGAAAGAGCCCAGGCCAAGGGCGTATATCTCAAGATTATTGGGATCGACCGCTTTCCGGATTCACAGCCCTGAATATGTGTCCATCCATCAGGCCATGGACCGTCCGCTGACGGATATCGACTTTATAGCCTACAGCAAACAGGACCGGGAGATGGAAGGCTTCTGGTCAAGGAGGGCTACAAAACAGTTGTGGCCGCCTTGACGCCCGAATTGTTTGCC
>CAVUZS010000012.1:0-249228 GCA_963746015.1 uncultured Chloroflexia bacterium
GAGAACAATTGAGGGAAGTGGTTATGAAAAATTCAAGTGGACTCTAGCTCAATACTGCCCGATAGAGTTTCCAACGGAAAGAAAGGATTTAGGTGCCTTCTTTGATGTGAAAAGTCGCGTTCCAATGAGATTATGGCTTGACGGTGTACAGCTTTATAGGAATGTTCCTGAGAACGCACAAATCTTGGAAAAAAATCTAGAAAATTTGGGGATATAAAAATCAAATACGTGATAATGACTCCTTATGAACCTGTTCAGCCCGAAGAAATGAGAGGGCTTCAGTTAAGGTTGAAAGATGTGGCTATTGGTTTTCCGAGAGATTTTGAAGTAACAAAACTCGGAAGAAATTTAGGGAAACTGAATTTGCTTTGTGGTGAAGTGCACGTTTTAATGGGACTGGATAATGCATTATTAGTTAACCGAGATAGTTTTAACTTCACAGAAGAAGTTGCACAGATATATGAGTTTTTTCACGAACGATTAACTTTTTGGAATGATCGGCTGTACGAAGAATCAGATCAAGATAAAGAGCTCTATTTAGCTTTAGGAAATTTACGCGAAGATAAGAATATTTTAGCTGACTTAAGTAATGCGAATTTATTACACTTTCCAAAAGAGCGCCTTAGATTATCGGAAGGTACATTACGGAAATCTAAAAGCAAATCTGTCGAAAACTCAGTTGACAGAGTCGTTAATGCTTTGTCAAAAAAGATTGATGCTTCTGAACATATTATTAGGAAGAAAGGTATCACTGGCCCAAATTCACCAGCAATTCAGATCGAGAAAAACTCGGGAATAATAACCGTTTATGAAGATCATCCAGCTTTTTCCGAATCAATTGAGATCGATGGGAAAATATTTAGCGTTGAATATGACGAATGGAACATATCAGAATCCCCATATAAAATCTGCCGTCTCAGGAAAGAATCAAACTGTTATATTTAATAAATCCCATCCTTTATTTAAAGGGAAACTCAACGATAACATCGTAAAACACATATCGCTGGGGATTTTGTTAATACTTGATGGTGTTAAAGATAATAAAACGATAATAGAAAAATTAAACAAGTTACTGGAAGATGCCTTTACGGAGTAATAATGTTATCAGTAAATGATGTAAAGGCTTCTCTGATCGATGAACTCTGGCTACCACTAGCAATCAGAGGAAGCAATGAACTTTTTCCTCATCGAACGAAACATAAGCAGTGCAGATTATTTACTTTAACCGCTAGGAATCATCAGGAAGTTGAGACTTTTGAAGAAAATAAAATAATTAAAAAAGAAGATGTTGTTGCATGGCATCACAGCTACCAAGAATCCCTTAGATTAGAAACCGAATTAGGGCGGGCAAAAGTGCTTCATGAAGGAAGATTTGATGATGCCATACTTATGGGTGGCCGAGAGATTTCAAACCAATTGCAATGTGATATCATAAATTTGGATTTTTTCTCCCAGCAGCCTCTGTCTATTATTACTGGGAGGGTTGAAAAGGAGATTAATGGAGGATCACTTGTCGTACGAGCACTAAAAGATGCTCAATTAAATGGTTTTATATTTTTCTACACTACTCTTATTGATAATTTTGATTTAAACTCGCAACTCCTTTCTTTCCCGTTTAATTTCCCTTTAGGTTTCACTAATCCTGCACAAGAGATTAGCCAAAAAATTGAGTTCATAAAGATCGCGTTAAATTCCATTATTGGCAATAACAAATATAATATTTTTGAAACCCAGGAAATGCTTATTAATCAAGGCGTAGGGTCAAATGTATTTTCATTAGGGTATATTGCAAGGAGTAATTGAATGCCAAGATTCAAAGTATCTAATTTACCCGAAAAGACCCATATGATGCACGATGCCGAGTCTCGCTGGCGCCAACAGAGTTGGCAAAATTCTTTAAACAATCACGCCAAAGAGCTTGAAGAATTACTTACTATTATCGATTTATATGGACTATGGAAAAATCGTTGGCCGAGGAATGATGCGACCAAGATTTTATCAAATGAAATATATACTGATGCCTATATGTCAATCCATTTAGCATGTTATGGACTATACAAAAATGCTTACATGTCTTTACGGTCACAATTCGAAACAGCTTTGAGACTCGCTTACTTTTCAGAACATTCTTTAGAATTTAAACTTTGGGAGTCCGGTGATGAGAAATGGATTCAATTACTGCTTAAAGGTTCCGATGTTTGGGGACAAGAGTTCAAATATTTCCTTTTTGTCCCAGAAATCAAGGATCTTGAAAATCGTGTTCCGCAAAACTTACGGCTCATAACCGGAGATGGCAAACTAAAAACTGTTCATAGCAAATTATCGCAATAGCGCATAAGTTACTATGAGCTATCATCCGGGATAGAGACCCAGAGTTGCTCCATGCGTACGAGTTGATGATTGGCTAGTTTTGGGGAGCGCGCATGGAGTCTGAAACGGTTGCGATGCTGGCGCATGCGAAGCCGTTCATCCTGAAATTTGTTTGGGGCAATCTGGGACACAATCTGAATGGTTTCATGCAGTGTATCAGGGTGGGGAAGCAATTCCCAGGCGCCCTGACGCTGAATAATGCGCAGTGTGAGACCCTTTTGTCCAGTGGTGCGAAGTAAACGACGGCCAAGGGCTCGGAAATCGCTTTCTCGATCATTATTGGTGCGGGGCAGGCCAGGTACATCATAACAATGGAATAAACCGGGGGCATAGCTACGGGTGGTTTTTAGGATGATGTGAAAGGAATTTCGCAGCATCGGATCGCGAAAGCGATTGGCTTGGATTTTGACAAGGTAGGCGAACAGGCCCTGGCGTACTTGGATGCCGGAGCGGGTGGGGGTTTGTTCAGGATCCAAGAGAGTGGCAATGTGTTCCAACCAATTGGCAGCCTCACGCACAATGGAATAAGTTGCCTGGGCAGACTGAAGTGCTGTTTGCAGTCCGTGCTGTAATGCCAGTAATTGAGGAGTGGAATGATGAACGATCAAGCGGTCCAGGCATTCCTTGACTTCGGATAAACCCACAAACATCTCAATTCCAGCCAGGTGCAAAGGCGGGCGACCTTTGAGGGTCAACAGATAACGAATACGACGACATATATCTCGGGTAATGGCATCGCGAACTTGCTCACCATCTTTTGGCAATATGGGGTTAGAAAGCATGGGGGGTTCTTCCACCGGCGAAGGCAATACCCCGGTAATGGTCAAAATACCCTCTGACTCAACGTCTTCCTGGCGGATGTATTGACCAATGGCTGCTCTGACATCCTGTCGCAAGAGCATTTTCATGGCTTCATCTGCTTCTGCCACAGGAACTGCGATATTGCGCAGATAGTGGCTTTGGCAAAAAGCATGCCTGGCCTGTGGAAAGACTTCAGCCACAGCTGATAACAGACCACTCTGTTTGTCGCTCATAACAGCAGTCACCCGCAAACCCAGATCGGCAATGGGCCGCAGAAAGTGAACGAATGCCGCTTGATCTTGCTAACTCATCCAACCACACCGCAATGTCACTCCACTTACCAATTCCCGTACCAGCCACAACTGCGGCTCGCCTCCTTCAGGTGCCAATCCATCCAAACTCAATAACAGACCCACTTGGTCAGCTACTGTTTTTAGATGCTTCAGTTGCTCCCGTTCGTGACACGCCAACAAGGGCAAATATCGATAGTGATACAACCCTCTCACTTGCAACTCGCTGATCTTTAGTCGCTGTCTCAACTCGGTGTGGATGGTTGCAAAGGGTTGCTGCATGCTTTGTCGCTGCCAACCAATCTGCGCAATCACATCATATCCATAGGTGCACGAAACCGGCGCTACCTGCCCCCATTCCACCGAACCCAATATCCTTGGGGAAGCCTCACAACTGAGATTCACGCAACGCTTCGTCCGTTGCGCAATCATCATTACTTCCTTCATCCCTTGCACAGTTTTGTATTTACTGGTGTAGGCAACCCGCATTGGCTCATTACAGCTTGGGCACCTATCCAATTCACAAACGTATACCGTCCCTTTTCCCGAGTAAAATATCCCTTGGGTCCTCATGGCGCTCTCCTCTCTCAGCAAGGGGTCAGTTTGCCATGAGAACCTATTTCTATCAATCCTGTAGTAAGTTATGCGCTATTGCAAATTATCGAAGTATGTACACAGTGGTGGCCCCTATCTGCAAACAAAATCTGGAAGATTATCGCCAAAATATATACCAACTGAATTTATCTCCTGGTGTGAAATGTTCAAAGACGTTCAGAAATATGTTAATATCTTGTTCGCTCTTTATTTTTCAGAGGAATTTAAAAAAATGCTACCGCAAGAAATAGAATCAATACTAGATTTAGCTATTGGCACAGAATATAAAGAATACGTTAAGAAAGTTTGTGGTTTATAAATCCGATGATCAATGTTAAATTAAATGTTGAAATAGAAAAAAGTATCTCGTTTTTTCCAACAACTCGTTATCAAGGAAGTAAAAGGCGACTATTACCGTGGTTCTACAAAATATTTAAAGACATTACGTTCGAATCGGTTTTAGACGGGTGTGGAGGTTCAGCAAGCGTTAGCTATTTGTTCAAGCTCATGGGCAAAGAGGTTCATTATAACGACATCTTATTGTCTAACTACCAGACAGGATTGGCATTAATTGAGAATAACGATGTAGTATTGAGTTCAAATGATGTCGAATTTATATTGGCGAAAAACGATTCTCAAATCCCGACTTTCATAAAAGACACTTTTGATGGCATTTATTATTACCCCGATGAGAATATCTGGTTAGACATGGTTGTGAACAATATTGGGAAACTATCAAATATCTATAGTGGTGATATTTTAGTTAAGAAACGAGCCCTGGCTTATAACGCTCTTTTTCAGGCCTGCCTAACCAAACGGCCTTATAACTTATTTCATCGAAAGAATCTGTATATGCGCGAGGCCAATGTTCCTCGATCTTTTGGTAATAAAAAAACATGGGACACTCCATTTCCAAACTTGTTTAGCAGATTTGTTCTAGAAACATCATCTAAGGTTTTCTCTAATAATAAAGAGAACAGGGCAACTTGTGATGATTTAATGATGTTGAAGAATAATAACTATGACCTTGTCTACCTTGATCCGCCATACCAAAGACCGTCAGATAATCATCCTCAAGATTACTATTCTTTATATCATTTTCTTGAAGGCCTAGTAAATTATGATAATTGGTCATCCAAAATTAATTCCTCTAAAATTCACAAGCCTCTAATAAAACAGGCATCGTTATTTGATAGCTTGAATCCATCGGAACGATTTGACCACATTCTAAAAGCGTTTCAAGAATCTATTATTGTCATATCTTATGGAGATCCAGGTAAACCCACAGTAGCCGAACTAAAAAGTATTCTTAGTAAGTACAAAAAAAACGTAGAGTGCTTTGATGTTGAATTTTCATATAAATTAAATAAGAAAAATGGTAACAATTTACGAGAAGTAATACTTGTTGGTATATAAGCAACAATGTGCTTAATCTACTACACACAACATGCATTGTATGAAGTAGTATTGTATAATCGGGGTGATAATCCACTAAAACGAAGCAATTATGCTGTCATTTCTACTTCGCATAAAATAGGGAGAACCGAAAACCATGACAAATCCTGTTACCGATTGGAAAGAAGCGCCCAAGAATAAACCACCTGAATGGATGGATTTGAGCAAAGGGTTGTACGTTTGCAAAAACGGTACGATCTGGATTGCGCTTACGCCTGAACAGATATCCATGCTGAAAGCGGAAAGTGAAACCAACCTTGGGCACAACTACCTCAGACCGATGTTTAGTAAAGGTTATGCCAAAGCATTGGAGGATGGTGCAATCGTTGTCCGTATTATGGGAATTGAAAATTTATGGTGACCGGCCTATTGAGTGCATTTCAAACCCATCTGGCTGAGAACCCGCTGCCATCCCGCCGGCGGCAGGGAGCGTCCGCTAAAACCATCCAGGGTTATGTCCAGGATATAACGCATCTTCCTGCGCTGGTGGCAGGGGAGCTTTGGCGAAGAACTAACCATGGATGCGCCTCCGGTCCGATCCATTTCGCCTGAATCGCAAGGTTCTCCAGGATTTTCTGTCCTGGCTCCAGACCACCCAGCGGTATTCGGCCAGCACAGTCTTGCGCTATGCGGCCAGCCTGCGGGCGTTCTGCCAGTACTTGGTTGGTATCGAAGTCATTCAGCACGATCCGGCGTTGGGGTTACGGCTGCCGGTTAAGAAGGCCCAGGAACCGAGAGGACTGGACGATGCGCAGCGTGCCCGCTTCGAAGCGGCTTTCCAGTCCCCCTGGGTGGACAAGGTGACGAAGCGCAAGCGCACCTACGAAACCCAGGCCGGATTACGTTTGATCCGGGACAAGGCGATCGCTTTCCTGATGCTGTATGCCGGTCCACGCGTCGAAGAGGTCGAGCGGTTGACTCTGGAGGATGTCGAACTGCGGCCCAAATCCGGGGTGCTGCATATCCGCCAGGGCAAAGGCTTCCGGGAGCGGGATGTCCCGCTGCCGAAGCCGGCCCGGGAACCCCTGGAAGCCTGGCTGAAGGAACGCGAGAAGCTGGGGATTTCGCACGAGGCGTTATTCGTGGAACTACGCGCTGGTGGTCGGCGATTGTCCCGGCGCTCGATGCAGAACATGGTCGCCGAGGCAGGGCAGCGGGCAGGCCTGGATCGGCTCGATCCGCCGGTGAAGGTCACTCCGCATGTTTTGCGTCACACGTATGCATACATGCTGCGCCAGGCTGGGGTTATCCACGGAAGTGCGGGCGGAGATGTCCGGGCACTCCATCGAGACGGCCATGAAATACGGCCGTCCGAAGGCCAGGGAGAAGGAGCGGGCAGCCGAGGCTCTGGATGATATGGTGGGTGTTTAATTGATGCGTTTTATATGAAAAACATTGGAATAACGGAATAAAGGATTGTCAATTATACGGCATTGCCGTATAATTGATTTATGGAGTTCATCGAAGCCATTGCCTTTACCAAGCACGTATACAAATACCTGACCGATGACGAGTTTTTGGGATTACAAGGTTTCTTGCTCAAATATCCAGAATTTGGGAAAATTGTTCCCGGTTCTGGAGGCGTCAGAAAACTTCGCTGGGGTGCCTCGGGAAAGGGCAAGAGTGGCGGTGTGCGTGTGATCTATTACTTCAAAAAGCAGGATGACGAGATTTGGTTGCTTACCATTTATAGTAAAAATGAAACGGAAAATATTCCCGCCCATATCCTGCACCAGATTAGAAAGGAGATAGAAAATGACTAAACGTGATATTGGTTTAGAAATACTCGAAGGTATTCATGACATTAAAGCCCATAAAGCAGGGAAGATTACTTTGCGTACCCATAGCTTGAAAGAACCTGACCCGCCCCAAGTTATTCGCGCTAAACTGAAATTATCTCAGGCGGCCTTTGCAGGTTTGATGGGAGTCAGCCTGCGTACTGTTCAGGATTGGGAACAGGGGCGGCGGAAACCAAGCGGCCCTGCCGAAGCCTTGTTACGGATTGCTGAACAGAAACCCGAAGTGTTTACGCAGATTGTGTGATCTGTCAGGGAAATTCTTGGAGTTTGATTTTATAGAAAGCCGCTTATATAAATCGGCTTTTGATTTGGATGTCTTATGAAGTTGGGCAATAATACAGAAAGCCATGAAACAACTTGTCGATCATGAGTTTGTAGCCCGTGGTGAAGCATTCCGTGGCGATATTTCAGCCCCAATTACAATTCGCGGAACATACTCTGACTTCGAGCCTAAGCCTGTCCAATGTATAGTCATGCCTGAAACCAGTGTGTGGCCAAGCGGCTTTAATGCATTTAATGAGGCAAATCCTGCTCAAATGAAATGTAAAGCGCATGATGGGGAAGACGTCTGGATTTCTGGTTTATCTCAGGTTTCATCTTATGGTAATGGCGATCAGATGCACTGGGAAGGAGTTGCTGAGACCTTTCTTAAGGGCGATTTAGATGAATTTGACGCAACTGATGGTGAGATCATTTGCACAGCATATATTCCTCCTACTGCTCTTGCTAGGACTGACGCTAACTATACTTACTCTAATGATGGCACAATCGTTATGGAGCTTCATGGCAGCGCAAGAGAAGGAATTCGTTGGAATACAAAACTTGGGTTGGCAGAACTAATAGACAATTACGAGTACATAAATGAAAAAAAACGGCATTAACAAGACTGTGATACGTATTCAGAGGTGCCAGATTGTTATAAGGTTTAAGAGCATTGGCTTAGTTTCTTTGGGGAATATACTGCGAGAGTTGCCAACAATATTGGATGAAACTCTGTGGTTGGTCACATTCTTAGGCCGGAAGAGAATAGCTTGGTACGCTGGTGAAGCAGTTTTCATTCCTGGTGGGGGACCTACTCAAAACTTTAAGCAAGCAGTTATTCACCGCCGAAGTTGGCTTGGTTACGAAAGCCAAATAGGGAGTGGCGAATTACAGCTTGACCTACTCATTCCTCCGAAAGAGTTAAGAAGAGAGTTGTTTCAAAAATTAATCACAAGCTATGAAGCATCGAAGTACAAAGAAGTTATTCGTAGAACGATCCCTCATATTCTCGTGTCGTATGAGCGCGGGTATCTTGAATCACATATCGGGAATGCGTACTTGGCGCTAGAGAGCCTCGTTGCCGGCCTTAGTTCTGAGAGAGATGATACCGTAGCTCAATTGATGCAATCGGCAACATTCAAACAACTTACCAAGAAGATAAAACAGACCATTCACGAAGAAGTGAAAGAACGAGCAACTGCTCAGGGAATCATTAAGAAACTCGGGGAGTTGAATTGTCCCTCTTTTCTTGACAGATTGATAAAGTTGATCAAGAAATATGACGTGCCAGTGACGCTGTTATGGCCTTCAGGATCCAACATTGAGTCAGAGCTTCATGACATCTTATTGAGACGCAATATATACATCCACCAAGGACGGCTCGCCGATATTGATCTTTCTTTGTATGATTTTGTTCGAGTAAGAAATCTTGTCGAACTCTGGATACTTAAACTGCTTAATTGTCCTGATGGAGTAATCAATGTACACGCCTTGAGTAATCTTATGCCTATAGACAAAGCATAAAACATAATCACCCACCTAATAATGTCTTTTGATAAATAGATAGATCAAACTCTCGCCATTGAAGGAAAAAGAGGAAAGCCGAATTGTATAGCTTTTCGCTGTAAACATATATCCTCACACTCTTCAAATTGCTTTTCAGAAACATCGACCTGACTGCATATGGTCAGGCCGGTTTGCCTGTTAAGATAGTGAGTAGGTGGGTAGCCTACTCACAGGACGAGGTGGATAGCCTGTCCACGCAACGTTCCCCGTACTCAGACTTGGGTGAGCCTCATCACCCTATCGCCATGAGTGTGCCAGGGGAGCGAGTGTCCCGATGGCACGGGGATGGGGGTGAACAAAGAGGCTCGAACTCAGAAGGAGAAGAGAAACGCAGCGGGTACGCAGAATTGATGCGCACCATTTCCCCTGGCAGGTCTTGGAACTGCGCGGGCGCCTGGATACGCGCTCAGGGGAAGAATGTCATTCTTGCTCTTCTTTATGCCGGGATCCGGCTGAAGCATAAACGATCACGGCGGAAGTTGCTACGTGTCAAGATTCTTGCTGGGCGGAAATCGAGTGCAGATCGTCTGCATTGGGAAGGCGCTGCAGGAGATCCGTAACAGATGAACTGCCGGTTGCGAGCAGCAATTCGTGGAGAGAACGCCGGTAGCCCCGGTCATGCAGCCCGCCGGTGACGCGCAGGCGGTCTTTCACGTGAACCTGCACTTCCTGCCCGCCGGTGGTTTTTCCACCTGGCAGAAGAGCAGATATGTAATACGGCCTGCGGCGTGGGCGGCCAAAGTTGCCTTCTTCACCGTAATACGCATCTACGCGGTAAAATTTTTCCTGACTTGCTTTTTACATATTCTGGGGACAGCTAATCTTCCCCTGCCCAAATCCTGCACAATCTGATAAAATATATCTCGTACGCCGAAATCCTTCGATAATGCTCAAGACGAGCCTCGGCCCCCTCCGGTCGAGGTTTTTTATCGCCATTATCTGATTGCTGACCCGCTGAATGCTGATTGCTGACCGCGGATAGCTGAAAGCTGACCGCTGACCTATGCTGAAAGAACGAACCGATCTCCGTAACATTGCCATCATCGCACACGTAGACCACGGCAAAACCACCCTGGTGGATGGTCTCCTGCGCCAGTCGCACACCTTCCGCGATAACCAGCAGGTGGCCGAGCGCGTGATGGATTCGATCGATCTCGAGCGCGAGCGCGGCATCACCATCCTGGCCAAGAATACCGCCATCTCCATCCCCGATCCGTTAACCGGCGAAACGGTCAAAATCAACATTGTGGATACTCCCGGCCATGCCGATTTCGGCGGGGAGGTGGAACGCGTCATGAACATGGTGGATGGTGTGCTCCTGCTCGTGGATGCCGCCGAAGGCCCCATGCCGCAGACCCGTTTCGTGCTCAAGAAAGCCCTGGAGATGGGCCATAAAGCCGTGGTCGTCATCAATAAAGTCGACCGCAAGGACGCCGAACCGGAGCGCGTGGTCAACCAGACCTTTGACCTTTTCATCGAACTTGGCGCCACCGACGAGCAGGCGGATTTCCCCATCATCTATACCCAGGCTACCAGTGCCCAGGCCGGCTTTACCCCGGAACTCGGCCCGGACCTCCAACCGCTGTTCCAGACCATCCTGCGGCATATCCCGCCGCCGAAAGTGGACGCGGAGGCACCGCTGCAAATCCTGGTCACCACCCTGGGCTACGATGATTATCGCGGTGTGACCGCAGTCGGCCGCATCCATGCTGGCACGGTCAAGGTAGGACAAGCGCTGGCGCGCCTGAAAGTTGACGGAACGAACGTGCCGGAGCGGGCCCGCTACCTGTACACGCACCAGGGTCTGAACAAAGTCGAAGTGGAACATGCCGAGGCGGGCGAGATCATCGCCCTGGCAGGCCTGGAAGGGATCGCCATCGGCGAAACCCTGGCCGACCCGGAAAACCCGGTGGCCCTGCCCACCATCCAGGTGGAAGAACCGACCGTCCGCATGACTTTCGGGGTCAATACTTCGCCGTTCTCAGGACGGGAAGGAAGGTGGAGCACCTCACGGAAGCTACGCGAGCGCCTGTTCGACGAGCTGCGTACCAATGTTTCTCTGCGGGTGGCCGAAACCGAGGTTGCGGAAACCTTCCTCGTTTCCGGGCGTGGCGAATTGCACCTGGCAATATTGATCGAAACCATGCGCCGGGAGGGCTACGAGTTCCAGGTATCGCGTCCGGAGGTGATTTTCCGTCAGGCCGAAGACGGCACCCAACTCGAACCTTACGAGGAAGTCCACATCGAAACCAGCCCCGATACTGTCGGAGTGGTGGTGGAAATGCTCGGCGGGCGCCGCGGCAGGATGATGGATATGCAGGATACGGGGCAGGGAAGCGTGCGGCTGATTTATATCGTGCCGACGCGCGGCTTGCTGGGTTTCCGCTATCAATTCCTGACCGCCACGCGCGGCATGGGCGTGATGAATGCCCTGTTCCATGGTTATGAGGAAATGGCCGGCCCGATGGCCCAGCGCTCCACCGGTTCCCTGGTGGCCTGGGAGGTGGGTGATACGACTGCCTATGCCTTGAAAAGCGCCGAGGAGCGCGGCAACCTGTTCTACGGTCCGGGAGTGGCTGTATATGAGGGTATGGTTATCGGTGAGAATGCCCGTCCCGGCGACATCCCGATCAATGTTTGCCGCAAGAAGCACCTGACCAACATGCGCTCATCCCACGGCGATATGGAAATCCGCCTGACGCCGCCCCGCCAGATGAGCATTGACGAGGCGATCGAATATCTGGCCGACGACGAATTGCTCGAAGTGACGCCACTCTCGTGGCGTATCCGCAAGCGCATCCTGAACACCGATGAGCGCGGCAAGCAGCAGAAGAAAGCCAAGGACGCGCTGGAAGAATAGGAAATGGAACTTCCCGCAGGCTCTTGCCCCAAACGAAATGAGGGGATGCAACCGCGGGAAGTTTTTTCGGTTATCGTATGTTGGTTTTATTCTGGTTTGACGCGCACAGTTTTTCCGCCCGTGATTTTGGCAAGGTCGGAAGAAGGCAGCTCGAACACCGCATTGGGTGTCCCGGCGGCAGCCCAAACGTTCGTGTATTGCAATAAATCTTCGTCGATGTATGTCTCCAGGGGTTGGGCATGACCGACCGGCGGGATGCCGTCAATCGCAAATCCTGTCATGGCTCGAACAAATTCCGGGTCGGCACGACCGATGGCTTCCCCCGCATATTGACTGATCATATTTTCGTCCACCCGGTTCGATCCGCTGGTCAGCACCAGGATGCCTTTGTTGCTGGTGCGCCCTTTGAAAATGAGTGATTTGACGATCTGGCCGAGCCGGCAGCCCACCCGGTCAGCCGCCTCTTGGGCGGTACGGGTAGACTCGCTAAATTCGATCACTTTAGCATTGGATCCAAGTCCGCGCAGGATATTCTGGATTTTTTGGGCAGAAGGGCTAAGCGGTTCCATTTCTCTTTCTCCATGTTCCAAAATCGGACAATATTTGATCACTCTTTAGGAATTGCCAGTGGCAGGACGGCAGTAAATACACTGCCCTGGTTGAGTTCGCTCTGTAATTCGATTCTGCCGTTCATCAATGCGGTGAGTTGGCTCACAATAGCCAGTCCCAACCCTGACCCTCCGATGGCTTTTTTCCCTTCCACCTGCCTGAACGCCTCGAAAATGGATTCCCTGGCTTCTGCCGGAATGCCCATCCCCGTATCGGAGACTTGCATGGCCCAATGGCTTTTATCCACAAGGAAAAACTTAACCTTGACCGACCCCTTTTCGGTAAATTTCATGGCATTAAATACCAGGTTATGCAGGATTTGTTTGAGCCAGTATGGGTCAGCATAAATTAGTCCTGGAAGATCAGGGTCGATTTCGGATTCAAATACAAGGCCTTTCTTCTTTGCCATGAATCCTACGGCCGATTGAACTCCCTCTATTAGTTCGCCCGGTCGGAATGCGCTTGGCCTGATGACCACACGTCCGGTCTCGAGTTGGGCCTGGCCGATCAGATTATTCACAAAAGCAAGTAACCGATTGGCGCTGTCAAGTATTCCGGCAGCCGCGTTTTCCTGTTCAATATTGACGAGACCCAACCTGCCTGTCTGGAGCATTTCAGAATAGCCCATGATAATTCCCAATGGCGTGCGAAGGTCGTGGCTGACACTTGCAAGCAGTTGCGTCTTCATGCGATTGGCTTGCCGGAGCTGCTCCTCGGCGAGCTTGCGCTTGGATATGTCTTGTTTAATGGCAATAAAGTTGGTGATAATGCCGCCCGGTTGAACCAGAGGAGTGATCGTCATTTCCTCGTAATACTCGCGGGTGTCTCTCCGGCGATTGATCAGCTCCCCGCGCCAGACTTTTCCGGAAAGAATGGTCTGCCACAAATTCTGGTAGTATTCCTTCGTCTGCTTCCCCGAATTCAGGATGCGCGGGTTTTTCCCCAGCGCCTCTTCACGGCTAAAGCCAGTCAAATGGGTAAAGGCGGGGTTGGCCCATTCAATGACCCCCTGTCGATCCGTGATGACAATTCCGTTTTCGGCTGCCTCCAGGGCAGTCACCTGGAGGAGCATCTGGGCCTGGGCCAGCTTCTGGTCGGTGATGTCGGTCAAAATAGCCGTGTGACCGTTAACCCGCCCGGCATGATCCAGAATGGGGGCGACCCTTAAGCTGTAAATCCGCCTGCCTGGCCCCTCGCCAAATGCGATCTCGTGATCAATCTCAAAAGCAGTTGATGTTTCGCTATTCCACTTTTCCCAGGCTGGCAGGATTTGCTGTATACCCAGGCCGATGACCTGGTCCCCTTGTTTCTGGAGAATGCTTTGTGCTGAAGGGTTGATTTCCACCACGCGTCCGTTTGCATCTGCCACAATAACACCATCGCGCATCGCATTGAAAGCCGAACTTTGGGTAATGGGCAGGATATCCATCAACCCATAGCGGGCAAAACCAATCTCAAATGCGATGACTGTCAGCGTGAAAGCCAGCGGAGTCCAATCAATGCCTGGATTAAGAACGTAGATGACATTCCCGATCCATGGGATAACCATCCCAACCAACATGATAACGGCCTGGGAACGATAAATGTTATGCCGGCGGACGGCAATCTGGATCAGGAAGAACATCGCCAGGAGAAGAAGGGCATACGAATAAACTACGTTGATGATATACCAGGGACCATGTCCTACAGTTAAAGGACCTATCAGGGTGACTGGCATTTGGGTCGTGGACCAAAGCAGGTGGTACCAGTCATTGGTAACTGCCATAAGCAAGGAAATGATAGGGGGTATCAGCAACAAGGCGAAACGGCCACGTGTCAGCCACTTAGCGCGCCCGCTGTAAATTAATGTAAAAGTGAAAATAGCCAAGGTTACAAATGGAATCCCCAAATATTCCGCCTTTAGCCATGCATTTTTTTCTATTGGGTTTTCGAGTGCTATCTCGAAAATGTACGTAAACGACCAGATTGCGACACACGCGATTGCCCAAATCAAATGGGGGGCGCCAGGCGTTTTACGAATTGTCCACAGCCGGGCGATCAGGTAGCTTGAAACAGCAATGCCAATGATCAGAAAGGCGATGTAGATATAGTAGTACAACATCAATGAAAACTCCCGTCTTCGGTCAAGGTTTACACTTTATTAAACTCTTTCTTTCCAGGCGAGCAACCAATCGTTTCACTATAAGTTTCATTAGCTTTGCGGATTTTACCGGATAAACGCTTCGGCTTTTCCGACCATAGTGTCACGGATGTGTTCAGCATGGCCGTGGAACAGATCCATCTTCTCGGCCTTGGCGACGGGAAAGAACTTTGCATCTGTGGTTTCGTTGCTCAGGCCTAATTCTCCTCCGACCAGTTCAACCTCGAAATTAAGAACGATGACGTCGGCTTTATTTCCATCTGGATAGATCGTCAGCCGGTTTGGGTCACTATAGATACCGGTCAGCCGGACCACACGGACCTGGAGCCCGGTTTCCTCGAAAACCTCGCGCTCGCAGCCCTCGGCAACTGACTCGCCCGGATCGATCATCCCACCCGGCAGGCACCACTGACCGTTGTCCGTGCGCCGGGTAAGGAGAACCGTCTGGCGTTCCTTATCCAAAAGAACGGCTGAGCACCCCAATCGCAACTTGCCCTGTTTACTGATTCGATCGCCATAAACAACTTTAGTGGGATTATTAACGGATGAAGACTGCATCCTGACCTGCCAATGTAACTGAGATGAACGCTAGTTCTTGTTGCATCTCCCCATTATACAGGATGTCAGTTCTACGCGAGTGTACCGTTGCGCAGGTCGGCCACCAGTCGCCAGGAATGGTGGAGCGTTTGGAGTAAATTTGCCTATTCCCCGATGCATCTCTTTCCTGAGATTGGCGGGACGGATTATAAGATGATCTCCAGTTCGATTTCGTCGCGGAGCGGGATGCCGTCCTCGCCTGTGAGCGGAATTTCTGGTTTAAGCAGGCGGGATTGTTCCAAGGCGTTAATGTGGATGGCTGCGATGACAAAGCCGCGTTTCTGGTAGAAATGCAGGGCGCGCGTGTTGTCATTGGTGGTGATGAGCCACAATCGCTCGCAGCCTTCCCGCCGGGCAGATAGCTTGACCGCTTCGATGAGTCCGGTACCGACACCCTGGCTTTCGTTCCAGGAATTGAGTGTGACAATTTCACAGGACGTACCTTCGATGTGGTAGGTGAGCAGCCCAACGGTCTTCTTTTCAGCCAGTGCCACAAACCCTGGTAGTTCAGCAGGATGGTAGATTGTCTGGTGGACAACTACGCTCTCCGCACCCCAGGAGTCAATAATGCGTTGGGCCACCCAGGTGTGGTCGGATATATTCAACGGGCGAATGGTAAATTCCCACATAGGATTACTGTTGCACTTCGATCTTGATAAAGAACGATTCTCCGAACGGAACCCCATTTGCATCAAACGCCTGCCATTCGCTGACGTAATCCCCGGGAGCCTGTGGCGCGGTAAAAAGGATGCGCAGGGTAGCCTGCGTCCCGGCGCGCGCCGGGTAAAGCGCCTGTTCGGCCGATGCACCGAGCGCGTCGCCGGAGATCAGTCGCAGGCGATAGCGTTTATCCCAATTGCAGTCTCCGCTGTTTTGCACCAGCCATTGCTTATCCGCCGTACTGCCAGGAGCAACAACAGTGCCATCCGGGATGGTTACATCATTAATAAAAACCAGGTTGTCAGTGCAGACGGGCGTTGAAGTTGGTACAGATGGCAGGATAATGGCTGCCATAGCTGTTGGTTGCACAGGGGTCAAGGTTGGAGAGGCAAGTGGAGTGGGTAATGGATGAAGGGGAATTGCCTCTCCCGCAACCAGCCAAGCACAAACCAACACACCCCATGAATATGACTTCAAAACAGATGGATACGGATCTAGGGAAAAACCGTCGCGTATCCATCTATATCCTTTGAACGCCAGTGGCTAACGATCAGAATCTTTCCGTCTATTCATCCCCACTCGCCTCGTCGTCGCTTTCCTCGCCGATGGCAAGCGGGAGAGCCACTTCGCCTCCGGTGGCACGTTGGCGGATAATGGCCTCGATTTCATCGGCCAGGGCCGGGTTCTGGCGCAGGAATTCCTTGGAGTTCTCGCGTCCCTGCCCGAGACGGGTTTCGTTAAAGGAGAAGAAAGCGCCGCGCTTATCCACAATACCAAGCTGGGTGGCCAGGTCAATCAGGTCACCAACTTTGGAGATGCCTTCGTTGTACATGATATCGAACTCGGCGGTGCGGAAGGGCGGCGCGACTTTGTTCTTGACCACCCGCACACGCGTCCGGTTGCCGACGATTTCCGCTCCAATCTTGATGGATTGGATGCGGCGCACATCCAGGCGGACAGAGGCATAGAATTTCAGGGCATTGCCGCCAGTGGTGGTTTCCGGGTTGCCAAACATGACGCCGATTTTCATGCGCAATTGGTTGGTGAAGATGACGGAGGTCTTGGTCTGGTTGATGGCCCCGGAGAGCTTGCGCAGTGCCTGGGACATCAGACGGGCCATCGCGCCCATCTGTGCATCACCCATATCGCCTTCGATCTCAGACCTGGGAACCAGCGCGGCGACCGAGTCGATCACCACCAGGTCCACCGCGCCGGAGCGGACCAGCGTTTCGGTGATTTCGAGGGCCTGTTCGCCAGTATCGGGTTGGGAGACCAGCAGGTTATCCACATCCACGCCGCATTTGGCTGCATAGACTGGATCCAGGGCATGTTCCATATCCACATATGCGGCAGTTCCGCCCATCTTCTGGACTTCTGCAACGATATGCTGGCAAATGGTGGTCTTGCCGGACGATTCAGGCCCATAGATTTCGGTGATGCGACCGCGCGGGATGCCGCCGATGCCAAGGGCCAGATCCAGGGAAAGCGAACCGGTTGGGATGGCGTCAATGGTCATTTTATGTGCATCGCCCAGACGCATGATGGAACCATCGCCGTAGCGTTTGACAATATCTCCGACGGCCTTATCAAGCATGGCACGGCGGCCTTCGTCCATCGAATCATCTGGAAGCAGAATCAGATTTTTTAGCCATAGTTTTCCTCTCTACATTTTTTATTATTCAGAGTATAGCACAGATGTTCGATGCGTCAAGGGGTTTCGGGGTCGGCTGTCACGGTACTGGTGGGAGTGGGAGGCATCGAAAAGTTGTACTTGACGAACCCATGGAATGAAAAATATGTCACCTGTCCGGGCAAAATCTGGATATTTACCGATTATTCGTTCCGTCGTACATAATATTGAGTTCATACACTCCTGCGGGAAGATCACCCAGCGCAACATTTTCGTTGTAATACGAATCGCTGTGAATGGTAGCATCGCTGGCGTACGTGTACACTTTCCATGTTTTTTCGGTCTGGATGTTCATTAACGGAGACAAGATGATCCTTGAGGGTGGATCCGTAATCAGCCGTTACCCGGCCAACCAAAACTCCGTATCCTTGGGGAGGCGCCATCCATAGTACCGGGTTGCGCGTAGAGTAAAAACTGTTTTCTCCAAGCCGAACCTCGAAATGGAGATGCGGCCCGGTGGTGTTCCCTGTGCTGCCCACTTTCCCAATCACAGCGCCTGTATTCACCCATTGACCGACAACCACATCCACCTCCTCCATATGGGCATAGATGGTGTAGAGTTGCTGATCCTGATAGCCGAAGTCATGCCGGATGGCAACAGCCATTGCCATAAGGATCATTAAGGCTGTCGGATGAGCCGGTGTAAAGGCCAATTCCAGCCCAGACGACCGTTCCCGGGCCAGCCGCCAGGACATCGGTTCCGCGCGGGGCAGGCAGGTCAACCCCGGTATGAATAATATTTGGTCCGAAGAAAACGCCGCCATATGGATAATCCCATTCCGGTTCACCGGGGTAAGCTGCGGCAATTGGGGCGGCAAAGTAGAAATGGTCGTATGGAGAAAGCGCCCAGGGGATGGGATAGAGTGGCGGACGGTATTCTGCGCCTTGAACCGGAATGACTGTGGGGAAGAATAGTTGCATGGCGCCGGGGGTTGCGGTGGGGAGAGGGGCAGGCGCTTCGGTCAGAGGGAAGGGCGTCGATGTTTCGACTGGACGTCGTTGCAGTGCTCTCTGGAGTAAAAACGACTGTATGGGTGGGTGCGAGGGTGGCAGTTGAGGATGGGAGGATGAAGCTGCGGCGTAGGTACTGGGCTAGCCGTGGGCGCACAACCCGATAAGAGAATCAATGCTACCGGCAGGAGCACTCGCAGGCGGTTCATGGCGTATTGGTCGGGCGTGAAGTCGGTGTGGAAGTGGGCGTTGGTGAACGGTACCACATTGGCGTGCGCGTAGGTGTGCGCGTGGGTGGAATAACCATCGTGGGGGTGACCAGGAATTCGGGCGGGTAGAGTTGCAACATGGCGGTGTGCCAATCCAGCCCCTGCGTGAACGCCAGTTCGTTGAAGCGCGCCCCGGCATAATATGTGCGCCATTCGGTGAGAGCTGGCAGGCGTTCCCAGCCATATTGAATGGCGAGGGAAGTCAGGTCGACCCAGTAACCGGATGGAATGGAGTCTGCCAATCGTCCGCCGTTTTCATAGGCAACGGGGTCACCGGTACGGGCACTAAAATCCCAGGGAACCTGGGTAAGCGGAGCGCCTTGCGAACCATCCTGGGCGGTGGTGCGCAGGTAGATGCGCCAGTAGGTCTGCTGGCCGAAATCTTCACGGATTATGGCCATCCAACTGGCCTGAATCTGAGCCGGGTTAAGTGTAAAGGCCCGGCCTGTATACAGCCAGTCCTCGCCCAATCCGGGATCGAGAGGTGTCGTGAGAGGAACATAGGCATTTTCCAGGCTGGCAAGGGCATCCCAGCCTGTTTCCATGGCAACCTGTGCCCGCAGAGCCTGGAAGGAATTGTATGCAAATTCATTTAGTTGCGGGTAAGGAGCCTGGACACCCGTCAAGGGGCACCAGTGAAGCGCGCCCGGGCAGGGCATCTGATTGGGGAGTAATCGTTGTGTTGATATAACGCGGCCGGCGTAATTTGCGCAATCTTCTGGAAGGGACCGGGTAATGCAGCAGTTGTGTTTCCAAAAGTCAGCCCATTGACTGGACCGGGCAGCAGCACTGGCGGCAGGTTGATTGTTCCGCTGGTGGTATAGCCTGTAAGAAAGGTCTGGTTGGGAGCCGTCAGGCGGGTGGCGAGGTGGCTGTTGTCTTGCCAGACTGGCCAATCCCCGGAACCGGCCCAGTGCGCCGGGGCGGTGGGATTACTGGCGTCCCAAACGTAGATGCCTGGTCAGACCAGAAGCGGGGTCCGTGGATGCCCAGGCCAATTGATTACCATCCGGCGACCAGGCGGGGTGCGATTCCACGGTCTGGGGAGATTGGCTGATATTGGTAAACCTCTCATCCCCTGATTTGTCCAGGTCGGCAACCCAGACCTCGGGTTCGCCGCTCCGGTTTGAAATGAAAGCGATTTGCCTTCCCAGTGGTGACCAGGCCGGGGATGAATTACTGGCAGAATCCTGTGTCAGGGGATATACCTGTGTGGAATCTGTGACCGAGCGGATAAAAATGCCCAGGTAACCATTTCAATAAGATTCATATGCCAGAAAAGCGCCATCTGGGGACCAGGATGGCGCAGCGTCATATGCAGGTGTATCCGTCAGCCGGATGGTACTGCCGCTGGCGAGTTCAAGTAAATAGAGGTCCCAATAGCCATTTTTGTTCGAAGAAAAGGCCAGCCATTTGCCATCCGGGCTGATTGCAGGGGTAATGTCATCCCAGGCATTTGTGGTGAGTCGAGCCAACGGCAGGGTTTGCGGCGAATATGCAAAAAGGTGAAAATGCCCGGCATCCGCCAGGGAAAGAAAAAAAGTACCTTGCGGTGCTGGGACCGTAGCCCCTATTTCTGGTGTGGCGGTAATGATATAAGGTGTCTGGGTGGGAACTTCGGTGGGAGTCAGACTGGCTGTAGGTGTCGTACTCGGAGGAAGGGGAGTGGAAGTTGGAGTGGGAACAGGTGTAGGCAGCAGTCCGCAGGCGGAGAGAAAGAGCAGGATGCAGGTTGCGGTATAAAGAATGCGGGATGCGGGTCGTGGGATGCGCGGATGGGTTCTAGAAGGACCGGTCATTTTATTTGGTGGGAGCAGGTACTTCAACTATAAAAGTGCGCTTGTCTATTTCACCCAGTTCTGGGTAGGATAGACTGGCTGTAAGAGCATATTTTCCGGTGGTGGTACCAGTCTTCCGGATATGCATGGTCAGTTCCAATTTCCAGCCTACCGGCTCGATGATACTGGCCGATGCGACATCGGTATCGACCGAATCTGTGAGACTAAGTTCGATAACAGGTCTTTGCTGGAAGGGGGTCAGATTCAGGACGACCCGCAGGCGTTTCCCGTCCGGGTCAGGCGTGGCCTGCAGGTCCAACAGGCGAGTCTCAGCGGGAGGGGTTCGCTCGATGTTCGGATCGTTGATAAAGAACTCCATGTGGTTATTATAACCAGAAACTTGTTTTCTTACGGCTGGTATAATTCTGACATGCCTTTAAAATTGACCTGTATTGATGATGCTTATAGAGATTATCAAGTGCAAGGTGTATATATTCCGACGCCTGGAGAATGCGAATGCCTTTTCCTCTAGAAACAGATCGCCTTTTGTTGCGGCATTTTCGCGACTCTGATTTGGAAGAGTTTCTTGCTTACCGGTCCGACCCGCAAGTCGCGCGGTACCAGGGTTGGAGTGCGCCTTATGATGCGATGATCGGTCGGGCATTTGTTGATGAGATGAAAAATGCTGTGCCCGGTACGCCCGGTAAATGGTTCCAGGCGGCTATCGAGCTTAAATCCTTGAAAACGATGCTTGGTGACTGCGCTTTCCAGATTATGGCAGACGAACCGCGCCAGGCATATATTGGTATCACGCTCGCGCACCTGAACTGGGGAAAGGGCTACGGCGAGGAAGCGTGCCGTTGTTTGTTCAATTACCTCTTCGATGAATTGGACCTACACCGCGTAGTCGCCATATGCGATGTTGAGAACATCGCCTCGTTTACCCTTCTCAAGCGGCTCGGCTTCCGGCGCGAAGCGCATCTGGTCGAAAATATCTGGTTCAAGGGTGCATGGGGAAGTGAATATCACTATGCCATGCTAGAACGTGAGTGGAAGAGGACATGACCCATCCTGGCGTTTTTTGTAACAATTGTGGACGTGCGTATCCATCAAACGGCGCCCCTTATCATTGTTCGATTTGCGGTGGGTTATACGATTTTCGCGACGGCGTTGCATTTTGACCCGGCAAGGGTGGAACAATCTCAACCCGGTATCTGGCGCTTTCGGCATACTTTTGGACTCCCGCCGAACCTTGAGCCGGTCTCGCTTGGCGAAGGGAATACGCCTCTTATTTGGGCGGAAGTTTTTGGCCGGCGGGTTGCTTTCAAGTGCGAATACCTTAATCCCAGTGGTTCGTTTAAGGACCGCGGTTCCGCGGTCATCACTGCCTGGCTGAGGTCTCATCGTGTAACTTCTGCCATAGAAGATTCCTCGGGGAACGCCGGGGCTTCCTTTGCGGCCTACGCTGCCCGGGCAGGGATCAAGGCGCGCATATTTGTACCCGAGTCTGCCTCCGGCCCCAAACGCAGGCAGATCGAAGCCTATGGTGCAGAGTTGGTATCGATTCCCGGTTCGCGGTCTGACGTTGCCGACGCAGTCAGGAAAGAGGCTGAGAGTGGGGTGCCGTATGCCAGCCACGCGTATATCCCCTTCAACTTGCCCGGTTATGCCACCGCGGCCTATGAGATTTTTGAACAGGTAGGGAAAATACCTGGCGCAGTTATTGTCCCAGCCGGGCAGGGTGGATTACTGCTCGGCCTGGCGCGTGGATTTGCGGCTTTACGCGTAGCCAATGGCACAGACCGGATGCCCAGGATGATTGGCGTCCAAGCACGTGCGTGCTCCCCGTTGTGGGCCATGTTCACAGCGGGTGGCAAGGGCCTGGGTGTCGTCGCGGATAATGATACACTGGCGGAAGGGGTGCGGGTGCGGCAGCCTCTGCGGGGCGATGCGGTGCTTGCGGCTGTTGTAGCAAGCCGAGGATCCATGGGTGTTGTTGATGAGAAAGATATCCTGCCGGCACGCGATGCGCTGGCCCGGCTTGGATTCTATGTCGAGCCAACATCTGCTATTGTTTGGGCAGCACTCTACTCAGATGATGGAGAAATTGCCTGATCCCGTTGTTGTAATTCTGACCGGTTCTGGCCTCAAGTACGGGTAAAATACGGATAAAATCCTGGCAAAGGACTTGAGCCATGACAGATATTCAATCTTTTGGCAACAAGCTAATAAGCAACCTTGAAAAGGTCATCGTTGGCAAGCGGCAGACGATTGAGTCAATTGTCGTCGGTCTGCTTTGCCAGGGGCATGTACTGATCGAGGATGTGCCAGGGGTTGGCAAGACGGTACTGGCGCGCAGCCTGGCGAAATCATTGGGTTGCTCGTTCAACCGTCTCCAGTTCACGCCTGATATGCTCCCCAGTGATGTGACCGGGGTTTCCATCTATGACCAGTCGAAAGCGTGTCTTTGAATTCCGCCCTGGACCCGTGTTTGCACAGATTGTACTGGTGGATGAAATCAACCGAGCCACGCCCAAAACTCAGGCGGCATTGCTGGAATCAATGGAAGAGAAACAGGTGACGGTGGATGGCATAACGCACACTTTGCCCAACCCGTTCATGGTTTTGGCAACTCAAAACCCAATCGAATATGAAGGCACTTTTCCTTTGCCTGAAGCACAACTGGACCGGTTCCTGTTGCGGGTCCGATTGGGTTATCCAAACCAAGCGGATGAAATTGAAATCCTTGATCGCCAGCAATTACGGCACCCGATTGAATCATTGGAAGCTGTTATTGCAGTCGAAGAACTTCAAGGAGGTTATGAAAGAGATCAAGAAAATCTATGTATCCAAACCGGTCAAACGCTATCTGGTGGATTTGGTAAACCGCACCCGCCAGAGTTCAGATGTGTATCTGGGCGCCAGCCCACGCGGCAGCCTGGCGCTTTTCCGCACCGGGCAGGCGGTGGCGGCCCTGGCCGGGCGTGATTTTGTCCTGCCAGACGATATTAAGAGCCTGGCAGTGCCGGTATTGGCGCACCGCGTCATTGTCGGACCGGCTGCCCGCCTGCGAGAGTTGAGCGCTGAGAAGATCGTAGAAGAAATATTGGAGAACCTGCCTGTCCCTGGTGGAGATTACCAGGCTCCTCGTAGCATATGAAGTTATCGCATGCCTCGCGCTGGCTGCTTGCTGTAGTGATTTTAGTTAGCTTGGCGGGCTGGATCGTAACCGGCTTGACTGATTTACGCGCGCCTGGCTTATCTCGGTATCCTTTTGATTGGCTGGTGCGGCAATTTGGACGGTATTATCAATGAATGGCATTCAGCTTGAGCAGGAATACACGTACCTTGCGGGCAAGTATGGGGGAAGTATTTGAAGAACATTATGAGATAAAGAAAGAAAAGTGGCCAGGGATGTCCATGGCTGGAAGTGCTCAACCAGTCCACTTTGCCGAAAGCTGCCGGGTCCCGCCTGTTGACCAGGATCGGCGCACACCAGTTACGATATTATTCTGCCCGTACACTCCTGACCCGGCGTGGGGCTTATTTACTTGGCCCGACCACACTGACATCCGGAGATCCATTTGGACTGTTTACGATGAGAAAGGTGATCACTGCCAGGGATACATTGGTCATCCTGCCGATGACATTCCCCATTGCCATATTTCCTCCACCTCCCGGGCTTCTTCCGGGAGGAAAAGCGATCCGCCAGCGGACATTTGATGTGACACCCCATGCGGCAGAAGTGCGTGAATATGTTCCCGGCGACCCGATGAAACGTATTCACTGGCCCAGTACGGCTCACCGTGGTCAATTCATGGTCAAGGAATTCGAACAAGACCCGCAGGCAGATATCTGGTTATTCCTGGATGCTTATCGCCCGGTTCATTCTTCCATGCCTGAACCGGAACAGTTTCTTATCAAGATGACAATATGTGGCTGCGCCGCCCGAAGGTTTCCCTGCCGAGAGATACATTTGAATATGCTGTCAGTGCGGCGGCCTCGCTGGCAAGCTTCTTTCTGATGGATCGGCGGGCAGTCGGGTTGGCGTGCGCGGCTGGAAAATTCTCTGTTGTTTCCAGCGAGCGCGGAGAACGCCAAATTAATAAAATCATGGAAACTCTGGCTTTTCTCCAGCCGGAAGGGAATGATGCCTCTTCTTGGATTTGGTGAGTATGCAAGCAAAATTATTGCCTCTTGGCAGCGGAGTCATATTAATTACGCCCTCGACCAGCCCGGATCTTTTCCTGGCAGCTGGAAGATTTGCAACGCCGCAACCTGCGACCGGTGGTAGTCCTTATCAAATCGGAGACATTTGGCGGGCAAGGAGAAACCGGAAAAATGGTTGCCAGCCTGCTCTCCAGGAATATTCCAGTCTGCCAGATCGGTTTTGGGGATGATCTTGGCGCACAGTTGGCGTTGCCAGCCGTGTACTTCCAGCGAACGTACATGCCCAAATCTTATTTCAATGGAAGAATATAGTATGGCATCTGTCATCTGCCTGGATACGAAATTATCCGGCCATGCAGGTTCTGTCGCATCTTATTTGATCCCCTATTCCAGAGGAGCTGTTTTGATAGATACCGGGTCCGGCTCCACCCAGGAAAACCTGAAATCCGCCCTGGCTGATCATGGCCTGACGCCTGGACAGGTCACGCATGTCTTGCTCACGCACATCCATTTAGACCATGCTGGAGCCGCGGGCTGGCTGGCCGGGTATGGTGCGCAGGTATACGCCCACCCGATCGGTATTCCCCATTTGTCGAACCCTGAAAAGCTGATTGCCAGCGCGCGACGCATATATGGTGACAAACTGGAGGATTTATGGGGTGCGTTCCTGCCGGTACCTGTCACGCGCCTGGCCGGAGTTCGGGACGGGGCGGAGATCGTCATCGGTGAATTGAGAATTACGGGATGGTATACTCCCGGCCATGCTGACCACCATGTTGCTTATGTTTTCGATGATACCTGTTTCACCGGCGATGTGGGAGGCGTCCGGAAGGCAGGACCATTCTATGTAAGATTGCCTTTTGTCCCACCGGAGACACATCTCGGTAAATGGCGGGACAGCCTGGAACGAATCCGTCGGACCGGTTGTAAGCGCCTTGCTTTGGCCCATTTCGGCATCTATGAGGATGCAGCCGCGCACCTGATGTTTGCCGGCCGCGTCCTGGATGAGGTGGAGCAATGGTTGGAAACGGTCATGCCCGGTGTCCCGGATGTCGAGACTTTGCACAGAGTCTACGTGGCCTGGTTGCATACACGCGGCCATGCTTTGGGTTTGGACGAGAGTACGTTAACCGCCTATGATTTGGCCAGCCCGGCTCAGATGGGCGCTGGCGGGTTATTCCGCTATTGGCACAAGGTGAGGATGTCCGAATGATCTTTAGTTTATACGCCAGTGTGCACTTGACGGGAAGGCTGGCTGGCTTGATACTTGGCAAAAGGAGAAGAAAATATGGAACATTTTTTGGATATTTTCGACCATTCACCGGAGGAATTGCAGGATATTCTGGACCTGGCTGTGCGCTTGAAGAAGGAATATTTTTCCGGCGGAAACGCTCCGCTTTTCAAGGGCAAAGTGTTGGGGATGATCTTCCAAAAACCCAGCTTGCGGACACGGGTCTCGTTTGATATGGCGATGCGCCACATGGGCGGCGACGCGCTGTATCTTTCGCCGAGCGAAATCGGCCTGGGGAAGCGGGAATCCATTGCGGATGTGTCGCGGGTGCTCTCCGGCTATGTCCAAGCGATCATGGCACGTGTCTTCGAACATGAACATGTTTTGGAACTGGCAAAATGGTCATCGGTGCCGGTTGTGAACGGGTTGAGCGATTTCAGCCATCCCTGCCAGGCGATGGCGGATGCGCTGACCATCCAGGAAAAATTTGGCAAAACCAAAGGCTTGAACATCGTCTACGTTGGCGATGGAAATAATGTAGCTGTCTCGTTGATGCATATTTCGGCTAAATTGGGCTGGAATTTTACCATTGCCAACCCGGAAGGCTATGATCTGAATCCGCAGGCTGTGGAAATGGCAGAAGAATTGGCCGGTTCTTCTGGTAGCCAATTGCGTTTCCTGCGCGATCCGCATGAAGCGGTCAAAAAAGCACAGGTGATCTACACTGATACCTGGACGAGCATGGGCCAGGAAGAGGAGACTGCCAAACGTGAACAGGTCTTCCCGCCTTATCAAGTAAACGCAAAGCTGGTCTCCGAAGCTGATAAGGATGTGATCGTGATGCACTGCCTGCCGGCGCATCGCAACCATGAACTGACCGATGAAGTGGCGGATGGGCCGCATTCGGTCATCTTTCCTCAGGCGCATAACCGCCTGCATGCCCAAAAGGCGGTGCTGGCGCGTCTTTTCGGAGTTGCCTGATCCTGATCCAGTTCGATACCGAAATGCCTCTCGACTGCGTGGCGCTCGGGGCGAAACCTCATAATATCTATTTAGTAGAAAGGTGGAACCATGAACACGCAGGAATATATAGAAATTGAAGAACTATACGGTGCCCACAACTACCTTCCATTGGATGTAGTCATCACGCGTGGGGAGGGTGTATGGGTCTACGATGTGGAGGCAGGAAATATCTGGATTGCCTTTCTGCCTATTCGGCGCTGAACCAGGGCCATGTTCACCCGAAAATCCTGGCTGCCTTGATCGAACAGGCTGGAAAAGTCACCCTCACTTCGCGTGCTTTCCGCAACGATCAATTACCTCTGCTTTACAAGGAACTCTCCGAACTGACCGGTTACGAAATGTCCTTGCTGATGAACTCCGGTGCAGAGGCCGTGGAGACTGCCCTCAAGCTTGCCCGCAAATGGGCTTACGCAGTCAAGGGAATTCCACGCCACCAGGCTGAGATCATTGCTTGCGCAGGGAACTTCCACGGGCGTACCATCACCGAGATCTCCTTCTCCAGCGAACCGCTCTATCGCGATGATTTCGGCCCCTTCACACCTGGCTTTATCACCGTACCTTACGGCGACTCGGATGCGATTGATAAGGCAATCACTCCAAATACTGCCGCGGTTCTCGTGGAACCCATTCAGGGGGAAGGCGGGGTGATCGTTCCTCCGGCTGGATATCTGAAGAAAGTATCGGATATTTGCAAGGAGAACAATGTTCTACTGATGGCCGACGAGATCCAGACCGGTCTGGGCCGGACCGGGAAACTGTTTGCGGCGCAGCATGAGAATGTGCGCCCTGATATAACCATTATTGGCAAAGCTTGGCTGGGGGGTTCTATCCTGTATCGGCAGTTTTGGCAGATAAGCCTTTGCTTGGCCTGTTCCAGCCGGGCGAGCATGGATCGACCTTTGGCGGCAACCCATTGGCAGCAGCGACGGCCCGGGCAGCGTTGAGCGTAATCGTCGAAGAAAACCTGGTTGAACGTGCTGCCGAAATGGGTGAATACTTTATCGAGCAATTGACTGAAATTCCAAGCCCGCATGTCAAGGAAGTGCGTGGAAAGGGGCTGTTGATTGGCGTGGAATTAAAGCGAGAGCGCCGGTGGAGCGCGGCGGTTCTGCGAGGCATTGGTAAAGAAGGGAATCCTGGCCAAGGAGACCCATGATGCATACCATCCGTTTTGCGCCTCCGCTGGTGATCGACAAAGACGACGATTGATTGGGCACTGCCATCGATTCGGGAAGTGCTCAATATGGAATAGTATACAATGTCCCGATCATACCTTACCATGATCTGAGTCGACTGGAGGTGAAAAATGAATATTGGTATCCCGAAAGAGCGCCGGCCGTTTGAATACCGGGTGGGGCTTTCCCCGGCCGGAGTGGAAATCCTTTGCCAGAATGGACATACCGTCTTCGTGGAGCACAAGGCGGGGAGTGGGGCAGGTTTTGCAGATGAAGAATATGAGCAGGTAGGGGCACGAATTGTCTATTCCACAGAAGAGGTGTATGGACGCGCCGATCTGGTGTTGAAAGTCGCCCGTCCGACCGAAGAAGAGATGGCCTTCCTGCAACCCGGGTCGATATTGGCCGGACTTTTGAACTTGCCTTCGGCCCGCCAGAGCAAGATCGATGCCTTGCTGGACAAGAAAATCACGGCGATCGCCTGTGAGCAGATCCAGGAAGCGGATGGTTCTTTGCCGGTCCTGCGCCCGTCCAGCCAGATTGGCGGTGCAATGGCGGCGGAAGTGGCCGCCCGCCTGTTGCACAGCGACCAGGGCGGACGCGGCATCCTGCTGGGTGGCATTCCTGGAGTCCCTCCGGCGGAGGTGGTTATCCTGGGCGCAGGCACGGCAGGCACATACGCGGCACGTGCTTTTACCGGCCTGGGTGCACACGTCACGGTACTGGATAAGGATATCAATGCGTTGCAGCGCATCAGCCAGTGCGGCATGAACGTCGTTACCATGCTTTCCACGGAGCGGAATATCATGCCGCTGCTGTGAGTTTGCCGATGTGCTTGTTGGTGCGGTGCTGGTGCCGGGTGCGCGCGCTCCGCTGCTGGTTTCACGTGAGATGGTGCGAAAGATGAAATCGCGCTCGGTCATTATCGATCTCAGCATTGACGAGGGTGGCTGTGTGGAAACATCCCGCCCGACCACGCACGACCGGCCCTCGTATATCGAGGAGAATGTAATGCATTATTGCGTTCCCAATATGCCGGGCATCGTGGCACGCACTGCCACGCATGGCTTCGTGAATGTTGCCATTCCGTATATTCTCCAGATTGCCAATCTGGGTGTGGAAAAGGCCATGGCGGAAAACCCTGCCATCGAATTGGCGATCAATACGCATCAAGGTGAAATCCGTCACTTGGCGCGTTGGACAAATTAGGGAGTCGCATATGGACTGGCATTCGAGCTATCAATCACGCGTAACTACGGCGAAGAAGCGGTCAAGGTGATCAAATCCGGGGATCGCATTTTCATGACCGGGAATGTATCGGTGCCGCAGAAGTTACTGGCCGCGCTGGTGGAATATGCGCCGGCACTCAAGGATGTAGAAATCTGCCAGGCGCTTTCGGTTGGCCCGGCCGATTATGTGAAGCCAGAGATGGAAGGTCACTTGCGGGTGAATACGCTTTTCATCAGCGCCAATGTCCGCAAGGCGGTTTGGGAAGGCCGCGCCGACTTCACCCCCGTGCTGCTCTCGGAATTCACCCTGTTATTCAAGAACAAGGTTCTGCCGGTGGATGTGGCCATGATCCATGTCTCGCCACCGGATGAGCATGGTTTCTGCTCACTGGGCGTGGAAGTCGGCCTGACCAAATCACCGGCCGAGTCGGCCAAGATCATCATTGCCGAAGTGAACGAACAGATGCCGCGCACCTTGGGCAATTCATTCATTCATGTCAGCCGCCTGACGCATATCGTGCCGGTGGACTATCCGATCTCTGAAATGCCGATGGGCGGCGAAGGCGATGACCAGATCAGCCAGAAGATTGCCGGTCACATCGCCGACCTGATCCCGGATGGCGCAACCATGCAAATGGGAATCGGCGCCATCCCGGATGCCGTCCTGAATTTCCTGGACAATAAGAAGGACCTTGGCATCCACAGCGAAATGTTCTCGGATGGCGTGGTCCGCCTGGTGGAGCAGGGCGTGATCAACAATGCCCGCAAGACCTTGCATTCCGGCAAGATCGTAGCCGGGTTTGTCCTGGGCACCCATTCCCTGTACGAGTGGGTCAACGACAACCCGCTGTGTGAGTTCCACCGCCAGGAGTACGTCAACGATCCGTTCGTCATCGCCCAGAACGAGCGCATGGTGGCGATCAACTCGGCCATCGAAGTGGACCTGACCGGCCAGGTGTGCGCCGATAGCATCGGCCCCAAGTTCTTCAGCGGCGTAGGTGGGCAGTTGGATTTCATCTATGGGGCTCAGCCGCTCGAAGGGCGGTGTTCCGATCATTGCCATGCCCGCCTCCACTACCATGAAGGATGGCACGGTGGTCAGCAAGATCGTCCCCATGCTCAAGCAAGGCGCCGGGGTGGTCACCGGGCGCAACCATGTGCATTACGTGGTCACTGAATTCGGTGTGGCCGACCTGTACGGCAAATCGGTACGCCAGCGCGTCGATGCACTCATCCATATTGCCTACCCGGATTTCCGCGCTGACCTGGAGAGACAGGCCAGGGAATTGAACTGGATATAGATATGGACAGAAAAGCCAAAATTGTCGCCACCATCGGGCCTGCCAGCCAGGACGAGACCGTCCTCGAAAAATTGCTCCTGGCCGGGATGGATGTGGCCCGCCTGAACTTTTCACACGGGACGCACGAAACGCATGCTGCCTGGAACTCGCGATTACGCGCCGTTTCGATGCGCCTGGGCCGTCCATTGGCAGTCTTACAGGACCTGCAGGGCCCGAAGATCCGCGTGGGGGTGCTGCCTGCGCCTTTGACGCTGGTGCCTGGCCCAGACGGTCATCCTTTTCCCGGAAGGCGGCAGCCAGCCGTCCACTACCGGCAGCCAGGCGCTTATCCCCGTGGATTTCCCGCAATTGTTCGATTCGGTCAAGCCCGGGCAACCGCATCCTGCTCGACGATGGGCGCCTGGCGCTGTCCGTCATTTCGGTGCGGGAAAAACAGGTTGTCGCAGAGGTGAAGACTGGCGGGGTGTTGACCTCCAATAAGGGTATCAACCTGCCGGGGGTGTTGCTGGATATCCCGGCATTCACCGAAAAAGATGCCGATGACTTGAAGTTTGGGCTTTCACTGGGTGTGGACTTTGTGGCGGTCTCGTTCGTGCGGCGCGCCAGAAGATGTGCTGCGGGTCAGGCATGAAATTGACTGCCAGTCCCCGGCGGAGTGCCCGCTGTTGATCGCCAAGCTGGAGCGCCCGGAAGCACTGGACAACCTGGAAGCCATCCTGGACGTGGTGGATGGGGTGATGGTGGCGCGCGGCGACCTGGGGGTGGAAATGGCCCCGGAGAACGTGCCCGGCGCGCAGAAACGCATCATCCAGGCCGCCAACCGCAAGGGGAAACTGGTCATCACGGCCACGCAGATGCTCGAATCCATGATCCATAACCCGCTCCCGACCCGCGCCGAAGCTTCGGATGTGGCCAACGCCGTCTTCGACGGCACGGATGCGGTCATGCTCTCGGCCGAAACAGCCGCGGGGGAATACCCGGTGGAAGCGGTGACTTTGATGGAGCGGATCGTCCGCCAGGCCGAAGCGGGTTTCGAATCGTGGGGACATACTCAGGATATCGAGTCGGACGATCACGATGATGCAGCCGCATTGACACGCGCAGCGCGTGAACTGGCGCATGACCAGGATGTGGCTGCCGTGGCCGTTTTCACCCGCATGGGCCGCTCGGCGCTCTTGATGGCAAAGTCCCGGCCGCGTGTCCCCATCCTGGCGTTTACGCCCGAAGGATGCACCTACCGCCGCCTGGCGCTGGCCTGGGGCGTGCAGCCGCAGATCGTCCCGTTCGTGGATACGGTCGAAGAGATGTTCCAGTGCAGTGGAAGCCGCCTTGCGCGATTCTGGAAATGGTGAAACCCGGCCAGCAGGTAGTGCTGGTGTGCGGTTTCCCGATCGGGGAGATGCGCCCGCCGAACATGTTATTGCTGCATACAGTTGGGTAGGAAAATTTGACTCTAAATTCTCCCAATGGCATTAAAAGCAACCGGGGCTGTCCCGAAAAGACAGCCCCGGTAAGTTTTTACAAATCAACTTTTCAGGAATTCTTCGAGCGCTTCCCGGCTGATGCGGTAGGCGTTGCCGAGCTTCTTGGCCTTCAGGCTGCCGTCGTTGATGGCGGCCATGACATCCTCTTCGGTGACTTTCAGTGCAGCGGCTGCCTCGGAAGGCGTCATTACATCCGACATGCCGCCCGCCGCAGGCGCGCCGCCGCTGGGAGCCTTGGGCTGCCGCTGGCCGGACTGCATGCCGCCCTGCAGGGCCTGGCCCATCAGGTTGCCGATGCCCATCCCGGCGCCAATGCCGGCGGTCAGGCCGGCGCCGCCGCCCTGGTTGTTGGCGGCATCCCGCATGGCATCCGCGGCCTGCAACTGGGTATAGGTGGCCATGTCGAGCATGCCCATATCGCGCAGTTCCTGGGCGGATTTGTCGGACGGCCTCAGGTTGGCCATGATGAAGGATTTCAGGGTCAGGCCGACTGCCTGGAAACTATCCTCGCACTGGGAGCGGATGAAACCGGCCATTTCTTCCGTCTTGGCGAGCAACTGGGGCAGATTCAATTTCGCGCCCCACTCATTCAGCGTATCCTGCAATTGCGACAGGATGATGCTGCGCAAGCGGTCCTCGATCTGGTCGATGCGGTAGGAAGCCGTCTTGCCGACGATCTGTGTCACCAACTGCTGCGGGTCCTTTACCTCGAATGAATAGGTACCGAAACCCTGGAGCAGCATGACGCCCAGGCCCATGCCCGGATTGCTGACCAGGATCGGCTGGGGCGTGCCCCACTTGCGCTGGGGGAATTCCTTCATCGAGACGAAGTAGACTTCCGCCGGGAAAACGCCCTTGCCGCTGGTAAAAATGTCCTGCAGTTTCTGGGTCAGCAGGGGGATGTTTTCGGTGGCGATGACATGGCGTCCGGGGCCGAACATATCCAGCGCCAGGCCGTCACGGAAGAAGACGGCGCTTTGCCCGGTGCGCACGATGACATTGGAGCCGAGGCGATAATCGCCGGTCGTGCCGTCATCCGGGAAGCGATGAACGAGTTCATCCGTCATTTCATTTGCATATTCAATGACATCAAAGATACGAGCCATTTTATTTCTCCTTGGTTAGGTGGCAGTCATTTATGAGATGATTATACTGCTTCGTTGTTGCATCTTACAAGTTATTTCATCTTATTTAATCTACGCTGCCGGCTCCGAAAAGTTTTAGCGAGTTGCCTATTATTATCGGACAATCCATCCCGATGCGCCTTCCCTCACCCTTACTCTCTCCCGAAGGGAGAGGGAACTCCCTTCCCCTTCGGGGGAAGGGCTGGGGATGAGGGTGAAAGTGGAAGGAAGAGTTATTTTGGGTTCTGCATTGGCCGGCCCGACCCACCGCCGCGCAGCATGAGTATCTCTGCCAGGATGCTGACGGCGATCTCCTCGGGTGTCTCGGCTCCGATCCCGAGCCCGATGGGGGAGTGGATCCGCGCCAGTTTATCATCCGAAATGCCCTGCTGGTCGAGTCCCTTGAGGGTGGCATTCCAGCGTTTGCGTGAGCCGATCACGCCGATGTAACCCGCCTGGGTGTCGAGCAGGGCCGGCAGCCCGGCAACGTCCACGTTGCTGCCGCGCGTGGTCAGGACAAGGGTTGTCTGTGGGGTAATGGCCAGGTGCAAAGGCAGTTCTGCCAGCGGGACGGGGTAGAACTCGTCCGCGTCCGGATTGGCTGCAGGCGTGCAGAATTCGGCGCGGTCGTCCGAGACTGCCACGCGGAAGCCGAGCCACTTGGCGAGATGCGCCACGGCTTTGCCGACGTGTCCGCCGCCGACGACAACCAACATGGGGGAAGGCAAAATGGGTTCCACGAATACCTCCACCTGGCCTCCGCACAGGCCAGGGTCGCCGCGGGCGGGGTCAGCCATGGTGTATGCAAGGTTGCGCGGCTTGCCGTCCTGGAGCGAAGCCAGGGCTTCTTTGACGACGCGGTTTTCCAATTCTCCGCCACCGACCGTGCCAAGGATATGCCCATCCGGAAAAACCAGCATCTTGCTGGTGCTGTGACGCGGGGTGGAGCCGCTGGTCTTAACGACCGTGCACAACGCCGCGGGCTGGTGGGTGGTTTCGAGTTCAGCGACGGCCTGGTAGATGGAGTTCATGGTTTACTTGATGTGCGTAGCTCGACAAGGTTACATTTCATTTGGAACATTAAAAGCTCTCACCACGAAGGTCACGATCCCGCTGAAGAACGCGGGACAGGCGGAGCACTAAGGAAAGAAAAATACATTTTCTTTACGACTCTCAGGAAAGTTCTCTTGACTGCACGCGTACCCGGATGGCTTCCACCAGGGCATGGATATAAAGCATACCTGACTTGCTGGGAGTTTTCTCAAGGTGCTTCCAACGCCGGGCTTCGAAGAACAGGCAGGTGCGCAGGTCGGTCAGGGATTGGTTCAGGTCCTGGTTTGCTTTGAACAATGCAATGCCCTGTTTGTCGACTTCGCGGCATTTTTCCACGGACCCCCAGTGTCGGTAACCATTGAAGGATTGGGCAAATGGTGCGATATTCTTCCACGTGGCGCGGCGGGATGGAATATCACCGCTGATCAGTTGAGAATTGGGTATATTGTTCATTTTCTTGCCTTTCAATCGCGTACGTTCTATTATATCCCCTGTTTGGCTGTTAGCTGTTGGCCGTTAGCGGTTAAAGTGATGCTGTCGGCCAGCCAAGCTATGAAGAGAACAGTTACCCCTGGTTCCACGCCAATGGTTTTTAGCAGTCCGGCCCTTTCGAGCACTTCGTAGCCGTTGATGGATTGACCATGAGAACTCTCCGGCCAGTTTGGATGCCAGATAGACGGTCGCCGCGCCGGCAGTTCGGGAGGCATGAGCCCAGCGTAGGCAGTGTGGAGCGGGGCGGCCAGGAACTGTTGCTCACTCATTCCAAGCAGGGACGCCAGGTCGGGTGCAGCATTCCGGGGTCATCCGGCGTTATTCTTTGCTTTTAAAGCACTCCAAACTTTCTCCGGCGTGACCGGGTTCCTGTCGATGTTTACGCCAACGGCGTCCAGGATGGCATTTCCGACCGCCGGGGCAACACCGTCCATCGGGATTTCCGCCACGGCCTTGACGCCGAACGGATGGGTCGGTTCGAAGGTTTCGACGAAAATGGCGGTCAGCTCGGGCATTTCGTCGGCACGGAAAATGTGGTAATGGTCGAAGTCACGTTCACGCGCCCGGCCTTTGCCATCATAGACCATCTCTTCGCAGACGGCATACCCCAGCGCCTGGGTCATCCCGCCCTCGATCTGGCCGGAGGCCGTCAGCGGATTGACGATGACACCGCTGTCCACCGCCATGACCAGCTTATCCACGGTATAAGCGCCGGTCTGCGTATCCACGGTCACCTCGGCAAATTGGGCAGCGAAGGGCGGCGGGGAAGAAGGAGAAACGTAAGAAGCCACGCCCATGATCTGTTCCTGGTCATTGTGGTGCAAGCTGTCGAGGGCAATTTCTGCAAGGGATATCGATCTACCATCCGGGGCAATTGCCAACCGGTTGGCGAGTTGAATGTCGGCAGGTTTTATATCAGCAACCTTTCCTTCCCCTTCCGCCTTTTGACTCGAGAAAAGGCTGGCAGCCCGGGCTTTGATCTTGTCGGCAACGATCCGGGCGGCATTGGCAACCGCCGTACCGGAAATGTACGTGGTGGACGAAGCATAGGCACCCTTATCGAAAGGCGTGAAGTCGGTGTCTGAAGAGTAAGCGATGATGTCATCCAGTGGCACACCGAGCACTTCGGCGGCCATTTGCGCCAGGACCGTATCGGAGCCGGTCCCCAGATCCGTGGCGCCTACCAACAGGTTGAAGGAACCATCGTCATTCATTTTTATGGAGGCGCCACCCATATCCAGGTATGGGATGGCAGTGCCTTGCATGACGAGCGCGGCGCCGATGCCCTTGCGTTTTACTGTGTCACGTTTTCCGGTTTCACGCGGCATCGCTGTATGCCATGCCGCGTTCCCGTATTTCGAGTCCCAATCGATGGCTGCCTTGCCCTGCCGGACACATTCCTCCAGGCCGACGGTATGGACGATCTCGGGACGCGGCTCGCGCCCCTCGTTCCAGGCGGTGCTGAAGGGGTGGTGCTCACCGGGATGGATGGCATTCTTCAGGCGGAATTCGAGCGGGTCGAGACCGAGAGCCCGTGCGATCTTCTCCATGTGACGCTCGACCGCCCAGAACCCCTGCGGTACGCCATAGCCGCGGAATGCTCCGGCGGGCGGCGTGTTGGTGTAGACAATATCGGCATAGAACCGGATATTGGGGGATTTCCGGTATGGCCCATCGCCAACGTACAAGGCCATGGACTTTGACCCGGTGTTACCGGTCACGGTCACGGCGTGGCAGCCGTACGCGCCGGTATCGCTCAAGATACGCATTGCGTTGGCGGTCATGGTACCATCGCGCTTGACACCGGTTTTCATCCAGATGCGCATCGGATGGCGGGAACGCGCGGCGATGAATTCCTCTTCGCGGCTGTATTCGTAGATGACCGGGCGGCCGGTGGCGATGGTCAGGTGGGCCGCCACGTCTTCCATCAAGACTTCCTGCTTGCCGCCGAAACCGCCGCCGATCCTTGGCTTGATGACGCGGATGCGCTTAACCGGCAGCCCCAGCACCGGAGCCAGCTGCCGCCGGACGTGGAACGGAACCTGGGTGCTGGTGCGGATAACCAGGCGGTCGTCTTCGTCCCAATATGTGATCGTTACGTGCGGCTCGATATGCGCCTGCTGAACCTTGGGGACGGCGTACTCGGCCTCGAAGATTTCATCGGCTTCTGCAAAGCCTTTTTCCACGTCGCCGATGTCAATGCGGATCTCGGCGGCCAGGTTCTTCTCCGGGTTGGAATCGGCAAAGTTGACATACTCCGGTTCGTCGTGGATGCGCGGTGCGCCGGGCTTCATGGAATCGGCCGGGTCGAGCAATGGCAGGGAGAATTTCATAGTCCACGTCGATAAGATGCAAGGCCTGCTCGGCGATCTCGGGCGTTTCGGCGGCAACGAAGGCAACCCGGTCGCCCACGAAACGGACTTTGTTGTCCAGCGAAAAAGTATCCAGCGGGCCCGGGATCGGGTCGGATTGCCCGGCGGTGGAATAAACCACGCGCGGAATATCCTGCCAGGTCAGTACGGCGGCCACTCCGGGCAAGGCACGTGCCCGGCTGGCATCGATCCGTGTAATGCGGGCATGGGCGTGCGGCGAGTGCAGCACTTTGGCGTGCAACAACCCGCGCAATTCGATATCCGCGGTAAAGGCGGGTTTCCCCTGGGCGAGCTTGATGGCATCCACTTTCGGTTCGGGTTTGCCAACGACCTGATAAGGAGTGGTTTCCGGGGTGAGCACGATCTTTGGCGTGGTCCGGGTCAAGGTAATGGGGGATTGAGTGTCAGGTAAGATGGGATTGTCAGCGAGCAAGATGCCTTGATCACGTACTCCCTGCAGAATCGGGTTCCTTTTCTCCGCGGATGACCGCGGCGGCCTGCAAAATGGCTTGGACGGGCTTGGCGTAGCCAGTGCAACGGCAAAGAACACCCGCAATGGCTTGGCGGACTTCACTTTCGGTCGGATTCGGGTTCTTATCCAGCAAGGCTTTGGCAGCCAGAATTTGCGCCGGGGTACAGTAGCCGCACTGGATGGCACCAGTCTCGATAAAGGCCAGTTGGAGAGGGTGCAGGCCGCCGGTCTTCTTCCAGCCCTGGTCGGGATGTTCGCCGAGGGCTTCGATGGTAGCGATGCGTGTGGCCTTCGGCTTGCGCGGCCAGCATAGAACCCGCATTGACCGGGCGCCCGTCCAGCAGGACGGTATCCGTACCGGCCAGCCCCTGTTCGTCGCCGAATTTGACACCATAGTAGCCGAGACTGCGCAGGGTTGTGAATAAGGTTTCGGATGGAAGGGTTTCAACTTCCTTCTCCACACCATTAATCAGTCAATTTAATGTTCATATTACCTCTTGGATTTCCTGTATTTCGTGACCGGCTGGGGAACAAAGTGCGCGATCAAGCCGGCTGCTCCTGCCAGCAGCAACCCAAGCGCGGCCACAAATATCCATTGGATGAGTGAAAGCAAAGCCAGGTATGAAGTATAAAATTCGGGCAGAGTCCACGTGACGAGGATACCATTAACCGCGAAACTGACCAGGATGGGTAAAGCCAGCAGGTAGATGGTGAGAAACACAAAGCCCAGCGAAGTCTCCGCAGCCCTGCGCGGGCCCGCCTGGAAGGCATGCATACGCAGCATCGAAACCAGCCAGCCAATGACCAGCGCTATGGAAGCAGTGACAGCCGTGTAGGTGATAAGCCAGGTCTGGCTCTCGACAGAACTTAAAGAATATGTCCGCCCATCCAGGATGGCATAGCGGAAATTAAATACCAGTACGTAGACCAGCGCGCCGCCTGCCAGCCAGAGGATCTTCTTTTTCCCGCTGATGACGAGTAGATAAGGCTGGCAAAACCGCCAGGGTGATCGCAGCCAGGTTACGCCAGACGCGCTCGCTGACAAGGCGGTTGGCGCGGGCGCTATCAATGGCAATTACGTATGAAAAAGGATCAGTCAGGATCGGGCAGGCGGGTAGGCTGGCTGTTGATGGCGGCTGCATAGGCCTGATAGAGAAGCTTTTTCTGGGTTATTTCGGCTGCCTGGATCTTGGTTCCATAGGCAGGTGACAGGTTCAGCATGGCGGTCTGGACACGTCCTTCGGCGGAGGCCGGAAAATTGGTCCCCAAAAGGGCGGCAATGGTCGGCGCCACATCCACCTGTTCAATATCGGGGTATAACGACCCCGGCTTGAACCCCGGCACCAGCCATGACGAAAGGTTCCAGCAAGGTAATCGGTTCGGGACCGCCATGTCCGCCACGATTGATCTGCCCGTGGTCGGAAAGGACGATGACGGTATCCAGTTTCAGGTCAAGGGCTGAGACAATCTGCTGCAGCTCACCATCGACCCGTTTCGCGGCCGCATACCAGCGCGGATCCAGGGGACCGCCCTGGTAATGTCCGGCATAATCCACCTGGTCAAGGTGGATGAGCACCAGTTGGTAATTCCCGGAAAGCATCGGCAGGGCTGCCTGCACCACAGCCTGGTCGGCGGCAGCATCTTCGCCGGATGTGTAGAAAGAGGCATCCACGGCGGCCTGTGGGACAAGCTTCTCGAACCAGTAATAGCCTGAGATGGCGGTGCGGAGGCCAAGGCGATGCGCAGCGGAGAAAATGTCGTCCTGGGTGAAGGTGGGGATGTCCGCATAATCCAGGTTGACAGCAGGGCCGTCGTTGATGTCAGGCCAGGCGCCAGTCAGGATGGTGGTATAGCCCGGCTCGGAATAGGAGGGCGGCTGGCTGTGCATCTTGGCGCTTGCGCCTTCGCTGCGCAGTGTGTTCAGGAAAGGCATGATATTGATATTCGTCGATGTATCATAACGCAGGGCGTCTATCAGAACGATAATGACCCGGTGGGTTAGGGGTGTGCCCAGGGGAACGCCCGGCGCAGGCGGTATGAACCGCAAAGGCGAACGGTAGTGGAAGACCGAGTCCATCATGCCGGTGGCCCAGAAATAGCCGATAGAAGCGATTATGAGGCAACCGACGATACCCATAAGGAGAGTGCGGTTTTGTTTCAAATGGGATCTCCTTGTGGCAGTTCTATTCTGGCGATGTTCTCCCTAAAAACTTTTCGTAGTTCGTTGATAACAATCAGATCCCCCTGCTCGTTTTTATAATACCAATGCTCCCAACCATTGCAGGGAGCTCCTTCAATAATGCTACCGATTTGATGAATTGAGCCTATCGAACCATTATGTTGGATATTCCCATCTGAAAGAATGGTAGCAGTTGCTTCGTCTTTTTCGTTAAAGTAAAGAGTTTGACCAACGGTTAATAATCCATTTTCGAGTAAATTTCCGAACGGAATACGAGGTTCGGCTTTCCTGCGATCAACAATAAACACATCCTCGTTGAACATGGTTTCCGGAATGGATTCAATACGCTGTTGAGCTACCTGGATATATATCCCTTCTCTTTCGATGCCAATCCAGTTGCGGTGCAACTTTTTAGCAACAGCTCCTGTAGTACCAGAACCGAAGAATGGATCTAAGACCACATCACCAGGGTTGGAGCTTGATAGAATTACGCGGTAAAGCAATGCTTCAGGTTTTTGGGTAGAATGAGCTTTTTCTCCATTGAGTTTTATCCTCTCGGAACCCGAGCAAATCGGAATGGTCCAATCGCTGCGCATTTGTAAATCGTCATTAATGGATTTCATTGCATGATGGTTAAAAGTGTATTTAGCGCCTTTCTTCTTTTGTGACCAGAGCAACGTTTCGTGAGCGTTGGTGAATCGCACACCCCTGAAATTAGGCATAGGATTTGTTTTGACCCAGACTATATCATTCAAAAACCAAAAACCGAGATCCTGTAGAATCGCTCCGACACGATAAATGTTGTGATATGAACCAATAACCCACAATGTACCTGTTTCTTTTAGAACGCGTCGGCAAGCAGCTAACCATTTTTGGGTGAATTTATCATATTCACTGAAGCTAGCGAACTTATCCCACCCATCATCTACCGCATCTACTTTTGTCATATTTGGGCGATAAAGATCATTTTGTAATTGTAAGTTGTAAGGTGGGTCGGCAAATATTAGGTCAATTGAGTTCTCTGGCAAAGAATCGAGAACCTCAACGCAATCTCCCTTGAGAATTTGATTCAAAGGCAGTTCGGCGGCGGATTTTGGTTTGGTCATTTCCTTTAGCTCCAAAGCTCACGGATCATCTTTTGGATTTCATCAATGCGAAGTAGCTCACTTATAAAATAGCGCAGATTTTCGGGTTGATCTTCCTGACGCTTTTTTCGTAAAGCATCATAATCAATTGAGAGCAGTTCGCAAAGCTCGCGGCCTGTCATGGCATGAGAAATATCAAAACGGCCTTTTGCTCCATAGACAATAGCTTGCTTATCAGTTTGATTGAACGAACAAAAAAAGAAATTTGTACTATAACCAGTTTTCTTTGCAAGCCAATCAGCAAAATTAGTCATGCTTTCCAATTCGCCAGTTGATTTTTTCGTATCAAAAGTGTCACCATCCTTGAGTTCAATAACCATTACTTGCTTTCTCACATAATCGAATATTAGAATATCTGCTACCTCACCTCGGCTTTTACCAACAGCTGGCATTTTTGCTTTAAAGGCGACTTGAACCCTCGACATTGAGGTTTGCCCAGCGAGAACATCATCCAAGTGGACTTTAAGTTCATCTGGAGTAATTCTTTCAAGTAGCAATTCAAGTTCGTTCCCTGTACGGATTACCGTAGCCTGCACTCGACTTATAAGTTGTCCAAGTTGTTGATTGCTGAAAAGTCGCGCATAACCGGAGTTCTCGTCAGGACGGCCTTTGCTATCTGAGATTTTAGGCATAATGAAAATCCTTCACAACCTCTGAATTCTCGAAGAATAGGGCGAGAATTTTAGCGCTGTCTCCAGGGACGGTGGAGTCGAGGAATAAAATATTTGAGGAAATCATTCAGATTTTGACTGGTCGAAAAAAGAACTTTGCTGAGATATTTTTACAAAACCGCTTTTTCTAGTGATTAAACCTGCAAATTCAAGCCAATTGGCCAACACTTTGCTCCGCCAATTCCAAGTTTCATTAGTAAATGCCATTTCTCCTAGGACCGTTCGTAATATATCTTGATGCTTTTGTTTTTTAGTGGATGATTTAACTAAAGTTAAATAGCGTTGGATAGTAGGTAGGGTAAGTAAGAAATCTCTAATTATTTGTGGTCGCATAAGATCATTGTCTCTGAAAGTTTGACCTAATTCAGTTAATAGATAATAGCGCTCATCGTCGTAAGTCTGTAAAATACCCATTCGTAAGCAATCTAACGATATTTTGTAGCTCAGGTTTGCCCTTTCAACCAACTTGCTTGTTTTAATAGAATTGAGAAATACTACGATCTCCGACGTATAAATTGATGGGAGAAATGTGTCGGAATCAAGCAATTTGGATCTAGTTGTTCCGAGTGCCTTATTATTTTCGCCAATTATCTGCCCAGGCTTTATCAACCCTACGAACCTTAGCCAACTTGTAAAAGTTCTCGCATAATTTTGCCAACTTCTATCAGATATTTCCAAGATAGGTAACCCGTTCTTGAGGTATTCAATAAGTTGTTCAAGGGTTATTTTTTCCTGTGTAGCCATTGTGTTTAATAATCTGTTAACCAAGCCATTTCTTTTCCAGACCCTATCTCTTATTAATGTATCTAACTCGCCTTTTTGGTAAGATTCGATTGCATCTTTGTCAATTATTAATTGCCCTCTGACGGTTTCAATAAAACCAAGCACCCTCAATTCTCTTAACACATTTTGCATTGTTTGATGTGTAATAGTCGAGAAGTTTTCACTTAATTCTTTTACAGTACTATATTCATGTTCAACAATTGCGACAAGAGTTTTGTGTGTAGTCGTCGGAGAACTTCGAAAAACAAATTTTGACGATAAAGGGACCTCTCCGGTCTTAAGATATTCTTTAAACACATCATTGTAAGTGTCATATGTTCGGCCAATCAACCTGATTAATCTTTGATCTTGTAAAAGCTTTAGCTTAGTCGCCAATTCTTTCCCATCAAATTTTAGGGATAGTTCGTCTAATGTGGCAGGTAAATATTTGGCAACCTCTTTTAAAAATTCTTTGTCGATAATTTCAAGACTTGCTAAATCCTCTTCGAACAAATCTTCAAGTTTTATACCATTTTGAATGAGTTCTTCTTGTGTTAGTCCTTTATTCTTGATTGTTTCGAGTATATGTGCCCCAACCCGTTTACACAACCAAGGAAAACCTGATGCAGCAAACTCTAAGGCGACTTTCTGCAATTCTGTTTTGATAGGCTGATTTAACTCGGTTTCAAGGTGTGAGAGGAGCTCTTTCGCTTCATTTCTTGAGAAATCCTTTAGTTCAACACTTTTTGACAAACTCTGTAACCTTGGTAAATCTAATTCAACGCGGTCATCATATGTTGTGGGTTGGTCATTGCGACGCGCTAAACAAAAAACAACATTTTTAGTTTCATGTGTAATACGTATTACTAAATCTAAAAAATACGCAAATAAATCAGGTTTTTGAAATAGGCTTTCGAATTGGTCAACAAAAATTAATCCAAGGTACCCTTGCTGTTTAAGTTTCAGATCTAAGTTCGCAAACTGCTCTAAAACAGATTTTGTATCTGGCGGAATTGCATCTGGAAATCCTATAACATCTTTGCAGCTTTCTAGGAAATTCTGTATTAATGCAAGTAAGTCAACCGTACTTCTAAAATTCCGTGCATCTTCGAAGACCATACAACTTTTTAATTGTAAAGTGTCTTGCAATTTTAGGAGAAATGAGCTTTTTCCAACTCCGCTAGGACTAAGCGCTTGATATATTCGAATGCCAGTCTCGCCGTTATTAACACCCTGAATAAAACCTAAGAAATCGTCTATTTGTTTTGATCTTCCAATAAAAAAATGTGGCGGGGCAGGCAGTTTATATTCAAACCAACTTGCTCCTTCGGGCCCTGGACCTATTGGCCCAGCAGGAATATCAAGGATGGAAGCAAATGTGCCCCTTTCTTTTAAAAAACTCAGCTCTTTTAATTCATCAATCTGCAATTTTAATTTTTCGCCTATATCTGAGATGAAATTTCCGCCTTTGTCTAACAAGCAAAATGCCTTTGGGCGGGTTTCATTCAGGCGAACTAAAAGTTGAATAAAGAAATTCCCTCTATCGCTTATTAGAAGATGTGTATCGCCAGCTTTATTCTGGAATTTGTTTTGTGACTTTTTCTTAATATCACTTATTGATGGATAATTTATTTCGACAAGCCTATCAAATATTTGTTCTAGCCACCCGACAGTTTGATGTCATAGGTAGGTACAAAGCGGAACAGAGATAGAAAAGGCATTGGTCAATCTCCTTTGGATATAGCGCAGGCCGATCTGGAAAATGCTTAAATCGCGGCGGTCATTCCGATCGACCAGGTGTCGCAAGCCTTGATGAATGGTACGTCCGCCGACAGAAATCAACCAGACATACAAGATGGCCACCGCGAGTGTCAGGCGAGAGAGACGCAAGAAATCACGTAACATCGTACTTTCCAAATCGAAGCCATGTTTTTTGAAGTCGGCGTGCATTTCTTCGCACCACATCCTGAGCCGGTAATACTTCAAAGCCATCTTGTGGTCGGGCAGGTTAGTGGCTAAACACCAGGGTTCTTCTTCACCGGTTTTCCAGTAGATCAGCAAGTTGGTTGGATAGATTTCGCTGGAGGTCAGGTAGCCAGCACCGAGCCAGTAGCTTTCACCGGCCTCGTGAACGAATCTGCCGAACGGCTTCCACTCGTTGTATTGGTTCAACCAGACACAGGTATCTGATTTTTGGCGTAAAACATAGAACCAGGGCCATTGATCGAGCCATTTCAGGACTTCCACCGAGCCAAATTCGCAGTCACCGACCAGAAAAACGGCTGCACCGACAGGTAAGAGCTTCCTGATATAGTTCAGCAAGGCCAATTGCTTGAAGGCACTGCTGTGTCCACGAACATGGCTGACCCAAGTCCATGCAATCGGGATCGCCCGTTTTCGATATGCCAGACTGACCATGAGCAACTGATGCCCAAAACCAACTTTCGTACCATCCACGATCAGATGGATATCTCTCAAACAACGCCATTGCGCTTCCAGCCATTGGTGTGCAATCGGCTCATACCATTCTCGAACATTGACTGCCGGGTTGTCCAAGAAACGGCTCAGGCGACGAGCAATGCTCACCAACTTCGCCGGCCCAGGGATCTTTCCGGCTATTCTGCTCAAATAGACCGAGTGACTTTGGTAGATCCCTACAATCAGCCAGACAAAGTTCCGTTGCTGGGTAATTCTTTGGTTTGGCCGCAATTCACAAATTCGTCGCATCCAAGTATGATAGAGTTCGTTGATCGGCATTCCGCATCTCCAAGTATTCGGTTTCGTGGTAGGAACCTAATTTACTCGGTTTTGCTTGCCGATCAACATCTTTTTACAAAACTGTCAGGTGGCTAGATATTTGTTCAGATGCAATTAATTCAATTCTATCGCGTTTACCTTTTTTCAACCTTTGTATAAATTCCTTCGCATCTGGAGTTAAATCGCTCGTTGAAACAAAGAGACCTAAAGCATCTTCTGGAAAATCTTCTAAATCTAAACTGCCAACGAATTCTGACATTATCTGAGAATTGATAGCCGCTTCATAAGCTTTTGCTTGTCCGATAAGTAGCCGATTGCCGAGCTTTGCTTTGGCCTTAACATCGTATTCTTTTCCGGCTTTCTTAACTCTTAATTCAATATCTTTATAACCAAGTGAACTAACGATCTCTTTGACAAGACCTTCAAAGAGAAGACCTTTTTCATAATTAGTTTGGTGTGCCGATTGGAAGTTTACAAAAAAGAACATGCGACCTCCTTATCTGAAGCAAGAAACTCTCCAACAATGATGGATGTTATCGATTTGTAGTTGGTAAAGATATTACTTTGCTGGTACAGCCGCAACCTTTCTCCAATAATTCATCAAAGTTCGCTTTTTGGCTGCCTCTGATAACCTTTCTGATATACAAGCATATCTCGTACCATACTGAACCTGAGCGTTTCACATATAGCAGGAAGGTTGTATTGAAGTAGTTTCGGATTTCAGTTCCACTCTTCTTCCAGCCAATGGAAAAATACTGGAAAGGTTAGTCAAAAAGTGACGGTCACAACGTGGCATCCAGGCATCTCTTTGCAAGTACAAAGGCGACTTCGCTACGATATTCGGCTGAGGCCCATTCATCGGCGGCTTCCGAGCAGGCGTTGCGAGCAGCTTCCTGCAGGCCACCGGACTCGTTCCCATCCAAAGCCAGGGTGGGAGCCGGCCCCCACCCACCGAGCGCCAGGCGTGTCCGCCCGGAGGGCCATTGCGCCAGCGCGGCGCAGACAATCGGCTTGTCGGCCGGGGTGCGGGCAACGGTCTCGAAGGCGACTTTGACATTCAGGGGAATTTCCACCTTGATGATGAGCTTGCCCGGCTGGGCACCGCCAGCCCCGAGGCGTAAAGGCAAATAATTTCCCAATGTGATTTTCTCATTGCCGGAAGCAAAAGTAACTTTGGCATCCAAGGCAAGCATTAGCGTGCCAAAAGGGGAACGCCCGTCACACGTTACCAGCGTCCCTGCCACGGTCCCCATGGTACGCAAGTTGAGGGGCGTTTCCAGCATGATGGCTGCTTTCAGCGCTTTGACAACGTATGAGGATTCGAGCAGAGTCTGTAAGGTGGCGATCGCACCGATTTCGAGATTGTTCCCGATTTTACGGAGCTTGTCCAAGCCGAGGGCTTGCAGATCCACAACGGAGAAGGATTCACCGCTGTATTGCGTGAGTACCGTTCCGCCGCCGAGTGGACGCGTATCCGCACGCGCAAGCAGTTGCAGGGCCTCTTCCAGAGTCTGGGGACGGTAATATTGAGTAATCATAGGAATTCTCCCGGAAACGACGATGTCTTTATTATACAGCCTCCAGAGTCAACATGGGGATTGTCTGACAATTTGGCAACCCTGATTGCATTATAATGCCTCCGACTTCTAGCAGACTATTGGAGAACCCAATGGTTGACTGTTTTTTCACCGCGAAGAAGCTAAATAGGAGACCAGCATGAAAGTCGCTTTTCAAGGGGAACCGGGTGCTTTTTCCGAAGAGGCAAGCAGCGGTTATTTTGATACGCCGGAAACCGTACCTTGTGAGACATTCGAAGCGGTTTTCTCGGCGGTGACCTCCGGGCAATGCGATTTTGGACTGATACCAATCGAGAATTCCCTGGCGGGAAGCATCCACCAGAACTATGACCTGCTCCTGCAAAACAACTTATATATCGTGGGCGAATATTTCCTGCGTGTCAGGCATTGCCTGATCGGCTTCCCGGGTGTGACCAAACCGGAGATAAGACAGGTGATCAGCCATCCCCAGGCACTCGGTCAATGCGCCGGTTACCTACGCGGCATGGGTGTAAAGACCGAGCCTGTCTACGATACTGCCGGGAGCGTAAAAATGCTCAAGGCTTCCGGCGAGTATACAACTGCGGCGATCGCCTCCCGCAAGGCGGCGGAAATCTACGGGATGCAAATCTTGCAGGAAGGAATCGAGGACAACCCGGAAAACTATACACGTTTCCTGGCGATTGCAGCCTCGCCGGTGACGCCACCTGGCGAGGCGAAGACATCCCTCGTGTTTATTTTGAAAAACCAGCCGGGCGCTTTGTTCAAGGCGTTGAGCGTATTCGCATTGCGCGAGATCGACCTGACCAAAATCGAGAGCCGTCCGCTGGCGGGGAAGCCCTGGGAGTACCTGTTCTATATCGACTTCATCGGCGGCGTGCATGAAGAGCGGGTCAAGAAAGCCCTCGACCACCTTGGGGAATATGCCTTGATGCTGCGGGTGTTTGGCTCGTACCTGCGCGCCAATCGCGCGTAGCGCCCCGCGATAATTCAACGTCTAGACAATGATCCAAAAAACCTTGACTTAATTCCAGTTGTGCATATAATTTGGCGAAATATCCAAAGGCTATGAACATTATTCTGTCATCCCTTCTGCTGGTCGTTCTTATTGCGGTCCTTATTATTAAGGACCTAAACGTGGTTGGGATGGCCGAGGTGAAAGTCGAGTAGACACACCTGATCGTAGCAAATAGAAGCCGCCCAACCACTGGGCGGCTTTTTCGTTAAGGTACCAAAACCATCTGTGAGAAAGAGAGAGATCATGCGCTCCGATGCCATAAAAAAAGGATACGAGAAAGCCCCCCACCGGGCGCTGTTACGCGCCAGCGGTGTTGCCGAGGCCGACATGGGTAAACCCTTTGTAGCGATTGTCAACTCTTATGTAGACATCATTCCGGGGCATGTCCATTTGCAGGAATTTGGAAAGATCGTGAAAGAGGCCGTGCGCGCCGCTGGGGCCGTCCCGTTCGAATTCAACACCATCGGAGTGGACGACGGCATTGCGATGGGGCACTCCGGCATGAAATTCTCCCTGCCTTCACGCGAATTGATCGCAGACTGCGTGGAAACGATGCTGCAGGCGCACCAATTCGATGGCATGGTGTGCATGCCTAATTGCGACAAAATTGTGCCGGGTATGTTGAATGCTGCAATGCGTGTCAACATCCCGGCAATTTTTATTTCCGGCGGGCCGATGGCGGCCGGGCGCACGCCGGATGGGGAGGTCATTGACCTGATCTCGGTATTCGAGGGAGTGGGCGCTTACTCGGCGGGAAAAATCGATGAAGAGCGCCTGAACGTGCTCGAGCAGTACGCCTGTCCATCCTGCGGATCATGTTCAGGGATGTTCACGGCCAACAGCATGAATTGTTTGATGGAAGTCATTGGGCTGGCATTGCCGTACAACGGTACGGCTCTGGCAAAGACCGAAGAACGCGAGAATCTGGCCAGGCGGGCGGCGGCACAAATCAAGTCATTGATCGAACGCAACCTCAAACCGCGCGACATCGTCACCGCTGAGGCGATAGATGATGCCTTTGCATTGGATATGGCAATGGGCGGTTCCACCAATACGGTCTTGCACACGCTGGCCCTGGCGCACGAAGCGGATGTGGACTACCCGCTCAGTCGCATCAATTCCGTCGCGGAGAGGGTTCCGCATATTTGCAAAGTATCCCCGGCCGGGAAGTGGCACATGGAAGATGTGCATCGGGCCGGAGGCATCCCGGCTATTTTGAACGAGGTGCAGCGCGGGCACCGGCATGCTGCATCTCGACCGGATGACGGTCAGCGGTGTGACACTGGGCGAGTCCATTAAGGGAATGGAGATCAAGGACGAGGATGTGATCCGCCGTCATGACAATGCCCATTCGAAGCGCGGCGGGCTGGCCATTCTATTCGGCAACCTGGCCCCGAAAGGCGCCGCTGTCAAGGTTGGCGGAGTCAGCGAACCGATGATGAAATTCGCCGGCCCGGCGGTGATCTTCGAGTCGGAAGAGGATTCGATGAAAGGTATTCTGGCAGGTGAGGTCAAAGCCGGGGATGTGGTGGTTGTCCGCTATGAAGGGCCAAAAGGTGGGCCGGGAATGCAGGAAATGCTCAGCCCCACCAGCGCCATTATGGGGATGGGATTAGGCGATAAGGTGGCGCTCATTACCGATGGGCGGTTTAGCGGTGGGACGCGCGGTGCCTGCATCGGGCACGTTTCTCCGGAGGCGGCCGCCCGGGGACCGATTGCGGCGCTTCGGGCTGGAGATGTCATTGAAATTGACCTGGAGGCTCGCACATTGAATGTCAGGTTGAACCAATCTGAAATCCAAGAACGGCTGGCTGCCCTCCCGCCGTTCGTGTCCAAAATTCAAAGCAAATGGCTGCGGCGTTATGCCCATTTCGTAACATCTGCTGATACTGGTGCCGTATTGACTTCGTAGAGGTACTGCAAAAGGAGAAGAGTGTATGAAACGTACTGGAGCGCAAATTATTTGGGAATGTCTTGTCAACGAAGGCGTGAAAACGGTCTTCGGTTATCCCGGTGGGGCGATCATGCCCGCATATGATGCCTTGCTGGAATACCCGATCCATCACGTCCTGGTCCGCCATGAACAAGGTGCTGCCCACGCTGCGGATGGTTACGCTCGGGCATCTGGGGGTGTGGGGGTGGCAGTGGCCACCTCGGGGCCTGGCGCAACCAACCTGGTGACCGGGATCGCTACAGCGATGATGGATTCGTCCCCCATCGTCTGTATCACGGGGCAAGTGGCAAGTAAGCTGATCGGCTATGATGCTTTCCAGGAAACCGATATCACGGGCATAACCTTGCCGATCACGAAGCATAACTACTTGGTTACGGATGTCAATGATCTCACAGAGACGATCCGCGAGGCGTTTTATATTGCACGCACCGGCCGTCCAGGCCCGGTGCTGATAGATATAGCCAAAGATGTACAACAGGCCTCGGTTGATTGGGAGTATGACGACAGCCCCATCCGGCTGCCTGGCTACCGTCCGGATAAACGACCTTTGCCGAAAGATATGCAGAAAGCTGCCGAAATGATCCACGCCTCAAAGCGGCCGGTCATCCTGGCAGGACGCGGCGTATTGTTGAGCGGAGCGATGTGGGAATTGCGTGAATTTGCCGAGAAGACGCGCACGCCGGTTGCGATGACGCTGCTGGGAATCGGCGGCTTCCCCGCCAGTCATCCGCTCAATCTCGGCATGATGGGTATGCACGGGGAGGCCTGGGTGAACCAGGCCATCCAGCAGGCAGACCTGTTATTGGCATTTGGGATGCGCTTCGACGACCGGGTGACCGGCAACCTCAAGACCTATGCACCCGGCGCCAAGAAGATTCACATTGAAGTTGATGCATCTGAAATAAACAAAAATGTCCCTGTAGACCTGGCCTTGATCGGTGATTTGCGGGAAACGTTAGGCCAGTTGTTGCCCCATGTCGAGGCCTGCGATCATGGTGACTGGATCGAGAGCATCGATGAGATGAAGGGTAACAGCGCGATGCTGGATATTCAGAATCTACCCGATAACGGCCATTTATATGCTGCACATGTGATCAACGACTTATGGCTGTACACCAAAGGGGAGGCATTGGTTATCTCTGACGTAGGTCAAAACCAGATGTGGGCGGCACAATATTATAAGCATGACAAGCCCAGCACCTATATTACATCGGGCGGGGCGGGAACCATGGGGTTTGCGCTCCCGGCAGCCATAGGAGCCAAGTTCGCCCGGCCGGATGCGGATGTGTGGGTAATTTGTGGTGACGGCGGGTTCCAGATGACACAGGCAGAATTATCTACCGCCGTCCAGGAGGGTATCAAGATCAATATTGCCATCATTGATAATGGCTACCTGGGCATGGTGCGCCAGTGGCAGGAATTTTTCTATGACCGCCGGTACTCTGCCACCCCGATGCGCAATCCCGATTTCGTCAAAATCGCCGAGGCGCATGGGCTGACCGGGTTGCGCGTTACCAAGCGTTCGGAAGTCGAGGCAGCGGTGAGCCAGGCGGAAGCGACGGACGGTACGGTTGTAATCGATTTCCGCGTGGAAAAAGAAGACTCGGTCTATCCGATGGTGCCCACCGGCGCCGACCTGCATAACATGATCCGTCGACCAGCGCCCAATGTTATTGTAGAAACAAATATGTGAGTAGAGGCGAAATGGAACATATTTTAGTTGTGCTTGTAGAGGATAAACCGGGTGTTTTAAACCGGGTGGCATCCCTATTCCGCCGAAGGGCTTTCAACATTGAATCTCTTACTGTTGGGCATACCGAACAACCCGGCATTTCCCGGATGACGATTGTCATCGATGGCGACCAGACAAACGTCGAGCGCGTAACCGCCAACCTGTACAAGTTGGTCAATGTCATTCAAGTGGCCGACCTGGCCGGAATGCCGGCCGTGAGTCGTGACCTGGCCTTGATGAAGGTCAGCGTGAGTTCTGTCAACCGCACTGAAGTGATGCAGCTCGTTGAGGTGTTCCGCTCGCGGATTGTGGATGTGGCCAACGATTTGCTCGTCGTTGAAATCACCGGCGACGAGGACAAGATCAACAGTTTCGTGGAGGTGCTGCGTCCCTTTGGGATAATGGAGATGGTGCGTACGGGTGTGGTGGCGATGGCGCGTGGCGTTGGCCCGGCCTTGCCTGCCTTCAACGGGAATGGCAATGGCTCGCATGTTCAGGCCGAATTAATCGCAAGATAAGAAGAAGCGTGGCTCTTTTGCACGAAAAAACATTCATTCAAGGAGTATTAAATGGCTGAGATCGATTTCGGTGGCGTCGTTGAAGACGTGGTTATGCGCGATGAGTTTCCTCTCCATAAAGCCCAGCAGGTTTTAAAGGATGAAGTCGTCGCAGTGCTTGGATATGGCGTCCAGGGACCCGCACAATCAATGAATATGCGTGACAACGGCGTCAATGTCATTGTGGGACAGGCTCCCGAGCACCAGAGTTATTGGGATAAGGCTGTCAAGGATGGCTGGGTGCCAGGCAAAACGCTTTTTCCCATTGAAGAGGCTGCACAGCGCGGCACAATCATCCAATACCTGGTCTCGGACGCAGCCCAGATGATGTTGTGGCCCAAAGTGAAGACGAACTTGAAGAAAGGTGATGCATTGTATTTCTCGCATGGCTTTTCCATCGTTTACAAAGAACAGACCGGCGTCGTTCCTCCGGGGGACGTTGACGTGATCCTGGTCGCGCCCAAGGGATCAGGTACGAGTGTACGGCGGAATTTCCTGGCAGGCAGCGGCATCAATGCCAGTTTCGCGGTCCACCAGGATTACACGGGGCATGCCACGGAACGCACCCTGGCCCTGGGTATTGCGATCGGGGCAGGGTATCTATTCCCGACCACCTTCCAAAACGAAGTGTACAGTGACCTTACGGGGGAGCGGGGTGTCCTGATCGGCGCGTTATCGGGCGTCATGGAGGCCCAGTACAACGTATTGCGCAAGAATGGACATACCCCCAGCGAAGCCTTCAATGAGACGGTCGAGGAATTGACCCAGAGCCTGATCCGGCTGGTCGGGGAAAATGGGATGGATTTCATGTATGCCAACTGTTCCACCACGGCCCAGCGCGGTGCACTGGATTGGCATCCGCGCTTCCGCGCGGCGGTCGAACCTGTTTTTGAGGAACTTTATGACAGTGTAGTAGCCGGAAAAGAGACCGCAGTTGTTCTCAAGGCGAACAGCGCTCCGGATTACCAAGTGAAGCTGGATGCTGAGTTGAAGACAATGCGCGAGTCTGAAATGTGGCAAGCGGGTGCCGCAGTCCGTTCTCTGCGGCCGGAAAATTGGAAGAGGTAAATTTTTTGGTAACAGCTTGAGCCAACCTTGCGAAGGTTCTATTTCTGGCGAAATTATGGATAAAGCCAGGATTTTCGCCCGAAAGTAATGCTTAGATGCAGCTAAACCTTCGCAAGGGTGAACAGTTACTTTCTTTTTGAAGGAGAGGATCGATGGTTACGACCAGCGTTGCGAAGTATGCCCAACTAAAGCCGTTCGATTACCCGGAGCGACAATGGCCTTCCCAATCCATCACCGAAAGCCCGATCTGGGTCTCGGTGGACTTGCGTGACGGTAACCAGGCCTTGCCCAACCCACTTAATCCGGGGCAAAAGCTTGCATATTTCCAATTGCTGTGCCAGATCGGCTTTAAAAACATAGAAGTTGCCTTTCCTTCCGCCAGCCAGGACGATTTCGACTTCACCCGCCGGCTGATCGACGATGATTTGATCCCAAATGATGTTTTCATCATGGCCCTCACCCAGTGCCGCGACCATTTGATCGAGAGGACATTTGAATCCATTAATGGCATTCGTCAGGCCATTTTCCATGCTTACCTGGCGACCTCCGATCTGCATATTCGTCAGGTTTTCGACCTGACGCCAGAGCAGGCCGTTCAGGTGGCCGTCCAATCCGTGGATCAGATTCGCAAGGGGGCGGAGAGTATGCCCGACAGCGACATCCGGTTGGAGTTCTCGCCCGAGGAATTCACCGATACGGATCCGGATTTCTCATTGGAAGTCTGTGAAGCTGTTTATGCCACCTGGGGTCGGGCCACGCCGGAGAAGCCGCTCATCCTGAACCTGCCTGCCACGGTCGAGCGACGCCCGCCCAACCAATACGCCGACATGGTCGAGTTGTTCTGCAAGCGGTTTTCTCATCCAGAAAGCGTCATTTTTTCCTTGCATGCCCACAACGACCAGGGCATGGCCGTAGCGGCCACCGAGCTGGCCTTGCTGGCGGGGGGGCAACGTGTCGAGGGGACGCTTTTTGGCCACGGTGAGCGCACCGGTAACGTTGACCTGGTTGTGTTGGCCAACAATTTCCATGCACGCGGTATTCACACTGGCCTGGATTTCTCAGATTTGCCCCGGATCGCCGGAACGGTCGAACACCTGACCGGCATGCCAATCCCATACCGGGCGCCTTATGCTGGCGAGTATGTATTTACGGCTTTTTCTGGTTCTCATCAGGACGCCATCCGCAAGGGTATGAACCGGTTGGGGGAAGCTTCGGATAAATTTGGCGTAGGCTGGAAGGTACCCTACCTGCACATAGATCCGACCGACCTGGGTCGAAAGTATGAAAGCCTGATCCGCATCAATTCCCAGTCCGGTAAAGGTGGAGTGGTATGGGTGCTCGAGCAGGAGTTCGGTTTTCAGCCGCCGCGTGCCATGCACCCAGAGATTGGAACAGCCATCCAGGAATATGCCGACGAGGTCAGGCGGGAAGTCAGTTCGAGTGAAGTCAAAATGATTTTCGACAAGACTTTCATCAATCCGCCCGGCCCTTATCAGTTGAAAGGGTACTGGCCGCGACCGGATAGGCAAGCTCCCGACCATATCCATGGTGAACTGCACATGAACATCAATGGGGTGGAGCAAAGGGTTATAGCGAGCGGCAACGGGCCCATTTCGGCATTTGTCAACGGGCTGGTAAAGCTTGGCATCTATGGCTACAGCGTGGATGATTACCATGAACAAGCCCTCGAGAAAGGCGCAGATGCAACCGCCGTGGCTTACGTTCCACTCAAATCTGGCGAAAATGGGACCCTGTTTGGCGTTGGAGAAGGTACCAATATCGACCAGGCCGCCGTGCGTGCCATTGTGGCTGGCCTGAACCGGTGGGCGTCCGTCAATAAGAAGTAACTTTCAAGCTTATCAACCTGGCGAAAGACCAGCGAGCGTATTTTTATTCAGAGAGGAGCAACCGCATGTGTATACCTAATTTGCCTTATGAGGATATGGAAAACGTTTTGCCTGAATGGCACGAGCCGTTCCCGGAACCACAAACCATTCCGTCCGGCTGGGACCTAAGCGGAGTCCTGGCAGCATCTACGCCTGCCGTGATTGAGGCAGCGGACGCAACCACCAAGGGGTAACCCTGCTTTGCAATGGAAGTTCTATGCCACAAACTCTATTCGAGAAAATATGGGATTCGCATGTCGTGGCCCAGCAGCCGGACTCTCCGGCCGTGCTTTACATCGACCTGCACCTGGTGCACGAAGTCACTTCGCCGCAAGCATTTACCGGCCTGCGCGAGCGCGGGCTGAAAGTTCGCCGGCCCGACAGAACTGTCGCCACGCTGGATCATTCCATCCCAACGCATGACCCCTCCCTGTCTATAACGGATCCCTTGGCGGCCGCGCAGATCAAGCAGATGGAGGCCAATGCCAGCGAGTTTGGCCTGCGCCTGTATGGCATGAACAGTCCACGGCGCGGCATCGTCCACGTGATTGGACCGGAGCTGGGATTCACCCAACCGGGCATGACCATCGTCTGCGGAGACAGCCATACCGCCACGCATGGCGCCTTTGGGGCGCTGGCCTTTGGCATTGGCACATCCGAGGTTGAGCATGTCCTTGCCACGCAGTGCCTGCTACAGCGCAAACCCAAAACCTGCGAAGTACGTGTGGATGGAATCCTGCCGAGAGGTGTCTCGGCCAAAGATATCATCCTGGCGTTGATTGCCAAAATCGGTATAGGTGGTGGGACGGAACATGTCTTTGAATACACCGGCTCTGCCATCCGCGCCCTGAGTATGGAAGAGCGCATGACGGTCTGTAACATGTCCATCGAAGGCGGAGCGCGCGCCGGGATGATCGCCCCGGACGAAACCACATTCGAATACATGAACGGGCGTGAATATGCCCCGAAGGGCGCAGATTGGGACAAGGCTGTTGCCAGGTGGAAACAGTTGCCCACTGACGACGGCCAGTACGACAAATCCATTTCGCTGGATGCAAGCGCGCTCGAACCGATGATTACCTATGGGACAAATCCGGGCCAGGGCATGAAGATCACTGAGCGTGTCCCTGACCCAGCGATGGTCACCGATATGGCACAGAAAGCCGCACTGAACAAGGCCCTTGCTTATATGGGTCTTCAGCCTGGCCAGTTGCTGCTCGGCAAAAACGTGGATGTGGTCTTTATTGGTAGTTGTACCAATGGGCGCATTACTGACCTGCGGCAGGCAGCGCTGCTGTTGAAAGGCCGGAAAGTATCGACCACAACGCGTGTTTTGGTGGTTCCCGGCTCACAGGATGTCAAGAAACAGGCCGAAGTGGAAGGGCTGGATGCGGTTTTCAAAGAAGCCGGCGCTGAATGGCGCGAGGCGGGCTGCTCGATGTGTATCGCGATGAACGGTGACCAACTCACGCCCGGACAGTATGCTGTCAGCACCAGCAACCGCAATTTCGAAGGCCGCCAGGGGAAAGGCGGCCGGACGTTCCTCACCAGCCCGCTGACAGCCGCCGCGGCGGCTGTAACCGGACAGATCACAGATGTCCGCACCTTACTGCCCTGAGGAATTATGGCTAAATTCACTACACTTACCTCCCATATCATGCCGTTGCCGGTCAGTGATATCGATACGGATCAGATCATCCCCGCCCGGTTCCTGAAAGCGACCGACAAAAAAGGCATGGGTGAGGCCCTGTTTGCCGATTGGCGGTATGACCCGGATGGCTCTCCCAAACCGGATTTTGTGCTCAACCAGGATACGTACCAGGGGGCCAAAATCCTGTTAGCTGGGGATAATTTCGGGTGCGGATCGAGCCGGGAACATGCCCCCTGGGCGCTGACGGGTTACGGGTTCCGAGCCGTTATCAGCACCTCGTTCGCCGATATTTTCCGTAATAACGCTCTCAAGAACGGTCTTCTACCCATTATTGTGGATGCGGATACGCACCGTTTGCTGTTCGATCTGGTGGAAGAAGTTCCCACAACCGAGATGACAGTTGACCTGGCTTCCCAGACGCTTTCCTTCTCGGGAAGATCGGTTGTTTTCCCGATCGATGCCTTTTCCAAAACCTGCCTGCTCAACGGCGTGGATGAGCTTGGATATATCCTGGGGTTCGCGGAGAAGATCGCAGGGTATGAGGACATGCGCCGGAAGAGAGAATCAGCGTGATACAAATCTACGATACCACTTTGCGTGACGGAACCCAACGGGAAGGGATCTCTCTCTCCGGCAGTGACAAGATTCGCATTGCCCGGAAATTGGACGAACTGGGAGTGGCATTCATCGAGGGCGGGTGGCCCGGCTCCAATCCGAAAGATGCCGAATTCTTCGAGCGGGCGCGTGGCATCCGGTGGGGACATGCGCTTATTGCGGCATTTGGCTCAACCTGCCGGGCGAAAGGCGGTCCTGATGACGATTCCAACATCAAGGCATTGCTGGATTCGCATGCCCCTGTCTGTACTGTTGTCGGCAAGAGCTGGACTTTGCATGTCACCGAAGTGCTTCGGACCACTTTTGACGATAACCTGCGCATTATTGAGCAAAGTGTCGCGTATCTCAAGGCGCAAGGCCGGCGTGTCATTTACGATGCCGAGCATTTCTTTGATGGTTATAAGGCAGACTCAAGTTATGCGCTCGAAACCTTGAAAGCGGCAGTGCGCGGTGGAGCCGAGACGCTGGTCCTATGTGATACCAATGGCGGAGCCATGCCGTGGGAGCTGTCTGGGGTAATCCGCACTGTCAATGCAACATTGGATCGCCCGATTGGGATCCATGTTCACAATGACAGTGAATGTGCCGTGGCGAATACAATCATGGCCATCCGCGAAGGCGCTATCCAGGCCCAGGGAACAATCAATGGATATGGAGAACGCTGCGGGAACGCCAATTTATGCGCCATCATTCCGGACCTTGAGCTTAAGATGGGATTACATTGCCTGCCGGAAGATCACCTGGCTATGTTGTTCGATGTGGCGCAATTCGTGGCCGAAGTGGCCAACCTTGCGCCGGATGATCACATGGCATTTGTGGGAAAGTCGGCCTTTGCCCACAAGGGCGGTATCCACGTTGCTGCCATGCGGCGGACAGCTCTTTCCTACCAACACGTTGACCCTGGGCTGGTCGGGAACCAGATGCGAGTGGTTGTCAGCGAACTTTCGGGACGCGGCAACCTTTTAAGCAAAGCCGAAGAATATGGCCTGGGAACGTTCGACGGAGAAGAAGTGGCAGGTGTACTCAACGAGATCAAATCCCTTGAATCACAGGGTTTCTCGTTCGAAGCCGCAGAGGCTTCGGTGGCGCTGATGCTCAAACGTCATCAATCAGGATATGTCCCGCCGTTTGAGATGATCGATTTCTCGGCAATCGTGGAGCACCGCCAGGGACGGGGCATGTTTGCAGAAGCTACTGTCAAGGTGCGCGTTAAAGGCGAAGTGTTCCACACGGCGGCCGAGGGAGACGGTCCTGTCAATGCTCTCGATACGGCCTTACGGAAGGCTCTTATGGTTCATTACCCGGAGATTAATACTTTTCATCTGGACGATTACAAAGTCCGCATCCTTAATGGCGACGCAGGTACTGCCGCATCCACGCGCGTGTTGATCGACACTCAAAGCGATGGCAAACGCTGGAGCACAGTTGGGGCCAGCACCAATATCATCGAAGCCAGTTGGCGGGCATTGGCGGATTCCGTGGAATACGGATTGATGCTCTTACATCAATAACAAATAACATGGAGATTTTATGAAAGCCGATATTCTTTTATTACCCGGCGATGGCATCGGCCCGGAAGTGGTTGCTGAAGCCGTGCGCGTGCTGGAGGTTATTGCAGAAAAAGGCGGACATTCCTTCTCGTTTACTGAACGCCTGATTGGCGGTTGTTCCATCGACAAATTTGGCACTGCGTTTACCGACGAAACCCTGGCGGATTGCAAAGCTTCGGAGGCGGTTTTACTCGGGGCGGTTGGAGGGCCCAAGTGGGATGATCCACAGGCCAAGGTTCGTCCGGAACAAGGCCTGCTGGCCTTGCGCAAGGGATTGGGTGTTTTTGCAAACCTGCGCCCGGTCAAGGTGCATCCTGCGTTGATCGGCTCCTCGCCGCTGAAACCAGAAAAACTCAAAGGTGTGGATATTCTCGTCGTACGCGAGTTGACTGGCGGTTTATATTTCGGTTTTCCAAAAGGTCGCGATGTCAAGGATGGTCGCGAACGTGCGGTGGATACACTCGAGTATTATGATTACGAGATCAGGCGGGTGGTGGAATTGGCCTTCAAGCTTGCCAAAGGCCGCAAGAAAAAAGTCACCTCGGTGGACAAGGCCAACATACTCGAGTCGTCCCGCCTGTGGAGACAGATCACTACAAAGGTGGGGGCTCAAAACCCGGAAGTAACTCTCGAGCATGTCCTTGTGGACACCGCCTCGATGCGTATCATCACCGGGCCGGCTTATATGGACGTGATCGTTACGGAGAATATGTTTGGTGACATCCTCACCGATGAAGCCTCTGTGTTGGCCGGATCGATGGGAATGCTGCCATCCGCAAGCCTGGGAGAAGCGAGCCTCGGGCTGTACGAACCCATTCATGGGTCGGCGCCGGATATTGCCGGGAAGGGGATTGCCAATCCGGTCGGCACGATCCTGTCGGCAGCCATGGCATTGCGCCATTCGCTAAACCTGGAGTCTGAGGCCGCTTCCATCGAACAGGCAGTGGAAGATGCCATCTCTTCCGGCGCTCGCACAGCCGACCTGGGAGGAATTCTCAGGACCCGCCAGATGGCTGATGAAATCATAAAACGGATCCAGAGCCAGCCTTAAATCAATACTTTCGACATCTTGCCAGACTCAAAATACAAACTTTAATCAAGAAGGAAGGAAACACTATGAGCGCGAAATACATCTGGATGAATGGTGAAATTGTGGAATTCGAGAAAGCAACGGTCCACTTCCTCACCCCGGCCTTGCACTATGGCGCGGCAGCCTTTGAAGGCATTCGGGCTTACGCTACGGACAGCGGCCCGGCTATTTTCCGCTTAAAAGACCATGCCGAACGCCTGGCCAACTCGGCGCGTGTGTTCGGTTTCCGTGATCTGCCGTGGACGGTGGAACAGATTGCCGAGGCGATCAAGGAAACTGTGCGGGTGAACGGCCTTACATCGTGTTATATTCGTCCTTTAATCTATTTTGATGGTCCGGCCGGCAGCCTGAACCTGGATGCGGGGGGACCTGCCCTCGGGATTGCTGCCTGGGAATGGAATAATTATCTTGGTGAAGAAGCACTGGCAAAGGGGATCCGCGCCAATGTCTCTTCCTTCACCCGCCATCAGCCAAACGTGATGATGACCAAAGCGAAAATTGCCGGGAATTATGCCAACAGCATCCTGGCGAAGACCGAATCGAGCCGCCTGGGCTTCGATGAAGCCATTATGCTCAACCCGCAGGGTTATGTGGCAGAGTGCACCGGTGAGAACCTTTTCCTTGTGCGCAACAACAAGATTTTCAGTCCTCAATTGGCCGATATCCTCGAAGGTATCACACGTGATACCGTCATTACAATTGCCAGGGACCTGGGTTATGAGGTCGTCGAAACACTCGTCTCGCGCGACCAGCTCTACATCGCGGACGAAGTTTTTGTCAGTGGTACGGCTGCTGAATGCATCGGATTACGTGAAATTGATTTCCATACGATTGGTGATGGTAGGACCGGCCCTGTGACACGCACCATTCAAAAGGTCTATCAGGATGCCACGCGTGGCAAGTTACCTCAGTACCGGGATTGGCTTGATTATGTCAATGTGGGCATTGACATCCCACAACTCGTCGAGTAGAATGCTTTGCTAATGAATACAAACGTCTACACAACCCGCTTTTTGGCGTATTACTTTTATTACGGCCTCCACAGACTGGTTGCCGTTGGCAGCGCTTAGAAGCAGGTAGTTTCTCATCTGTTTATCCTAGGAGCGAGCCCGACGGGCTCGCTCCTTCTATATCTGGAGGAAGTATCATGACCACTCGAGGCATTCGCGGCGCAATCACGGTGATCGCTGACCAGCCCGACCTTATCCTGGCTGCGACCCATGAATTATTAGGCGAGATCATGCGCGTTAACCCCGGCTTGCAGACTGAAGATATTGCCAATGCTTTATTTACCATGACCGATGACCTTGTCTCGGTTCACCCGGCGTTGGCAGCCCGCCAGATGGGCTGGGAGTATGTTCCGATGATGTGTGCGTGTGAAATCCCCGTTCCAGGCAGTTTACCGCGTTGCATCCGGGTACTTATTCAATGGAATACTGATTGTGCACAAAAAGCCATCAGTCACGTTTACCTGCGTGATGCCGTTTCTCTTCGCCCCGACTTGGTTGTTTCGTAAACGTGCCTAACAAAACCTGCTCCCGCTGCCGTCCTCGGCGGCGAGGACGCCGCCTAGAGCGAGGTTTTGTTAGGAGTTCTAAGCGAGTTTGGGATGAATTTTTTATCGACTATTCTGTATACAAATGCAAGCAGCAGGAAAGGAGAAGAATGCCATGATGATTATTATGAAACCCGGTTCGACCCAAGTGGAAATCGAGCATGTGATTGAGCAGATTCGGGGGAATGGATTGACTTCACACCTGTCGGTTGGAGAGGACCACACCGTGATTGGAGCTGTCGGGGATACGCACGCAGTCCCGACCGTAGTGTTTGAAGTGCTGGATGGAGTGGAAAGTGTCATTCGGATTTCCCAGCCATATAAGCTCGCTTCACGGCAGTTCCATCCTAAGAACTCGATTTTTCCGCTGGATGGGTTCGAGATAGGCGGTAATGAAATCGCCATCATCGCCGGCCCTTGTTCGGTTGAATCGCGTGAACAATTGCTCGAGACTGCCCGGGCTGTCCGCGCTGCCGGGGCGCATGCCTTGCGAGGTGGAGTTTTCAAACCGCGCACTTCGCCTTACACGTTCCAGGGACTGGGTGAAGAAGGACTCGAGTTGATTGCCGAGGCCCGCCGGTTGACCGGCATGCCGGTGGTGGTGGAAATCACATCTATCACGCAATTGGATATTATGGTCAAATATGTGGATGTAATCCAAATTGGAGCGCGCAATATGCAGAATTTTGCCTTGTTGAGCGCCATTGGAAAGACGCAAACCCCGGTTTTACTCAAGCGTGGCATGGCTGCTACCATCGAGGAGTTGCTCATGGCATCTGAGTATATCCTTTCAGGCGGCAACCAGCGCGTCATGCTATGCGAGCGCGGCATCCGGACGTTCGAGACTGCCACACGCAACACCACCGATATTAATGCCATCCCCGTGCTCAAGTCGCTGACGCATTTGCCGGTTATCCTTGACCCGTCGCATTCCACCGGCCATGCAGATTACGTCACTGCAGTTGCCCGGGCTGCAATCGCGGCCGGGGCGGACGGACTAATCATCGAGGTTCATCCCGACCCGGCGCACGCCCTTTCTGATGGCCGCCAGTCCCTGAAACCAGAAAAATTTGCCGAATTGGTCAAACAGGTTGGCCAAATCGCAGAAGCTGTTGGGCGCCGACTTGCTCCCGTGGTTCATTAGGCTTTATTATGTCTGGCGATGATGGCTTTTTTCTGGCGAAATCGAGAATAGCGATTATTGGCTTGGGACTGATGGGCGGCTCGCTTGCCATGGCCCTGAAAGGTAAATGTGAGGATTTACTGGCGGTGGTGCCGCGTCCCAGCACCCGCGAACTGGCACTCCGCCTGAAAATAGTTTCCCAGGCCGATGAAGACCCTGCGAAGATCCTTCCGCATGCAGACGTGATAATCCTTTCCACGCCAGTCCCAGCCATCCTGGACTGGCTTGCACGCTTGCCGGAATATACATCCCAGCCATGTGTTGTCATTGATATGGGTTCGAGCAAGCAGATTATTGTCCAGGCAATGAACCATTTGCCGGCAAGGTTCAGCGCTCTCGGCGGGCATCCCATTTGCGGGAAAGAAAACCTTTCTCTTGAAAATGCGGAGGCGACGCTTTATCAGAATGCTCCTTTTGTCCTCACGCCTCCTGCATATATCTCCATGCGGGCCAGCGCCGCGGCTTTGCAGATTATCAGCGCGATAGGTGCCCGTCCGGTCTGGTTGGATGCGGTTACTCACGACCGCCTGCTTGCTTTTACCAGCCACCTGCCATTCTTGCTGGCATCTGCGCTTGCCATGACGGCTCCCGAAGGTGCCGCTCCGCTGGTCGGCCCTGGTTTTAATTCCACATCCCGCCTTGCATCCACTCCTTCCAGCATGATGCTGGGTATATTGCAGACGAACCGGGAAAATGTTTTGGAGGCCATTTCAATTTTTCGAGGTAACCTGGATTACCTGGAGCAAGCTATCCGTTCCGAGGATTTCGATCAACTCGCTGAAATCCTGGATAGTGCCAGGCTGAAACGTCAAAAATTCTTGTAGAATGCCATCTTCAGGCATAACTCTTCACACAGGTAAACCGCCAAGCAAATGAACAATGTCACCGCAGGTAATCAAGAATCCATCACTGAGATTATCCCCATCTCACACCCTCTGCATGCCAGCGTGCGTGTCCCCGGTTCCAAGAGCCTGACGAACCGTGCCCTCCTGGTCGCCTCCCTGGCCGAAGGGATAACCGTCTTGCACAATGCCCTCTTTTCGGATGACTCATACTATTTCGCCGGAGCACTCCGGCAACTTGGGATTTGATGTCGACCCTCGACTCTGCCCATGCTGAAATGACAGTAACTGGCCTGGGTGGGGTCATCCCGGCGCAAAAGGCGGAGCTCTTCATTGGAAATGCCGGAACGGCAGCACGCTTCCTGACCGCTTTCCTGACACTGGGAAATGGCAATTATATCCTGGATGGCGATGCCCGTATGCGTGAGCGTCCGATTGGCGACCTTGTGTCTGCCCTTGAACAACTGGGTGCAAAGATCGTTAATCTCAATACCCCTCAGGTGCGAGATCATCCATTGGCGCCTCTCAATCCATCTGCCCGCCCGTCAAAATCCTCGCTTCCGGCTTACCGGGTGGGCGGGCAGAAATTGCTGGGAATATATCCAGCCAGTTCCTTTCCGGCCTGCTGATGGTTGCGCCTTATGCCCGTAACCCGGTTGAATTGATTGTAACCACGGAACTTAATTCCAAGCCCTATGTGGAGTTGACCTTGGCCGTTATGTCTGATTTTGGAGTGGAGGTGACCCGCCAGAGCTACGAGCGATTTCGGCATTCAGCCTGCCCATTATCAACCAAGGCCGGTTTACGTCGATCGAATCTGACGCATCGGCCGCCTCCTATTTTTTTGCTGCCCCCGCCATTCTGGGGGGTAGAGTGCGTGTAGAAAACATTACTCGGCGCTCGAAACAGGGCGATATTGCCTTTCTGGATATTCTCCAGCAAATGGGCTGCACGGTTATCGAAGGTAAAGAGTATGTCGAAGTTGCTGGACCCTTATCCCTGCACGGCGTAGATGTGGATATGCGGGATATCTCCGATACCGCCCAGACCCTGGCGGCCATTGCGCCTTTTGCCGACTCGCCCACGCGCATCCGGGGGATTGGATTTGTCCGTGCCAAAGAAACCAATCGAATTTCTGACACGTGTACAGAATTGGCCCGCCTTGGCGTGGAGGTGCAGGAGCATCCCGATGGATTGACGATCCAGCCGTGTGCGGACATACAGCCGGCATGTATCCATACTTACAACGACCATCGCATGGCTATGGCATTTGCCCTGATCGGTTTACGCATACCCGGTGTGAGCATCGAAAATCCTGCCTGTGTTTCCAAGACATTTCCCGATTATTTTAAAGTGTTGGAGAGCTTACGATGATCCGCCTTGGGTTGATCGGGCTATCCTCTTTCGCATAGTTTATCGCCTAAACTTCATGAGGCTGCGCTTGCAGCATTGGCCCTGAAGGGCGAATACTTGTTATACCCGGTTGCTCCCGATCGAAATGGAAGACTTGCCGAACTGGCAAGTCGCATGCGCAACGGCGAAATTACATGGCCTGAACGTTACCATCCCGCATAAGCAGGCGATCATCCCATTCTTGGATGAATTGACCCCTTCCGCCCTGGCGATTGGGGCGGTAAATACTTTATTTTGTAAAGACGGCAAGCTGATCGGGCACAACACGGATGCGCCGGGGTTCCTGGCCGATCTGACGAAATTTTTGAAGAATACGAATGCTGAGAAAGAGGCGCTCATCATGGGCGCGGGCGGAGCGGCGCGGGCAGTTGTTTATGCTTTGCTGGCAGATGGTTGGAACGTGACACTTGCCGTCCGCCGCGCGGACGTGGATCAGGCAGGCGCGTTAATCGAGTCATTCAAGCAGCAGGCGGGTGCCGGATGCATGCGCTCAACGCTGTTAGAACCCGGAGATTTGAACCTGCACAGGAAGGGGATACGGCTTATCGTCAATGCCACACCCATTGGTATGTCCCCTGAAACGGAATCTTCTCCCTGGCCGGTTGGCCTGCCGCTCCCGCAGGGGGCGGCGGTTTATGACTTGGTCTACAACCCCCGCCAGACGCGCCTGGTACGGGAAGCGCAGGCAGCCGGTCTGCAGGCGACTACCGGGCTGGGGATGCTGGTGGAGCAGGCGGCACTGTCGTTCGCCTGTTGGACGGGGCGGGAAGTGCCCCGTGAAGTGATGTTTGCGGCAGCGGAGGCATGATGTTGCGATTCCTGACTGCAGGTGAAAGCCATGGCCCGGCGCTTACGGCCATCCTGGAAGGCATCCCGGCTGGGCTGCACTTTCGCCGGAAGTGATTAACCAGGAACTGGCGCGCCGCCAACAAGGTTATGGTTCCGGTGGGCGTATGAAAATCGAGAAGGATGCCGTGCGGATATTGGGCGGCGTGATGGGCGGCGTGACAACCGGCGCGCCGTTGGCAATGCTGGTGGAAAATGCCGACCATGCGAAATGGAAAGGCAAAGCGGTGGAAGCGATGACCATTCCCCGGCCCGGCCATGCTGACCTGACCGGCGCAGTCAAATATGGTTACCGTGACCTGCGTCCCGCACTGGAACGCGCCTCGGCGCGTGAAACGACCATGCGCGTGGCGGTGGGCGCGGTTTGCAGATATTTCCTCTCCCAGTTTGGTATTGTCGTGGGTGGATACGTGCGGGCGATTGGCGATATCTCGGCGGATTTTACAGGCATGCCCTATCTCGAGCGGTTTTCACGCGCTGAAGAGAATGATGTGCGCTGTCCGGATGCAGCCGCGGCGGACAAGATGCGCTTCCATATAGAGCAGATCATCCATAACAAGGATACCCTGGGCGGCCTGGTGGAAGTGGTCGCACTCGGCGTTCCGGCCGGGTTGGGTTCATTCGCCCAATGGGATCGGCGGTTGGAAGCGCGCCTCGGGGCGGCGCTGTTGAGTGTGCAGGCCATCAAGGGCGTCGAGATTGGCGATGCATGGGAGAGTACCAGGCGGATTGGAACGCAGGCGCAGGATGCGATCGAATTGGAGAATGGGGAAGAGAGAATAGGGAATAGTAATGGGAGCGGAAATAGATCTTCATGCAACCCTCAAGATTCTCTCTCCCGCCCGACCAATCGCGGCAGGTGGAATCGAAGGGGGCATCAGCAATGGAGAGCCGATCGTCGTCCGTGCTGCCATGAAACCGATTGCGACCACGCTGACACCGCAGGATACCGTTGACCTGGCATCCGGCGCGCCGACACCTACACGTTACGAACGCTCGGATTTTTGCCCCGTGCCGCGGGCTGTGCCGATCCTCGAAGCTATGGTGGCTTTCGTGCTGGCCGAAGCGTTGATCGAAAAACTTGGAGGTGATTCGCTGAATGAGATGCTGCCGCGTTTCGAGTCGCTTCGGAAGGCCCGACTTGATGATTTGCCGATGGATGGCGTTTCCAGAGTTTGGTGGGAGTAATCATGAAGACAGATTTTCCTTTACGGGCCGCCCGGTTCTGGCAAGTCAACTGTGGGTAAACTCCTGGCTGCCAGCTTGAATTTACCTTTCCTTGATCTCGACAAGGAAATCGAAAAAACGGCTGGGCGAACCATTCCACAGATTATGGCAGAACAAGGTGAGTCGGTATTTCGGGACCTGGAATCGGCCGCGCTTGAAAAGGCAGCATTTGGCCCTGCTGAGCGTGACTGCACTCGGAGGCGGGGCGTTGTTGCGGGATGCCAACCGGGCTTGTGCCGAATCTGCCGGGGAGGTGGTGCTTTCTGGATGCCAGTTTACCGATTCTTCTGGAAAGGTTGAAAGCCGAGCCGGGCCAGCGTCCTTTATTGGAAGGCAATATGGAGGAAAAACTGAAGGCGCTGCTGGCGCGCCGGAAAGAGCATTATGAATCTTTCACATTGCGTGTAACCAACATGGCAGACAAGCCCGATAAAATTGCATGGGAAATTCAACAAAGCCTGGGGCGTTTCCATGTGCACGGCATGGAGCCAGGTTACGATGTTGTTGTCCAGCCAGGATGGGTTGGACCAATTGGGCGAAATGCTGGCAGAACATGGGTTTAGTGGAACCATGGTGGTGGTTGCCGATTCCAATGTCTCGCCGCTATACGGGGAGCGGGTGATGGATTCGCTGCGTAGTGCGGGGTTCAAAGCACAATCGTTGACCATCCCGGCAGGGGAGCAATACAAAACGCTCGACACGGTCTCGTCCCTGTGGCGCGGCTTCCTGGAAGCCGGCCTGGACCGGAAAAGTACAATTGTGGCCCTGGGCGGAGGGGTGACCGGAGACCTGGCGGGTTTTGCGGCTTCGGCGTTCATGCGCGGCATCCCCTGGGTGGGAGTGCCAACATCTTTGCTGGCGATGGTCGATTCTTCGCTGGGAGGAAAGACAGGCTGCGATTTGCCGGAGGGAAAGAACCTGATCGGGGCATTCCATTCCCCCAGGTTGGTGCTATCCGATCCCTGAGGTCCTGTCCACGTTACCGGAAGAGGAACTGCGTTCTGGCCTGGGGGAAGTGGTGAAACATGGCAGTTATTGCTGATCCGGCCTTGTTTGGAATGTGCACCCAGGGATATGAAGCGGTCAAGGCCAACCTGCCCGAAATTGTCCGCCGGGCAATGGCGGTGAAGATAAAAGTGATCGAGGCGGACCCGTTCGAACGCGGGTTGCGCGCCGCCCTTAACCTGGGCCACACCATCGGTCATGCGTTGGAAACCGTCAGCGGGTACCGGTTGCGGCACGGAGAAGCGGTAGCCATCGGGATGGTGGCCGAGGCGCGCCTGGCGGAACGTTTAGCGAATTGCAAACCCGGGCTTATCCGAAACGATAGCAGGTACTTTATCGGAACTGGGTCTGCCTGTCAAAATCCCGCCTGATCTGCCACATGCTGATATTTTGCACGCCATGCGGTTTGATAAGAAAAATGAACTCGGGAGTTATCCACTTTGCTTTACCTGTGAAAATTGGTGAGGTCCGGGTGGGTGTGGAAGTGGAAAACCTTGATTTGAGCTTTTGAGGAGGCGTGAATTGGCAGCCATACTTGTCTTACATGGTCCCAATTTGAATTTGCTCGGAAAGCGCGAACCGGAAATATATGGAAATCTGACGTTGGAGGATATTAATGACCGGCTGGTGGACGCTCGGCCGGGAATCTCAATGTCGAGGTGCGCTGTGCGCAATCCAACCACGAGGGGGCGTTGATCGATGCCTTGCACGAGGCACGGACATGGGCGCAGGGCGTCATCCTGAACGCCGGGCGGGTATACGCACACTTCTGTCGCTTTGCGGGATGCCATCGTGGCGATTGACATCCCGGTCGTGGAAGTGCACCTTTCGAATGTCGATGCCCGGGAGGAGTTCCGGCACACTTCGCTTATTTCGGCTGTATGTAAAGGTAAGGTGAGTGGGGTTTGGCTGGCGGTCGTATACGCTGGCGCTGCGGGCGCTGGCAGAGATATTGGCTGAAAACAGGTAATCCGACAACGTACCATTTTTGATGGTAACATTGGTCCGATTATCAATCCGGGTAGATTTTCCAGCCCAGTGCTTCGGCGTCAACATTATTGAGCACATCTGCGGGAACGTCAATCAGTAATGAATTGCATTCGGCCAGCAGGGTGCCGGCTTCATCGTAAATCCCCGCCCAACTTTCAGCCATGCGTCCTTTGGTTTTGCCGGCTTTTCCCACGATGCGCAGTGGTTTTCCAATGGGGACATTCTTGCGGTATTTTACTTCCATTTTGGCGGTAAACATGAAGCGCGGCTGGGAGGGATCGCCCATATGAGCGCGGCCACTGATTTCATCCAGGATGGTGGCAACAATGCCGCCGTGCAATATACCCGGATAGCTCTGGTAATGTTCAGGGGCAGTATAGGTTGTCTCGATAACGCCCGGTTCAACTTCGTAAATCTTTAAATGCAGGCCGACCGGATTTTCCAGCCCACAGATAAAGCACATCCGGGAATTGGGTTGTTTTTTCACTGGTCGGGTTTCCTTTTCACGCCGGTTCTTTTGGCCCAAGCAGAATCGCAAGTTGCTTTAATTCTGAAGCGTGGACCAGGGCCAACACCTCGTCGGCGGGTTGCAAAACCGTATCGCCATGTGGGATAAACAACTTGTTCTTGCGGATAATGGCGACAAGAACGCATTCCTCGGGAATTTGGAGGTCGCGGAGTTTCTGATTGACCGAAAGCGAAAGCGGGTGGACTTTTTCTTCAATCAGCGAATATTCGCCTTTGCGAAGCTTAAGCAGGGTCATCATATCGCCAAGGGACATTTCCTCGGCCACAAGACGCGCCAATATATCGGCCTGGTTGAGTGCCACATCCACGCCCATCTCCGGTGTGAACAGCCAGGCATTCTTTGGATTATTGAGACGGGCAATGACGCGCGGCACATTAAATTCGAAACGTGCAAGGGATGTCACCACCAGATTGGTTTCATCGGACCCGGTCACTGCTGCCAGAACATTGGCTTTGAGCACACCGGCAGATTCAAGGACTTGCGGCGAACTGCCATCACCGACCAGGATCGATTCTGCCGGGATTTCCCCCTCCATTTTTTCCAGGACCAGCCGGGCGTTCCTCAATGACTTTGACGGTATGCCCGCCTTCCAGGAGCAATTTTGCCAGATACGAACCGGTATTTCCACCGCCGACAATAATTACAAACATATCTACCTCCTTTCCAACCCAAGCATTTCTTCAAGCCGTTCCATTGCAGAAGACAATACAACAAGGTTGATCAAATCCCCTTCCTGGAATTCTGTTCCGATAATGGGGATGAAGGCCTGTTCGTTCCGTGCAATGGAAATGACCATGACTTCACCGGGAACATTCAATTGATTTACGGTTCGACCAATTAAATGCGGCGGTGTTTCCAGATGAACGAGCGAAACTTCTCCGCGGCCAAAGGTTTCCCACACATCCAGATCGGTATGCGTCAGTTCCTGGTAGATCCTCTCCGCGGCCCAATTGGTCGCGGAGACAGTTGTCAATCCCAGCCGCTGATATATTTCCGCCCTGAGCGGGTCATAGAGGCGTGCCACTACGCGTGGAACATGGAAGATGTTACGGGCGATGCGTGCCGCGACGATATTGGCATTATCGGATGTACTGGCCGCTACAAATGCCTCGGCTTGTTCGATGCCGGCCTGGATCAGGACTTTCCGGTCGAACCCCACGCCTTTTATGATGCGTCCTTTAAAGCTCGGGTCGATGTCGCGTGCCGGCGTTGGAATCATGATCAATAATGGTGACATCATGTTGCTGGTTGGCAAGGAGCTTGCTGACCTGCGATCCAATCCGTCCGAAGCCCATGACAATAACTTTCATAATTGTTGCCTCCTCTCATCGAGAATCAGGAAGATTGACTTGCCGTGTGTTCTTTCTCTCCTACGCACAAACGCTTTTCGGAACCATTCCAAGGTATACAATATCAACGCAAAAAGTGCAAGAATTGGCCAAAGAACAGCCGGAAATACCTGATTATCAAAGGCTTTTGCCAGAAATGGAATGTAAACCAACCCGACAATCATGAGCAAGGCCAAGGCGATACCGAACAGTAATACTTTATTGCTGCCCCAACCCATCTGGGTATTGTGTGCTTTGGATGTCCTGCATGCAAATGTATTTCCGATCTGAACGAGAACCACACCGGCCAGGAAGACTGTCCTGGCAACCACATTTACATCTCCCGGGATAACCAGTAATTTGGGCCAATTAATGCCATTCAGGAAGGGTTGATTAAGCAGATTGGCATTTCCTGAGAAAAGATAAGTGGAGAGAAAGCCCAGATAGCATAATCCAGCTTCGAGCAAGCCCCAGCCAAAGGAAGGATCTTGTAAGCAGACCTTTATCCAGGAGCGGCTGGGAACGGCGTGGCGGATATTTCATGATATCCGGTTCGGGTTTTTCACTTCCCAGTGCCAGCGCGGGGAGGATATCGGTGCCCATATCAATTGCCAGGATCTGGCGAATCGTCAGTGCGGGCGGAATACCAAATGCCGAAGTCAACAGGAATGGCAGAACTTCCGAGACATTGCTGGAGAAAATATAGGTAATGAACTTGCGGATATTATCATAAATGGCCCGGCCTTCTTCGATGGCGGCTGCGATGGAGCCAAAATTGTCGTTGGTAAGAATGATATCGGCAGCTTCTTTGGCTACATCCGTGCCGATGATTCCCATGGCAATCCCCACATCGGCTTTGCGCAGAGCGGGTGCATCATTGACACCATCGCCTGTCACGGCAACCACCTCGCCGCAGGCTTGATAGGCAGAGACCAAGCGCAGTTTGTGGTCGGGGGCCATGCGGGCAAAAATGATTTCTTCATCCAAGAGTTGTCTGCAGTTTAAGATCGTCCATCGCATCCAGTTCAGCACCGGTCAGGATGGTCGGATTAGGCGTGGTGACCATGCCAACGCGCCTGGCCAGCGATTCGGCGGTGAGACCATAATCGCCAGTAATCATTACGATACGGATGCCTGCCTGACGACAGGTCTGAATGGCCTGTTCCACCTCGGGACGTGGCGGATCCATCATGGCCATCAGGCCGAGAAAAGTCAGGTCCCGTTCGATCGCCTCGGCAGTGTACGCTCCGGAACGTGGTGGTAAATCGCGACGGGCAATGCCGAGCACTCGCAAGGCACGGCGGGAATATTCATCGTTGGCAGCCAGGATTTCAGTCCGGATGGCTTCGCTGATTGGCTGGGTTTCTCCATCAACCAGGATATGGGAACACAATTGCAAAACTTCGCGTGGCGCGCCTTTTACAAAGGCAACTTCGCGGTCCGACCTCCCGGTGGATGGTGGTCATGCGTTTCCGGCGGGCATCAAATGGGATTTCATGAACGCGCGGCAAAAAAACTGCAACTGCATGTCTCGTCTAATGTTATATTTCAGTGCTGCCACTTTCAGGGCCGCTTCGGTCTGATCGCCGAGACTGGTCCAATTGGGATGTTCCGGACCGGGTGGGTTAATCCGGGCATTATTGCAGCACAAGGCAGCTTCCAGCAGGCTCAGGAAATCTTTTTCATAGGGGGTGTCTGCCGGAGATGGAATAAACTGGCCTTTGGGTTCATAGCCGACCCCAGTGACCTTGAGACGGCGGCGTGCCACCCAGACTTCGCGGACGGTCATTTGGTTTTGTGTCAGCGTCCCACTTTTATCGGTGCAGATGACCGAAACATTCCCCAGCCTTTCGACCACATTCAACCGTTTGGCCAAAACGCCGCGGGATGTCAGCCGCTGGACAGCCATTGCCAGGGAAAGTGTCAGGGTGGCAGGCAGGCCTTCGGGTGTAACAGCGACAAGTGTGCCGAGCGCAAGCAGGAGTGCATTCGGGAAATGCTGGCTGACATGTGGTTCGAATGTGGCGAGCGCCCAAACAATCCCACCGATGATGACTGCGATCAATGTCAATCTGCGGCTGAGACGCCCCAATTCTTTTTGGAACATGGACGGTTCTTCGTGGACGGTTTGTGTCAGTTGGGCGATGCGCCCAAATTGGGTCAACATGCCGGTGGCATAGACGATGGCTTTCCCGGTCCCGGAGGCGACAGATGTTCCGGCAAATATTACATTGGGGCGTTCCAGGTCACTGAGGCCGGGAAGAATGGATGCTTCGGCGGTTTTACGGGCTGCGACCGCCTCACCTGTCAATGAGGCATTGTTGACCCTCAGCCCATATTCCTCGACAACACGTGCATCGGCTGGAATGTTATCGCCTTCGGCCAGGATCAATAGATCACCCGGAACTACCTCGCTGGCAGGGATATGCACATCTGTGCCATCGCGGATAATATGTGCATAGGATGGAAGCAGATGACGCAATTTTTCGATGGCTTGTTCAGCACGATGTTCACGCCAATAGGAGAAAGCACTGTTGGCGATGCTCAAGAGCAGGATTATCAGGGCCAGAGTCCAATCCCTTTGCCAGAGGCTGATGATGGCTGCCAGAAGCATAAGAAGAATGAATGGGTGGCGAACCTGGCGAATAAATTTCTGCCATTCAGGTGGATGTGGCTGTTCCGAAAGAACGTTATCTCCATAAAGCGATCTGCGCGACTCTGCCTCGACCGTAGACAGGCCTTTTTGGGAAGTTTCCATTGTCTGGAATACTTCCGGGACACGCAAAGAGTAGATTGGAGCAGAACTCATAAATTATGGCGAAGCGGGAGATGAATTTCTGGCGTTCATCTCCCGCTCTTGATCCTTTATTCCTTTGTATTAATACAATTTTACTCACCGGATGCCTCGAAGGCATCTCCCAGCATTTGGAGTTCGGCCATCAGATGTGTGCGGGTGGAATGGCTGAAACGGGTATCCTGGGCAATTTTCGCCTGTTCTTCAAGCGCAGCGCGCACCACAAAAGCTGGCACAAACATGATCCGTCCGGCGGGAATAATCACAAAATTGTGTGTCTTGATTTTGAGATCCTGGTCATCGAAATAAGGCAGGCTAAGGCTGAGTCCCCGGTTGAGGCTTTGGGCTTTTGCGCGTTCCTGGATGGTACGGATGATTTCCCTGGTTTGATAGCGGGCCAGGGCCCGGCCCTGGTTGACCAATTGTCCGAGCATCCCATAGCGTTTCTTCTCGAACTCTTCATCGGCAACCATATAGGGAGCCAATGAACGGGCATGCAAAAAGAATGGTCAGGAAGCGTTGCATGGAAGCGATATGCGCTTCGGCTTCCCCAATGGAATTCACAATCAATTTATCCTGGCTGTCGAAGGCAATCCATTGCGGCAGGAAGAAGCGGCGCGCTTCCGGCACATAGGGAACCTGGAGAGTGCCACGCCCCTCGTCTGCCTGGCCTTCCTCGGCGATTGCATCCGTGCTGGCGGTGATGGCCGATTCCGGGTCGGTGCTTGTGTCCCCGCTCGGGATGGATGGGATATCGTCATCTTCGGCGGGCAGATAGGTCACACGCCGGCCAGAGGGCAGCATATTCCGCACCATGTGATTGGCAGCGGCAAAACGGACCAATTCCGCACTGGCGGCAACAGCCTTATCGCTCGACTTGGTCCAATTCCGCAAAGCGCTGGCGCAGGGTCTCGTGGACGTCACGCCGGGAGACAAGGTCGCCAAATTTTCCAACCCGCTGTTCGCGGGCGGAGGCTGGGACAGGAAGCGGTTCGCTCGTATTGGAAAGGGTTACCCGATCCGGCAAGGAGAAGCGCAGGTTGTGCTGCCGTTCGATATAAGGCATTTGCAATCTGGCTTGCCTGGGCTTCCAGGAAGCGCTGGACGATGGTAGGTTGGGCATCAAAGAGGGCAGATTGCCGTTCATATTCCTCCCGCAACTGGTCAGCGGCAGTTGCACTATTTCTTAATTGTGTTTTCTCAGCCATAAGTTCATCCTCTCTGGAAAGGCAAGTTGGCAATCATGATACAGATTTAAGGCTTGTCAAGCCTTGCCGGAAGCATATTCCACTGCTGCAATTGTATAATACTTTTCCCGGAAGTGGGAACGAAATGGCTTATATGGCAAAGGTATCGATCAATAGTTTGATACTCCCTCCAGCCGGGTACAGGATGGGGCAGGTGGCGCCATGGTTGATATATTCCTGGACACAGGCTCGGGCTTCGGCAGGTGTGCCTGAGGCGGTGATACTGTAGACGAGATCATCCGGGACAAAATGCTTGGCCTTATTGATTTGTTCCTTGGTAGCGGGCCAACCCAGGATTGACTGAATTTCAGCAACGATATCCTGCGAAACATTGCTGGCCTTGGCGATGTGTGGCTGTTGGGCAAGGTACTGGCACAGGAGCATTTTGCTTTCGTCAATGGCCTTGTCGTGATCCTCGTCCACCGAGCAGACGATCAACTGCGGACGGTCAATTTGGTCGAGGCTGCGCCCGGCTCTTTTTGCGCCGTTTTCCAGCAATTCCAGGGCCCGGTCGTTGTATTCCAACGGGACGCAGTAGTTCAGGATTGCGCCATCGGCGATTTCGCCGGCCAATTCCATCATCTGATCGCCGGTGGCGCCGATCATGATGGGCACATTGCGCGGCTCCCGCCGTCCATGCACCACATCCAGCTCGATTCCGTCGACATGGATGAACTCACCCTGGAAGGTTACCCGCTCCATGTTGAGCAGCCTCTTCATCACAGTGACTGTCTCCCGCATGGCGGTCAGCGGTTTCTTGCGGTCAATCCCGACCTGTTTTGCCAGCGGATCCCACCAGGCGCCTATGCCACAGATGATCCGGTTGGGAGCCAGGTCATCGAGGGTGAGGAAGGTGGAGGACAGCAGGCCGATATTGCGCGTCCAGTTATTGATGACCGCCGAGCCGACCTTGATGCGTTCAGTCACGGCGGCGTAGGCGGCCATCGGGACGATGGCATCGCGGACCAGACGGGATTCGGCCTGCCAGACAGCTTCGAAACCACGGCTTTCTGCATAACGGACACAATCCAATCCGTCGCGCAGATCATGGGCATCCTGGAGATAGAGAGCAACGCGTTTCATAATTTATTATCCTGATAAAGATAAGATTTGTAATATTATAGTATATTATTGGAATTATTTACGAAGATTTTGATGGAAATCAAAAGGGCGCACAAGTTAGTCCTGTGCGCCTTTTATTTCAGAGGATGGAACTTATTAGAGTTCTTGCAGACGCTTCCACATCTTCGGCGCCAGTTCGCGCGAGCGGGCGGCAAGGCGTTCTTCGTCCATGCTGACGATCTTTTTGCCCTGCATGAGGATCTTCCCGCGGCAGACGGTTGTATCCACGACGGCATCCACCAGCCCAAAGATGAGATGACCCAGGAAATTGGCCTCGCTGAGCGGGGTTGGCGGGCAGTAGTCAATGATGGCCAGGTCGGCAGGACGGCCTTCGGCAATTTCGCCAAGGTGCAGACCGAACTGGCGCTTGACGATTTCTGCGTTGTTTTGAAGGAGCATTTGCGGGGCCTCCATGAAAGCAACACGCGGGTCGCGGTTCGCCAGACGATGCAGGAGATAGGCACAGCGCATTTGGGCAAGCATATCGGAACCCATGCCATCGGTGCCAAGCCCGACGAGACATCCTTTTTCAGCATTTTAAGGATTGGGGTGACTCCCACGGCATTATTCATGTTCGATTCGGGGTTATGGACGACGATTGTCCCGGTTCTGGCAACAACATCCATTTCATCCTCGTCAATGTGGACACAATGAACGAAAATGGATTTCTTGCCGGTCGCGCCCATCTTATGCAGGCGGTTGACGATGGTGGTGTTGTATTTTTTGAGTGAATCTTCCCGGTCGGAGAGATCTTCTGCCACATGGATGTGGCACCCAACGTTGCCATCTTTGGCAATGCCGACACATTTTTCCAGGGTCTCGTCCGAGAGGGTGAACGAGGCGTGCAGTCCCATCATGGCTGCAATCTGACCATCGCCTTTGCCGACTTTCTTGATGAAGCGTTCATTTTCGGCAATCCCGCCGCCAATGATATTGCGGTCGGAGACTTCGTAGCAGAGCGAGGCGCGCAAGCCGGCCTGGCGGACAGCGGTCTCGATCAGGTCGAGCGAGCCATCCCGCATGGATGGGGAGGCATGGTGATCAATGACGGTGGTCGTGCCGTTGCGGATGCAGTCAATCAGAGGGAGTTGGGCCGAGAGCAGGATATCCTCTTCGCCCAGCGCCCGGTCAACTTTCCACCACAGCTTTTCGAGGATTTCGACGAAATTTTTCGCCGGTTCTCCTGGAATGGCCATGCCGCGTGCCATGGTTGAGTAGAAGTGATGGTGTGCGCAGATGAATCCGGGCAGGATAATCTTTCCGGAGCAGTCAACAGATTCGGCATCCGGGAATCGGCGTTTCATTTCAGCCGAATCGCCCACTGCGGCAACCAGTTCCCCGTCGGTGACAACAGTGGCATTCCAGAGGACGCGATTCTTTTCGCCAAGCGTAACAACGATTCCATTTTCAAAACGAGTGGTCATGGTTCGTCTCCTAATTTTCTTTCAACATGGCAAGTTCTTCGGCACTGCGGGTGCGCATGAGGATGGCTCCGGTGAAGCATTTCTTGGCGCAAATGGAGCAGCCAATGCAGCGGGACGGGTCGGTGTGCGGAAGGCCTTGCTCGTCGAGCGTGATGGCCAGGTACGGACAGCGGGCGCAGTTACCGCAGGAAACGCAGAATTCAGGCCTGGCTTCGGAAATCTTTTTAATCGGCGTCAGCGCCATGAAATCTGTGATGGGGTGAGGCTGGGCGATGCCGATGAGTTCCTTCATCGAGTGGATGCCACGCTCTTGCATGAGGAACGATGTACCCGATTCAAGGTCGTTGATGATGCCGTAACCCTTGTTTCATCACGATGGTGCAGAACTGGACGGTCTTGACGCCCAATGCCAGGAAGTCCATGGCGGCTTTGTAATTCATCGGGCCGCCGTTGCCGGAAATCTCGATGCCTTCCGGTACTGCCTGCGACAGTGTCAGGTATGAAATCGGCGTGACGCCTTCGCCACTCATGCCGACGATGACCCCTTCATCCCAGGCGCGACCAGGAGCCGGGCGGAAAGCCAGTGTGGGGAAGGAGTTTGCCAGCGTGATGCCGGCCTTCTTGTTCGGGTATTTATCCAGCACTTTGCGAATTGCGCGCAGGATGGGCACGATGGAGGTTACTGCGGCGGTCAGTTTGAACAGCTTGGGAATATCCGGATCGCCGACTTGCATGATCCAGTCGATGATCTTGGCGGTCAGGGCGGCGTTTTGCGAGACAATATCGCCTTCGGTGCCATCGCCGCCTTGCGGGCAGGATAGGGAATACTCGATGCCCATGGCGCCGGCAGATTCCAGTTTCTTGGTGTTGGACTGCCAGCCAGCCGCGTCGTGCTCGTCCTTGCCGGAAACCGGGCCGCCGGTCGAGGCCATGGTCAAACGGTCGGGCCATTGCTTCACCAGTTGCTCCACTTCACGGCAGACACGGTCCAGCGGGTGGCCGGATACGTTATCCGAGTTGGCGTACGTATAAGGGCCGAACGTGAACATGTACTCGCCGGGGATGTGGATGGGGACATTGTCGAAGGCGGTCTTCATCACGCCGCCAGCCCAACCGGCTTTGTAGGCTTTGGTCATCTGATCCAGCCCATCACTGGACGGGGAGGCGGAGACAAGGTACGGGGAAATGATCTTGCGCCCGAAGAATTCAGTCTCCAGTGAGACCGGCACCGGGTTATAACCGGGCAGGCTGTAATAAGACTTATTCGGCTTCTTGATTTCCGGCTTTTCCATTTTCTTGTAGCCAGGCGTCGATTTCCACCGCCGCATTCTTGCCGGAAGCGGTCGCTTCGACGACTGTTTTTGGACCGGTCAGGAAATCGCCAGCGTAGAACAGACCCTCGGCCTGTTCGCCGCGCGGCAGGGTGGGGCGCATGCCGATGGCGATAACAACCGCACTGAAACCGGTGCGTGTTCCCTTCTGTTCCGGCGATATCGCGGACATTTGCGGGGCTGAAATGTATCCCATCGGGGAGTTCCAGCTTTACGGTTTCCAGGCCGGAGATTTTTCCGCCTTCGGCAAGGATTTTGCTGACCCGGATGCGCCCGTTGACTTCGATGTCAAAGTCGAGAAGTTCCTTGCGCTCCTTTGCAGTGAGCGGCATTTCCGCAAGCTTTTCCAGCATAAAGAGTTCCACATGCGCCGCACCGCATTTCCGGGCAGTGACGGCGCAATCCAGTGCCGTCGCGCCGCCGCCAATAACGGCCACACGCCCGTCAAAGTGATGGGCAGATGGGTTCGAGAGCAAGTCCACCATCTTGGTGCCGAGGTTCTCGTTTTCGATGCCGAGTTCGATGGGTTTCCACAACCCGGCGGTGACGCAGACAGCCTCGTAACCTTGTTTGAGCAGAAGATTTTGGATCTTCTACTTTTGTCCCCGTTTTTGCATTGATATTTCCGAGCGAGAGAAGGAACTTAATGTCCGATTTCGACCACTTTCTTATCCAGGCGATGGTCAGGGATCAGGTTTGCCATTCCACCAAGACGGTCGCGGCTCTCGAAAATGTCCACCGTGTAGCCCATTTGGCCAAGAGCTGCGGCCGCACCCAGCCCGGCCGGGCCGCCGCCAACAACGGCTACTTTCTTCCCATTCGGCTGTGGGCTTCGAGAATTCCGGGATGCCACCCTGGTTCTTGGCCATTTCAACGATAGTGGCCTGTACAAGGGGGATGTTGATCGGGCCGTCGAATTTTTTATGCGTACAGGCTGCCATGCAAAGCGTATCCGGGCAGACCATGCCACAGATACCTCCCAGAGGGTTGGCGTGCATGATCTCGGCTGCCGAACGCCGGAGATCGGACGGGTTGCCCACGCGGGCTGCCATGATGAAATCGGCTGGGGAGCAATTGACAGGACAGGCTTCCCGGCACGGTTTCTCCTCGCAGAACTCACAGCGAAGTAATTCCGTCTGGAGTTGCGCGGGGGTCATGATGAGTGAGGAGATTTTCTCATTTTGCATTGCACACCTCTATCTAATGAATTGTCTGACAACCTGATCGTATTATAGCATTTAAGAAGAAAAAGGCACGCTTGCGCGTGCCCTATTCCAATTTCAATCCTTTCAATCCGCCAACCATTTCCAGGTCCTCGGGCAGGTCCAGGTCAAGCCCGATCCTTTCCGAGTTGACGACCTCCAGTCTGGCACCGGCTTCGGTAGCGCGCTGGCAATGGCGCTGGAATGAACCTGGTCCATAACCATATTCGATCAGATCCGGCCGGGTTGATAAATAGACCGTTTGTGCCGTCAAGGCGCCGGTCGGGGGCGATGACAACGACCGGAGGGGTCTGGCCCTGGCTTAGTAAAGCTTTCAGGTCGGATGGTTCGACCAACGGAAGATCGGCCGGCAGGATAAGTACGGCACGCGCTCCTTGTGCCTGGGCAACTATCGTAGCGCGCTTGATGGCTGTATTAAACTGTGGCGCACCGTCTTCCAGGACAGTGCGACCGCCCATGCTGCGGGTCAGGGCGAGCGCCGCCGGGTCACGGCTGACCACCAGGGTATGTTCGATATCGGATATGTTATTCAGTACGGTAAGGGTATGCTCGAGCAAGAAACGATTTAGGCAGGTGCGCTGCTCTTCCGAAAGCAGACCCAGCCAGGCGCGATTTACCGCGTCGCAATGGTTTAACAGGAACGATGGCCCAGATGGTCATACTGCTTTTTGAATGATCCATCATGCGGCACTTGGCAGTGTTTGAATCAAGTTTAGCACATCTTGGGCTAAACGGCGCCGGTCCTCCCGGGTTTTCATTAAAGTTTGTGTAACGCTGATGGGGACTTTACATTCTTTAGCCAAGCCTGCATCAACGATGTCAAGGACGAACCCGGATAATAAATCTGCGTAGTGGCGTGCAACGGCCAGGGCGGAGGGCTGAATGCCCAATTCGGCGTACATTTTTGCAGCCGGACCTTTGACGGTCTGCCCACCAATAATGGGGGAGACAGCCAGAACGGTTTTTGCGGCCAGGGCAGGCCGGAGACCGGCCAGCGCCAGGATCGGATCAATACTTACCCAAGGGTTGGATGGACATACCACAATTGCATCAGCTTTTTCGATCGCTTCCAAAACCCCCGGAGCGGGCTGTGCCAGTTCAATCCCTGCAAACCGGAAACCTCTGACCTTTGGTTCGCAATTCCGATGGACAAAGTATTCCTGGAAAGGTCAACTCCCCATCCTCCAGGGTATCCACCATAGTGCGAACCGGCTGGTTGCTCATCGGCAGGATCAGTTGACGCACGCCCCAGGCCTGGCAGAATTGCTGCGTGATCTGGCTGAGCACCTGCCCTTCCCGCAGACGGCGGGTCCGCTCGAGATGCGTGGCCAATCCTTATCGCCAATGTGGAACCAATCCGGGCCGCCAAGTTTTTGGATATTTTCCAGTGCATGGAAAGTCTCCGCCTGCCGACCCCAGCCGGTTTTGGGGTTTGCCAATCCGGCCAGCGTGTAGCAAACGGTATCCACATCTGGGCAGATGGTAAAGCCCCAGGTGTTCAAAATCGTCGCCGGTGTTGACAACAATGGTCAGATCTTCGGGAGGTAGGAGTTGGGCAAGCCCATCGGCACAGTTTTGCACCGCCGACACCGCCCGCCAAGGCCACGATTTTCATACGTATTTGGTCACTTCTTGCAAAGGTCTTCTTTCAGGTATTTCAGGTGCTTCGTCAGGATAGCCGAGAAAGATCATACCTTGGGGTTTCCACTCGGCTGCCAACCCCAGAGCGCGGCGTGTTTCGTCCGGGGCAAAGAGCGGCCAGCAGATCCAGGTGCCAGCCCAGGCCCTCGGCATGGGCGGCCAACAGCAGTTGCAGGCCGGCCAGGGATACAGATTGTGTGCCCATCACGGCTTCGGCTTGCCGGCGAAGCGCATCTGGCTGCGATTTGACCTGCGCCGTATCCCGGCACAGAACCACGATAACCGGGGCCTCCCTGGATCGGCGGATCGTCCGGTCGACACGTGCCTGAATGTCGGCTTCGGGAACGCCATCGGCGATCATATCCTGCCGGAACCTGCCTGTGATGGCTTCGGCCAAACGCACCTTTGATTCCGCCTGTATCAGAACGGCAAAGCGCCAGGGTTGCAGGTTGTGTGCAGAGGGAGCGTACGTCGCAGTTTCAATGATTCGCTGAAGGATGTCAGGGGGAACCGGGTCCGGTTTGAAATGGCGGATGGAACGCCGGGAGCGCAGGAATGCGTGCAGGTCATCTTTCGTCATGGTTATCCGTGTGCATCGACCTTTTCAGGGGTGATTTTATAAATGACTCGTTTCATGCCCGGTTGGTGGTTCTGGTATTTGAAATTGCCGGTATATTTGCCGGCCAGCACGTCAATGTGCGCATCCGCACCTTCTTCGGTGATCTCGACCACCTGCCCGTGCACCTGCAAATAGCGATAGGGATCGGTTGGGTCCTGGATGCACAGCGCCACGACCGGACTCCTGCGCATGTTTCTGTCTTTTACACGGCCTTTTGCCGAGTTGACCAAAATATAGTCCCCTGAGGTGTTAAACCAGACGGGAGTGACCTGCGGTGCGCCATCCGCCATTTGGGTTGCCAGATATACAAAAGCACGTTTTTCATCTTTGAGTAAATCAAGATGAGATTCGGGTATCATATTCATATTCGATCTCCTTTCTTTTTCACTTCGGTACACCCGAGCAAAGTTTTTATCTCGGTGTTTTTTGTTTCAATGCCCAAAGCCATACCTGACCGTTTCGGTGGGTTGGTCATCAACTTGGGCAACCAGAATCAGGTTGTCAATCTGGATCTCCCAGTCGATGGATTGGAAGGCCAGGTACTGTATGGCGCAATCAATGTTCGCCGGGCCAACATCATTGTAGGCCAGTGTGATGTGCGGAACCCACTTCTCGGTCATATAGTACAGGGAAGGATTTATGGCAATCCCATTCGTCTGTTCCCATAGTAACGTATGGAAGCGTATCAGCGTTTCATCTTTTACAATGGAAATATACACAATGGGAGCTTCGCTCGTGAACAGGCCAATCCCGGCGGTACGGATGGTAAAGGGCTGGGTCTGTCGGGCAAGCAAAAGAAGGACGGTCTCGAGCCTCGGAAGGTCATATGCCTCGGTTACTTGCCAGGAGAAATGCGGGAAGGGCGTGACCTTGACACCAACCAGGCCGCAGCGGTCTTCCAATTCCTGCCACAGGCGCTCCACGCGCGCAGTGGCAGGTTTATCAAGTAAAGAGGCAATGCCGTTCATTTTATCGAAATAGGTCCTGCCTTTTTGGCCGGAGCAATTCGTTTAAAGAGCCTTCGCGCAGGGGGTAGGGGAAGCCTCGGACGTGGACGGCCGGCATTCCTTCGGCGGCTTCGCCCATCACAAGGGATGCTGCGGCGGCCAGTTCATCTGCCGCAGCGACAATGGTTATCTTCAGGCTGTAGCCAAACAAATCCTTCCAACCGCGCTTGTCCACCAGGCCGGGCAGGCCGGAGATGCCAATGGCTGTTCCGATTGTCCCCAACCGCCAGGCGCGCCCGTGCGAATCGATAATCATGACACCCAGGCGGTTCCCTGTCGCAATTTTTATTTTGCGACGAATCTCGAGGGCAGAACGGTCGGGATTTTCAGGCAGAAGAAGGACCCAATCTTCAGGGTTTCCGTCCTCTCCCATAACATTCGAATGGTCAATCCCGGCGCTTGCGCAGACGAACCCCAGGCGATGTTCCACGATGATCGTACCCGGGCGGACGCGTAAGACTTCACGGCTCTCCCGCAGAATGAGTTCTACCAAGCGCGGATCCTTTTGACTGCGTACCGCCAATTCAAGTGCCTCTTTTGATGGGGTGACTGTTGTCAGGTTGACCAGCCGGCCTTCGGCCTTTGAGACGATTTTCTGCGCAATCACAAGAATGTCGCCATCTTCCGGCGAGATGCGGGCTGCCTGCAAAGAAGAAAGGAGGATATCGGCCAGGTCGTCACCGGGATGGATGAGAGGAATCTTGGGAAGAGGGGTAAAGGTCAGAGGCATAGGTTATGGACAGACAGGTTTTATGATTCTGTGATTAACCCCGGTTATTTTAATCCCGGCGTTGGTCGAGCCAGACTGGCGATTGATATTAATCAGAACACTGGTAAGCCCTTCGATGACGACCGAGTTCTCGATTGGTCCGGCATCCCAACCAGTGAGACCGGCTGCGAGCACCAATTTCAGGGTCTCGAAACGGGCTTCCTTGCTGGTGCCGGTCACCAGGACGTCGCATGCAACCGGCTCATCGTGCAGTAGTAGTTCGTGGGATATGTTCTGGAAAGCCGAGGTCACTTCCACGGATTCGCCAAGAATTTCATGCGCCTCCTGGGCGGCACTACCGGCGGGCGGCATTTGCACCTTTGTCACCTTGGGCGGAACCAATGGAACAGTCACGTCCACCAGGATCTTGCCATTCAGAGCTTCCTTAACGCCTTCGATCGTTTCACGGTGGGCAGCGTATGGAACTGTCACCGCAACGATCTCAGCTTCTTGGGCAGCTTTGAGGTTGGTTGTTCCATCAACGAAAGCATTCCCGCCTAGCAGATCAAGAATCTCCAGTGCGGTAGTTTTGGCCTTTTCCGGATTGCGTGAACCGATCAGGACCCGGTATCCGGCCTTTGCCCATCGGTAGGCCAGGCCCTTACCCTCTTTCCCGGTGCCACCAAGAACAGCGATAGTTTTCATTATTTAACCCACTCCAAACTGGATCGGATCCGGGACTTCCACACCGCGGGCAGCCATTTCTGAAAAAGCCCGGAAGACGGCTTCGCGCAATTCCGGTTCTCCGCCATACATGGCTTGATAGAGCGCGCCGAAGACGCCTTCCACAGGCATCATGCGCAGATATGCCAGGGCAGCCAACCGTTCTTCCGGATCGCCCGATTTGAGGGCCAATAGAAGCAGATCGGTGGGCGGTTTATCGGGCGAAATGCCTTCCCCATTTTTGCCGGCGAATGCAATCAACCACGGCGATTCCGATGGCGACGGAAGCCGCTTGGGTATGTGCGGGTTGGGCTTGTGATGATCTTCAAATACTTCCTGGGCCGAGTTGCGCACAACCCACTGTTCATCTTCGGTCTGTAATTTATTGAGCAGTTCTTCAGCCCAGGGTTCATGAATGCGACCCAGGCCATACACAACCGCGCGGCGGACATTCAAATCCTCTTTCATCTCTGCGCCCTCCCTGAGCATTTTATAGCCTTCACTTGTGTGATTGGCCATTGCCTCGGCGGCCGCCCGGCGCAGGGTTTCATCTCCATGTAAGAGGGCAGATGCAAGAGCATCCATCGCTGTTGTTGTCCCGATGGCGGAAAGTGCCAGGCAGGCGGCGCGACGGACGTTTGAGTTGGAGTTGTTTAAAAGAGCAGAAAGCAATTCGATGGATTTACCGTCCCGCACTGCGCCGGAGCCGAGCGCTGCCAATTGTAGGAGTTCGGCTTCGTGTTCTGTAAGCAACTGACGGAATAAGACAGGTGACCCGGGATCTCCACATTGAGCGAAAGCGGCCAGCGCCTGGCCACGCAGGCCCATGGGCTGGCCGGTCTGTTGCATCAACTCGGCAAGTTTCGTCATGACCTGGCCGCGCCAGGGCGCCTGTGCCGGAGCGTCACGAAGCCACCGGGCAGGGACGAGCAGGTTACGCGAGAGCGGCCGGTCCAACTGTGCCAGTAGTTCGTTGGATAGGGGCGTGGCGTCTCCCTGAACGGCCAGGAAGTGCATCGCCAAGTATTTACCGATCCAAGGCGGTTGTTGTAGGACGGCGTCTGTGTAACTCGCGACTGATTTACCGGCCAGGTAACCGCTAAAGAGGGGATGGATAAAGCGCATGCGATTATTGCGATGCTGACTTAGCAGCCCACTCTCCACCATTTTGGATATCAGTCCGAGCGAGGGAGCTTTCTGATTCCCCGGTTTATCGGGCTGTTTGTCCTTCTTTTCCTCCTGATCCGTGTTTTCGATTGATTCGGGTTCGTTTGGTTCGAAAGATTTTATCCACTGACGGGCTTCACGCGGATCGAAGATTGGTGCGGTGGCGAGATTGGTTTGCAAGGCCAGGCTTTCGAGCGCCTCGCGCGGCGTGTTAGCGGGTGTGATGCGCCGTATGTGCGTCTCCAGCGCATCGATTGGCCGGGGACCGCGCAAATCTCCTGCATATGCCCCCCAAGCTTTGAGAGTCAACTCCAGCGGAGTCAGGTTACTGTTATCGGCGTTCAGCCAACCATTCAATAAAAGCGGGTCAACCTGCTCGCTGACCCGTGCCCAGGATTCACCTACTACATGGCGCGTCCACAGTTCGCCCCATTTTTCGAGGAATTCAGCCCTTTGGTTGGAAGTCCAGGCAGCCAGGGTAAATGGGATGAAATTCAAAGACACCAGCCCATCCAAATATTCGCTGGAGGCTGTGGTTATCATGCGAGCTTTGGGGTAGGAGTGCTTAATCGCCCGGATGAAATCAACCGCGTTCTTCAAGCCATCCGGTGTCACCTCGTCTGTCCCATCAAGAAGGAGCAAGGCACGCCCTTCGGAGAACGCACGGCGGATAAGATCGGGGATGCGCGGTAGGTCGAAGACGGAGGCTTTATTGGCGACCAGGTCCATCAGTGCGTTGAGCGGATTGTCTTTGTTGATAGGCAGATCGAGATCGGCGACATGAACCAGGAAGGGCAGCGTTTCCGGGGCCAGGCCCGGTTCTGGGTCCCGGCGTGCCAAGTGGGAGGCAAGGCTGGCGAGAGCGACCGTCTTACCCATGCCGGTTTGTCCAACCAGTACAATATCCGACTCCCCGGAAAGGGCCTCGGAGAGGGTGATGGTGGGGGCTTTGTAGATGGCAGCCAGTTCTGGCCAGGCGGGGAGATAGGGAACAGTTGCATCGACGATGTCTTCGTTATACAACGGCCCATCCGGTTCCACGCGCGGTGGAGGTGCAAGAAGCAGGGAAGGCTCGAGGATTTCGTCTAGTGAGAAAAGTGGAGCGGCCAGATGCAACCCCTGGGCCTGATGCAGGACGACCTGTCGGTAACGCTCTTCGACGGCATTGACGGCATGCGCCCTTTCATTCTTATCGGTTTGCTTGAGGTGGGCATTTGCACGTATCTGCTGGAAGGCTGGACGCAGCATGGAAATGACCCACCAGACGAGAGATGTGAGAATAACACCCAACCAGAAGGAGAAATTATCGATATTGGGGAAGCGGAAGCGCATACTCCACCTGTGATAGGAATCAACTTCCGTAAAGAATACGTCCGCAGGATGGGCAGAGAGTCATTTGCCCGGATGACCGGGCCGATTGTATCTGCGCGAGGCTAAGAGTGGAACCACAGGCTCCACATGCATTATCGCCTATTACTGCCACTGCTATACCACGGCGCTGCTGGCGTAATTGATCGTAAAGACCCAGTTCTGTCGGCGGGATGGCTCCTGCAACCGCGTTACGCTCAACGTAAAGCCGGTCGAGATCATTTTTAAGCGTCTCTTGCTCCTGGCGCAGGTCTTTACTCTGTGCATCCCGGCCATCCAGTCCAACCGCCAAGTTTGCCCTGGCAGACAGCAGGTCTGCTGCGGCTGTTTCAGACGCTATCATGGCGTCTATCTGACGATCTTCCAGCGTGCTCAGGTGACGCTTTAATGCTGCCACATCGTTTTGCAGGTCCTGCAATTCTTTCGGACTATGGGATTTCCCTTCGTATAGACTGGATTGTGTTTGCTCTATTTTAATATGCTGACTCTGAACGTCTTCCTCAGCCTGCTTGAGCGTCCGTTCGGCCGCCAGGACGCGGGCTTCAACTGCCCTGGCCTGTTCGTTCAGTCGGAGCAATTCAGCATCATCATCCAATATTTGCTGGATGGTCTGAAAGCGGGCCCGGAGGCGGTCAATCTGGATGTCTATCTGCTGGAGACGGTAGAGGTTTAAAGTCTGGCTCATGGCATCATTATATACTGATTACTGTCAGCGTAAGAAGAGTTTGTGTAAAAAAGCCCGCCATTTTGTACTGGCGGGCACAGGTTCATTGAGATGGGAGGTTGAGGTAGTTGTATATGGCACGCGAGAGTTCGGCATACATGGGCGAGACAGTGGACCAGTTACCTCCACCCGGGTTGTATACATATATCGTCAGAATGTAGTTGCCTCCGGGCGTGTACACAATCCCGGCATCGCTATATTGGGTCAAATTTATATCCCAGCCATGTTTGTGAGCGACAATGGTACCTTCCGGTACTCCTGCCTGGATCAGCGCCCCGAGTTTATCCTCTTGCAAGTATTGGACCATTTGCTGGCAGGCTGCCTGGTCAATTTGCCCGGGAAAAACTGCAACCAGGGAACTGCCGCCAGTCTGGGCACATAAGTAGATATCTTCTAGCAGCATGCCCATGTCGGATGGGGTAGTCTGGCTGTAAATATCCGGATCGGTATTAATATCCGTGCGTTGATTTGCTGGAGTGTTGAAGAATTTCAGAACGCCCGCGCCTGGATAAAAAAATCCATTGATGAAGGTGTTTTCCAATCCCAATGCCTGCATGGTATCCGAGACAACCAAAGGACCACGTGTCTCATCCAAAGACTTCATTAATGCGTCAGCCGCATCGTTGTTCGACAGGGCGATCATGTCCTTCAACTCTGCGCCAAGCTGGTCGTCAATCTTGCTGCTGAAGTGGCGGAATACGGAAACCATGATGGGAATTTTTATGGTACTGGAAGCAGTAAAGGCAATATCCGGGTTGACGGATATATTCTGTCCGGACTGATACGCGAATTGCATTTCATCTGAGGTCTGCAGGTCAAGGAAGTACAGATCCACCAATCCTGCAAAACCACTCTGGTCTATGATCTGCTTGAGCAGGATTTGCAGGGTATCCAAAGATGGCCGGCCCGCGGCCGTATGCTGGGAGGAGAGCAGGACCACGCGCTGATCCGGAGATTCCAGGGCGCTTCCAATTAATTGTACCGCCCGGTCAATATCGAGAGTTTGGCCAGGTGTACCCGGTGTAAAATTGACTGTTCCGGCGATAGGTTGGGCAGGCACTGGTGCCTGGTCGTACCGGGCGGATATTTCGTTTTTTAGGTAAATGCGCAGCCGGTCCTCTGAATAAGTAGCAACCAGCGGGATCTGGCTGGCCGGCGAGGGACGATTCCATAAGTAGTCCCAATAACCGCCCCAGAAGGAGGAACCCGTTCGTTGCAAATCTGCCGCGGCCAGCATACTTTCAGTGTTTAGCTGAAAGCCGATCAGGCCCGGGTCAAGATCAATTACCGCATTGTTATAGTGAATTTCAATGGGAACGGAATAGACCTGCAGGAGTCTTTGTGCGGCAGATTGTGAGTCAAGCCCGCCGACCGCTACGCCGCCTATGGTCATGTCTGGTGGATAATTGGAGCGCGATACGCTGTATTGCACCAGTTGGTAGACTACAAATACGGCTGCCACCAGGATGAAAATCAAGGAAACCCCGCGTAAGTAAAGGGAAGAACCGCGTAATCTCACACAGCCTCCAAACCAATTAGAATAGTGATGTTTATCATATCCAACGGGTAAAAAGTATAACACACTCACTGTGGACAGATGTGCTAGAATTGGCTATCATGTGGTAAAACATAGGTATGGAAGAATATCCTCTCGCTTTGATTACCGGAGCAGCGCATCGTTTAGGTCGCACTTTCGCCTTGACCCTGGCAAAGCACGGATATGGTATTCTCTTGCATTATCATCATTCTTCCAAGGACGCCGCTGCTACTGTGGATGAGGTCCGCAAACTGGGCGTACCGGTCTATCCATTGGAAGCCGATTTAACGGACGCGGTCCAGATCAGGTCCTTGTTTTCCATGCTAGATTCCCTGAATCTCCCCTTGAAAGTTCTTATAAACGCTGCTGGCAGCATGAAACGTGCGGAATTGCGAACCATCTCTATCGACGATTGGGATACCACCATCTCGTTGAATTTACGCGCGCCATTCTTTTTGGCACAGCAGGCTGCCGCGCGCATGGCTGAAGAGAGCCTCATTGTCAATGTGACCGATGCTGGAGCCGGGAAAACCTGGACTGGTTTCCCCGCCTATATAGTTAGCAAGGCCGGGCTGGAAATGCTGACGCGCCTCCAGGCGAAAACCTATGCCCCGAATATACGCGTTAATGCCATCGCGCCGGGCTTGGTGCTGCCTTCCAACGAAACATCATCAGAGGAATGGGAAAGGTTGGTAGGTCGCCTTCCGCTCAAGCATGCCACTTCGCTGGATGATATCGCCGGTGCCCTGGAATTTCTGCTTAATAATAAATCCATTACCGGACAGGTGATTTTTGTGGATGGTGGATATTCGTTGATCTGACCTTCAATAATCATCCGTGGTGTCTATGCTAAACTTTCGAACGTTCGTAAGACTGGCGCGGCCTCTCCAACTTCTCCTAGCTGCTTTAACTTATAGTCTCGGGGCCGGGATTGCGCGCTACCTTGGGCACCCGGTCCACGCGGCAGCTTTTGGCTTAGGTCTGTTGGCTGTGTTGGCGATCGAGGCGGCTGCCTTTTGGCTGGTGGAATACTTTCGCCTTCCGTTGACCCCGTTGGCCAAAGACGAGACCCCACGTCACCGGGAAGCGTTACGGACAGGCCTTTTCCAATCTGCTGCGGCTCTGCTGACTGTTTCTGGAGCGATCATTGTAACCCTGCTCCTAACCCGGTTGCTGCCGCTGCTGGCAGGAATTATGCTGGTGGTAATAATCTTGTTCTTTGTCGCTTACGCTGTTCCACCCATGCGTCTTTCAGAGGCTGGCTACGGAGAGCTTGCCATGGCAGTTGCATTGGGCACCCTATTTCCGGCTTTGGCTTTTCTGCTCCAGTTTGGCGAGTTCCATCGCCTGCTGACATTTGCAACTTTTCCGCTCACCTTACTCGCTCTCGCGTATCTATTGGTGAGCGATTTTCCGACCTTCGCAACTGATCTGAAGTTTGAGCGACATACCTTGCTGACTCGCCTCACCTGGCAGCATGCCATTCCCATCCATCATCTATTGATTTTGTTGTCTTTTCTGTTCTTTGCGACAGCGCCATTCCTTGGTTTTCCATGGGGGTTGATCTGGCCGGTTTTCTTGACGTTGCCCTTTGCTGCGATCCAGATTTTCTGGCTCCAACGGATCGCTGCGGGCGGGCGTACGATGTGGAGATTCCTGACTGCTTTGGCGGTTGCAACCTTTGGCCTGACGGCATATCTATTGGCCTTTACTTTTTGGATACGGTAAATGGTAGGTATCCCCTATCTACTCTTGCGTCCCGGCAACTCCCGTCGAACCGGGATTTTCAATGAGTTGGTTAACGGCATAATCGAAAAGACTAACTGCAATGGAGTGCTTAAATGACGATTGCACTTGTGATCGATGATAATAAACAGACGACCGAAGCACTTGTCCAAATGTTGAAGATATGGGATATTTCTGCGCGCCCGGCTTATGGCCCAAGCGCGGCGATGAAGATCTTGGGTGAGGTTACACCTAATATCGTTTTCCTTGATATTAAGATGCCCGGCGTGGACGGATTTGAAGTATTGTCCTACTTGCGTAGGGAGCCGCGTTTAGCTGATTTACCGGTTATCATCATTACATCAGATGATCAGCCTGAGACAACCCAACGTGCCCTTGCGGGGGGTGCAAATGCTGTAGTGCTCAAACCTGTCATGGTTTCTATATTGGAAGGCGCTTTGAAAAAAGCCGGGATCCTCTAAAAAGTAATTATTTGAGTTGTATTAGATGATGCGGCGTTGGACTGGTCAATCGCCGCATTATTATTTATAATTAGATAATAATTATCAGTATATTTGCTGCTATCTCTGCAGCAGGAGGTTGTGATGCCCATTTCATCAGGAATGCAAGCGCCAGAGTTTTCCCTGCCCGACGAGAATAATGCCGTCCGTCGGCTTTCCGATTTTCGCGGTCGTCCGGTCGTGCTGTATTTTTATCCCAAGGACGATACCCCCGGTTGTACCACCGAAGCCTGTAACTTTCGCGATGATTACAGTACATATGTGAATGCAGATCTTGTTATTCTGGGAGTAAGTCCAGATTCACCCCAATCTCATGCGAAGTTTAAAGAGAAATATTCCCTACCTTTCTCATTGCTGGCGGACGATGGTCACAAAGTTTGCGATGAGTATGGCGTTTGGGGACCCAAGAAATTTATGGGACGTGGGTACGAGGGCGTTATGCGGACGACTTTTTTGATTGATTCAAATGGCCGTGTTGCCAAAGTATTCGAAAATGTCAGGCCGGCTGAGCATAGCGTCGAAGTCTTGGAAGCAGCAAAGAAGCTCTAAGAAGACGGATTTACAGAGCGATGACCATTCCTTTGATCGTCGCTCTTTTTTTAATTCTTCACCGTACAAATATGGTACTTGCCTTGTCTTCAAATGCAATATGCCAGGCGGGAGACTGTCGCAGCATATTTGCCAGGGGGGCATCAGGTTCAACCAGGACGGTTTGGACGGTTTGATTATTAAGCTTGTCATCCCATCCCGGATCAGCATTGTAGATACTTATGTAGTTGAAGATAAAGGTATCCCCGTAAACGTCCGCGCGGCCGTCGATGTAAACCCGGTATTCAGGGTAGGTCCGCCAAATGAGATATCCCCCCCAATTATATGAATTGAAAAGATTTCCAGTTGGTTTATTTTCCAGCAACCAATCCACGGCTGCTCTGGGGAAGTTTTCAGCCTCTGTTTTGGATTGTTCCTGGACGACCTGTACGAACCGCAGACCGGTGACCAATACGACACAAACTAGCAGGATGGGAACCGTTCGCTGGATTAAACGGCGAGGCGCCCGGGCGTCGGAACGGATTCTTACCAGGGAACCGATTTGTTCCGACAGCACCGGGATGGCGGCAACCGCAAAGAACGGGACGTTTCGCATCGAGCGTAGGGCGGCATATCCGAATATGAGCGTCAGCAGGATATTTATGGGTGAGATGGATTTCTTGCTGAGCATACCGGCGCCGATGAGTGCCAGGATAAGCAAGGCCAGTGGCTGCCACATCGCCTGATGAAAATCCGGCGAGAACCATTCCTGGATTAACTGCTGCATGGAAGGGCTGGTTAGCGTCTGGAACGGGTAGATTATGATCTGTATGCCATTCGGATTCGCGAGAGTTACCAGGATACAAACACCCAAGGTACCACATAAAGCCAAGATGGATTTAAGGGTTGGCGCAGCCTCGACCTTCAGCTCCTTGCGAAATTCAATCATGAGCAGGTCGATGAGCCCACCAATGATATATATACCTACGAGTGCCAGGCCCAGGAAATATCCCGCATGGATGTTGACCCAAATTAACATAGTCAGGGGTAGCGGTATAAGGAATTTCAGGCTGCCGCTCCGCCGGTAGAGGTCAAGTAAAAATAGGAAAAGGCTGGTGAGAAGAAGTGAAATCATTTGCGGACGCACGCCCCAGGTAGGCGCGGTAGAGACAGCACCCAGGAGGAGCACAAATCCGGCTACATATGGCCTTGTCTCTGCCGGACTGCGTAGATAGGCGAGCAGGAACGCCCCGGTAATGATGATTGAAAAAGTGAAAATCAGTATGCCGTAACCACCCAGCCGGAAGAGCCCATATATCAATAACTCGGACAGCCATTCGTGGGTAATCCATGGCCCGCCAGCCTTGGTATATGAAAAAGGATCACTGTGAGGAATGCTGTGGGTTTGAACGATGAACTGGCCGGTTCGCAAGTGCCACCAGAAATCCGGGTCGGCAATCGGGCGCAGGGTCATCAAGAATAGACTCAGGAAAAGGATGATGAAAAAAACCTGGCGGATTGTTAATTTCATGGCATAATTTTACTGCTTCTAGCCACTTGTTGGAGAGCAAAATCCCCGCCACTCTTCAAGTGACGGGGATTTTTGTAATGGTTATTCACCCAGATAGTCGCGCAGTTTGCGGCGGATGGATGGGTGCCGCAGGCGACTTAATGCCTGGGCTTCAATCTGGCGGACACGTTCACGCGTTACGCCCATCTTGCGTCCCACTTCTTCCAAAGTGTAAGCCTGCCCATCGAGCAAACCATAGCGCAATTGCAAGATGCGCACTTCACGTGGAGGCAGCCCATTCAAGACCTCGCTTAAATGCTCTCGCAACAGGTTATAGGTGGCTGTTTCGTCAGGTGGGGCAGCCTCGTCATCTTCGATAAAATCGCCAAGCACCGAATCTTCTTCATCATCCGTTGGCGTTTCCAGCGAGAGCGGGCGCCGTGCTACTTGGATCATGTTCTCCACTTTCTTTGGAGGTACTTCCAGCGCTTCGGCCACTTCCTCGACAGTTGGTTCACGACCTAGGCGCTGGGTCAACTGGTGTTGAACGCGCAGGAGCTTGTTGATCTGGTCGCCCATGTGGACCGGGACACGGATGGTTCGTCCCTGGTCAGCGATGGCGCGTGTCACGGCTTGCCGGATCCACCAGGTGGCGTATGTACTGAATTTGTGGCCGCGGCGATAGTCGAATTTCTTGGTGGCCCGAATGAGGCCGATATTACCTTCCTGGATCAAATCGAGGAATGGTACCCCGCGCCCCATGTATTTTTTAGCGACACTGATTACCAGACGGGAGTTGGCTGTAATGAGGTGCTCACGGGCCGCCCAGCCATCTTCGATGAGTTTGCGCAATTCGATCCGGCGACGCGAACTGACGTTGCCACGCGCCAATTCTTCGCGTGCCATGCGTCCGCGCTCAATCCGTTGGGCCAGTTCGACTTCCTGGGTGGCGGTCAGCAACGGGACGCGGCTGACTTCTTTGAGATACAATCCAATGGTATCATCGGTATCAATATTGGCGAGATAGTCATCTAATGAGAGTTCTGGCTCTAGCTCAGTCTCGGTCTCTTCAACGGCTGCTAGCTCATCCTCGGGAGGTTCTGTGGTTGGAGTATCTTCTACAAAAGCCACCCCTGCGCTCAATAGTGCTGCAAAAGCTTCTTCCAATTGCTCAACGTCTTGTTCGGCCTCAGGGAAGAAATGCAGGATGTCGTCAATCGTGACGTAAGTTTTCTGCCGTCCCAACTCGATCAGCCGTGAAATCGGCGAATACTCTTCTTCTTCCTCAAGCAATAAAGGGTTTTCCATTTTGTTTCCTTACCTAATTGATTTTAATTAGGATACTCTCTTTTAGGGTGAAATTCAATACCCTATTAAAAAGGCGCCGGTAAACTGACTTAAGGGGTCGCAGTACCTGTAGCTCCGGCAGTTGCGATCGGCGTCGCGGTGGCAGGAAATGGCGGGGCAGTCAGCAGGTTCACGAGTGCATCGATCCCTGACTGTTCAATAACGTAGATTTTTCCGCCGTCGAAACGAACATAGTAGCCGCTGCTGGTAGGGGTCATACTCCCGACTTCGATTTTGTGACTTGCACCGCTCACGAACCCCAGTTCCATGGTATCTGCCGGAGTTGCCAGGCCTATCGCACTTGGAGTAGGTGGCGTTTCAAGAATGGTAACAATACGCAGTGCACCGACCTGGGTCTCGGCCGCACCGGCCAGGCCCTGATCAGCCGCCCCGGAAGTTGGCGCGGTAATAACCCATGCCTTGCTCAAATCTCGTTGCATCTGGAAGTTATTACCTTTGTTGTCGGAAATTCGCAGGCTCTGCAATACACCATCAGCCTGGGTGATGAGGAAACTATTCGCGGTGGGCGTTGCCGTTAGCGCATTTGCTTTTGACGGCTGGTTCTTTACCAAAAAGTATGCACCAACTGCCAGGGCCAGTACTGCAAGCAAGATCCATGTCGGGCGTTTTACCATGGAGTTATCCTCTAGAACGTCGCACAAGCCAGGTGGCTATCCAGGCAGCGATAACCAGGCCCGGGATCAGTATGACAAAGGCGAAAGCCAGCAGCAGAATAGTCGAGCTGGAGGGCAGGCGCATTTGCCGGTTGATGGGTTGGCTGGAAGTCAGGTTGATCATGTTTCCCTGGCCGGCAGCCCAATCGACCGCGTTGATGAATAGATCGCCATTGCCATACTGGTCAAAATAGACATCGCTGGCAAACGAAGCGTCTCCGATCACAACCACCCGGCCCTTGGCAGTGGAACTCTCGGCAGCAGCGGCGATGGTCAACGGACCGGCGAGGTCGACAGTCGGGTCAAAGGATACCTGGTTGCTTTGTAGCGCAGCAAAGTCAGTCTCGCCCCAAGAACTGCTTATCGTCGTGACTAACGCCGTCGTTGTTACACCCTGGATTTGGTTGTTCAAGGTAAGACTGCGCGCTATTGGAAAGAACGAAACCATGTTTTGGCTTTGTAACTTGTCAGTGATCGGGTGGGAACCGTAAGCGTTTTCGATTGCATAATCAATCTGGCTTGAGCTTGGATCGATCACGAGATCATCTACGATGGTGATGCCCCAGGTGTTGGTTAGATAATCGACCAATGGATCAACCGGTTTGCCCGCATTCGATACCAAGGAGGCATCTTCCATGACAATAAGAGAGCCTCCTTTTGCCACATAGGCTTTCAGAAGTGTCATCTCCTGGCTGGAAATTGGTTGGGTGGGATCATCAATGATAATTGACAAAGCGTCTGCCGGGATACTATTTTGCGCCAAAAGGTTCAGGGACTTGACCGTATAATTCTTTGATTCGAGCACGGTACGTGCGCGTGTATAGGCCTTGTCGCTGGAGTTTTGTATGTCCCGTTCACCGTGACCGGTCAGGAAATAGACCGCCCGCTGGCCGGGGTTCATCAGGCGTACCAGCGCGTTGGCGAAATCCTGTTCGGTGGGACTTGTGAGCACTTCCTGACGACCTTGCAAAATCAATACAACCGATCCGTCCTGGGTAACTTTGTATTGTTGTGCCTTTGCCGGATTGGCTTCAGGGTCTACGAATTCGTAAGCAAACTTGCCGTTGCTGCTGGCCTTTAATTTGGTGAACAGATCCAAAGTGCTGCTGTTCGAAGTGCGTGACGTGAAGAAACCGATCGCTTGGACCGGGGCCGGGAGAGCCTTAAGCGTATCAATTGTCTCGGGGGCCAGGGTATTCTGTTTACCTTCGGTCCAATCCCATTGAATGGGGTTTTGATAGACGATTGCGTTGATCACGACCAAAATAAGGACAAATGCAATCAGCATGATGATGGCATTGCTGCCATGGCGTGCTTGCCTGCCTGTAAGTATTTCCCTTGTTCGCTGCGGGTCAAACAGTGCATATAGAGCAAGGCCTACCACTGTCACCCCCACGCTTATCCATAGGATCAGGTTGATGACTTTTTGATCAGGAGGAGTATATAATCCGATAAACACAAGCAATTTCACAATAAGTATGATGATGACTGCCAGAACAGCCAGACCGGAGAGCCACAAACAGGCAGGCGCGAACTGCCGTAAGGTTAATTTCTTGGAGGAATTCGACTTTTTTGCCATTATTTCCACCTTCGTACTTCAACCGCAACCGTGCCCAGGAAAAGGCCAAGTGCAGTCAAACTGAGGTAATATACAATATCGGAGAGTGCAACGGTGCCACTTTGCATGGACGAAAAATGTGTGCTCATGCTTAGATAATTAAAAATGCCGCCGCTGCCTTGCATGACCACGGCTGGCCATCCGATGACAACCCATAGGAGGAATAGAACGGCAAGTGTGGCGAAAAAAGCGGCAAACTGGTTGTTGAAAAAGGCTGAAATTGCTGTACCGATTGCCAAAAATGCCGCCGCCACCAGAGTGATGGCCAGGTAATTCGCCATCATCAGCCCTTGATCGATGCCTGGCGTGACCAGGCTATTCAGCACGATCGGGTATATGAAGGTGATGATTATTATCAAAAAAACAAAGAGGAATGAGCCCAACCATTTACCGATCACCAGCTCCCATTCATGGATGGGGGCAGTGAGTAGTAGTTCAAGTGTTCCATTGCGGTGTTCGTCAGCCATCAGACGCATGGATAGCGCCGGGACTGCAAACAGGAATAGAAATACCATCAGGCCGATTACCAAATCAGGGCCAGGTGCTGTTGTGGATCCTGTGGTATAGGCGGCTTGACCAGCCAGATAGATTGTCAGCACAAAATAAATGCCGGCGATCAGGAAGATGAGCAAACCAACAATGTAGGCAACCGGGCTTGCAAAGTACAGGCGAATTTCACGACGTGCGATTGTCCAAACGTTGCGCATGGCTAATGCTCCTTATTTTAGTGGGCGCGTCGTCACGTGTCAACTCCAGGAAGATTTCTTCCAGGCTTAACCCGACCGGACTGAGCTCGAGTAAATCATAACCGGATTGGACAACTGTCTTTGCAACCTCCGGGCGGATATCCATCCCTGGGTCAAACTGGAATTCTATTGCTCCATCAGGGAGGATTTTGATATCCTGTACCCCATTAATTTTGGCGATCTGGGGCATGAGTTCTTCAGCGTCCCCCTTGATACGTAGGACCGAGCGATCTGCTCCCACCAGTCGAGCCTGCAGATTCTCGGGAGTGTCTTCGGCGACAATGTGGCCCTTGTTGATAATGAGGACGCGGTCACATAGTTGTTGCGCTTCAGATAGAATATGGGTCGAGAGGAGAACGGTGCGTTCTTTGCCGATCTCCCTGATGATATTGCGGACTTCGACCACTTGGGCTGGGTCGAGACCGATGGTTGGCTCGTCCAGTATAAGCACCTCCGGTTTGTGCAGTAACGCTTGTGCCAAGCCGATCCGCTGGCGCATGCCTTTGGACAGGTTGCCGATGTAACCCTCGGCGCGCTGTTCCATCTGGACCATTTCAAGTGCATTGTCGACCATTTCATCGGCATTGGGTAAATGGCGTAAATCGGCCATGAATTTTAGATAATCAAATACAGTCATGTCGGAATAAAGCGGTACTGTCTCGGGCAGGTATCCTACACGCCGGCGCACTTCTATCGATTCTTCTACCACGTCGAAACCGGCAATTTGTGCAGTGCCAAGAGTCGGTGGCATATACCCTGCCAGGATGCGCATCGTCGTGGTTTTACCGGCGCCATTTGGGCCAAGGAATCCGACCACCTCGCCCTGGTTGGCCTCAAAGGTCAGGTTTTCGATTGCCCTTCTTGAGCCATAATCCTTGGTGAGACCAGTAGTGCGAATCATTTGTTCTCCTTATTACATAAAATGATTTTGTGCGTAAGAAAAGGCACAGCAGCCAGGAATAGGCAGCAGTGCCGGTTAAGAAGAGGAGACAACTAATCGAAAAGACTATACAATAAATCGGGATACTATGTCAATAGATTTTAAGATCTCTAATGAAACACTAATGCAATGTCCGTCTTCGATTGTATCGGTGGTAAAATAGCGCAGAATTTGTATCATCTCACAATAAATATACTTGGGGGATGGAAGGGAGTGCGAGCGGCGGAGACACCCAAACACAATCTTCCTCCTCAACTTGTTCTGGATAACTGCTGCAGTAGCGCAGTAAAATATTATTCTTTTCGGAGGTGACATGAATATCCTTTGGCTCGGCAGCCGTCATGGTCTTAACGACTTTGAACAGGTTGCCATCGTTTTCGTCCTGGTTGCAGCGGTCGTTAGCCTGTTGTATGCCCGCTGGCTGCGCGGCAACGTGCTCAAGAAAGACAAGGGCACTGAAAAAATGCAGGAGATTTGGAATGCGATCCGGATTGGCGCCAACAGCTACTTGAACCGTCAACTCAGGACCATCCTTCCACTGATCGGCGTCCTGACCCTGGTCATGTTCTTCAGCGTGTACGTTGTTCCTCCAAGCACCGAAGCCATGCAGGAATTCAGCTCCTTTGGCACGCAGGGAATCATCCTGATTATTGCCATTGGTCGAACCATCGCTTTCATCATGGGTGCCTCGTTTTCTCTGTTGGTTGGCCAGTTGGGAATGCGCATGGCGGTCCAGGCCAATGTTCGGGTTGCATCGGCGTCCCGGCGTGGATTTAATGAGGCGCTCTCGATTGCTTATTATGCGGGCACCTTCACCGGTATGCTTACGGATGGCCTTGGTTTGCTTGGCGGAACCTTGATCTTCATTGTCTTTGGGAAAGCCGCTCCGGATGCCCTGCTTGGCTTCGGCTTCGGCGGAACGCTCCTGGCGCTGTTCATGCGTGTGGGCGGCGGCATCTACACCAAGGCCGCCGATGTCGGTGCGGACCTGGTTGGGAAGGTCGAGAAGGACATTCCAGAAGATGATCCTCGCAATGCGGCTGTTATCGCCGACTTGGTTGGGGATAACGTGGGGGATTGCGCCGGTATGGCGGCGGATATCTTTGAATCATATGAAACGACAATCGTTTCGGGTTTGATTCTGGGCCTGGCTCTGGTTGCCCTGACTGGCAAATTGGAATGGATAGTATATCCATTGATCATACGGGCGATCGGCGTGATCAGTTCCATGCTTGGCACGTTCACGGTCCCGATTTGGGAAAAATTCCCTCTCAAGTTCCTGCGGGCGCACGACGCGGAAGAATCCATGTTCAGGTCGTATGAGGTTTCCAGCGTCTTCACAGTTACGATGTCAATCTTCCTGGCGTGGCTTTATGCTCACGACATCCGCATGGCGGCACTTACGGCGGTCGGAGTCGGACTGGCAGTTGCGTTCAATCCGCTGACATCTTACTTTACTTCCACAAAGAAACCGCCAGTAAAGGAGATTGTAAAATCCACCACCACCGGTGCAGCGACTACCATCCTGTCCGGCCTTTCAGTTGGCATGGAATCGAGTGTTTGGGCGCTTTGCGTGATTGCCATCGCCTTCATCCTCGGCCTGTTGCTCTATGGTGGGGAAGGAGATCCTACGTACGTTCTATATGCCATTGCCATGATCGGCATCGGTATGCTCAGCCATACCGGCAATAATGTCGCCATGGACTCCTATGGCCCGATTTCTGATAATGCCAATGGCATCGGCGAGATGGCTTGGCACGATATGGAAGATGAAGAGACCAGGAAGGCCCGCCAGATCATGGCTGACCTGGACGCGGTTGGAAATACCACCAAGGCCATTACCAAGGGTGTTGCGATTGCCTCGGCGGTAATTGCCGCAGTGAGCCTGTTCGGATCCTTTATTGCGGATGTAGGTCGTGTCCAGACCCAGCTTGGCATGGCAGTCATGCAGTCTATTCGCGTTTCCGATACCAAGGTGTTTATTGGATTGCTACTGGGAGGCGCACTCCCTTGGTTATTCTCCTCGCTCTCCATCAAGGCTGTGAGCCGCGCAGCCGGCCGGATTGTCGAAGAAGTTCGCCGCCAGTTCAAGATCCCCGGTATCATGGAAGGCACCAAGCAGCCCGATTATGCTGAGGTGGTAGGCATATCCACCGCCTCCGCCCAGAAAGAGCTTATCCCGCTGGCGACCATCGCAGTATTGATGCCACTTGTGGTTGGCCTGGTTTTGCAGGTAGAAGCCCTGGGCGGTTTCCTGGCGGGCATCATCCTCTCCGGCCAGTTGTTGGCAGTCTTCATGTCCAACGCCGGTGGTGCCTGGGACAACTCGAAGAAATCCATCGAAGATGAGCCGCGTGACCTTATTGCCAATACGGGCAAGGGTTCCGAACGGCACAAGGCGAGTGTGGTGGGGGATACCGTGGGTGATCCTATGAAGGATACGGCCGGTCCTGCGCTCAACCCGATGATCAAGGTTGGCAACCTGGTCAGTTTGTTGGCTGCCCCGATTATCGTCAAGTACCCAATTCAGAACGCGGATGGCTCGATCAATTTTGTAGTGGTAGCCATCGCAGTCATCCTTCTGGCAGCAACGATCTGGGCGATAGCCCGCTCGAAGGCTCCGGCGGCTGACCTGAAACTCATAAAACCATAAAAGTAAAGTTTTGCTATAAATATTAAAGAACCTCCCTTCTATGAGGGGAGGTTCTTAATTAAGTAAATATTGCGTATAGCCATTACGCCAGATTCAAGCTCACTTCTTTTCTCCCAGGAAATGCCGTTGCCATTCATATAGTTTGTTGAGCGCCTCAATTGGCGATAGCGAATTCATGTCCAGTCTACCCAACTCATCCAAAAGAGGGTTTGTCTCCGGGAATAATGCCACCTGTTGTGCTGCTTGTGGGTTGATGCGGATGGCCTGTCCCGACGATTTCTCGAGCTCACTCATAATCTCAGTTGCCCTCTGTATAACAGGGCGGGGTAGGCCTGCCAATTGGGCAACGTGGATGCCGTATGAACGATCCGCCCCGCCTGGGATAATTTTGTGCAGAAATACAACATTTCCGTCCGCTTCGGTTACGGCCACGTTGTAATTGCGCACGCCTGGCAGTAAATCTGCCAACTGTGTCAGTTCGTGGTAATGGGTTGCAAAAAGGGTCTTTGCACGGAGTTGAGGGTGGTTGTGGATATATTCGACAACCGCCCAGGCTATGGAAACTCCATCGTATGTACTGGTGCCGCGTCCGATTTCATCCAGGATGAGCAGGCTTCGCGCTGTGGCATGGTGGAGAATGTTTGCCACCTCGATCATCTCCACCATGAACGTGGATTGACCGGCATGGATTTCGTCCTGGGCGCCGATGCGGGTAAAAATGCGGTCCACCAACCCAAGCTTTGCAGACGTTGCCGGCACGAATGACCCCATTTGTGCCATCAAGGCGATCAGGGCGGCCTGTCGAAGGTAGGTGGATTTACCCGACATATTCGGGCCGGTGATAACCCGGATTGCCTCGCCTGGCTCGAAGGTGATGTCGTTGGGCACGTATCGTTCGTTGTGCAGCATTTGTTCTACCACCGGATGGCGCCCATCCCGGATATCCAGCCCATTATCCTCCCGGACCTCGGGGCGGATATAGTTGCCCAAGGCAGCCGCTTCGGCCAGAGCGGCGAGTACGTCCAATTCCGCCAGGGCGTGTGCCGTCTCCAGCAAGCCTCCGGCGGATTTCATCAAAGTTGAACATATTTCATGGAATAAGCGCAACTCGATTTCGCGGATGCGTTCCTCGGCATTCAGGACGAGAGTCTCGTATTCTTTCATCTCGGGGGTGATGTACCGTTCGGCATTGACCAATGTCTGTTTACGGATGTACTCGGTGGGGGCGTTGGCAGCCTGCCCATGGGAGATCTCGATGTAGTATCCGAAGACCTTGTTGTAACTAACTTTGAGGGTTTTGATGCCGGTGCGCTGGCGTTCAGCCGGTTCGAGATTATTGATCCATTCCCTGGCGTGCCTGGAAGCTTCGATGACGCCATCCAGCTCAGGCGAGTAACCCGGACGGATGATGCCGGTATTCTGAAGGGTAGCTGGCGGGTCATCATCAATGGAGGCTTGGAGCAAGGCCAGTTCATCCGTACAGTTGTCGAAAGTGGGCAGGCAGTCAGAAAAATGAGGATTTTCCTTTTCGGCCTCCGCTTTTTTCAATAGCACTTGTTCTATCGCCGGCAGCCTTGACAACGTCTCCCGCAACGCTACCAGGTCGCGGGGTTGGGCATGACCTGACATGATGCGGTTTGTCAGGCGTTCCAGGTCAGTTAAAGGTTTGAGTGCAGCCCGCAACTCGGCGCGCAGCATGGAATGGAGAACGAAATATTCCACGCCTTCCTGCCGCTTTTCGATGCGGGCAACATCCAGTAAAGGCTGACTGACCCACTGGCGGACGCGTCGTTTTCCCATGGGAGTAACGGTCTGGTCGAGCACACCCAGCAGCGAACCTTTGATCTCGCCGCGCAATGTTTCGGTCAGTTCCAGGTTGCGGCGAGTGGCGGCATCCAGCGTCATGAATTCACTCAGGCTGTAAACTCGCAGCCCTGAGAGCAAAGCAAGTGTAGCCCCATCGGTCTCCTTGATATATTGCAGGATTCCGCCAGCGGCCCGGATTGCCAGGGACATTCCCTGCAGGCCAAAGCCTTCCAAGGTGGACGCGCCAAAATGTGAGAGCAGGGTCTCCTGGCACTTCCCCGGCTCGAAGCGCCATGCGGGCCAGGCGGTCAGATGCCCTGGGATACCGTTGGGTAGGATAAGATTATCCGGGTGGATAATTTCGGCGGAGCGCAGACGTGCCAACTCGGCGCGGATCGGTGCAGCGGCCTGGTCCGAGGAGACGGTCGAAAGGTCCGATGAAATATCCAGTTCGGTTACGGCGAATTCGCCGGTGGAGATGTCAACATAAGCGATACCGGCGCGGCCATCCTCCAGAACGATGGATGTTAGATAATTATTGGAATCGCCGGGGAGGAGTCCCGGCTCGATGATTGTCCCCGGTGTTACCACGCGGACTACCTTGCGAGGAAAGATGCCCTTGGCAGGTTGGTCGCCGACCTGTTCGCAGATGGCGACATGATAGCCTTTTTCGATCAGGCGTGACAGGTAATTCTCGATGGCGTGATAGGGGATGCCCGCCAGTGGGGCGCGCAGGCCCTTTCCGATGGGGCGTGAGGTCAATACGATATCCAGCTCACGCGAGGCAATTTCGGCATCCTGGTCGAAAGTTTCGTAAAAATCACCCAGGCGGAAGAACAGGAGTGTGTCCGGATACTGTCTCTTGATTTCCAGGTATTGCTGGCGGATGGGGGTGACATCATCGTTCATGGTTCCATTTTACTGCTTCTTCCGATAAATCTATTAAATATTGCCCAACATTTTCTTACTTTGGTATAATAGAGTCACTATACTCTTTCGAAACGGAGGCTCAAATGGCAAGTGTAACGTACGATCATATTACCAAAGAATTCGGCGAAGTTGTGGCAGTCAACGATTTAAATCTGGCCATCGACGACAAAGAATTCGTCGTTCTCGTCGGTCCCTCGGGCTGCGGGAAAACCACTGCTTTGCGCATGTTGGCAGGGCTGGAAGAGATCACCAAGGGCGAAGTCAAAATCGCCGACCGCGTCGTGAATGATGTGCCGCCCAAGGATCGGGATATCGCAATGGTATTCCAATCCTATGCCCTATATCCCCACATGACGGTATATGATAACATGGCCTTTGGCCTCAAGCTGCGCAAGACTCCCAAGCAGGATATCAAGCGCCGTGTCCAGGAAGCGGCCGAAATCCTGGGTATTCAAGACCTGCTCACCCGCAAGCCCCGCCAGCTTTCCGGCGGCCAACGCCAGCGTGTGGCGCTCGGCCGTGCCATCGTTCGTGAACCAAAGGTCTTTCTTTTCGACGAACCGCTTTCCAACCTGGACGCCAAGTTGCGCATTGCAATGCGTTCTGAAATTACCAAGCTGCATCAGCGTCTACAAACAACGTTCATTTACGTGACCCATGACCAGACGGAAGCCATGACCATGGCCAGCCGGATTGCGGTCATCAATAAAGGCGTTCTCCAACAATTGGACACTCCGCAGACTCTCTATGACCGGCCGGATAACATGTTCGTTGCCGGTTTCATGGGTGCCCCGGCCATGAATTTCTTCAAGGCCAAGATCCGCCAGGATGGTGGCCGCCTTCTGATCGAAGGGGGTGCATTCAAAGTGCCGGTTGTGGCCGATAAAAAGGCTTATCATGAATTCGTTGATAAATCGGTTGTGATGGGCATCCGCCCGGAAGATGTTCATAACCCGGCTTTCGTGGCGCCTGGTATCCATGCTGCGCCTATTGAAGCCAAAGTGGATGTGACCGAATTGATGGGTAATGAAATCAACCTGTACCTGTTGGCCGGCCAGGATAGCATCGTTGCCCGCGTTGACCCTCGCACCGATTTCCGCATGGGTGATAAGGTGCAGGTGGCTTTCGATATGGATAAGATTCACCTGTTCGATCCCGATACCGAGAAAGCCATTCGCTAATCTTATTTAATTGCAAAACCGCCAGGCGCATCCGCCCTGGCGGTTTATTATGCTTATTCGAGGTGAGATATGGAAACGAAATACAAACTCGTTCTTTTACGACATGGACAGAGTACCTGGAATCTCGAAAACCGTTTTACCGGTTGGACGGACGTTGGCTTGACAGAGCAAGGGATGGGGGAGGCCCATACTGCCGGCCAATTATTGCGCGATAATAAATATACGTTTGACCTGGCATATACTTCGGTTTTGAAGCGTGCCATCCAAACACTCTGGATTGTCCTCGAGGAAATGAGCCTGGAGTGGATCCCGGTTGTCAACGCCTGGCAGTTGAATGAGCGCCATTATGGTGCTTTGCAAGGGTTGAACAAGGCCGAGACTGCCAAAGAGTATGGCGAAGCGCAGGTAAAGATATGGAGACGTTCTTACGATGTACCGCCTCCTGCGCTGGAATGGGACGACCCGCGCCATCCGCATTTTGACCCGCGTTATGCTGGCCTTGAGCAAAGCACAATTACCGGCTACAGAGTCTCTGAAAATCACTTTGGAGCGTGTTTTGCCATTCTGGCATACCACCATTGCACCTGTCATCAGGACGGGGAAGCCCTTGTTGATTGCCGCGCATGGCAACAGCCTGCGGGCCATGGTCAAATACCTGGATAATATCTCCGACGAGGAAATTCCCGAACTCAATATTCCCACCGGTATCCCGTTGGTCTACGAACTCAATGCGGATCTCAAACCTGTCACTCACTATTACCTGGCAGACGAGGAGACTGTCCGAAAGGCGGCAGAGGCGGTAGCCGCCCAGGGAAAAGTAAAGTAGAGTAAAAAAAACTGGCGCCGATGAGGCGTCAGTTTCTTCTTGTGCGCCCAGCATGGGCGTTGACTAGAGAGTGAAAGACTCTTGCAGCGGAGATTGCACCGACTGCTAGCGGAAGGCAAGGGCGTCACCGTGAGGTGGGGTCTGGAGGAAGCCGGAAGCAAACCTGCGGCTTGAGGAACACGAACCCAATGTGAGGCCGTGAGGCTGGGCGAGTTGGCAAGAGACAACGAAGCCCGATGCAATCAAGGGTCGAAGCGGTAAATTGGGCAAGCGTGCAGGGAAAGTCAACGAACTTACCTGGGGAGACCTGCCGTCAGGCCGGAAGGTAACCCTGACAGAGATGTCAGACTGAGATGGCAGGAGTCAGCCGAGGCCATAGTACCGGAGGTAGTCGGGAAGGGCTGAACAATAAGAGGATGAGTACGATGAGCAGTTCGAGGGACGAACGGAGAAGGCAGAAACCTGCGGATAGCGGGACTGCTGCGCCAGCGAAGCAGGTGAAGCCTGTGGGATTGGAGCAGAGCGCCGAGCCGTCTCCGGCACGAGACAGTGGAAAATCCGACGTGGCAGTGTGGGAAGCGGTGTTTGCGAGAGAGAACCTGCTGACTGCGCTGAAGCGAGTAGAGAGGAATAAAGGAGCGGCGGGGGTGGATGGGATGGAAGTGAAAGACCTGTCCGGCTACCTGAAAGCGCACTGGAAGGAAGTGCGGGAAGCTCTCGAAAGCGGGAAGTATCGGCCAAGCCCCGTGAGGCGGGTAGAGATACCCAAGCCAGATGGAGGGGTGCGGCAATTGGGGATACCGACAGTGCTGGACCGGCTAATCCAGCAAGCCATAGCGCAGGTGCTAACGCCGATGTTTGAGGCGGTGTTTTCGCCACACAGTTACGGGTTTCGACCCGGACGAAGTGCGCATCAAGCCGTGCAGAAATCCCAGGAGTACATCCAAGAAGGCTACGACTGGGTGGTGGATATCGACCTGGAGAAATTCTTTGACCGGGTGAACCACGACATGCTGATGGCGAGGGTGGCGCGGGTGGTGAAAGACAAACGGGTGCTGAAACTGATCCGAGCCTACCTGGAGAGTGGCGTGATGTTGAATGGGGTAGTGATGGAGACGGAAGAGGGGACACCGCAAGGTGGGCCACTGTCGCCATTGTTATCGAACATCATGCTGAACGATCTGGATAGGGAACTGGAAGAGCGTGGGCACAAGTTTGTGCGCTATGCGGATGACTGCAACATCTACGTGAAAACGGAGACAGCCGGGGAACGGGTGATGGAAAGCGTGAAGAAGTATCTGGAGAAGAAGTTGAAGTTGAAAGTGAACCCGAAGAAGAGCAAAGTGGAACGAGCGACCCGGGTGAAATTCCTGGGGTTCAGTTTCTTCAAACGCAAGGGAGCCGTGCTGATCCGCATAGCGAACCGGACGAAGGAACGCTTTATGGAGAAGATGCGGAACCTGACCAGGCGAACCCGCTCAGGCAAGTTGGAAGATATCGTGAGCGAGATCAACCGCTACATAGTGGGGTGGACAGCCTATTATCGACTGGCGGCTACGCCGAGTGTGTTTGAAGGGCTGGACGAGTGGGTACGACGGAGACTGAGACAGATGCTTTGGAAACGCTGGAAACGGGGCACAACACGCTACCGGGAACTGAGTGAAACTTGGTGTACCCCCGGAACGAGCCGCACTTGGAGCAGTTGGGACAAGTCCCTGGCGCATGTCCCTAACACCTGTGATAAACGAAGCCCTGAGTAATGCCTATTGGCAAAACACAGGGCTGGAAAGCATTGCAAAACGATACTCCAAACTACGTTATTCTTATTGAACCGCCGGATGCGGACCCGCATGTCCGGTGGTGTGAGAGGGGGCGGCTAGCCGCCGCCCCCTACTCGATTAAATTTGTTCCTTTACCATTGTGGGCCATTAATTTCGTCTTCGCCCAAGCAGCGCGATCACCCCCGCCAGTACCAAAGCGGAAACAACGATAGCAGTCACGGCCCCTCCCGCGGCCGAAACGGGCAGCCCGGGTGAGGGTGTTGGCGTAGGCGGCAGGCTGGTCGCCGTGGAGGTGGGAGTGGATGTGGGCCAGGGTGTGGGCGTGGGGGGAATGGTTGGGGTGGAGGTGGGCTGGGTTGGCGTGGGAGTGTTGGCCGCCCGGATGGTGATTTTCTGGTTTGCATAAATAGTGGATTGGAGTGTCAAATTGTTCAACTTGAGGATGTCGGCCAAGGGCACGTTGTATGCTATGCTGAGCGAACCGAGCGTGTCGCCGGGTTGGACAATGTGCACGATGGAGCCGTCCGGGTTGGGTGTGTTAGGAACAAGAGTCGGTATGACAGGATGCAGGGGCGCTGGCGGTGTATAGGCTACCGGTGTTCCGCCGGTGGAGAGGGCAAATATGACAATGAAGTAATAGGTATTATTGAATTGGGCAACTCCTGCGCCTATGTCCTCGTATATGGTAGATAGCAAGTAAGGTCTATGGCCCGGATCGTTATACCACCAGTTGACCGCATCCTGCGCGCTTATCCCGATGCCCCCATAAAGTAGCTCTGAGAGGTAACCTCCACTGGTGGTTATGTCACCTGCAAGTAAATAGCCTGCGGCCAGGGCTCGTTGATATGGACGCGAACCATCCGGCCCAGTATCAGTTTGTGAACCAATCGATTGTTCGTAACTCGCTTGTGATTGGGCGATGGATGACAGGATGGAGTTGGGCTGGTAAGCGTAGAAGCCTTTGGAGGCGCGCATGGCGTTGACCGCGCTGATCAAATCGCTGGCGCTCGAAAAAACGGGAGCAGGTTGAACAGATTCGGCTTTTGCTGCTTCGGGAAGGCCAAGAAATATAAAAAACAGTACCAAAATCACGTTGAGAAGTTTACGCATCTTCCTATTATAATGGTTGCATACCCTTTTAGCCATCTGGCAGGAGTAATATGGATATTCTATTGATTGCCCATTTGCTTAATGGACTCTTGATGGTTGCCATGCCAATCGGGCTGGCGATCTATCTGCTGCACCGCTGGAAGCTGAGCGGGCGCATCTGGTGGATTGGCGCAGCAACATTCATCCTGTCGCAGGTTGGTCACATCCCGTTCAACTGGATCGTAGGCAAGCTTCTGAACCAGACTGGCATGGTGGCGTGGAGTCCAACCGCCCAATTGGTCTTCAATGCCGTTTTTCTCGGCCTCAGTGCGGGGATTTTCGAAGAACTGGCGCGCTACCTGGTTTTGCGCCATTGGGCAAAAGAAGCGCGTTCCTGGCGCACTGGCGTGCTGTTCGGAGCAGGCCATGGTGGGGCCGAAGCCATTATCCTCGGTGTGCTTGTATTATATGGTTTCATCCAGATGGTTGCCCTCCGTAATGCTGATCTTTCCAAAATGATTCCGGCTGGCCAGCTTGCGCTTGTTCAGCAACAGGTGCATGCTTACTGGTCCGCGACATGGTATGATTCTATGTTGGGTGCGCTGGAACGATTCTTTACCATTCCGTGCCAGATTGCCATGGCTGTGATGGTAATGCAGGTCTTCACCCGCAAGCAAATCCGCTGGCTTATCATGGCGATTGGTTACCATGCCATTTTGGACGGTGCTTCAGTCCTGGGTACTAGGTATCTTCGGGTTTATGGTACCGAGGCGTTAATTGGTGGATTTGCCATCCTGAGCCTGGTCTTGATCTTGGCCTTGTTCCAGCCGGAACCTCCCGAAAATACCCCACCCACACCGCCGGCGCCGGCTGTTCCTTTGCCCGTTCCGGTTGATGAGAAATCCGAGAAATCTTGAGAAAACAAGGTATCAATAGATATGATCCATGTCGAAAACTTGACCAAACGCTTTCGTGAAACCCTGGCAGTAGACAGCCTCAGCCTGGATGTGGCTGAGGGCGAAGTGTTCGGTTTCCTCGGGCCGAATGGCGCCGGGAAGACCACTACCGTCCGGATGTTGACCAGCCTCATCGGTCCGAACAGCGGTACGGCGACCGTTGCCGGGTTCGCGCTTGGGAAACAGGATACGGAAATTCGCCGGACGGTGGGCGTGCTGACCGAGACGCCCGGGATGTATGATAATCTGTCGGCAGAATATAACCTGCGAATCTTTGCCGAGTTGTATGAGGTCAAGGATGTGCCGGGGCAGATCGGGAAGTACCTTAAGATGCTTGGCCTGTGGGAGCGCCGCTTCGACGCTGCCGGGACTTTTTCCAAAGGCATGAAACAGAAGCTGGCGATTGCGCGTGCCTTGTTGCATGAGCCGCGCATTCTGTTCCTGGACGAGCCAACGGCTGGCCTGGATCCGGAAGGTGCCCATCTTGTGCGGGAATTCATCGCAGAGCTGAAGAAGGAAGGCCGAACGATCTTCCTTTGTACCCATAACTTGGATGAAGCCGACCATCTCTGCGATCGGGTGGGTGTTTTCAAAACACGCTTGTTGGTGGTGGATACCCCAACCCGGCTGCGCGCCTCCGTCTTTGGGAGGAAAGTGATATTCCACCTGCGCGTCGCAGATGAAACGATTGCGGATGTTGTACGTAAACTGCCATTCGTGCGCGATGTCAAGGTTGTCGAAAATAAACTGGTGGTCAACCTGGATGAACCGGAGACGCGCGATCCTGAGGTGGTGCGGTCTCTGGTTAAGGCCGGTGCAGACATCCAGTTTGTAGGAGAGTTGCGCCATTCGTTGGAAGATGTTTATCTTCAATTGGTCAAGAGCGCGTGAGGTAGGCATGAGTAAAATTAAAACAATCATCCGAAAAGAGTGGGCGGAAGTGTTCAAGAACCGTTTGGTGATATTTACCGTTGTGTTCCTGCCGCTCCTGATGACGGCCATTCCTCTGGGTATTATATACAGTACGCGTGGTACGGTGTCGGCAACCGGAAATGCGGTTTCCAGCCAGTTGCCATCCGAAATGACCCAATCCATGTGCCCGAACGGCCTGAGTGGATCGGATTGCTTTCAGGTATTCATGGTCAGTGAATTCATGCTGTTGTTCATGATCGTCCCCGTAGCCATCCCGGTGACCATCGCGGCCTATTCCATTGTCGGGGAGAAGACCACCCGCAGCCTGGAACCGCTCCTGGCGACTCCTATAACCACGCTGGAATTGCTGGTTGGCAAATGCCTGGCCGCAGTTATCCCGGCGATCCTGGCGACGTATGCAGCCTTTGGGATCTTCGCCCTGGGCACCTGGGTGATCGTTGCGAACAGGATGCTTTTATCGGCGCTATTGGACGCCCGCTGGCTGATCGCCATCTTTATAGTTGGGCCCTTGTTGGCGCTGCTGGCGGTCGTCTTTTCCTTGATGGTTTCGTCGCGTGTCAATGATCCCCGCGTGGCGGAGCAGGTCTCGATGGTCATTATCCTGCCGGTCCTCGTAGGTTTTTTTGGACAGGTGGCCGGTCTTTTCGTTCTGAATAAAGAGATCATTTCGGTTGTCGCTATCGTCATGCTTGCAGTGGACGCGTTGATGGTTTACTTGGCAACCCATGTTTTCCAGCGTGAACAAATCCTTACAAGGTGGAAGTGAATTGATGAAACAAATATGCTTTGCCTTCCTGGTTGCGATCCTGTTGAGCCTTATCGCTGTTTCTGAAGCCTTTGCGCAGACGGGACAATTGACGCTCAAGATGTCACGCGATTGGGGCTATGGGGGTTTCAACGGTGATATCGAAGGGCTGTTTTCGATGCGGGTAACCGGACCGGCGGATCTGGCGCGGGTGGAGTATTACATTGACGATACAAAAATTGGACAGGTGACCCAGCCGCCCTTCAACCTGCAGTTCACCACAGATAATTATCCGCTTGGCAGCCACCAGCTTTATGCCATAGGGCATTCCACTGGCGGGCAGGAATATCGTTCGAATATCATTTCTGCGAATTTTGTTCCAAAACAATCTACGTTGAAGTTTATCTTACCGATTTTGGGAATTGTCCTGGTGGCCATCCTGCTTTCGACACTCGTACCGGTTCTTGTCGGCCGCGGCAAGCGCGCCGGCACTCCCCTCGGAGCCGAGCGGAATTATGGCGCTGGAGGCGGTGCGATCTGCCGGAACTGTCACCGGCCCTTTGCCCTGCCTCTTTTTAGCGCCCACTTGGGATTTTCCAAACTGGCCGTCTGTCCTTACTGCGGCAAGTGGGGCTTGGTGCGAGTCGAGTCGATTGATAAATTGCGAGAGGCCGAGAAGGCTGAATTGGAATGGGCAAAACCCGAAAGATTACCTGATGCCTCCGATGAGGAAAAGCTCCACAAGGAGATAGACGATTCGAAATATCAGGGCTTGTAGCTTGTAAATGCAAAATCCCCTACGGTGGTCTCAGCCGCGGGGATTTTTTCATTTCGATTCGATGGCGGGGATTTCCTGCCTAACCATTTTCACGCCGTCAAAAAAGGAATGATTTGCCCGGCCAAATTGATCAAAGCATGGCCCATGTCAGGAATGAGCACTACCTTTAACTGCGGAACAAGTTTTTGCATGTGCGAAATGACGCTCTCCATGGGGATAAGGGCATCTTGCGTGCCGCCGATCAATAGCGTGGGCATGTTCAAGCGTTTCAATTCGTCATCAGAGAACAAGTACTCCTTGCCGATGCGCGCCTTGAAGTGGGTCATGATGGCGTCCATGAATTTGACCGCATCCGGATGGATGGGTTGATTCCCAAAAACGATGCGGTTAATCCTTTCTGCACCCCAGCGGCCAGCCATGGACAGAATGACTGCTTTCAAAATAAACGATGACCGGGTAGGCATGACACCGCCAGGAGCCAGTAAAACCAGCCGGGTCACACGCTCCGGTCGGGTCGTGGCAAACCGCAGTGCCGTCCAGCCGCCTTGCGAGAGGCCCAACAAGGCCGTCTTTTGGATCTTCAGGCCGTCCAAAACATCATCCAACCATTCAGCAAAGCCGGGGCCATCCCAGGCAGGGCGGTTTTCAGCACTCTTGCCGGGCTCACCGGGAAGATCGACCGCGTACGTGCGGAAGTGCTGGCTGTATTCAACGACATCCCCCACCCACGAAACGGCATTCGAGGCGGACCCATGTAACAGCACCAAAGGCGAGACAGCGCTTTCCCCGCTGGCGATGACGAAGGTTTCGCCATGCCGCGTCGGCAGGGTGAAGGTCTCGCAAGGTACAGGCCAATGCGCCAGGACTGCCTCATAAAGGGCCAGGATTTGGCTTTTACCGGCCGGTGACTTGTAGATGGATTCTGTGTTCATCTTTCACCTTGTTTCATCCCAGATCTTGAAGTTGTTGGCGCAATTTATGCACCCAGTTCAGTTCATTTTCATAGAACGAAATCCAGTTTTCCTGGATCATGCTCCACAGTTTGGCTTCCCGCAGCGTGCGGGCCAGGGTAATGTTGATATAAGCATCCCTGGGTGTTCCGGAGGGGGCGATATTTCTTTGTCGTTCCTGCGTCCGCAGCATGGATACCTGCATTTGCATTTCTGACTCGTACTTTTCCAGCAAAGTATCCAATTCATCCGGGCTTAGCTGGTCGGCCCAGGCCAACTGGATCAGAAAAGAATTCTTGAGTTGGGGTGGTTCCGGCTCAGAGAGCAGCCATTTTTTGAGTTCGGCCTGTCCCTTTGCGGTAATGCTGTAAATCTTGCGCGAAGGGCTGTCTGCATGCAGCTCGACTTCCAGTGTGACCAGCTCGTTTTCATGTAGCTTGACCAGGGTGGTATAGATTTGATTGTTGTTCCCTGACCAGTAAATCACGGCTGAACCCGCGAACATTTTTTTGATGTCATAACCGGTCAGGGGTCGCAAATTTAACAGCCCCAGAATTGCATATTCAATGGACATTATGGTTATTCCTCTCCAGATTAACTTTCCATAACATATGTTAATAATAACATATGTTATGGAAATCAGTCAAGGCTAATGCCACCCGGGGTGGTTGGGCGGCAGCAACGCACTGCTGCCGTGCGGGAGTCTCTCTGGCCCCTCGGCTATAAATTGTCATGCTCCAGGCGGCGTCCTCGCCGCCGAGTACAGCGGCATGAGCCGTATGTTTGTAAAAGAACTTTCGGCGATTTATTTATTTCATCATAGGGAATCTTGCAGGATTTGGAGAAGCTCTTCGTCGGTCAGCGTGATTGGATTCCCCTTCATGCTGCTGGCCTTCTGGGATTGCACCACCAGCGTCGGGAAATCATCCGGCTTCAATCCGTATTCCGCCAATGGGCGGATCCCCGCCTGGCGCGACAATTCTCTTACCCAGGCCGCACCATCTTCGGCGCGTGCATCCGCATTCCCGGTCAGCAGTCGTGCAACTTCGGCGTAGCGGTCCATGGCAGGCGAGCCGGGTTGGCGCAACCGCAGGGCCCGCAGATTGATTTCCATGACCAGGGGCAGCAGGCGTGCACACACCGCCCCGTGCGGGGTGTGCGACATCCCGCCGATCGGGTTGGCCATCCCGTGCACGGCGCCCAGGCGGGCATTCGCCAGCGCCATACCGCCGAAAAGGCTGGCCAATGCCATGTCTTCCCTCGCATGGATATCCTGTCCGTTTTCACAGGCTTTGAGCAGGGAACGGGCTGCCCGGACAATCCCATCCCGGCAAATGGCATCTGTGAGCGGGGTGGGGGAGTTGCAGACGAATGGTTCGATGAGCTGGGTCAGTGCGTCCATGCCTGTCGAAGCAGTATTGGATGGAGGAAGACTGTAAGTCAATTTGGGGTCAACCACCGCGATGCGCGGCAGCATATATGGGTTGCGCAGACTGGCCTTGAGGCGTTGTTCCGGTACTGTAATGACGGCATTACGTGTCACCTCGGACCCTGTGCCGGCCGTGGTGGGTATGGCGATGTAAGGCGCGGATGGATTCTCCAGTGTGTGTCCCGCGCCGATCACTTCCAGGTAGTCAAGCGGGCTGCCGGGATTGGTTGCGAGTGCTGCCACAGCTTTCCCTGTATCCAAAGCCGACCCGCCGCCAAAGCCAATTACCAGCCGGCAACCAGATTCTTTCATCTTGCGCGTAGCCATTAAAACACCACCTACATCCGGCTCTTTCTTTACTACAATGGCTTCTACAAACAACCCCACTGCTAACAACCCTTCCAACAGAGCAGCGCAACGTTCCTGCGAATCAGTCACTATGAAGACACGCTGTCCGAACGGAGCAGCCAGGGTGGGGACTTCGGAACTGATCCCGGGCCCGAAAAGGATCCGGCTGGATGTGGCAAACTCGAAGCGCATCTACCAATCCTCGTCAGCGGGGAAGATATTGTTGTAAGTTGTGCGTGTACGTGGTTCGACCAGCATCGGCTCGGCTAATTCCCGCCATTTGTTGTAGTGGGCGGTCTCCTTATGTGCCCTTGGATCCGCGGGTGTTCGGTAAACTTCGATTAATTCGAATCGGGTGGGATCATCGGCTTGTTGGATCACATCGAAGCGGGCGATGCCCGGTTCCTGAAGGCTGTTGCGGGCATTCTCGGCCGAAATGGCCTTAAAGGATTCAATGGATTCTGGCCTCACATGAATATGGACATGAACGATGTGCATATTCGCTCCTGTTTTTTAATCCTATTTATGAAGATTCCTGGCAGCCACAAAACTCAAGCCGGCTCTTGTCAGGTCCCGGGCAGTATGGTCACAGGCCTCCACCTTGTCCATGAAATTGGCCTGCATGGCCTCCCAATCGCCGGATTCGATGACTTCCTTTTTCTCTCGGAAGTAGTCCAGGATATCAGACTGGTGCGCACGGCCCTGCTCGACTTCCGGGTCGCCGCCCTCGTGTTTGGCGGAAATATTCGCGACATGGTCGGCAATCTCTACCAGTTCGGTGCGGCGGTCATAGGGCTGGATGACGATGCTCTTCCAAGTTTCAGTTATGTGGTGTTCGAAGCGCACCACATCTTCGAAACCAAACGCCTTGCGGAATTGGGCGGTCAACTCCATGGTCTGGTTGTTGATCGAGTTCGACCAGTTGAAGCCGATCAACGGCGTGGTGCCATCCTCTCGGCTCAGTAATTTTGCCATCATCATGATCCAGAGGGCATGGTAAGGATTATCGGAGCCGAAGAAGACCGAGATCTTGAACTGGATGTCCACACCCAGGCGGTAGAGCATGAAGCCCAGCAGGATCGTCCCGGCGTTGAAATTTAGCACGTGCTGGACACCGTAGTTGGTGTAGTAGTACAGGAACTCATCCAGCCACATCAGGGCATGCTCATTCGGCTGGCCGATCCCGCCAAAATAGCCGGTAATGGTAGCCGGCCCACCCAGGTGCGGATTCGATCCGTCCGTGCCCTTCGTGTCGAGGGTTTCGACAAAGGAGGCGCCGATGATATCCAGGGCGGCGACGATGGCAGGCAGGTCGCCGTCTTCCTCTGACTCTTTCATTTTACGAACCGCAATGAAACGGCCCGGAACAAGCGTTTGGTTGCGGAGGGCACGTTCACACATCGGGCGGATCCAGGGGAAGTATTGCAGTGCCGAGACCTCGAGGGTAACGGCTGACTGGTCGGTAAAGTGCATGTTCCTGGCTTGCCCACCCAGCAGGCGTTCCCGGTAGGCCGCCACCGACGTGAAGGCGCTTCGATCGCGTTGATCCATTAACCATTCCAAGTCCTTGATGTATTCCGGATTCCTGGCTTCCACCAGTTTTAGCAAGTTTGGCAATCGGCGCGATTCGACATGTTTGCGGTTGATCTCTTCCGGCGTGCCATATTTGGCAACCACTTTTAGGAACTCGTTGATGACTTGTTCGTTGGGGTCGAGAAGAACGGAATTCAGGGTGTCAAGACGATCCGATGGGATTTTAAGCAGGGTACGCAGGTCTGTGTCCATTTGAGCCTCCAGTGGGATGAAGCTAATTAAGCCGGAAAAACTGGGATTTCATATGTTCTACAGCACCAGTATAAGACAACGGAAGTGGTGGGGCAAGTGATAAAGGCACTCGCAGGGCGTTGAATTTACCGCCGGATGGTTCTGGGTTGTTTCATAATTTTAGCATCCCCTCATGGTTCCCTGTTTTCCGTTTTCTGCTCTCTTCTCTCTGTTCTTATGGATTTACTACAAACCTCCACAATGCGCCAATAATCCTTCTGCGAAACTACGGATGTATAATCATGCCGAAATTTACTGGAGAAAGAATAAGGAAGGCTGTTTTGACAAGTTTACAGAGTTATCTGATTGAATTATTATAGCGCTTGAGAAAGATTTTCATGTGTTCCCGAACGAGGAACTGAATATCAGACAAGGAAGGTGCCGAAACGGTGGCGATTTCAGTTTCTTAGGCAGCGTTTCAGCGGTGTAGAGCGGGTACCTATTTCAGCCAACGGTGTACCAGGCGGAATGGATCATACCAACCAGATCAATCGGATGAGCGATGTAATCTTGTATGTTCATGGCGGTACATTCTTCGCAGGTAATATCGAATCCCACCGGCCTCTGGCAGCCAATATTGCGGTTGCAGCCCGGACGCGTGCCCTGATCATAGACTATCGCCTTTCTCCCGAGCATCCCTATCCGGCCGGCTTGGAAGATGCTGATCAACGGCTTATCACTGGTTGCGTGAAAAAGTTGCTCGCAAAGGATATTGCCATTGCGAGCGATTCTGGCCGGCGGTGCACTGACGCTGGGTTTACTACTGGCACTTGTACGATGATAGATGAGAGCCTTGCCAGCCTGTGCTGTTTGCCTTGTCACCGGCGACTGACCTGACATCTGGAAGGGGAAACCTGGCAAAGCAACCGCAAACGCGACATCATGCTGGAATATTGGAAGATGGTCAGAGGGACTGGAGATCTACTTATGCGAGATTGACCCGCGATAATCCACTGGCCAGTCCTTTACCATGCAAATCTGAAAGAGTCTGCCCCCGCTGTTAATACAGGTTGGCTCACACTGAGATGCTTCTATCTAGACTCAACACGCTTTGCCGAAAAAGCCCGCGCAGCCGGGTGTGGATGTGACCATGGAGGTGTGGGAACGAATGCAACATGAATGGCAATTTGCCATGTGGATATCTTCCGGAAGCCAGATCGAGCGGTTCAGCGGATTGGAAATTTCATAAATGCGCATTGGGCAACCTGATTAGATGTTATACACTGATTATTCTACCTGTTCATGAGAGAGTTTAATTGCCAAGGGTCGCGACCATGATTACAAAAGCCTTGAGCACAGGGCGAAATGATCGCTCCAGCGCACACAGCAGTTGATCTTGCTGAGATTGCAATGTGTATTTTTCAGCATAGGTTGGGCATGACCTTCCTCAAAATTATTCGATAACCGGCAAACCCTTTGGAACCACCACCCCATAGGCCTGTTCTTTTTCAAACTTGAACTGCTGGGTATACAGGCGGTAATAATGGCCACGATTGCGCAACAGTTCGGCATGCGTGCCCATCTCGGCAATGCGGCCAGCCTCGATGACCACGATGCGGTCGGCGCGCCGGATGGTGCTCAGGCGGTGGGCAATGATGAAAGATGTGCGTCCCTGCATCAGGGCTTCCATACCCTTTTGGATCAGGGCCTCGGTCAGGGTATCCACACTGGAAGTGGCCTCGTCCATGATGAAGATTTCGGGTTTGGCCAGAACGGCGCGTGCCAGGCTGATCAGCTGCTTCTGTCCAACCGAGAGCAGGTTGCCGCCTTCGCCCACATCCTGGTCATAGCCTTTTTCAAAGGATGTGATGAAGTCATGCGCTCCGGCAACCCTGGCGGCTTCCTCAACCTCGGCTATCGGAAGCATCCAGCCGGCCATAGCGGATATTCTCACGGATCGTCCCGGAGAACAGGTGCGGGGTCTGAAGCACGATGCCAACCCGGCTCTGCAGGCTCTGCAAGGTGTATTCTGTGTAATCGTGCCCGTTGATGCGGATAATGCCATTCTTCGGTTCATAGAAACGGCAGAGCAGGTTGACGATGGTGGTCTTCCCGCCGCCGGTCGGTCCGACCAGGGCGATGGTCTCGCCAGGTTTGACTTTCAAGGAAAAATCGGTCAGGATCGGCTTGCGATCTTCGTAGTAGAAGTCCACATGGTCAAACTCGATCTCGCCGCGGATCGTCTCGGCTGCGAACGCATCAGGTCGGTCCTGAACCTCCGGCGGGGTGTCGATCAGTTTGAAAATCCGTTCTGCAGAGGCAATGGAATGCTGCATATCGGCATAGACACGTGCCAGGTCCTGCACCGGCCAGATCATGAAGGTCAGGTAGGAGACGAAGGCATTGATGGAACCGACGGTAAATGCGCCAACCTGACTCTGCAATCCGCCATACCAGACGATGGCACCCAATGCAAAAGCGGAGATGATTTGCACGGTCGGCAGGAAGAGCGCCGAAAGCCAGGCAGCCCGGTAACTGGCCTGGAACATGTTATCGGTCAGGATCGAAAATTCCCGCAGGTTTTCCTGCTCGCGTCCCAGCGCCTTGACCACGCGTACGCCCTGAAAGTTCTGGTTGTATTCGCCGGTGATCTTCGAATTGGTGCGGCGGGACTTGCGGAACTCTGTCAGGATTTTCTTGCGGAAATTGACGGCGATGATCACCAGGATCGGGATGATGCTGAACACAATCAGCCCAAGTCTCCAATTGATGATCAGCATGAACACCGTCGATGTAAGAACGCTCACAATCGCCCAGGTCATATCGAGCAGGCCCCAGGTCATCAGGTTGGAAACCCGCCCAGAGTCCGATGTGACGCGTGCCATCAACCGGCCAACCGCATTCTGGCTGTAATAGGAAAGCGAAAGATCCTGCAGGTGATTGAAGGTGGATTTACGCAGGTCATACTGGATGCGCTCGCCAAGAATGCCGACCAGGTAAATAAATGTAAGACCAGCCCGGATTCCACCAGTTGGATGCCGCCATAAACCATGGCATATTTCATCACCAGGTTGAATTTTCCGGGGACGATGCCCTGGTCAATGATGAGCTTGTTGATATAGGTGAAACAGGCATCCAGGACGGCAGTCGCCACGATGGCTGCCAGGAATCCGGCCATCCAGCGCCAGTGTGGTTTTACCAAGGCGGCGATGCGGGTAAATGTTGGGGCAGTCAATTGACTGGTATATTCTTCTTCTTCGAGTTCGATCAATTCGTCAGACATAGTTCCTCTTTTACATTCCTGTTCCAGTTCTTCATCGATACGAGTCTGGATATTATAGATTTGCCGGTACATGCCTTCCTGGGTAACCAGTTCTTCGTGCCGGCCCATCTGGACGATGGCGCCTTTATCCATGACCAGGATCAGGTCGGCATTCATGACCGACTGGATACGGTGGGCAATGATGAAGGTGGTCCGGTTTTCCATCAATTGATTCAAGGCAGCGCGGATTTCGGCCTCGGTTTCGGTATCCACGGAAGAGGTCGAGTCATCCAGGATGAGGATGCGCGGGTTTTTAAGCAGGGTGCGTGCGACTGCAACACGTTGTTTCTGCCCACCGGAGAGCGTTACGCCTTTTTCGCCAACCAGGGTGTTGTAGCCATCCGGGAATGTCAGGATAACCTCGTGTACGGCGGCGGCCTTGGCGGCCTTTTCAATTTCTGCCTGTGGAACGTCGCGGTCAACTCCATACATGATATTTTCGCGGATGGAGCGGCTGAACAGGAAAGGTTCCTGTTCCACGATGCCGATCTGCTGCCGCAGGTACTCGCGCGAATAATCTTTCAGTTCCACGCCATCCAGCAGGATATGTCCTCCGGTGTAATCGTGGAAACGCGGCAGCAGATTGACCAGGGAGGTTTTGCCCGATCCGGTCGAGCCGAGCAGGGCGATCGCCTGTCCGGGCTGGCAGCGGAATGAGATATTCTTGAGCACCTCATTACTCCCGTCTTCGTACTGGAAAGAGACATTCTCGAAAACGATTTCGCCATTCACCGGACCCTTCGGCTGAATCTTGCCATCCGTCAGGGGTTCACGCTCCTGCCTGACAATTTCCATCAGGCGTTCATGCGAGACCAATCCGGTCGAAGTCTGGACGACCAGCCGGCCCAGGTTACGCATGGGCCAGATCAACCAGACTACCAGGCCAACATAGGCCGGGTACGTTCCGACGGAGATCTCGCCATGGATGACCAGATAGGCTGCGAAGACAAATCCAACCAGCATCTGGAAACCGCAGGCGATATCGGAAAGCGGCCAAAAAAGGGAGTGCATCCTGATGAACTTACGGCCGCGCAGGAATTTTTCCAGATTATCCTTTTCGAACTTGTCCTTTTCATAATCCTGCCTGGCAAAGGCTTTGACCACACGTACGCCGGTCAGGTTTTCTTGAAGGGTGGTGGAAAGGATGGCTTCCTGCTCCTGGTAGGCTTCATATGCTTTGGTCACCTTCTTGAAGAACCACAACGAGACAACCAGGATGACCGGAACCACCGCGATGGAGGCCAGGGCCAATTTCCAATTCAAGGCCAGGATGGCAAGAAAATTGATGACGAACAACGCAATAATGCGTCCCACGCCGATGGCTTGATCGTTGAAGAAACTTCGCACTGCAGTCCATATCCGAGGTGACACGTTCGATCAGGTCGCCGGTGGGGGTTTTACTGTGATAGGCAAAACTCAACCGCTGGATATGGTCATAAAGGAAGTTGCGCAGGCGGCGGGTAATGCCCTCGGCAGAGTAAGCGGCCAGGCGTCCGGAAAGGAACGCAAATCCACCTTCGAACAAAGCCAGGACGACGAAATCCGGCCGCGATCAGGATCAGGGTTCGCGAAAGCGTCCCGGCAAAGGGCTGGGTGGCGCCCAAAATGGTATCGGCAAAATTGCGCAGTAGCAGGTATGTCGCCATTTTTGCCATTGCCGAAATACCCAGGGACAGATTCGCGGCTGCATAGGCCAGCCGGTAATCTGGCATCATCCGCCAAAGGCTGACCAATTTATTCTTCGTCAGGGCTTTGCGGAAATCGAAGTAGGTTGTAGGGGGAGCGATGACAGCCATAGTTACTCTCTTTACTTATCATGAAACAAAAAACCACGGTGCAGGGAGTGCACCGTGGTCAAAACAACGTACCTGGATGACCTTATTGGTCAGCAGGCGCACTCCGCGAAGGGATAAACCACACCAGCAACAGCATTGATGCAGATTCGCATGATTTGAACGGTATTCTTGATTATCATGAAGTGCGCCTCCTTTCCTTAAAATTTCATTAACAATGCTGAGTTTATCATTGATTTACGCGGAATATGTCAATGTTTCCTTGACATCCCTTCTTTGATGCGTATAATGCTACAAATTATTGTATAATAAAGTGGAAATGAAAGGAGGTGCAAACACAAAATCCAATTACAGTTCGTGTAAAGATTTCCATCGTCTCAACCATAGTGATTACTCAAGAGGAGAAAGTATGAACCGCCCAAAGTGGATTGCATTAATTGCATTATTGATGGTGGCCAGTATGGTGTTTACCGCCTGCGGCCCCTCAAAAGCCGGCACCGTTGCCGACAAAAATACCATAATTATCGGCACCACGGATAAAATCGCCAGCCTCGATTCGGCTGACGCCTATTCGACGCACGACTGGGAAATCCTCAGGAATATCAGCGACGGGCTGTTGTTGATGAAGCCCGGAACAACCGACCTGGCACCCGATCTGGCCACCGACATGGGGACCATCTCCCCCGACGGCCTGACCTATACCTACACCCTCAAGGACGGCATCAAGTTTGGCGACGGCACCCCCTTAACGGCGACGATTTACGCCGCACAGCTCAACCGCCTTCTCACTATCGGCCCCAAGTGCCCGAACGACGTGGCCGATACCCTGGCCGTGCCATATGTAAAGAGCATCACCGCACCGGACGCCAAGACCATCGTCTTCACCCTGACGACCCCGATTGCCTTCTTCCCGCAGATTCTGGCCGGTGCTCCATATGTAGCTTCCGACCCGAAAACCTTCAAGGCGGATGCATGCAACTTGTTCCCGACCGCCCCGGTCTATGGCGTGGGCGCCTGGTATATTTCCCAGTACAACGCCGATGAGCAGATGGTGCTTAAGCCCAATCCTTACTATACCGGAAGCCTGAAACCTCAGGTTAAACAGATTATCGTGCGCTTCTATTCCGATCCCAACACGATGGCCCTGGCCGTCCAGAACGGCGAGATCGATGTCGCCTGGCGTATCCTTTCCCCGGACCAGCTCACTTCGCTCAAGAAAGTCTCCAATTTGACCGTCGGGACGATCAACGGTGGTTCTATCCGCTACTTGGTCCTGAACCACACCATAAAACCATACGATGATCCGAATGTCGATAAAGCCATTGCAGCAGCGATCGACCGCAATGCGATCGCCGACACAGTCTACGCGGGGCAGGTCAGCCCACTCTATTCGATGATTCCGCCTGGCTTCCTGGGCGCAGACCAGGCCTTCGACACGATGTATTCTGCTCCGAACCTTGACGCGGCCAAGAAGTTCCTGGAGGCCTCCGGCTACTCGGCCACGAATCCCGTCCAGCTTGAGATGTGGTACCCACCCGAACACTACGGCGCTTCGACAGCGGCCTGGATGCAGGTCATTAAGACCCAAATCGAAGCCACAGGCGAGGCCCAGGTGACCCTGAAGTCCCAGGAATGGAGCACCTACGTACCCGCACTGACCGGTGGCAAGTCCTATGGAGCCGGCGTACTGGGCTGGTTCTTCGACTACCCGGACCCATCCAACTACCTCGACCCGTTCGTGTTCAACCGTGGTGAAGGCACCAACGTCACCCTGCCCGCCACGGGCAGCCTGACCGGCACGCCGATCAATGACAAGGCCAAGCAACTGGTTGCCCTGCTTAACCAGGCCGACATCGAGACCGACATGACCAAGCGTGCCGACTTGTACAAACAGGCGCAGGATTTGTATGCCGATCTGGTTGTTACCGTACCCTTGTTCTTCAATGCAGAGCATGTGGTATACCGGAGCAACATCAAGGGCGATTCAAACTCCGCCCACCCCGAAAACCTGAATATCGGTCCGGACATCATGTATTTCTACTCTGAGATGAGCAAAAATTAATAAATCTCTCTAGTGAAGTTGGGGCGGGAGTACTCCCGCCCCAACTTCAAAATCCCAACTGACAAAAAACGTGTCTCCGATTGCAATCATTGCTCTTATCATCGGCGTCCCATCGGTGCTCCTGCTGGCGTACGTTTTCTTGCGGGGCTCGACAGGGTTGCGCCGTTATATTCTGACCCGCATTGCGTTGACCCTGCCGATGATCTTCATCCTGGCCACCATGGTCTTCTTCATCCTGCGTATCCTTCCGGGTGATCCAGTCACTTCAGCGCTAGGCCCTAAAGGAACGCCTGAAATGATCCAGCATATCCGGGCCACGCTCGGCCTGAACGATCCGTTGATCGTGCAATATGGGCGTTTCCTGTGGAATATGGTCACCCTGCGTTTCGGGAACTCGCTTGTGGGCGGACATCGTCCGATCATTGATGAGATGAGCGAACGCTTCCCAGCCACATTGGAATTGATCGTTCCTGCTTCGATCCTGGCATTATTGATCGGAATATATGGGGGGGCCCTGGCGGCCTCCAAGCGCAAGAAGGTTGTCGACTACTCCCTGCGGATTTATGCGGTGGTTATTTATTCTCTGCCGATATTCTGGTTTGGGTTGCTCCTGCAGCTCTTTTTTGGGGTCCGGCTTGGATGGCTGCCGATTTCCGGCCGAATTGACTCAATCATTGGCACGAGTCTCAAAACGGTTACCAATATCTACACCCTCGATGCCTTGATCTCCGGGAACTGGCCGGCGTTCTTCTCCGTACTACAGCATCTTATACTCCCAACAATCACTTTGGGCCTTATCCTGTCGGGCGTATTCCTGCGCATGACACGTATCAACGTCATTGAGACGATGCAAGCCGACTATATCGGCGCGGCGCGGGCGCGCGGTATCCGGGAACGCATTCTAATTTATGGGCACGCCTTGAAGAACGCCATGATTCCGGTCATCACATTGATTGGACTGCAGGTGGCCATTCTGCTGGCGGGGGCCGTCTTGACGGAAACAGTCTTTTCTTGGCCGGGAATGGGCAGCTACCTAGTGGAACGTATCTCCGCTCGGGACTACACTGCTGTTCAAAGTGTCATAACCGTCTTCGCCATGTTGGTAGCATTAATCAGCCTGGCTGTTGATGTTATCTATTCACTGGTCGACCCCCGCGTGAGGTATTAAACAGTGTCTAAAACCAAAGAACAACCTTCCGAGGCACTTCCCGAAGGAACCACCTGGGAAGTGGAACTCAAACGGGTCGGTTTTGTCCGCCGCCTTTTTATGGCTCGCCGCTGGTATGGGGCTGACTGGTGGTTTGTCGCCATTTCGGCCGTAGCGGTGGTAGGATTTATTTTCATTGCATTCTTCCCGGGATTATTCGCCCCTTACTCCCCGGATGCCCTGGTTGGGCCAAGCTTTCTTGCACCGGGAGCGCACGTTGATCTGCCAGTTCTTGTCGTCCCAATGTCTTCGCCCTTCAACAAGCTTCAGGATCTGGCAGTCCCGGAAGGCGCCGACCAAACAACAGTGGCCGTAGTGGAGGGCGCTCCAACCGGGGGGGCCCTGAACGAGCAATCCCAAAAGATCGATCAGGTAATCAAAAACCAACCGGGCGGCCTGCGCCTGCGGCCGGTTATTGATCGCTACCCTACCCTGATAGGAACCTTGCAGGCGGTCGTGGATGGGACTGATAAGGTTGCCGTCGTCCAGACGACGGAATTCAATACCATCAAAGCCCAATTCCCCACTCTACGGGAAGCTGCGTCAATCACCGGTGTGACTGCGACTGCCGGCGGATTCATTTTAGGTACCAATGACATCGGCCAGGACGTACTGAGTCGGCTGCTATGGGGCACCCGCATAGCCCTGATCATCGGTTTCAGCTCTTCGATCGTATCGTTGGTCTTGGGCGTCCCTCTGGGACTGCTGGCCGGCTTCGTCGGCGGGACCTTCGACCGACTATTAAGCCTTTTGATGGACAGCTTGTACGCTTTCCCGGGCTTGATCTTGGCGATTGCCATCACAGCCGTGTTGGGCCCGAGCATACTCAATATCATTATCGCCATCTCTGTCCTTTATATCCCCACCTATTATCGGATTGTGCGCGGGCAGACGCTTTCGGTAAAAGAGGAGGTCTATGTTGAGGCTGCCAAAAGCATCGGGGCGCGCAGCCTGGAAATCCTGCAGCGTTATATTTTCCCGAACGTGATCCCCTCTGTCGCCATCATCTTTTCGGTGAATGTAGCGGATGCCATCCTGACCGGGGCCGGGCTCTCGTTCCTCGGCCTGGGCCTACCGCCGACCCTGGCGGACTGGGGCATCGACGTCGCGCGCGGGCAGCGCTTCATCCAGACGGCCTGGTGGATGATTACTTTCCCCGGTTTGGCTATTATGCTGATTGTGCTGGCATTTACTTTGATGGGTGAAGGGTTGACGGAAATTTTCAATCCCAAGTTGAGGGATCGCTGATGCCTGAAGATATCCTTTATTCCATTCGCAATTTGACCGTTGAATACAAAACGCGCGGTGGGACGGTACGCGCCGTGGACAACGTTTCCCTTGACATTCGGCGTGGTGAGATTCTTGGCCTGGTGGGCGAATCCGGTTGCGGGAAATCTACCCTCGGGAAGGCCTTGATGCGCCTGCACGATGGCCCTGCGAGCATCACTGGCGGGGAACTCTTGTTCGACGGAAGGAACCTGATGGACCTTTCCCTGCGGGAAATGCCCGATATCCGTGGAGCCGAGATTGGAATGGTCTTCCAGGACCCCATGACTTCGCTTAATCCAGTCCAGCGCATCCTGGATCACTTGACCGAGACCATTCACGCCCATGAACCCGAAACCAGTGATAAAGTTGCGCACGCTCGGGCAGAAGAATTGGCCGAGCGCTTGGGCATCCGCCGGGAACGGTTGAAAGAATATCCGCACCAGATGTCGGGCGGGATGCGACAGCGTGTCATGATTTCGCTGGCTCTGGCTTTACGCGCCAAACTGGTCATTGCAGATGAGCCCACCACATCCCTGGATGTAATCGTTGAGGCAAAATTTCTCGATCTGCTCAAGGAGTTGCAGAAGGAATTTGGTCTGACCATCCTGTTGATTACCCATAACATCGGTGTGGTCGCCGAAGCGGCCGATCGGGTAGCCGTCATGTACGCTGCCAAGATGGCAGAGGTCGGCACAGCGCAGGAAGTCTTCATAGATCCAAAGCATCCCTATACCCAGGGTTTGCTGAAATCTGTACCTAATATTAAGCTTGACGGTGGTGATTTGTATAAAATGGGTGGTCAGCCTCCCAGCCTTTTACATCCACCCAGTGGGTGTCGGTTCCACCCTCGCTGTCCCTTTGTCATGGAAGTTTGCCGCAAGGAAGAGCCAGCTTTCGAATCGGTTTCCGGCGATCACCTGGCTTCCTGCTGGATTTATCAAAAAGCCGTTGCACAAAATACAGCCGATAAACAGGAGGCTCGCAATGGCTGAAAAAAAGACCAGGAATGAGATATCCCAATCGGTTCGGGTCGCCACAGCAGGCGAAGATTTGGTGCGAGTTGAAGCACTTCGCAAACATTTCCCGGTTCAATCCGGTTTTCTGGCCACCCTGCTCAACCGCGGCAATATTCCGACGGTAAAAGCGGTGGATGGTGTCAGCTTCACTATCCATAGAGGTGAAGTTTTTGGCCTGGCCGGAGAAAGCGGTTCTGGAAAATCCACAATTGGTCGGCTGGTCCTGCGCTTGTATGAACCGACCTCAGGGCGGGTTGTTTTTGACGGTATCGACTTGCAGAGTCTCTCACCCGAGGAAATGCGGAAATTACGGTCCCGCATGCAGATCATCTTCCAGGACCCCCTGGCCTCACTCAACCCGCGCATGTCTCTCGGCCAGGCCATTGAGCATCCTGCCCAGATCCATATGCCGGAGTTATCCCCAAACGAACGGCGCAACCGGGTTATGGAAATCTTCCATGCTGTTGGTATGAACCCACCCGAAGCTTTCTATGATCTGTTTCCTCACCAGATTTCGGGAGGACAACGCCAGCGCGTGGTTCTGGCGCGCGCTATGATTACCCATCCCGAGCTGATCATTGCCGATGAACCGATTGCCATGGCGGATGTCTCTGTGCGGGCGCTCCTGCTTGATTTGATGATGAATTTAAAGAAAGAATTTGATCTAACTTATCTATTCATTACCCATGACCTGGCGACTGCCAAATATGTATGTAACCGGATCGCGATCATGTACCTCGGCAAGCTGTGCGAGGTGGGTCCTTTAAGTGAGGTCTACGAGCATTCCGCCCATCCTTATACGCGGGCACTGCTCGAAGCAGTGCCGGTTCCCGATCCGCGCCACCGCCGCACCGAACCGATGCCAGTCGGAGAAATCCCTAATGCCATCAACCCGCCTTCCGGCTGCCATTTCCACCCGCGCTGCCCGCTTGCAAAGGCAAATTGCTCAGTGGATGAGCCGCTCCTGCGGGAGATCCGCCCGGATCATCAGGTCGCCTGTCACTATGCCGAAGATCTCTTAAAGTAAGGAAGTGTTTGCCGCCTGACTCCAAATATGGCTTTACTGGTATTGAACGAGAGGTAGGCGATGGGTAAGCGGCGTCCCCAGGATACTCATCCCAGGCCAGAGCGTCAACTGAATGCAAAGCTATTACCCTTCCTGATCATACTCTTTGCTGCACTCTATGCTCTGACGGGATATCGCGGTTGGTTGGCGTTTTTGATTGGTTTTGGGGGTGCCTGGCTGCTGGGGGCAGTATGGATTCGTATAATCGAACAAGGCTTGCGTGTTGTACGTAAGATTGATCTTGCTTGGGCACATGTGGGAGAGTCGGTGCCTGAGCAACTCCTGCTCAGAAATAAAAGTAAGTTGCCGGTTGTCTGGATCGAGATTATCGACGAATCGGATAGATTGGTTGAACCGGTTCGCCTGGTAACGGATGTTGAACCGCAAATTACCCGCAGGCGTACCCTGAATCACTCGTTCAAGCAGCGCGGGATTTATCGGCTCGGCCCTACCTGCCTTCGCACCAGCGATCCCCTTGGGATTTATACATTGACCAAGCGCGACCCGCATGTGAGTACAATTTTGGTGATGCCCCCTCAGTTGCCGCTGGCTCAGCTTCATATTCCACCGGGCGGGCAAGCAGACAATAAGCGGCATAACCGTCAGGCGTTCGCCCAGCAGGTCAGCGCAGTTGGCGTAAGGGATTATATGCCGGGGGACAGTCTCCGGCGCATACAATGGCACACTTCGGCTCATCGGGACACCCTGATGGTAAGGCAACTCGAAGCGGCTGCATCAGAGGACTGGTGGGTTTTTGCTGATCTTGATGCATCGGTACAGGCTGGGAGTGGTCTGTTTTCGACCCTTGAATTGGTAATCGTCCTGGCTGCTTCGCTGGTCACGCGTGGTTTAAGAGAACATCACCGAGTCGGCCTGACACTGGCCGGTCCGAAGATGGTTTGGATGGAGCCGCGCTCTGGTTCTGCACAGCGGTGGAACTTGTTGTGTGCCCTGGCTGCTGCCGGGCCAGGTGACCGGCCCTTGGCCGACTTGTTTACTTTGGGCCGGCCTATCCGGGCGGGTTCCCTGATAGTTATCACACCCACTTGCAGCCCCCTCTGGGTGGCGTCTTTGGGGGGAATTCTCCCAGGAAGTATGCAGGTTTTGCTTGTCGATCCCACGGAATTTGGTCAACCATCTGACCAGGGGCTGGTTTCTGCTTTGCTATCCAGACGCAACATCCCCTATTCCCTTATGCCCAGAACATTGCTGGAAGAAGCGTATTCTTCCTCCAACCGAAACAACCGCAGACGATCAAGCGGGATTGAAGCACGTAAGCGTTTCATGGATCAAGGGAGGTCGAATTGGCAGAGCATCGATTGACCGATCGACTGGCCTTTCTATTTCCCCCGTCCAGACGCCTCGAAGGGCTGTTCTCCCTTGGACTCCTTTTCGTACTGCTCTTAGCCGCCGTTGTCAGCCTCACCGACACATTCTTGGGTCCGGATTGGGGCTCGCTTTGGCCGATTGCGCTCTTTGGATTGCTGCTTGGTTGGATCCTTGGCATTTTTAGACAACCGGGTTTTAAAGCGCTGGTCGTTGTCATCATAATTGGTTTCTTTTATATTCTATTGTTCCTGGGCGGTTTGAGTGGGCAGGTTGGGAATGTGTTGGTCGAAACCTTCCGCCTTTTCTCAAGCCTGGTCTCCATCGAAAAATTTGTTCCACCGGACATAAGGCCATTGGCCATGGCCTGGCAGGATTTGCTCTCGATGGGAGGGATATTATTGGGTCAGTTTGAAGTCTGGGTCTCTGCCCGCATGATCAATCCTTCTGCATATGATCCGCTGGTCATCGGTATGATTTGGGGTGTGCTCATCTGGTTCATATCTGCCTGGGCCGGCTGGGTGGTTGTGGTTTGGAAGGATGCCTTGCTGGCAGCATTCCCGGCTTTTATGCTTTGTGCAGGTGTGCTGGCCTATAGTCGGCGAGTTACAATAACAAATTATGTGGCATTAGGGGCAACATTATTCCTCCTGGCGGTAGTCCAGTTTGAGCGCCGCAAACAAATCTGGGACGGATCTGGCGTGGCCTATCCGCGCCGCAAGGGACGCCAGATCACCAATGCCGCCCTCATGGTCACTATTGGGCTGGTTCTTTTTTCAGCGGTTCTATCTTCAATTTCAATCCGGCGTATCCGGGAATGGCTTATCGAGCAAAGAGCAAGCACCACCCAGGCCACGGTGAGCATCCAAAGTGCGCCTGCTAATGGCGTTACGGAAAGTACGAACAAGGCTCCAGGCCAGCCCGCGCGACTTCCTTATTATTTCAAGTCCACAGCTCTCAGAACACGTAGTGATGACAGTCTCGGTCAGGAACTTGGCGACCCTTATCTCTGGCGGGCAGTTGCCACTTCTTTACTGGCGCAGCGCTACTTATGATTTGTATACCGGACATGGTTGGAGCACGAGTGGAACCCAAACCAGCTCTTATCAGGCCAACCAAGCTATCCAACCGGATCACGCGAATGGAGCCACCCTGGTGGAACAGGATGTTTTCCCGGTGGAAAATTTAAGCGGGAGCGTCTATGCGGCCGGTGAACCGGTGACGCTAAATCTTCCCGGCCAGGCGGCTTGGCGTTCTCCGGGTGACTTGTTTGGCTTGCAGATCTCTGGATCCACCAACTATCGGGTCCACTCTCTTGTCTCGGTGGCGGATGTGAACGAATTGCGGGCTGCCGGCCAGGATTACCCCGATTGGGTAAGGCAGAAATTCCTTGTGCTTCCACAAGGCATACCGGAACGGGTCAAGGCGTTGGCCAACCAATTGACCGCCTCCAAGCCAACGGCTTTCGACAAGGCGCTTGCAATCGAAAATTATTTGCGCACCTATCCATATTCATTGGATGTCCCAATTCCACCCAAGCAGCAGGACCTGGTGGATTATTTTCTGTTTGACTTAAAAAAAGGCTATTGCGATTACTATGCCTCTGCGATGGTTGTGTTGGCGCGGGAAACAGGTATCCCGGCCCGCCTGGCACTTGGCTATGCCAGCGGGGTATATAACATTAATTCTAAGCGTTTTGTAGTGACCGAAGCCGACGCGCATTCATGGGTGGAGGTTTATTTCCCCGGCATCGGCTGGGTGTCATTCGAACCGACTGCAGCTTCACCCCGACTGGAAAGGCCTGGGCAATCTTCGCCTACGGTAGCACCAGGCCTGAATCTGGCCATTGGTGTAACTATTAACAAGTCGATCGGCTTCATGCCCTCCATTTGGTTATCACTACTCGGTATAATCGTCTTGGGAGCGATAATAGGCATGGTTCTGATGATTTCTGACGAGATCCGCTTACGCCGGCTTCCGGAAGCAGCTATGGCTGCGCAGATCTATAAACGTTTGAAACGCTACGGTTCTCATTTGGCTGTTGTAGTGGATCCGGGCGCCACTCCCTATGAATTCTCCGCCTCTCTGCTGAGGAGTCTCCAGAAGCTGATTGCCGGCAGGAAGTGGATTCCCCGTGCAGAGTATTTGGGTAACGCGATTGAAAAACTGGTGGATGGGATTAATTTGGTTAGCTATCGCCCATCCTCGCCGCAAAAGACGTACCTCCTCCGCCAATGGAATGCACTTCGTTGGCAATTGAATGTAGTGTGGCTGGTGAAAATTTGGAATGGAATTCCAGATCATCTCAAGATCAGAGGGATATCAAATAGTACCTCTCCTAAGGGCGAGGACTGAGGAGTAAATACCATGGTAGTAGAAAGTCAGGCCGGTGATAGCAAAGGGGAGGATGTCAAGAAATTTGCGGAGGCGGTTATCAAGAATATCGAAAAAGTGATCGTCGGGAAGCGCACGGTCATCGAGCGCTTGCTGATCGCTTTGCTGTGCGAAGGGCACGTTTTGATCGAGGATGCCCCCGGAACCGGTAAGACCATGCTGGCGCGCGCCCTGGCGATCAGCACCGGTTTGGATTTTAAACGTGTCCAGTGCACTCCTGATCTGCTGCCAAACGACATCACCGGCGTCTCGGTCTTCAATCAAAAGACGCGCGAGTTCGAGTTCCGCCCCGGGCCGGCCTTCAGCCACATCCTTCTGGCAGATGAGATTAATCGGGCCACGCCGCGCACCCAGAGTGCCCTGCTGGAAGCCATGGGTGAGGCCCAGGTCACGGTCGATGGAGTGACCTACCCGCTGCCAAGGCCATTCCTGGTGCTGGCAACTCAGAACCCGGTCGAGTTTGAAGGAACATTTCCCCTCCCGGAAGCCCAGCTTGACCGGTTCCTGCTGCGCCTAAGTCTGGGCTACCCGGATTCCGAAAACGAAGACACCATGCTGCAGATGCAGCAACTGGCCCACCCGATCGAAACGCTGGGCCAGGCTGTCGAAGGGAAAAGCATTCAGGGGTTCCAAGGCCAGGTGCGTTCCGTGTATGTCGCCGAGGGCGTTAGAAAATATATCCTAAGACTGGTACACGCCACGCGTACTCATTCTGCCCTGGCGTTGGGAGCCAGTCCCCGCGGTAGCCTGGCGCTTTTCCGGGCTGCTCAGGCACGTGCCTCCCTGGCTGGGCGCGATTTTGTCCTCCCGGATGATGTGAAATCCATTGCAGTTGCCTGCTTGGCACATCGCATGATCATCGATCCGGAAAATGCCATGGAGGGTGGGTCAACTGTCAGGGTAGTCCAGGAACTTCTTGGTCAGGTTGAAGTCCCGTTAACCCCTGGTTAGTCTTGATCTATCACAGGTTTCTTTGCTCATATCCTCCGACATTACCATCAGGTAGACAAAGTAGACAGGCAGGTGCAGGATAAAGCCTCCCAGCACTGCCATAGGCACCCCCAGTATCCAGATGATGATCCCGTCCAGGAAAAGCGAATAGCGTGTATCGCCGCCGCTGCGCAACGTTCCAATGGTTAAGATCGTGTTTTGAGAACGAATCACTATCCATAGCGCCAGGATGATCAATGCTTGATCTGCGTAAAAAGCCACGTCCGGAGTAATTTTGTAGAAGCTGATGACCGTTCCCTTGATGGCGAAGACAACTCCACTAACAATAAGGGCAAACATCACCGTCAGTCCCAAGGTCCTTCCGACATCACGGTGAGCCTCTTCTTTTTCTCCTGCCCCAATTTTATGGCCGGAAATGATTGCAATTGCACTGGAAAGGCCCATATTTCCCTTCCCCCTGGCCCTTTTTCCTCCTTTCTCTATTCTCTGCTCTCTTCTTGGGTGTTTATGATAAGATAGCCTTAACCTTATATGTCACTACACATGGAAAGCCCGGCAGGGGCACGAACAGTCTTCAACGGCCGCGTGATGGATTACTTTGCCGGCACCGGTTATCTTGGTTTGCAAAATCACCCGGCCGTTCTGGAAGCCGCGCAGGCAGCCTTGCAAGAGTATGGTTTTTCTACCGCCACCTCACGCGGTGGGTACGGTGAACACCCAATCTATGACAAGTTGGAACAGGCCGCCTGCGATTTTTTCAGCGCCGAAAAGGTGCTCTATTTTGCTTCCGGCTATTTGGGAGCTTCCATCCTGACCCAGGCGACCGGTAATCGTTTTGACCATATCTTCATCAATTCATCGGCGCACTTCAGCCTGTGGGATGCGGCCAACGCCACCAACCTGCCTATCACGCCCTTTCACCATTTGCGCCCGCAAAGTCTGGCGGAGCACCTGCGCAGTGAATTACGCCCTCAGGAACGTCCGTTGGTTTTGAGCGATGGTGTTTTCCCGGTCTCCGGCGAGATTGCACCTCTCCCGGAATATCTGGCACTGGTTAAGCCATTGCAAGGGCTTGTCTACTTGGATGATGCCCACAGCGTAGGCGTCCTGGGCGAAAATGGTCGCGGCACGCCAGAATATTTTGGTGTTATGGATGAAGACTGCCGCACTTCTGCGACGCTGGCAAAAGCCTTGGGCGGTTTTGGCGGCGTGATTTGGGGTGAGGCGGACTGGGTGGAAAACCTTGATCGCGCTTCCCGCATCTGTGCCGGCGCCAGCCCGCTGCCCCTGGTGGTAGTGGCAGCCTCTGCGCGTGCCTTGGCCGTGGCAAGTGCTACCCCAGGGCTCCGTCATCAGTTGTGGGAAAACGTAGCCCGGGCGCGCAACGGCTTGCGGTCTCTGGGCTGGGAGTTGGCGGATTCGCCGGTGCCGATCATTTGCCTGGCAGGCCATCCGGGCGTCAGCCTGGAGAGGATAAAACGGGGTCTCATCGAGCAGGCCATTGCAGTAGAACTGGTCCGTTCCTACACCAGCACTCCCGCTGGCGGAGCATTGCGGATCGCCATTTTTTCCACCCATACGGGCGCGCAGATCGACCGGCTGGTCGATGCGATCGGCCAATTGGTATGAATAACGGATCAATTCCCTGGCCAGGGAATATTGGCCCATGCCGAGTAACCCTGCTTTACCGCAGAATAGATGCGCGCGCTGGATGGGACGCTGCAGCCGGGTTCGTCTGTCACATTGATTGACAGAATGCCAGTGTTGTTGGCGAGGGCAGGAACATAGCTGATCGGTACAAAAGTCTGCGTGCCGCCCTGGCAGACCCAGGCCTCTATTAAATATCCGCGATAATCGTCCAAGGACATCCAGACCGCTTTCCACGAAATTGTCACCTCGCTGCCATTCCGGCGTGCAATTGCATCTGGAGCATTGTATTGGTTTGAGTATGGCAGCACGGCGGAGACAACCGGCACAGCCTCGAGTACGTTGGTGTTGACCTCCACCTGTGATGCCTGGATCCAGCATGGATTCCAGCCATTGACCTCTTGGATCAAGAGCCATGTGCCATCCATGTTGCGCCCGACTACTTCCATCCGGCTGTTGGCAAATACACTGTATTTGTACAGGTACATGCTTCCTGGTCCGTACAGGCAATCGGTATATTCCCGGATTGTGACAACCGGCGGTTCAGGCGTGGGTGGCATTGTAGGAGTGCTTGTACTACTCGGGATGAGCGAAGGAGTGACGGTATACAGCGGAGTGTCTGAAGGCGTGAGAGTGACAGGGACTTTGACAATCTGGGTCACTTCTTGAGTGACTGCCCGGGTCACAAGTTGGGTTACCTCCTGGGTTACCTGGACGGTCGGGATGCCGGGCGCCGCGGCAGGACTCTTCAGTGAGAGCGTGCAGGAACTCCCTGCGAGCACAAGCAGCAGCGCAGCCGTTAAGGCTAGGTGGTATTTCAAAGGGGTGGTGTGCTTATTCGCTGCCATAGTTATGGAGTAGGGGTTTCTATCGAATTGAAATCCCGGCCATGGGATCATCCGGTAATCGGTATAGCCGTGCTTTTCTACGGTATAGATCCGGGCGCTGGATGGCACATCACAGCCGGGTTCATCATTGACCTGGACGACCATCATGGAACTATTCTGATCAAAAGATGTGACGTAGCCGATCGGGAGAAAGACCTGCGTACCGCCCTGGCAGACCCAGGCTTCGATCAGGTAACCCTCGTAATCGTCCTCCGTCATCCAGACCGGCTGCCAAAATATTGAGACTACGTTACCAACGCGGTTGGCGCTGACGGCTGCCGGCGGCTTATACAGGGTCGAATACGGAAGGGCCGTCCATACAATTGGAACATCCTGGATGTTTCCTGTGTCGAATTTAACCAGGGTCGCCTTGATCCAGCAAGCGTTCGAGACGGGGTCAACGGGGGCCTTGACGTTCAACCAGGTGCCATCCATGTTTCGCCCGATTACTGTCATCCAGACAGTGGCGTTCAATCCGTATTTATAAAGATAAGCAGAACCTGGTCCGTACAAACAGGCTGAAGTGACCAGGATGGTGACACGCGGAGGCGCCGGCGTTGGCGTCTTCGTAGGCGTTCGGGCGACGGTAGGGGACAGGGCTGGGGTGAGTGTTTGTATGGGGGTGGGTGAGGGTGTGCCGGTGATGGGTTTTTCCACCACACGTGTCACCACGAATGTTTGCACACTGGTCGCTTCCCGGGTCACTTCGACCGTCTGGATTACAGGCACTGGTTCAGGCGAAGCCGCCGATGGAGCGCAGGCAGCCCCGGAAAGTACGAGCATACATAAAGCCAGGGATGGAACAAAGAATTTCATGATTGTTATTCCTACGTGGCCTTTGTGGTAAAAATATCCTTTGTAAATATGGAATGAATGTCAAGTTTACTTCATTTCTCGAAAATGTCATGATACCCTTTATCCAATTCATCGTCTGAAAGATGGGCATAACGCTGGGTAACCTGGATGTTGGCATGGCGGGCCAATTCCTGGGCCAGTTTGAGATTGCCCGAGGCCCGCAGGACGGTTGTCACGAAATAATGCCGGAACGAGTGCGGGGTGATACGGCCTTCTGCCTCATCGCCTAACGCCTGGCGGACGCGCTCGCTGACGATATTCCGCCCGGTGGTGGTTGTGATCGGCTTGACTTTTTTCCCGCGCCTTTGTCATGGCGGGCGAAGAGGGGCAGGGAGGGGAGCGGACGCCCTGATGCGCCGTCCAAAAAGGCGCGTACAGAAAGGTATCCTTTCAATGCTTCTAGGCTGCGTGTGGAGAAGCGCACAACCGCTTGTTTATTGCCTTTCCCGATGATCACTGCACGGCCTTCATTCCAATCAATGTCGCCGCGGCGCAAATTACAGGCCTCGTGCACACGCAGTCCCGTATCAGCCAGGGTCAGTAAAAAGGCGCGGTCACGCATTGCGCGTAACCGAATTTCCGGGTTGTCTGGCAAGTTATTTGTGATATTGTTCACAAATTCAAGGATGTTCTCGATATCCTCCCTGGGAAACTGAGGCAGGCGTTGGCCTGGCCGCCGGGCACGTTGTACGCGCAGAAGGTTCAAGCGGGGCAGATTGATTTCAGCCAATCTTTCTGCCGCGAGGAACTTGAAGAAACTGGTTGTCGCGGCAAGATAGAGCTGTTCGCTTGCAGGAGATAGATCCTTGAGCGCAATGGCCATCCAGACCACCGCATCTTCTGTTAAATCCAGATGCGGGGGAGTTCTGCGGATCCACATCATTTTCTTTCAGCACGTCGCACAGAACGTGCATGGCATTGGCATAGGTACGGCCTGTATTGGGGCTGCGCGCCAATTTGACTAATTCCAGGTATCTTTCGATAGCTTGAGCGATGGTAGGGTCATCCATATATGAATATCCTTATGTTTATGATAATAATACTTATCGAAAGCATGGTCAAGAGGCGAATTATTCGACATGTCAAGTCCCCCACCCCAATAAAAACTGGATGTCGAACTCAATACTCGGATGCGTTGATGAACTTTTGCGCTCACCTTTGTGGAATTGAAGAATGCTCCGCTTTCCTGGTATGTTTTCACTGTTATATGCACTCCCCTCCCCTATCCAGTGATGCCTGGACATGTGTACCAAAAAGAAACGGTTCGACTTCACTGGTGCCGGTCCTTAATGCACGATCATGTACCATCCCCGGCCGGCGTATCCGCCCAGGCCGGGATTGATGTCCCTGTTATTGGCCCAGGAGTCCCAGATGGCATTCCATTCTGCAAACCTGCCATACCCCGAATATTTTCCGCTCATGCTTACGTTTACTAACGGATCGTTGTATGTGACCATGCCGGTGTCAAAATTCATCCCGGTTACGGTCACATAATGCGAGTCGTTATACGTTTTACTGGGGCTTCCTATAGCATCTGTGACCTCAATGATAACCGGGTTACCGGCCGATAATTGACTATAGAGCAGGCCTCTTGCCTCCAATTGAGCATATCCCTCTCCACCATCAAGGTTGATATTTCCCACGTTTGGCAGAAGCAGCCCATACTTTTCGGCATAATAGTTCCCGATGGCTTCCATTCCAGCCGGAGATGTCCCCAGGTATCCCTGCGGTTTTGGAACGCTAGCCGGAAAATACGCGCCGATCTTCAGGCCTGTCGATTCGAGCGTTTCAATGTCCAATGCCCAGTTCGGATGCCGGTAGTTCCACACCATGGCAAGAGCTGCTTCTCCACATGAAGTGTAGTCTTGTTGGTTCACCAGGGGTACTTTTTGCAGAATGACTCGACCTGCTGCCTGCCGGCCCATGGCAACGTAATATGCTTCGGAGCTAACTCCGTCCCACGCTGCACTTGGAAATGGAGTTGAATTCTTAGCGCTAAAATAGACGGGTGTCCTTTTCTCCTCGGAAGGGGCCATCGTTGGGGATGGAGTTGAGGTCTTTGTGCTGGTTGGGGGCGTTTGGCTTGGTTCGATAGTCGAAGGGGTGGCTTGGAATGTGAATGTTTTCTGGTTATTTAACTTCTGGTTCGAAGAATTGACCGCCGGTCGGCACCCTTCCAGGATGGCAGCTAAAAGGATAATGAGGAATCTCAAGCGGATTTTGTCGATTCTCAACTGGTTTCCCTTATCCGGGCATCCAGCTCTTTCTGTGGCACCTTGACAGCGAATACGATCCCCCCCAACAGGAAGAAGATGGCCGAAATGATGAAGAGAGCCATGAAAGTGGTCCTTGTCATCGTGACGAGCAGCACGCCGAAGATGAGTGAGACCAGCGCGCCGGAGAGTCCGGTGGACAGGTTGTTGTAGGCCATGTATTGCCCGGCCTCGTCTTTAGGCGCCAGGTCGCTGGCAAGCGCTGGAGCGATTGCCAGGAGCGGCCCGGTGGCGGCGGAACGGATGCCAGCCAGGATCAGAAAGAGTATGAAGTTGCTGGATAATCCCATGAACAGGGTGGCGACTGCGCTGGCGAACATTGACCCCAGCAGCAGCTTTCGTCGGCCAATTTTATCCGAGAGTACCCCCGACCCGAATGCTGCCAGCATGGTGACCACCAAGCTGATGCCGCCCATCGTCCGGAAGGCAGCATCCGGGCTGATGGTTGGAAAATACACCTCGAAGAAATAGCGTGCGAAGAATTGCAGGCTGTTAAGTCCCATGAAAGCCAGTAGGACCGCGAATACCAACCAGAAGAACACTACCACGCGCGTGCGTACCTTGAACATGTCTCGCATGGCTTTCCACAAGCTGATGCGTTCTGATAGAGCAGCCGGTTTGTCCTTGCCTCGGATTACCAGGGCGTTGACGATGCCGGTGACGGCGAAGATTCCACCGACCAGCCACAACGCCTGCCCGGTTTGGCCGTTCTGGTTGAGGAGCGTGATCACGACGATGCCAAGGGCCGAACCGAGCATGGTAAAAAATCCCTGTATTCCGGCGGCGGTGCCGCGCTGGTGCTCCGGGACGATATCAACCAGAAGTGGCCACCAGGCTCCGTTTCCAATGTTGGAAAAGAATTGCATGCCACAGAAGCTGATGATAATGATCGGCAGCGCCACCGGCAGGAGGCTGGCCCGCAGTGCGGGGGTCAAAAAAAGGGAGGGTAATCCGATCAGCGGGAGGGCCAGCAAGGCTCCAATCAGGATCGCCGGGGTGCGCCGCCCCCATCTATTGGCAGTATGGTCACTGATAATGCCCGAAAGAATACTTACGATAACCGCCAACAGCGTCCCGAAGAAACCAATCAGGCCGACGGCGAGTCCCTTGCCATTGGTCATCACCTTTTCAACCAGCGTTGGCAGCAAAACGCTGTTGTATGCAACCCAAACCAGGTTGGCGCCCAACATCAGTGTGCACATGCCGAACAGGAATCCGATTGAGCGTTTTACCGTCGTGCCTGATTGCTCTGTCATGGGCGCCTCTCTGAACGCAAAGTTCACCCCTGGGAATATGGTTTACCGGGGCACAAAGATTCTCCTTCGTGTCCCATTGGCAAATATCGTGATCGGTTCCTGGCGCTTACATCATGATCTTCTGCAGCTTCATCAGGTCTTCCATGGCCCCTTTGACCTGGATCTTGCGCTGCATGTAGGCGGCGGTGCCGTTGATCTTCTTATCCATGATGCCGGCCAGGATATCGGTGGTTATTGTGACCAAAATGTCGGGCTTCTCGGCGGCTTCCTGGGTCAGGGTGGCTTTCTTTCCGTCCACCGTCTTGATCAGCCAGTTCTCGTTCGTATCGGTGAACTTGAACTGCAGGGTCTTGGTGAAACCTTTCAGGCTGGTCTGCACGGCGGGATTGGCGAAGCGATCCACCATTTTCTGAAGATACGGTTTGATGTCTGCCATGGTAAATTCTCCTTCTTGGAATGAGGATTAGAACTTTTTCTCGATGATATCCACTGGCAGGGTGCTGAGTTGCTCCGGCCCCGCCTCGGTGACCAGGAAGGTCTCCTCGTCCCCGATCATCACGCCTTCCTCGCTGGGCGAGTACAGTTCGATGTTCAGCACCATGCCTGGTTGGACTGGGGTCGGGTCATCCGACATGATCCAGCGTTCCTCCACCTGCAAGCCCACGCTGTGGCCGACGTGCAGGTACATCGGGTCGATGCCCATTTTGGCGTACAGTTCAGCAGGCATAGGCATGCACTTCCGAGAAGGTCTTGCCGGGGCGCAGGGCTTTGCCCATCTCGGCCACCACCCAGCAAAGTTTCTTGTGCAGCTCCTTGAGCGCCTCCGGCACCGTCCCGGTGTAGACCAGGCGGCGATTGTCGGAGACGTAGCCCTGGTAAACGGCGCCCAGGTCCAGGGTCACGATCTGGTTCGGCTCGAGCGGCTCGTCCAGGGCAATCTCCGGGTTGGCCGTCCCAAAGGCCACCGTGACGTGATCCATGCCGTCGGCCCCGTTTTGTAGCATGCGCGCTTTGGCCTCCCGGATCAACTCCAGGCGGCCCATGCCCAGGCGCAGGTTCTGTGCCAACTCCATGACGGTCCGGTCGATGATCTGCGTGCTCTGGCGGATCAACTCGATCTCCGCCGGGGATTTGACCAGGCGCAATTGGGAAAGCAGGTCGTCGATGACCTGGATATTCGCCGGCTTGGCATGTTCTTCCAGCAGCCGGAAGGCGTAATAGGGGAAGGTCGACTCGACCCCACCGTGCAGCCCGGCTTGAGCTTTTCGTCCATCAGGGCCGCCAGGTCGTCGGTTGCCATCTGGGCGGTGAAGGACATGCGCACATCCTCGGCGCCGTAATCGATACCCATCGCCGCCGGTCCCCAGCACAGCAGGACGATCTGCCCATCCGCTACCCAGTAAAGACGAAATAAGGATCCTGGTTGCGCAGGGCATGGATGATCGGGTTGCCGCTGCCGGGCAGGCAGGGATAGCCGGTGGCATAGAAGACATTCTCCGGCTGAGGACAGGAAAATGCCATCCAGACCGCGCGTCTTCATCAGGCCGATCAGTCGGGCGCGGTCAATGCCAATGGGTTTGAAGGAAACATCAGACATGGGATTCTCCTAAACCGTGCAGAGATTAAAGCGGGGTGGTCATCTTGCCGGATTCAAGAGGGTATTGCCCTTATAGGGTCACGGCTTGCTTGGTCTCGATCGACCGGGCAACTGCCTCGGCCGCCTTGAGAGCGTAGAGCGCATCTGCCGGGTCGATGCGCGGCGGGCGGTCTTCGATAACGGCATGGACAAAATCACCGACCTCGGCGATCATCGAGTTGAATTTCCAGGCCATCGGGTCGAACGGGACACCTTCGACGACCGTGCCGTCGATGTCGTTGGAGCCCAGGTAATACTTGACCACCGGGTTCGCCAGTTGGTCGATGATCATCCCGCCCTGGCTGCCGTAGATCTCGACCCGCTCGGTCCAGGGGATTTCGAAGGTGCAGGTGGTATTGAGTTGGAACTCCGCGCCGTTGGCCAGGTGCCCGAGGATCAGGCCGTTGTCTTCCATCTCGCCCTCCGGGATGATCTTGGAGGCAAAGCCCAGTACATCCCTTACCCCGCCGAACAGCCATTTGAACAGGTAGAAGTTATGTACGGACGAATCCAGGATTACCCCGCCGTATGGCGCTTTGCCGTGCCACAGAGTTGGGATCCTTGATGCGGTAGGCTTCGCTGCCGGCGATCAACGTGCGCACGGTCCAGATATCGCCCAGGATCCCTTGCTTGAGGATCTCCTCGGCCTTCAGGTAGGCGGTCACAAAATGGGTATTTTCGGCCACGCTGAATTTCAGCCCGGCCTTCCTTGCCAGCGCGATCAAGTTCCTCGCCCTGCTCTGATTTGACGGTGATGGGTTTTTCCACCAGCACATGCTTGCCGTTTTCGATGGCAGCCTTGGCAATCTCGTAGTGCAGGACATGCGGGACGATAATATCCACCATGTCCACTTCCGGGTTATCCAGCAGGTCCTGGTAGCGGGTATATCCTTTGGCCCCTTCGTACATCCCGATGCGGTTGTTGACTTCTTCTTCGTTGATATCGCACAAGGCGACGATTTGACAGGCTTCCCCCAGCTCCGAATACCCGGCTTCATGTGCGTACGAAATGGATCCCAGGCCGATCATCCCAACACGAACCTTTTTCTCTGCCATAAGCCGTCCTTTCCGGTGACGATGAGTTTGTCGGACGAGCCAAACTATAGCACAAACTTTATGGGTGCGCAACATATTCACAAACCGCTTCTCCTCTTCTCAAATCAGAACATTTGTACTAATATTCATGCGTTCATTTCTAACCAGGCAAGCTATTCGTTTTTTTCGTTTTTGAAAAAAACTACACATAATTCCCGCTCGCGTAACTCGTTCCTCAACTAAAGGAGACGTTATAATGTATGGCTGAAAGTAAAAATTCTGCTTCCCGATTTGGCTGTCATGCCTTCGTGAAAGGAACCCCAATGCAACCTCTTATGATCATTGCCACGCCTAACATCTGCTGGCTGAAACCGGAAGTGGATTACCCGCGTACTTCGGAAACCATTGCCAGGAAGGCCCGGCTTTGTTTTGAAAACGGTGCGACCATCCTGCATACTCATGCCGAAGGAAAGTGGAAAGAGACTATCGCAGGCAGTGCGCGCCAGGAGCGAAATCATCGTCCAGTGTGGCATGTCCAGCCTGCCCATCCAGGACCGGATGGAAGTCTTCACCAACAAAGCCGACATGATCTCCATCATCCTGAATCACCATGATGAAGCTTTTGTCCCAAAGTGATTGTCAATGTTCTGCATCTGCGCGATGAACTGGCCGAATATTGCCGTCTATGTAAACAATATGGGGTCATACCTGAATGGGAGGTCTGGCACGCCGGCTCAATTTGGAACCTGAACTACCTGATTGGCAAAGGGCTGCTCGAACCTCCCTACGTGACCACCCTGTTCTTTGGCTGGCCGGGCGGCACCTGGAGTCCGCCAACTGTCGAGGAATACTTCTACCGCCGCAAACTGATGCCGGAAGGCTGTATCTGCAATGTCAGCATCATGGGCGATGGGCAGCGCGATATCCTGGCGGCCGCCATTATCAACGGCGACCACGTGCGCGTTGGCACCGAGGATCTGCCCTATGACCACAGCGGGGAGGTGGCGACCACCCACGAACTGGTTCGTGAAACGGCCGAGATGGCACGCGCCTTGGGGCGTCCGCTCGCGACAGTCCAGCAGGCCAGGAAAATGATCGGTTTATGAAAGCACCTGCGAAAATTGGAGGAGATATGGGAAATAAAAAAGTCGTCATCATCACTGGCTCGGCGCGTGGCATTGGCGCAGCGACCTTGAAAGTCTTTGCCCGGCATAATTACGCCGCCATTGGCCTGGATATCCTGCCGGAGGGCCAAAGTATTGTCGCTGAAATCCAAAAAGAAGGCGGGGAAGCTCTATTTCTGCAATGTGATGTGTCGGACGAGCAGCAGGTGGCGCAGTGTGTCGAACGGGTGGGGGATAAATATGGCCGTGTGGATGTGTTGGTCAACAATGCCGGCATCGTGCTGGTCAAGCCTTTTGACCAGATCACCTGGGAGGAGTTCCGTCATACTACCGAGGTCAACCTGGGCGGCCATTTCCTGTTGTGCAAGTACGTGCTGCCGTATATGAAAAAGCAGAAGAGCGGCGTGATCGTCAACATGGGCTCGGTCTCGGGGCATGTCGGGCAAACCGACCATGTCATGTATGGGGCGACCAAGGGTGCCATTATTGCCATGACGCGTGCCCTGGCTTGGGAGGTGGCGCCGTACAACATCCGGGTCAACTCGATCAGCCCAGGCTCTGTGGATACTCCCATGTTGCGCGGTGATATCGACCTGGAGTCGAAACGCACCGGCATCCCCTTCGAGCAGGTGAAGCAGGAGCGTGAGGCCGAGCAGGCCATGCGCCGCTGGGCTGATCCGTCCGAGATCGCTGAGCCGATCTATTTCCTGGCCAATGAGGGCGCTTCCTTCGTCACTGGCGCAGACTGGTTGGTGGATTGCGGGTGGGTGGCAAAATAGGCTAAAACAATCGAGGTAAATTGTCTACGACGGAGGTAACAGGATCGTATTCAATTCCTGTACATCCATGGGGTAGCGTGTCAGATCCTCTTGCAATCGTTTTCTATCTGATCCATACTGCAATCGCCTGGCAAGGAAAGCAAATTCTTCACTATCGAATGGAGGAATGTTGACATCCTTGGTATTCCCACGAACCACGCGCAACGAATCGATCAACCAGCGCAGGAAGGTGTGCGCCTTGCGAAGGCGGGCATAATTGTCTGCCGAAAGAATACCTGCATCAGCCAAAGCGGCCATTGCCATCCGGATGTTGGTCAACCGTAAAGATGGATTGGCTGCACCATATGTAATCTGCAAACCCTGCACAAGGTATTCCAAATCCACCAGGCCGCCTGGGCTATATTTCGCGTTAAATGTCCCGGCAGAAACAAGGTGGCGGATTTGCCGTTCGCGCATGGCACGCATGGCAGTCACGTTGAATGGCTCACCGTTATATACAAATTCATCCCGCAAGCTGCACACTTGTTCGCCCAAGTGCCTGGTCACCGGTGATGGGGCGCAATCTTACAAGAGCCTGGCGTTCATATGCCCATGCCGGCCCCTGGGGAGCAAAATAGCGTTGAAAAGCTTCCAACGAGACGGCCAGACTGCCGGCTTTACCATAAGGGCGAAGCTGTAAATCAATATGGAAAATGCCTTCCTGGCGGGCCTGGATGGACTTGACAAAGGACTGGATCAATTCCTCAAAATATTCGCTGGTAGAAAGAACTTTCGGGCCGGTAGTCTTGCCATCTGCCACCATAAATCAGCATTAATTCAATATCTGAAGCAAATCCCAGCTCACGCCCGCCGCATTTTCCGAGAGCAAAGACAGTCGCCGGACATGGATGACCATCTTCCAAGCGTGGTTCGCCATATTGCTTATGCATCTCGTCAGTACAGCGATAAAAAGCAGCCGCTACAACCACTTCAGCCAGATCGGTCAATTCATATGCAAAATCCCAAAACTCTGGTGTGTATCCCAGGATATGCCGCATATCAATGCGGAACATCTCGCGGTCTTTGAAGGCGTTCAATCCCACCCGCCAATCATTTGCCTGCCTTAATTTCTGTTTCAAGTTCAGCCTGTAATTGTTGGCGATCTTTGGCGGCTGCCAGAGCATCCACATCCCGCACGACCGGGAACAGGTTGGAATATTGCATACGTAAAAAGTCATCCCATAAAAAGTCACTCACACCAAGCAACTTGGCAAGGGCATCCAGGACTTCAGGTTGTTCAAGCTTTGCCAGTTCATCCGGCCAGTTTGGGCGGTCGAAAAAGCTGGCCCAGGAATTCCCGAAAGTGCAATAAAGCCGCTTCCGGATTGGGTGAATGAGGTAAAAGATGCGTAAAATGCTTGATGAGCACTGTTGCAGCGCGCAACTCATGCTGCTTTTCGGGCGATGTGATTTTATGTCCTTCATTATCCGTAACATAGATCGTATCGTTGACCCGATTCCCGATGGATTGCACGAACATGCGGGCGATATTAATATGGCTTAAAGCCAGTGCGTTACTGAACTCATAAAGAAAACCAACCGTGTCAGGTGTACCGATTTTCAAGATGGTATAGAGCTTGGATGAATCATTGTCAATCTCGATATCGATCGGATACAGCGGGGAACTATCTCCGGCTCATCCCCTGGAAAGCTTCCCCTACCCGTTTTGCCAGTTCACCCTGCGCTTCCCGGCGCTGGCCGGCCTGCATTTTTACCAATAAAGCGTGCAGTTCATTTGCATAGCGAGTCCACATTTCAGAAGTCGGCGGCTCGGTACGGATTGATCGAACAGTAAAGACATCAACAATTTTCCGCCGGGCAATTTCTTGGCGGAATATCTTGGAAGTTGATCGAAGTCCGATTGATCACTGGTTCATCTCTGTTGGCTCATAGGTGAAAGCCTGGCTTTCAATGATATCCAGACCATATACGAACATCAAACCGCAGATCAGGGATAATTCCCCGAGGTAATCATATCCAACCACTGTCACACGCCAGCGCACATCTTCCAAATGCTATTGCATCCACAATTGCAACAGTCTCGTTGTCGATCTTGCTGGCAAGCAAGGCATGTTGCTGGATTTCCTCCTGGCTGAAGGTGGCAGAATAAGAAGCATCCATGCGGGCAATATGCTGAAGCACTTGGGGAGAAGTTTGTGGGAAGACTGTAATATTCTTTCCCAGGTTCACTGCCGACATATTTTAAGAAGACTGAACGAATGGCCTGGCAATGCTGCTCATACCGTTCGATAAATTGGTCGCCCGCCTGCGGACCTTCAAAACCGAGCGCCGGGCAAGCAGGGCAATGGCAGAAGGATCAGATGGTAAAGTGTAGTTCTGGCGGTAGTCAATCATTTGCAAGTAATGCTCAATGGTGCGAAGAAAAATATATCCATCCGTAAGGATATGTGCTTCCGTGGAGGTTAACAGACCCTGTTCCCGCAAACGTGGAATTGCTTTCAGGGTGGCACGTGTCCGAACAGAAGGGTGGATCATCTGCAAGGATTGAACGACAAATTCGATATCCCGGATGGAACCCTCCCCAAGCTTGATTTCTCCCCAATGGCGCCCTTTTTCTTGAAGAAATTCCTCTGTTCTCTGCTTCATTGCGAAAATGCCAGCACGGACCTCGTCTGCTGGCGTTCCAAAAAGGAATGGTTCGATCTCATTCCGCAGTTCTTCACCAAAGGACAAGTTTCCCGCGATGGGCCGGGCTTTGAGAAAGGCTTGTTTTTCCCAGAGGCGGGCATATTTTTGGATATATTCCAAATAACCATCCATGGTGGTGATCAATGGGCCATCATTCCCCCACGGGCGCAGACGCAAATCCACACGATAAAGAAACCCCTCCGGAGTAGTACTGGCGATATTCTCGATCAATCGTTTCGCCAGGCGGAGTGTAGTTATCTGTATTTCTCTTTGCCACAAAAAGCAGGTCAATATCAGAGCTATAGTTGAGTTCCCAACCGCCCAGTTTCCCCATGGCCAGAACTACAAAACTCCCCGGAGCAATCCCAGTCTGTTGTGCAGCGAGAGTCAGGCAGGCACGCACCAAGCCAATCGCCATGCGGGAAAGCTGGGAAAAAACCGCCCGCAGGTCATACAAGCCAAGAAAATCGTTCGTACCAATCCGTAAGTATTGACGGCGCTGGTACCGACGCAGCGCATCCAGTTTTTCACCATCAGTCTCGACAGGCCTGGGCGGCCAGGGTCGCCTCGGCCTGGAATTGTTCGATGGTTTTACGCTCCGTCAAGGCTTGACGGTCGTTCAGTAACTCGAGCGCGTTCGGGGTGCGCAGCAGGATCTCGGTCAGGAAAGGACTGGCAGAAAAGAGTGTCACCAGGATCTCGATAACGCGCAGGATTCTTCCCCAGTTCAGGAAAAAGTTCCGGGCCATAGCTTTCCATGAAACGTTCAAAATTGACCAGGGAACGATCCGGGTCGGCAGCGGAACCGAGAGCCGCCATCAAATAGGAGAATATGGCAGACAGACCCTGCGGATTGTGCCCTTCCATTCGCTGTAAAACTGTCCGGGCAGTTTTACAGTCCGAGAATCCGAATGCCTTGAGCAATGATGGCGCTTTCGTTTCGTCAAGCAAATCTTGTAGAACAGGGAGGCTACGTCCATCAACGATCATTATCAAGATTATACCGTACAGAACGGACCAAGCTTAGAATTGGATATGCTTCCGTGATGTAGGTGGAAAGGTCTTATCCACGCAATAGTACCCATTTGGGTTATATGCAGACAGGTTGGTCATCTATATAATTACCGCAGCATTTTCAGTAATTATTTCGTTATAATGAATTTCAAGCAAAGGAGATTTTCCAATGGCTAAAACAGTGAAAGAAGTCCTTGAAATGGGGAAAAATGTCAAAATGGTGGACCTGCGGTTCATCGACGTCCCCGGGACCTGGCAGCATTTCAGCATCCCGGCTCACCGCCTAAGTGAGGAACTGTTCGAAGGTGGGATCCCCTTCGATGGTTCATCTATCCGCGGTTTCCAGGAGATCCATGAGTTTGATATGCTCCTGCTCTTGGACCCTGATACTGCTTTCCTTGACCCTGTCGCGGAAATCCCCACCCTGGTGATTGGCTGCAACGTCTACGACCCGATCACCCGCCAACCTTATAGCCGTGACGCACGCTACGTTGCCAAAAAAGCGGAAGCCTATCTGAAACAAACCGGTATCGGTGATACCTGCTTTTTCGGCCCGGAAGCCGAATTCTTCATTTTCGACAATGTCCGCTATGCCAGCACCACCAACGAATCCTTCTATGCCATCGACAGTACAGAAGGCTGGTGGAACAGCGGCGACGCCACCAAACCCAACTTCGGCGGCCAGATCCAGCCCAAGCGCGGCTACTTCCCCGTCCCGCCAACTGACACACTGCAAACCTTGCGCAGCAAGATCGTCATGGCGCTTGAAGAATGCGGCGTAGAGATGGAGATCCACCACCATGAAGTCGCTACTGCCGGCCAGGTTGAGCTCGGGATGCGCTTCAATACCCTGACCCGCATGGCTGACCAGCTTCTCATCTATAAATATATTGCGAAGAACGTTGCCCGGCAGAATGGAAAGACCGCAACTTTCATGCCCAAGCCCGTCTTTGGCGATAATGGTTCCGGAATGCATGTCCATATGTCGATCTGGAAAGGCGATAAAAACGTTTTCTTCGATGCCTCGGGATACGCCCAAATCTCCGACACCGCCAAATATTATATTGGTGGGCTTCTAAAACATGCTCCGGCGCTCCTGGCCATTACCAATCCGACCACCAATTCCTACCGCCGTTTGGTGCCCGGTTTCGAAGCGCCCGTAAACCTGGCTTATTCCCAACGGAATCGTTCGGCTGTTTGTCGCATCCCGGTAACCAGCAGCGAAAAAGCCAAGCGGGTGGAATTTCGCGCCCCTGATTCGACCAGCAACCCGTATCTGTGTTTCGCCGCTCTATTGATGGCTGGCCTGGATGGTATCCAGAACCGCATCGATCCGGGCGAACCGGTCGACAAAGATTTATATGAATTGCCCGCCGAAGAGGCCAGGCTCATCAAGCAGGCCCCCGGTTCGTTGAGCGAAGTATTCGACGCTCTCGAAAGAGACCATGACTTCCTGCTTAAAGGCGACGTCTTTACGATGGATCTGTTGGAGGCGCACGTTACCTATAAGCGCCAGAACGAACTTGACCCCGTACGCATCCGCCCTACTCCGTACGAGTTCTCGCTGTATTACGATATTTAGGTTCTGTTGAAATTTCAGACGGGGTGTGTGCAGGAGGCCGAGAGGAATCTTCTCGGCCTCCTGTTTGATAATGGGTACCCAAAAGTATCGGTGATACAATTTATTATGGACAGAAATACCTATGGCTGCTCCAAAAACTGACCCTTGGCTATTGGAAGCCCTCGAAAGCCTTAACGAAATTGGTGAAACCGTCAACCAGATTGGTTTGGACGGAACGGTCAGTGTTGAAACTACCTTGAACTTGATCGTACAGAGTGCCACCCGGGTCGTTCCGGGCGCTTCGGCAGTTATTTATACATACGACATGGTACGAGAGGATTTTATTCACACCTCCAGGGTATCCGCAGGGGGAAAAGATCAGCCCGATCCAGGCGATGAGCCGCGTAAAAATGGCCTGGGGATGCGCGCCATAAGCCAGCGCCGCAGGGTGCTCTCGTACGAGGAAAAAGATATTGGGATTCATCCTGCCAGGGCAAGTGCTGGAGCGAAGGTCATGGGATGCTTCCCTTTGATTGTTGCCGATCAACCGGTCGGTGCTCTGTATGTGCATTTACAAGAAGAACGACAATTCAGCCAGCTTGAATTGCTCATGTTGGATAACTTTGTCAATCAGGCCGCCATGGCGATCTATCACGCCCACAACTTGGTCATCGATGCAGCATGATCTGGCTCGCAAGGATGAAGAACTGATACGATTGCGCCGGGCGGGCTTGCTGATTTCTTCCCGTCTCCGCCTGGAAGAAACACTTGAATCAATTCTTCAAATGGCCCTGGAAGTAACTGGCGCCCATTATGGCATTTTTCGTTTGTTGGACAAAAGTGGGCAATTCTTGAATACGCGGGCGGTGGCAGGCGAGCACATGGCCCGGCCATTGATCGAAGCATTGCCGCTCAATTCCAAAAGCATAATGGCTTGGGTTGCTCACACGCGCCAGGTGGCCTGCATTTCGGACCTGCATGAAGAACCCTGGTCGCAAATCTATTATCCCCTGGATGCCAGCCTTGAAATGCGTTCTGAGTTGGCTGTGCCGTTGGTCGGGGCGAGTGGACGCCTTGAAGGAGTATTGAACCTGGAAAGTCCGGCAGTAGGCGCTTTTAGCGAGGAAGATAGTCACCTTCTCCAGGCCCTGGCTACGCAGGCTGTAATCACCATCCAGGAAGTCAGTCTATTGGATTCGCTCCAGGAGGTAGCCCACCTTTTGCTCACCCAGCCCTGCCAGAAGGTCCTTGCCCACCTGGCTGATCTGGCCTGCAATTTGCTGGATGCAGCCACCAGCGCTATTTGGACCCTCAAAGGTCAAAACCTTGTCCTCGAGGCGTCCAGTGGTGGATACCAACATGGGGATTGCATTCCGCTGAAGAATAGTCTCGCCGGGCAGGCAATCCAGAATCGCTCTGCGGTTATCAGTGAGGATGTGCGGAAAGACGAACGCTTCCACCGTGTTGACCTGGCGCGCGATCAGAATTGGACCCGGGCTCTGATTGTCCCGCTGCTGCCCGGTACCGAGGACGAACCTCTGGGTGCTTTTGGCGTTTACAGTTCCAGCGCGGCCCCGGGCCATTTTGCTGAGTCTGGAATGGGATAAAAAAGTTCTGGTTTGCCTTGCAGATTATGCTGTACTTGCCTATCAGAATGCTGCCCGGCAGGAAGCCCTGCGAGCTTCGCAGGAACAGCGTTTGGTTGCTGAGACCTTTGCGGCTGTTGGTGACATTGCATCGAATCTGCTCCACCACCTGAACAACAAGGTCGGAACAATCCCGGTGCGTATCCAGGGGATTGAAGATAAATGCCAGGATACTTTGGCAGCCAATCCATACCTGTCCCATAATCTGGATGAGATCGAACGTTGCGCAACCGAAGCAATGGAAAGCGTGCGGGAAAGTCTTTCCCACTTGCGACCAATCCGGTTGGAGCCGGTATTTGTGGCAGCCCGGGTAGCCGATGCAATCCAATTTACGAAATTGCCTTCCGGGATTATGTTCGGGTGGAAGAACTGGATCGCCTGCCGGTTGTCATGGCCGGTGAACGGACTCTCACCTTGGTCTTCACCAACCTGCTGGAAAATGCCGCAGATGCCATGGATGGGCATGGGATAATCAATATTGGCGGTTTCTCCGAAGAAGACTGGGTGGAAGTCACCGTTAGTGATAATGGTCCAGGTATCGTGCCCCAGTTGCACGACCATATTTTTGAATTAAATTATTCCGGGCGGGGTGCAGCCCGACCCAGTAAACTGGGATTCGGTCTCTGGTGGGTAAAGACGCTCATGACGCGCCTGGGCGGGTCTGTCAGCGTGGAAAGCGATGGAACCCATGGAACCACCTTCCATTTACGCCTGCCGCAGGCAGAGAAACCTGATAAGCCGGGGAAAAGCACATGATGCCTCCCATTATCCGTACCCTGGTGATAGAAGATGACGCTTCCTGGCAGCAAATCCTGAGCGAGATTCTCACGGATATTGGCCTGACTGTCGATGTGGCCGGTAATTTGGAAGATGCATTACGGATCTTGAAATCAGAATCCCATCGATTGGCTATTGTGGACTTGTCTCTGGGCGGAGGGGACCACCATAACTACGATGGGCTGCGTATCCTTGAAGCGGTCCGCCGGTTGGATCCAGGCTGCCAGACGATCCTTTTGACTGGTTTCGCCACTGTCGAGTTGGCAGTCAGCGTTTTGACCGAGCATGGCGCTTTTACATTCCTGCGCAAAGAGAACTTTCAGCGTGCCCAGTTCCGTGATCTGATCGGCCGGGCCTTGGCGAGTGCCCCTTCCCCTGAAAATTCCCCCGCGAAATCTTTTGAGCTAATGACAGGCTCTGATTCTGGAAACAGGCAAAGAAACAGAATCGCAGAATAATAAGGTTCTGGTAGTGGAAGATGATGCCGGATGGCGCAGTATCTTATCTGAATTGTTGGAGGATGCCGGTTACGTGGTGCGTTTGATGTGCCAGTTTCGGCGATGCACTTGGATATTTACGCCGGGAAAGGTTTATCCTGGCAGTTGTGGATTTATCGTTAGACCGATGAAGTTATATGGGGGCAAAGCACTTCCCATGAACACTTGGAAGGATATGACCTGTTGGCCAGCACAAAATCCGCAGGCATTCCGACCATTGTGGTCAGCGGTGTCGCTTCGGTTGAAGAGATCCAGCGCGCCTATACGGAACATTCGATCTTTGCGTATCTCGAAAAACAGGCTTTTGACCGCAATACATTCAAACGTCTCGTTGAGGAGGCGCACTTCCCCCATCAGGTCGTACAGCGAATTGGATTGCCTGACCGAGCGGGAACGGGAGGTATTCGATTTATTGGCCAAAGGTATGACAAACAAGGAGATCGCCGATGTGTTGGTCATTACGACCAATACAGTAAAGCGCCATCTCAAAGCGATCTTCGAAAAACTGGGGGTGCATACGCGTTCTGCCGCCGCCGCAAAGGCAGTCACGGGGTGAATTAATACGCAATGAGCTAAGCCGCAGGTGCCCTGTCTTTGGGCTTGACGAGTACTTGTTTAGCGTTCAAAACGAGTTAAGGTGGAGCAGCAACCAAAGAAGGCGGCGTTTCACCGAAGCGTTGTAAGCTGACCATGTAATCCAGGATAGGAACATTGTGTTGACGACAAGTCAGCAATACGCTGGCCAAAATCTCGTGAGTTTCCGCTCCCTCATTCGCCCGATTACAGCCATTCGTTTTTCGGATAATCACCGCTGGCCGTATCTGGCGTTCCGCATGGTTATTGGTGGCATCCAAACCTTCCACATACAGAAAACGCAGCAAATGTGGGCGATGTTTACGCAAACGGCGGGCAAAACGGAGATTGTCCCGGTCTTTCAGATTGCGTTGCCTGGAGATCAAGGTATCCAGTTGGGTTTCCAGGGTCTGGGCACGTTGGGCGAAGCTGGCTGGATCCAGGCTGGCTTTTTCTGCTTTCAAAGCCAGGGCTGCCCGCAATACAACGGTCAATTGCTGGGCAAAACGCACCGCCCGACCAGTTTTACTCTCTTCCATCTCGTTCAGATCCTTCAGCAAATGGGACAGGCATTTCTGTTTGAGCCAGTCTGCCAGCCTTTTATCATCATAGGCCACAAAGCAGTCCGAAGCCAGGATGCCTTTGAATTTCTCCCCCAGGATCTCGATCACCACATCACTGCTGCGATTATCCCGGATAGCATAGACTGTGATCTCTTTGTTAGTGAAGACCCACAACCAGGCCGACAAGATGCCGATCCGCCAACCCGTTTCATCCGCATGCACCACACTGCTGCGCCGTATCGCTTCAATCAATGCTTGATAGACCGGCCGGGCGGTTTTGGCCAAACGCTGGTCGGCCTGACACCAGCCACTCCGGCTCACTTGCATCCCAAAGGCATCGTTGAGCAATTCGCTCACTTTGCCGTACGAACATCCCAAACGATGTTTCGCATCTGCGGCCAGAGCCTTGGCCCTCGGCCCCACCAGCACCCCCGCTGCTCCCGTGGCCTGCGATGTCTGCTCTGGGTGCAGCGAGCGCACCCGCTTGCAACACTTGACGCAGTAGCCACTGTAGGTCACATAGCGAGTGGTGACCAGACGAATGGTTTTCGGAATATCCGTCACATACTGCTCATGCTTATGCGTGTCCCGCAACTTGCTCCCACACTGCGGACAGCCATGCAGTTTGGCCACTTTCGTCGCATTGCCCTGCTTCAGCGCAGGCTTTTCTCGCCGGGAAAACTTCCCCTGCCCGGCTTTGCGCCCAGGCTTCTTCGGATGCTCCACCCGTTTCCGGCGCGCAAACGGCGCTGCCTGACGTTTCCCTGCCCGCTGCAATTCCTCCTTCTCCGCTTGCAAGCGCTCCACCAGTTTCTGCAATCTCAGCGTGTTGATCTGCAGCCTCTGGAGGTTGGCGCGCTCCCGCACCAGTTCCAGTTCCAATTCGGCGATCCGCTGATCTTTCGTACTCGGTTGAGGGTTCTGATTCCGTTTGCGACTCATCCTGCCAAGTTTACTGCTTTCCATTTCCTTCGCTCAGAGTCATTTGACCTCCATTTTTCTGAGGTTTGACCCTACTCAAATTTCGTCTTTGACGCTAAACATGTACCTTGACGATATAGAATATATGTTCTATAATCCAGGCCATGGATGATGAGATTGTCCGCCTGAATATGCTTAGTGAACAGATGGTTCTAGAACCAGCCGAAGACAACAACCAAGTTGGGAACTCCTTACCTGGACCGGACAGAGAACTGTCCCGATGCGGTTTTTGTGCACCCTGCGCTGCTCCCGAACGGCCAAAAGATCAGCCTTCTCAAAACCCTGCTTACCTCAGCCTGCGAACGGGATTGCTACTACTGCCCCTTCCGTGCTGGGCGGAATTTTCGTCGCGCCACATTTCAGCCGGAAGAATTCGCCCGGTTGTTTGCCATGCTATTGCAAAAAAAGGTGGCCCAGGGAGTTTTCCTTAGTTCCGGTATGGCCGGAGGCGGAATTCGCACACAGGATAGATTGCTTGACACCGCGGACATCCTGCGCCACAAGCTTGGGTTCCGCGGTTACATTCATCTAAAGATCATGCCGGGTGCCGAACACTCCCAAGTCGAGCGGGCCATGCAACTGGCCGACCGGGTCTCGATCAACCTCGAAGCACCCAACGATAAGCGCCTATTAAAGTTGGCCCCGCATAAACAGTTCACCGAAGAACTGCTCCAGCCGCTTAAATGGGTTGAAGAAATTCGCCATACGCAACCTGGGTATAAAGGCTGGAATGGACATTGGCCATCCTCCGTGACCCAGTTTGTGGCTGGCGGTGCCGGCGAATCTGATCTGGAACTTCTGACCACCACTACTTACCTGTATCGCCAGCTTGGCTTACGGCGCGCCTACTACTCCCCCTTTAGTCCTATTACGGATACTCCCTTGGAGAATCAACCGCCAACCCCCGTCATCCGTGAACATCGTCTTTACCAGGCCTCGTTCTTGCTGCGCGATTATGGGTTTGACCTGGAAGAGTTGCCATTCGAAGGTGATGGCAAACTCCCGGTCCAAACCGACCCGAAGCTTGCCTGGGCACAAGAAAACCTGTCCGACACTCCAATTGAAATTAACCGGGCTGAACGCCAGTCCCTGATGCGCGTCCCGGGAATTGGAGCCAAAGGAGCAGAGGCCATCTTGAAGGCGCGGCGGCAGACAAAGATTCGAGATGCCACTGCATTGAAAAAGATGGGGATTTTGGTGGAACGGGCCGCCCCATTCTTACTCTTTGACGGACGGCGTGCCTCTTACCAACCATCCCTTTTCTAACGTTCACATTTTCGTCAATTCCTCCCATGCTCCTGCCCAGGGCCGCCCTAAACGGTGGCCGGGCGGGACAGTAACTTTGCTCAACTTCTGGGCGGTCTGCGCAGCTACCTGGGCTACACTCCCCCAATCGTCTTTCAGGACAGCCTGTTTCATTTTTTCAGCATATTGCCCGGACCAGGCCCATTCCATGCGAAATTTGTCGGCTTTGACCCAATAATCACGTTTTTCCCAGGCAGCCACTGAAACATCAATCGTTTCAGAGATAATTGACAAGGCCAGGGCAATGAACGCGGCCAGATCGCGCGATTCGGCTCCGGGTTCGCTTTGCTGTGCCAGTTCGCGGATCGCCAGGACAATGCCCTTTGTCAGGCGTGTCCGTTCTTTTCCGGCGCTATCGGGATTGATAACTCTGCTCAAGATTACCTCCGGTAAAAATGACTGCGCCATTATACTGCCAAAAAATTGCATCATTTGCCTAGGAATCCAAATAACACCATTTCCTGTAAGCAAAAGGTTAACGCTTATACCTCATTGATTGACGCACATCCCCCTTACGCTTATAATCTTGCAGTTCCGGGGAAGTGGCGGAATTGGCAGACGCGCAAGACTTAGGATTTTGTGCCGCAAGGCGTACGGGTTCAAGTCCCGTCTTCCCCACACTTCTCCATGAAGTCATTAATATAAAAAAGAAGGAATAAGCATTGAAAATCGAAACCCAACCCCGCGATGACCACCAGGTCAATCTGATCGTCGAACTCGAACCTGAACAAATGGAAGGCGCCAAACACCGCGCTGCCCGGCGGATTTCTGAACGGAAGAATCATCCCCGGCTTTCGCCCCGGCAAAGCTCCTTACGAAGTTGTCGTGCGCAGTTTTGGAGAAGGCGTTATTGTCGAAGATGCCGTGGATATACTCTTGGATGAAGTATATCCGAAAGCCCTTGAGGAAGCCAAACTGGAACCGGGTGCATCTGGCTCGCTGGAAAAAGTCGAAGATCTGGATAAAAAGCCGAAGTTCACTTTCACTGTTCCGCTTGCCCCGAGTGTGGACTTGGGCGATTATCGTTCGATCCGCCTGCCTTACGAATGGCAGGAACCTGGCGAAGATAAAGTGGACGAATCTATCGAAGAACTGCGCCAGATGTACGCCAAAACCGAGACGGTTGAACGGCCCATCCAAAAGGGCGATTTCGTGATGATTGACCTGAAAGGTGTCAAGGCAAAGGCCGCCGAAGGGGAAGCGCCGTTGATGGATCGCCCTGGCCTGCCCGTTTTTGTCCGCACTGATGAGAAGGCTGAAGAATTTCCCTTTCCAGGTTTCTCGAATGAGCTGGTTGGCTTGAGTGTGAATGAAAGTAAATCATTCAGCCACAAATATCAAGAAGGATGACAAAGACGAAAGCCTGCAAGGCCAGACGGTCAAGTTTGATGTGACGGTTAAAATGGTGCGTGGCAGCACCCTGCCGGAACTGAATGACGAATTTGCCAAGCAGGCCGGGCCTTTTGAGAACCTGCAAGCTTTGCGTGAGGCGGTCAAAGCCAACCTGGCAACCCAATCCAAGGCTCAATATGACGATGAATACTTCGCCAAGTTGATGGAAAAAATCAAAGAGGGTGCAGTGATCAAATATCCGCCACAGGTGGTAGACCATGAAGTCGAACACGTGATGGAAGATCTGAAGTCCCGGCTGGCAGACCAAAACCTTGATATGGCAGCTTACCTGAAATCCCGTGAAATGGATGAGGAGAAATTCGTCGCCGAGGAAGCCAGACCTATCGCGGTCAAGCGGCTGGAGCGTTCGCTCGTCATGGATGAGATTGCCAAAGTCGAAAAGATCGAAGTAAGCCAGGAGATGCTGCAATCCTCCTTCCAGCAGACCTGGGGTGAATACCAGGGAGATGCCGGTTTCCAGAAAATGACACGTGGCAAATCCCAGCCGCCCAAACAAATTATGAATGCGGTTGCAATGGAATCTGCCAATCGGGCCTATGTTCAACAAACCCTTAACCGGCTGAAGGATATTGCCACTGGTCAGGCCCGGAGCTTGCTGGTGATACTCTCCCGCAGAAGAAGGAAAGGCTAAGAAAGCTGCTGCAAAGAAACCCGCCTCCACGAAGAAAGCAGCTGGCGAAAAGAAACCTGCCAGCAGGAAAACAACTGCAGCAGTAACAACCTCCCCGAAAGCGAAGAAACCTGGCCAAGGATTCTAAAAAGGCTGCGGCGCCCACAGCTTCCCCAAAAGCGAAAAGAACAACCGCTAAAAAATAAGTTCGCTTTTTACTGTTTGAAGAAATGGAGTAAAAATGATTCCCGATCCTAAAAATGTTATCCCGATGGTAATTGAATCATCAGGCCGCGGTGAGCGTGCCTACGACATTTATTCGCTTCTTCTCAAGGAGCGTATCATCTTTCTTGGCACGCCAGATTGACGACCAGGTAGCCAATGTCATCGTGGCACAACTGTTGTTCCTGAACCGCGAGGACTCTGAACGCGAAATCCAGATGTATATCAACTCGCCTGGTGGCGTGATTTATTCGGGTTTGGCCATCTATGACACGATGCAGATGATCACCAACCCAATCAGCACCGTAGCCGTTGGAGTGACCGCCTCTTTCGGGACTGTGTTGTTGACCGCTGGACAAAAGGCCGCCGCTATGCCTTACCAAATGCCACCATCCACATGCACCAACCTCTGGGCGGCGCACAAGGCCAGGCCACGGATATCGAAATCCAGACCAAGCAAATCCTGCGCTTGCGGACGCTTTTAAATGATATCATGGCCAAGCATACTGGCAAACCAGTGGATGTCATCAAGCAGGATACTGAACGCGATTTCTATCTGGATGCCAAGCAAGCCGTGGAATACGGGTTGGTTGACCAGGTACTCGAAATCCCGCACAAGAAATAAAATCCAGTTGGGGCAATGAAATTGCCCCAACTTCTTTTATTGGCCGGATAGAGCCTATCCGGCCTTTTTCATCAGGAGGAGAACATGATTTACCCATCCACGTTCTCAATCGTTGCATGCGATCTGGACGAAAAGTCCTGGGGCGTGGCGGTTGCATCCAAGTTTCCGGCAGTCGGAGCGGTGGTGCCCTGGGCGCAGGCCGGAGCCGGTGCGATAGCCACGCAGTCATTCGCCAATACATCCTTTGGCCCGCGTGGGTTGGAAATGTTGTCGAAAGGTATTCCTGCTGAAGAGATGCTTACCAGCCTGTCTGACAGATGACCCGGAGCGGGAACACCGCCAGGTGGGGATCGTGGACTGCAGCGGCCGCTCCGCAACATTTACAGGCAAGGATTGTTTCTCTTGGGCTGGCGGCCTGACCGGGTCCTGCTACGCCATCCAGGGTAACATCCTGGCTGGAGACCAGGTTGTCCCGGCCATGCAAAAGGCATTTCTCGAAACAAAAGGGGAATTGCCGGAGCGTCTATATTGGCATTGTTGGCCGGTGATCGCGCGGGCGGTGATCGGCGCGGCCGCCAGAGCGCAGCCATCTACGTGGTCAAGCCGCAGGGCGGTTACGGCGGTTATCTTGACCGGTGGATAGATTACCGGGTCGACGACCATCCTGATCCGTTCTTCGCCTGGGCGAACTGCTTGAACTGCACCATCTATATTTCGGTAAAAGCCCGGAATCCGAGCGCCTTGCCTTGACTGGCGATGCCCTGATTCGATTACAGGAAATCCTGACCAGTACAGGATACTACAAAGGCCCAATTGATGGGCAATTGGATGATGGCTACGCGCACTGCCTTGAATGCCTTCGTTGGCAATGAGAATTTCGAGGAACGCTGCGACACCCAGGCGGGCTGGATGGACCAGCCTGTGTTCGATTACATTCAGAAGAAGTTTGGGAAGTAGATGGCCGGTTTAATCCCCCAAAAAATTAAATCCCTCATCCTCGATATGGATGGCGTCCTGTGGAAAGCGGATGCACCGATTGGTGATCTGCCCGCCATCTTTGACCGCATCCACGCACGCGGCCTGAAAGTCGCCTTTGCCACCAATAACGGAACGCAAACACCCGAACAATATGTTGAACGACTTGGCCAGGCTTGGCGTCGATCGTTGAACCCTGGCAGGTGGTGACATCTGCATTGGGAGTGGCCGACCTGCTTACACAGAAGATTCCCGTCCGGTGGACCAGTTTTTGCTATTGGCGGAACAGGGGTGATGACGGCATTACGGGAACAGTGGCTTCGAATTGTTATCCATAGAAGACAGCGAAAAAGGCGCAGGCCGTTGTGATGGGCATCGATCCGCAGATCAATTTCGAGAAGATGAGCGAGGCGACATTGCTGGTGCGGTCGCGGCGTGCCTTTCTACGCGACCAATCCGGATAAAACTTTCCCCACCCCGCGCGGTGAAATTCCCGGGGCGGGTGCCTGGATTTCGGTAATTGTCACTGCCACGGGTATCGAACCAATCTATGCCGGGAAACCCGCGCCTTATCTGCTCGAACTGGCACGCCAACGCCTGGGCACGACAAAGGAACAAACCTTGGTGGTCGGCGACCGGCTGGAAACAGATATCGCCGGAGGCCAGGCGGCTGGGATGCCGACCGCATTGGTACTCTCGGGAGTGAGCACTCGGGTGCAAGCAGAGACATGGAAGCCGAAGGTGAATGTGATTGCAGAGGATTTGACGGACCTCCTATAAAGATGGCCTTGGTTATTCCGCCCGAATGCGAAATGAGAACCATTTATGATCTTACTCTCCCAGAACTTGCTTCTCTGGTCGCAGGATGGAGTGAACCGGCTTATCGCGCCCGTCAAATCTGGCAAGGTCTCTATCGGCAATTTTGGAATTCCCCGGAGCAATTTACCAATCTCCCATCTTCGATGCGCACCAGATTGTCCGAAAACCTGCAATTCCAAGCGCTTGCTCCGGTCACAACACTCAACTCCTCCGATGGTCAGACGGTAAAAACTCTTTTCAGGTTGCAGGATGGCAAGTCCATCGAAGCCGTCCTGATGCGCTATGAAAAGCGAAATACGCTCTGCATCTCCACCCAGGCTGGCTGCGCCATGGGCTGTGTTTTCTGTGCCACCGGGCAAATGGGTTTCAAACGCCATCTCTCCAGCGGGGAGATCGTGGCCCAGGTGATGTATTATGCCCGTCTGCTTCATGGCGAAGGTGCAAGTTGTCACCAATGTGGTGGTGATGGGCATGGGTGAACCATTCCACAATTATGACAACACCTTGGCTGCCATAGATCGGTTGAATGATCCGGAGGGTTATAACTTTGGCGCCCGCCGTTTCACCATTTCGACCGTCGGTTTGATTCCTGCCATCCGCCGTTTTGCGGCAGAAAAACGCCAGATCAACCTGGCAATTTCCCTGCATGCTGCGGACGATGCCTTGCGGTCTTCCATGCTGCCGGTAAACAAGCGCTATCCCATTGATGAATCTACTTGAAGCCTGCCGGGAATACGTTGCTGCAACAGGACGACGCATCACTTTCGAATGGGCGCTTGTCAATGAGTGTTAACGACACGCCTGAACAAGCCCATCTTGCTGGCGAAGAAATTGAAGGGCTTGCTCTGCCATGTCAATGCCATCCCGCTCAACCCCACCCAGGGCTATTCTGGCCAGGCGACCACGCGGGAACGGGCAGAAATGTTCAAGCAAATCCTGGATGAGAACGGAATACCCTGTACGATCCGCTTGCGGCGTGGGATTGATATTCAAGCTGGATGTGGACAGTTGGTAAGTGTAGGTTTAAGTTGTATTAGTTGTATGTTGGTGTATATTGGCTATGCGCATTTTGCAAAGTATAAATCTTGCCTGAATTAAGTCTTGCTTGTCAGATTGAGTCAGTTTGAAGTATCCTAGACACGTTCATCATCTCATCACAGGTGCCGCCGCATGTCTGACAATCCCGAAAAACATTCCTGGCTCGACCGCCCCATCTTCTCATTCTTCCCTGCCCTGACCGGGGAAATGCTTATCTTCTTCCTGATCATTCTTCTGGCAATTATTAGTCGGCTATACGACCTGGGCGCACGCGTGTTCAGCCACGACGAGAACTGCACGTTTATTTCTCCTGGCTTTATTCGATAGGAAAAGGTTACCAGTATACCCCGCTGATGCACGGCCCGCTGCAATTCCATTTACTGGCGCTAACGTATCTTTTATTCGGGGCCAGCGACTTCACCGCCCGTTTTCCTCAAGCCATCGCCAGTATCCTGACCATCGTCCTGCTTTGGAAATGGCGGCGGTATCTGGGCCGTGCCGGGACACTGGTAGCGGCTGGATTGATGCTCATTTCTCCCTTCTTGCTCTATTATGGCCGGTATGCCCGTAACGAGGCTTTTATTGGTCTGTTTTTTGTATTGACACTCTATGCCATCCTGCGCTATCTGGAAACCGGCAAGACCCGCTATCTCGTTCTCTTGACCATCGCCACTATCCTGCATTTTACCGCCAAAGAAACTGCCTTTATTTATACAGCGCAGGCGCTGCTGTTCCTGGCAGTCTATCTTATCAATCGCGTCACCCGGGCTCCCTGGAAAAAAAGTACTGATCGTAATGTTTTCATCATCGTCCTGTCCATCGGGGTACTGCTGGCAGGCGCTGCACTGGGCCTGACGATCTTACAATCGCGTCCAGGTTGCGTCAAATGCTTCCCAGACCGCTGCGCCTATCCTTCCGGGTCAAATCCCCGGAGCGTTCAACGTCCCTTATCGGGCAATTTTCTTCGGTCTCAATACTCCTTATTCTCGCTGGCTGCGCTTTTCTTCTGGCAGCCATCCTGCTTATCGTCGGCTATGGCTGGAAAAATCTTTGCCGCGAACGTTCATTCGACATGCTGATACTGCTGGGCACATTTGTCCTCCCGCAATTGGCTGCTTTCCCGGTCACGGCATTGGGATGGAATCCACTGGATTATCAATTCAACTGGCCGGGCTGGAACCTGCCGGCGCTTTGGGCGCAGCGCCCGTGCGGACAATCTCTATTTTCTTCGCTTTATGTGTCATTTCGGTCGTAATTGGCCTGCTCTGGAATAAGAAGCGTTGGATCATCTATGCGGCATTGTTCTGGGGCATTTACATTGTCTTGTTCACCAGTATCTTCACCAACTGGCAGGGTTTTTTCGTTGGTACGGTAGGCGCACTCGGCTATTGGTTGCAACAACAAGGGGTGCATCGCGGCGGCCAGCCCTGGTACTACTATCTGCTCATCCAGATTCCGATTTATGAATTTCTTCCTGCTCTGGGAGTCTTGCCTGGCAGCATATTTTGGACTGCGCCGCAAATCCCCTGCCCCTCTCGCCTGCCACCAATTCCATAGAACAAATCGAAACAAACGATCTCGCAGAAACATCGGAGTCGTCGAACCGGCAGCAGCCGATAAACGAACAATTCTCGATAAGCGAAGGGAATTACACCTTCCCCTTGCTCATGTGGTGGGCATTAACCAGCCTGCTGGCCTTCACCTTGGCAGGAGAAAAAATGCCTTGGTTGACAGTCCATATTACCTTGCCGATGATCCTGTTGACAGGCTGGGGACTGGGACAGGTCATCGAACGGGTAAACTGGGCCAAGATCCGCAAACGACGCGGTGTATTGGTCACCGTTTTATTGGTTGTTCTTATTTACCAGCCTGGCAGGTGCACTGGTCATGTTGCTCGGAGCAAATCCTCCTTTCCAAGGCAAGACACTGGAGCAATTATCTGCCACAGGTGCCTTCCTGCTTTCAGCAGGGGTTCTCTCGCCAGTGCTGGCGGTTTGGCCTATCTGTTCACTGGCTGGCAAATCCGGGATGCGCTGCGTATCGCCGTACTGGTCGTCTTTGCCCTGCTGGCAATCCTGACCGGCCGCACAGCCATCCGCGCCGCCTTTGTTAATGCCGACAATGCCACTGAATACCTGGTCTATGCTCATGGCGCCAGTGGCATCAAGGATGTCATGGACCAGATAACCAGGATTTCAAGTCGTATCGCCGGAGAACAGAATCTGCAAGTCGCTTACGACAACAATTTACCAAATCAAGGCGTCTCTTGGTCATTTAAATGGTACTTGCGAAATTACCCCAATGCAATTTCCTTTGACAAACCCGATAACAGCCTGCGCAATGTACCGGTCATCATCGTTGACCAGCAAAATTTCGAGAACATCAAGCCAATTGTGGGCAATAATTATTACCAGTTGGATTACATCCGGATGGTCTGGCCAAACCAGGATTATTTCGCACTGACCTGGCCGCGTATCTGGAATGCGCTCACCAATCCGGCCATGCGGGATGCCATCTTCCAAATCTGGCTGAACCGGGATTATTCGGCCTATGCCAAGGTAACCGGGGAAAGCGGCCTGACCTTATCTGACTGGCAACCATCCGCAAAGATGGAATTGTTCATCCGCAAAGACATCGCTGCGCAGATGTGGGAGTATGGAATTCTCCAGGCCACCCCGCTCCAGGCCGATCCTTACGCAAAAGGAACCATTTCGCTGCCGGCAGACCTATACATTTGGAACGGCCGGAAACGCCAGCGGCCAGCTTAACACGCCGCGTGGCCTTGCTGTCGCACCGGATGGCAGCCTGTATGTGGCCGATTCACGCAACCACCGCATCGAGCATTTTGATGCAACCGGTAATCTCATCCAGGCTTTCGGAGAGGTATCACCAGGCTGCCCCTATGCCACCATCCCTCCACCGAATGTGCCCATTGGCACATTCTGCGAACCCTGGGGAGTGGCCGTTTCCCCCGACGGGCAATGGATATACGTGGCCGATACCTGGAATCACCGCATTCAAAAGTTCTCTGCAGACGGCACACCGGTCAAAACATGGGGAACCCCCAATTACGATCCAGTTTCCAGTGGCCCATTTGGCCTGTGGGGGCCGCGTGGCATTGCCGTGGATTCGCAAGGCCATGTCTTGGTGGCGGATACAGGCAATAAACGCATCATTGTTTATGACGCAGATGGAAATTTCATCTCCCAATTTGGCGGAGAAGGTACAGACGCAGGGCAATTCGATGAACCGGTCGGCTTGGCTATTGATGCCCAGGGCAACCTGTATGTGGCAGATACCTGGAATCAGCGCATTCAGGTTTTCGTTCCCAATGCAGATAGGACAGACCTACACGCCTCCGTTCAATGGGATATCGCAGGATGGATGAGCCAATCACTGGATAACAAGCCTTATCTCGCAGTGGACCAGCAAGGGCATGTCTTTGCCACGGACCCAGATTCATTTCGCGTGCTCGAATTCACTACCAGCGGCGAATTCGTGCATGCCTGGGGCGAAAATGGTACCGGACCGGACGAATTTTGGATTGCCTTCTGGAATTGCCGTGGATGGCCAGGGGCGAGTCTGGGTCAGCGATGCGGCTAACAACCGTTTGATGCGGTTTACATTACCGTAATATTCATTATCTGGGCATGCTATTAAATATTATAGACAATCTTCAAGAATCGGAGAGGAAACTGCATGAAACTCCACGAATATCAATCCAAACAGATCTTCGCCAGATATGGCATCCCGATCCCGAAGGGACGGGTGGCAGCACCGCCATCGAAGCAAGGCAAATTGCCGAGGAATTGGGCGGGCGTGTTGTCATTAAATCCCAGGTGTTAGTTGGCGGACGAGGCAAAGCCGGCGGCATCCGTGTTGCCAAATCAGCCAAGGAAGCTGAAGAATTGGCCACGCAAATCCTGGGCATGGAAATCAAAGGCCTGCCGGTACGGAAAGTGCTTGTGGATGAGGCTGCCAACATCGACCAGGAAATCTACCTGGGCATCACCAATGACCGCGCCGCCCGGCGTCCGGTCATCATGGCTTCTGCTGCCGGTGGCGTGGAGATCGAGGAAGTTGCCCGGACCAACCCGGAAAAAATCATTAAAATTCATATCGATCCATTACTGGGCTTGCGCGATTACCAGGCGCGCGACATCGCGATTGGCATTGACCTGCCAAAAGAATATTGGAAACAGTTCGCCGAAATTTGCCGCGGTTTATGGCGTGCTTACGTCGAATGCGATGCCACATTGGCAGAGATCAACCCACTGGTTATCCTCAAAGAAAAACAACTGATGGCACTGGATGGCAAAATGCTCGTGGACGACAACGCCCTCTTCCGTCACACCGACCTGGCAGAAATGCGCGATGTAGACGAAGAAGCCGCCATCGAAACCGAGGCACGCAAGTATGGGCTTTCTTTCATCAAATTGGATGGACAAATCGGCTGCATGGTCAATGGCGCGGGACTGGCAATGGCCACCATGGATATTGTCAAACTCTTCGATGGGGAACCGGCCAATTTTCTGGATATCGGAGGCGGCGCCAGTGCAGACAAGGTCGCGGCAGCGCTGCGGATCATTCTCTCCGACAAGAATGTAAAAGCCATCCTGTTCAACGTCTTTGGCGGCATTACCCGCTGTGATGAGGTGGCAAAGGGTATCCTGACTGCCCTCAAGGAGGTCAAAGCCAACCATTCCGATGGTTGTCCGGCTGGTTGGAACGAATGCAGAAGAAGGCCGCAAACTATTGGCAGATGCCAATATGATTACCGCCGAAACATTGGTGGACGCGGCCCAAAAAGCCGTCGCAGCAACAAAAGCATAGGAGGCCAAGAGATGAGCATTCTTAGTTAATAAGAAAACCCGCCTGCTGGTGCAAGGCATCACAGGCAATGAAGGCCTCTTCCATACACAGCAGATGCTGGCATACGGAACCAAAGTCGTGGCAGGTGTAACCCCCGGCAAAGGCGGCGAATGGGTGCTGGGTGACAAGGTGCCGGTTTTCGACTCCTGCCGTGCCGCCGTAGACGCCACCGGTGCGAATGTCACCGTCATTTTCGTGCCATCGCGCGGCGCCCCGGACGCCATGTTCGAAGCTGCCGACGCAGGTATCCCGCTTATTGTTTGCATCACCGAAGGTGTTCCGGTGCAGGATATGATGCGGGTACGCGAATATCTTGACCAGAAACAGGTCCGGCTGCTTGGCCCCAACTGTCCCGGTCTGTTGACCCCCGGTGAAGCCAAGGTGGGCATCATCCCCAATGATATTGCCATTCCCGGAAACGTAGGCGTGGTCTCGCGCTCTGGTACGCTGACATATGAAGTGCTGTACGCTCTCAAACAAAACAAAATGGGCGTCACCACCTGCGTTGGCATCGGCGGCGATCCGATCAATGGAACGAATTTCATTGACTGCCTGGATCTGTTCGAAGCCGATCCGCGGACTGAAATGGTTGTCATGATCGGCGAAATTGGTGGCACGGACGAAGAAAAGGCCGCCCAATTCATCGCTGCAAATATGACCAAGCCGGTCGTCTCATTCATCGCCGGGCAGACCGCCCCTCCCGGCAAACGCATGGGGCATGCCGGAGCCATCATCGAAGGCGGAGCAGGTACTGCAGCCGACAAAGTCAAAGCGCTTGAAGCAGCCGGCGTCAAAGTGGCTCGCTACCCGGAAGAAATCCCTTCTTTATTGAAATAACACAGCAGGGACGGCCTAATGGGTCGCCCCTGCTAATTTAAAACAAACAGGGGCACGTCGGCGTTCGTGCCCCTAAGAAGTATTCAGGATATCTATTTCTTGGTTTTTTGAGCTTCGACGAATGTCACTGCGTCGCCTACTGTGACAATCTTCTGGGCATCTTCGTCGGAAATTTCGGTTCCAAACACATCTTCGAATTTCATGATGAGTTCGACCAGGTCAAGCGAATCGGCTTCCAAATCCTCGCGGAAACGCGCTTCCGGTTTAACCTTGGCTTCGTCCACGCCCAACAAATCTACAATGATTGCCTTGACTTCATCAAAAGTATTTGCCATGGGTTCCTCCTGGAAATTTTCTTGCCCAATTGTAACCGGGTTGCCAGTATAATTCAATAGACGGAACACAAACCCATGAAAAAAGTTGCGCCCATAGAAACTCGTAAATCCGACCACATCAAAATCAACCTGGAACAGGATGTCCGTTCCGGGCTGACCAACGGATTGGAACGCTATCACTTCGTCCACGAAGCATTGCCGGAGTTGGATCTTGAAGCAGTTGACACATCCCTGACCCTTTTTGGCAAGAAACTGGCCGCGCCCATCCTGATTTCATCCATGACCGGAGGAACCGAGCAGGCCGGGGAGATCAACCAGCGCCTGGCAGAAGCTGCCCAGGAATGCGATGTGGCGATGGGCGTGGGCAGCCAGCGCGCCGCCCTGGAAGACCCGCAGCAGATCCCCACATACTCCATCACCCGCAAAGTCGCCCCGGATATCCTGCTCTTTGCCAACCTGGGCGCAATTCAGCTCAACTACGGCTTTGGTCATCGACGAATGCCGGCGCGCCGTGGATATGCTTCAGGCGGATGCACTCTTCCTGCATCTCAATCCATTGCAGGAAGCCGTTCAGGCAGGCGGCGATACGAATTTTGCCGGCCTGGCAAAGAAGATAGAAGGGATATGTAAAAAACTGGAAGTGCCGGTGATTGTCAAAGAGGTCGGCTGGGGAATATCAGAACGAACCGCACGGATTCTGGCCGACTGCGGCGTTGCCGCCATTGACGTGGCCGGCGCAGGCGGGACGAGTTGGTCGCAGGTTGAAATGCACCGTGCCCCGGATGATTTCACCCGACAACTGGCTGCAACCTTCGTCGATTGGGGCATCCCCACTGCAGATTCGATCCTGAATGTCAGGAAAGCCGCACCCGGGATGACCATCTTTGCCAGCGGCGGATTGAAGGATGGGCTGGATATCGCCAAGTGCATTGCGCTGGGAGCAACACTGGGCGGGATGGCCGGCCAATTCCTGAAGGCCGCAGCCGTTTCGACAGAGAAAGTCGTCGAGCTGATAAGATTGACCCGACAGCAAATTCAGGTGATCATGTTCGGGGCAGGTGCAGCCGATCTTACAAGCGCTTAGAAGATATTGAGTTAAAAGAATCCATTTAATATCCAGGTTTCCAATAATGACATCATCCATCCACGCCATTATCTTCGATTTCGGCGGTGTTCTGATCAATTGGGACCCGCATAAGCTTTTCAACAAATATTTCTCCAACGACACGCAGGCGATCGACGATTCTGGCCGAAATCAATTTCTCCGCCTGGAATCTCTCCCAGGATAAAGGCTATCCCTTTGCCCAGGCCGTAAAGGACCTCTCTGCACAGTTCCCGCAATATGCCCATCTCATCCGCGCCTACGATGAAGAATGGGAGGAATCCATCACCGGGATCATCCCGGAAACTGTTGAAATCCTGCACAAACTTAAGGCGGCCGGCTACCGGCTTTATGGCCTGACCAACTGGTCGGCGGAGAAATTCTCCCTGGTCAGGCATAAATATGAGGTTTTCAACTTATTCGAAGATATCATGGTTTCCGGCGAAGTCAAACTCGTCAAGCCCGATCCGGCCATCTTCCACCTGCTCCTCCAGAAAATCCACTGCCAGCCGGAGGAATGCCTGATTGATTGACGACTCTGCTGCAAAATATAGAAGCTGCCCAGAAAGATGGGTTTTGCCACCCACCACTTCACCTCCCCTGCCCGGCTCGAATCGGATCTTCAACAAATGAGCATTTTATAGACATCTTGAAATCGGAACGAGGAAAACAATGAGTTTGAAAACTATACACTGAACAGCATGTTGCCCGCCATCGAAAAGGAACTCAAGCGGATAGTTGCCCGGCTGGATGAACCGCGCACCCGTCTCTTTCACGAAATGCTGACTTACCATATGGGCTGGAGCGGCGAAGGCTGCGGGCCGGAAGCAGCCGGAAAACGGATCCGGCCATTGTTGGTCTTGTTGACTTGCGCGGCGTCGAACAGAACTCCTGATAAAACAGGAAGCGAAGCCGGGATGTGGAAACATGCATTGCCTGCCGCCGCCTGCATTGAACTCATCCACAATTTTTCGCTCGTCCACGATGATATCCAGGATGGCTCCGACCTGCGGCGCGGCCGACTGACCGTCTGGAAGAAATGGGGAATGCCACAGGCCATCAACGCGGGGGATGCACTGTTCATCCTTGCCCAGATGGCTTTGCTGGAAACCAAGGATACGTTCCCGCCTGAAAAAGCACTGCAAGCCGGGGCAATCATCAACGAAGCCTGCCTGGCCTTGAGCAGCGGCCAGTTCCTGGATATTTCCTACGAGAAGCGAATCGACCTGGCTGACCGAAGATTATTGGCCAATGATCAGCGGGAAAACTGCCGCTTTATTATCAGCCTGCACACAGGTTGGGGCAATCTTGGGCGGAGCAGACGAGGCGGCCCAGGAGAGTTATCGCAGTTTCGGTCATTATCTCGGCCTGGCTTTCCAGGTGCAGGATGATTATCTCGGCATCTGGGGCGATTCGGCGCTGACGGGAAAATCCAGCGAGTCGGACCTGGTGGCAGGGAAAAAAACCTTGCCGGTATCTGTACGGGCTGGCAAAGAATGGGACGTTTGCACAGCGTTGGGCTCGAAGGGCCGATCCGTGCCGATGAGGTTGATCACGCTTTCCGAACAGTTGGCCGAAGAAGGGGCAAAATTATATACACAGGAAGCCGCCGACCAGATGACCGACCTGGCGCTGCAATCCCTGCGCGCCGCCGACCCGCAGGGAGAGGCCGGGGAAGCATTATTTGAACTGGCAAATGTTCTGCTCAACCGTCAGGCTTGATGAAGTAAAGGTCCAAGGGCAATACAGCAAACCCAGCGGGGTCTTTATATAAACAGACACCGGCGGCAGGAATCGTGAAAAAGTGGTTCCGTGCACGCTTAAAATATGAAAACAATGAGGATCAATTATTGGGTGGAAGTTTGGTATAATTTAGGTTGCATGCGGGTGTAGTTCAGTGGTAGAACGCTTGCTTCCCAAGCAAGATATCGTGGGTTCGAGTCCCATCACCCGCTCTCTTCTTCAAAAAGAACCCTCTGGGCCGCCAGGCAACTTGACGGGCAATTTCTCAACGCAAGCTTGCCTCGGTAAGGATATCCAGCAATCGGGGAGCAGTAACCTGCAGACAGTATTCTTTCTCCACCTTCTGGCGACCCGCTTTCCCCATTCTACTTCGCATCCCGCCATCGTTGTGGATCATGACCAACGCCCGTACCCAATCTTCCTGGCTGGATGCCAGGAAACCTGTCCTTTCTTTCTCGACGATGGAGGTATTCACCCCTACCGGAGAGGCAACCACCGGTAAGCCACATGCCATATATTGAATTAATTTATATCCACATTTCCCGCGCATAAAGGGCTCGTCAGGCAGAGGCATGATGCCTACATCACATGACCGAATGTTCGCCGCTTCACTGTCCTCACTCCAGGGAAGCATTTCTTTTTCCATACCGGGGAGCGGATCCTGATCCCCGGCACCGATCAGCACTATCTGCCCATTAGTCCGCTCGATGGCTTCTTTCAAGGCGTCCTTGATCAACCCCAAATTAGGAGCGGTGACAGGGGATCCAATCCAGCCAATTCGGAATTGACTGCAAGTTTTCTCACCAATTGGGTACCGGTCAATATCTACCACCGTGGGCAGACATTTAATCGTGCGTGCCCCAGCAATGCGTGCATGCTCCGCCAGGTAGTCGTTTCCAACTACTACCGTGGTGGCGTGCCTCATAACAGCCTCAATTTTTCCCCCCAGGAAGGTGCGGACCAATGGGTCGCTATGCAAGCTATAGCGATAATAAACAGCATCATCATAATCTACAACATAAGGAATGCCGCTTTTTATCAAGAGGCTTTCTGCCCAGGCAGGCAACCAGGGAAATATTTCTTTTTCAATCCACAAGAGATCAAAGGAGTGGGCGTCCAGGTACGTGCCGATGCGCTGAAAATAGGCCACAGCGATCGAAAAAACCGGCTGTCGCTTCATTTGGAATAAAGCGCGAACATAATCCTCCCCAAGAAAAGGCATAACCTGAAGTTCGATACCACAGGATGTCAGATAAGGAATATACTGAAAAAACCTCATCCGACTGCTGGGGGCGAACGAAGTGTAACGGGTCAATACAAGGATGCGCATGCTTATCTGTTCATTAATTTTCTGATCAGTTGTGGAATGGCTTTTAGAAACATCCCATACGCCCGCAAAGTATCCGCCAAATTGTACCATGAGAAGTTTATGACATTCCATCCCAGGCGGGCCAAAAATTCTATTCCTACAGAGGCAAACAAAATACCGGATGCAGCCGACACACCGAAATGCTTTGCCACATAAAGCACACGACTATTCAAAACATAAGATAATCGGCGGGCTTTTACTTGATACGAAGCCCCGCCCCCATAATGAAGAGCTTTCGTATCGGCCAGATAAAAACTTTTCCAACCCGCCAGTTTTGCCCGGAATGCAAAATCCACGTCTTCAAAATACATAAAGAACGTCTCATCAAACCCATTTAACTCCTTAAATACTCGCCTGCGCACGAAGAAAAAGGCTCCCTCAACTTGATCCACCACCTTATTCGATTGATGATCCCATTCACTTATAAAGTGGGGCGGGAAACGAGCTGGCCACAAACGATCAAGACCAAGCATCTGGTAAAATAAGGATGGTGGTGTGGGGAACCGGGCTACATTGCGCTGCACTACCCCACTTTCATCAACAAGCTGTATGCCAAGAATACCAATCTTTTCGTTCTGTTCTTCTTCCAGAAAAAGGAGAGGTTTCAGCAGACTATCCGGAAAAAGCCTGGAATCCGGGTTAAGGAAGAGAATATATTCAGCATTTCCAACTTTTGCTCCCTGGTTACATGCGTATGCAAAACCTTCATTGCTGCGGTTTTAATTACCGCAAGAGGCACCGGCAAACCTTCCAGGGCATCCACTGAACCGTCTGTCGAAGCGTTGTCTACTACAACGCACCTACATAAACGGATACCCGAGCCTGGGCAGGCAAGCGCAATGGATTGCAGACACGCGCGTAGTTTTGACCCGGTATTCCAATTAACAATAACAATATCAAAATCGATCATCACGGAACTCAATCAGACGATCGCGTTGCGCGACTAATCTTGCGGATGGTGTAACCAAGCAAATATGGTTGCAGGCAACCCCGTTCCATTACGCGTAACAATTCCATGGCATTGATCTTGCGGCCCTCCTGTATCTCCTGGCGTTTGCGCAGGGCGCGCGGCAACCCTCGCAAGGCGTCCATTTTCCCTTTCAGGAGGATGCCGCCTCGTCCTCGAAGTGTGTAATATAGCAAATATATGAAGTTAGCCATGATATGCGCCGGCAGCGCGATCCATAATAAAGCCGATGGGACATTTTGGAAGAACGACCAGACAAAGTTTCTTTGCCAGTGGTAGAGCGCAAAATCGCTTTGCGCCCCCCGGCTGGCCGAGCCGACATGCAGTACGACCGCCTCTGGCACATACAGGCACCGGAAACCCTGCAAACGCAAGCGGAAGCCCAGGTCCACATCTTCGTGATAGCTGAAGAAACTTTCGTCAAATCCGCCCACCTGCAGGAAAGCCCGGCGCGAATAAAGTCCGGCCGCAGCACAGGGGCTGAAAACTTCCCCGCCATCCAATCCAAATTGAGCTGCCGGAAAACCGGCGTAACGCCGCCAGGCCAAACCACTTATGTGATATGCGTCGCCTGTGCCATCCAATAAATCAGGTGCCCGGGCCTGAAGCTGTCGCGAAGCAAAAAACGTGAATCCTGGCTTCCGCTCGGCTGCTTTAAGCAGGTTTTCCAACCAACCTGGGTCAGGAAAAGCGTCAGAGTTGAGTAAAGCCAGCCATTCTCCGCTTGCCAGATGAGCGCCCAGATTGTTTGCTGCCGCAAATCCGATATTCTTATCCAGTTTTCTAATTTGAAAATCCAACGTTGGCCACTTCCCTTGTAGATTTACAAGGGAATCATCGATTGAGCCATTATCAACAATAATGACCTCAAAATCCTTGCACGTTTGTTTGGCAAGGCTGTTCAGGCATCGGGAAAGTTCATTGCCGCTGTTCCAGGTTGAGATTATGATCGATGCTCTGGGCATTGGAGGAAAACCCTAAAAACTTCAACCGTATTATACCTAACCTTATGTCATGCCAGAAGGTTGTTAAATCCATTACAAAAAGCACTTGTTTTTTATAGTGAAAAAATGCACAATAAATATAATTTTTTGTGCCCTAATGAGCGTGGCATCTCATTTTCCGCTGCTTATTGGTACCGCAAAGGAGGTTACCGGATGAAGAGATCCATTGAAGGGCTGGCGCACGAAAATGCACGTGTCGGTGTTTATGTATGTCACTGTGGTACGAACATCTCCGGCACGGTGAACGTTGAAGCGGTGACGCAATTCGCCGCGTCCCTGCCGGCCGTGGTTGTTTCCCGCCATTACTCCTACATGTGCTCGGATCCCGGTCAAGCCCTCATCGCAGATGACATCCGCAATGAGGGCCTGAACCGTGTGGTGGTGGCCTCGTGCACGCCCAATATGCACGAGGCTACATTCCGGCGTGCCTGCGCCGAGGCAGGGCTGAACCCTTTCCAGTTCCAGATGACCAATATCCGCGAGCATTGCTCGTGGGTCACCGACGACCCGCACCGCGGCGACCGAAAAAGCCGAGGCATTGGTGGCAGCCGCTGTCCGGCGCGTCGGCTGGCAGGCCCCACTGGAGACGCGCCAGGTGGGAGTAAAACAGTCCGCGCTGGTGGTCGGCGGCGGGATCGCGGGGATCGAAGCGGCGCTCCGCCTGGCAGATTCGGGCAAACACGTCTACCTGGTCGAGCGTGAACCGTCCATCGGCGGGCACATGTCCCGTCTCTATAAGACATTCCCGACGCTCGACTGTGCAGCTTGAATACTCACACCCAAAATGGTGTCCGTGGGACGCCACCCCAACATCACACTGATGAGCTACAGCGAGGTCGAGAAGGTCGCCGGGTACGTGGGCAACTTCACCGTGACCGTGCGCCGCAAGCCGCGCTACGTGAACGAGGACCTGTGCACCGGCTGCGGGACGTGCATCGAGAAATGCCCGTGGAAGAAGATCCCGTCCGAGTTCGACCTCGGGCTGGGCAACCGAGCCGCGATCTATTACCCATTCCCGCAGGCCGTGCCGCGCGTGCCGGTGATCGATACGGCCAACTGCGCCTACTTCAAAACCGGGAAATGCCGGGCATGCGAAAAATTCTGCACGGCGAAAGCGATTGATTTCGAGCAGACTGAACAGCATATCGACCTCGAGGTCGGCGCGATCATCCTGGCGACCGGCTTCCACGACTTCGACCCGCGCACGGCTCCGCAATATGGCTACGGCACTTTGCCAAATGTGCTGACCGGCATGGAGATGGAGCGGATGATCAACACCGGTGGGCCGACCTCCGGCAGGGTGCTGCTGAAGAACGGTGAGAAGCCGAAGAAGGTGGCCATCCTGCACTGCGTCGGGTCGCGCGGCAAGGAGCATGAATATTGCTCGCGCGTCTGCTGCATGTACTCGCTCAAACTGGCGACGCTGGTACGTGAATATGTGGATGCGGAGGTGGTCGAGTTCTACCGCGACATGCGCGCCTTCGGCAAAGGTTATGAGGACTTCTTCCACCGTGCGGAAAAACACGGCGTCCAATTTTCCCGCTTCGACGGCGACATCCGGGTCGAGCAGCGTGATGACCGCTTGGCTGTCCTGGCCACGGATGTGTATACCGGCCAACCGGTCGAGACCGCGGTGGATATGGTGGTGCTCTCCACCGGCATGGAAGCCCAGCCTGACCAGCATGAGGTGGGTGCACGTTTCGGTGTCAGCCGCAGCCCGGATGGTTTCTTCCTCGAGAAGCATCCGAAGCTGGCCCCGGTCGAGACGACGACCGATGGCGTTTTCCTGGCCGGCGCCTGCCAGGGACCGAAGGATATCCCCGACAGCGTTGCACAGGGTGGGGCCGCGGCCGCGGCCGCCTTGTCCATGCTGGATCACGGTTCGGTGGAACTGGAACCGTTCACCGCGTTCGTCGATGCAGAGAAATGCGGCGCCTGCCACACCTGCGAGGGGTTGTGTCCGTATGGCGCGGTCTCGATGGTGGAATGGAAGGGCAAGAATGGTGGCGCAGGTCAACGAGGTGTTGTGCAAGGGCTGCGGCGCGTGCGTGGCGGCCTGTCCCGCCGGTGCGGCAACCCAATATGGATTTACGAATGATCAGGTATTGGCAGAGATTGAAGGTATTTTGGATTTGGCCAGCAGGCCACATCCTCTCCCGATGGAGAAGGTATGCCAGTCAGGGAGGACGGCATGAATCTTTCCAAGATCAAAACCGGTGTCTACGTCTGTCATTGTGGGACGAATATCGCCGCCACGGTGGATGTGGCCGCGGTGGCCGAGTTCGCCCGCGGGCTGGAGGGCGTGGTCATCGGCCCGCGACTATACCTACATGTGCTCAGACCCGGGCCAGGACCTGATCAAGCAGGACATCACCGAATTTCGGCCTGAACCGGGTGGTGGTGGCCTCCTGCACCCCGCTGATGCACGAACCGACCTTCCGGCGGGCATGCGCCGAAGGCGGGCTGAACCCGTTCTTCTTCCAGATGGCCAATATCCGCGAGCACTGTTCGTGGGTGGTCACATGACCGGGAGCAGGCCACCGCAAAAGCCAAGTCGCTCTGGTGGCTGCGGCGGTGCAGCGGGTGCATTATCACAACTCCGCTGGACATGCGCCAGGTGCAGATGACGCCCGCCACACTGGTGGTCGGCGGCGGGATCGCCGGGATCGAAGCAGCCCTCAAACTGGCAGATGCCGGGAAGCAGGTCTATCTGGTCGAGCGGGAGTCGAGCATCGGCGGGCACATGGCCCAACTGTACAAGACCTTCCCGACGCTCGACTGTGCGGCCTGAATACTCACACCGAAAATGGTGTCCGTGGGACGCCACCCCAACATCAAGCTCCTGACCTACAGCGAAGTGGAGTCTGTCTCGGGCTACGTTGGCAATTACCAGGTGCGGGTGCGCCGCAAGCCGCGCTACGTGGACGAGTCCAAGTGCACCGGCTGCGGGAACTGCGTCTCGGTTTGCCCGGTGGAGGTCAGCAACGAGTTCGACCATGGTCTGTCACAGCGCAAGGCGGTCTATCGTTTTTCCGCGCAGGCGGTGCCGGGAGCGTATGCCATCGACAAAAAAGGCGTGGCGCCCTGCCGGGCCGCCTGCCCGACCGACCAGCGCGCCATGGGCTACATCGCCCTGGTCAGGCAGAAGCGCTACGCCGATGCTTATTGGGCCATCCGGCGCGAGCATCCGTTCCCGTCGGTGTGCGGGCGGGTCTGCAACCGCAACTGCGAGGCGGCTTGCTCGCGCGGCAAGGTGGATGAGCCGGTCAACATCATGGGCATCAAGCGTTTCGTGGCGGATTGGGCTTACGCAGCACCGTGCATGAACTGCCGAATATGCGCGACAAATCCATCGTCGGGACGCCCTTCCAGCACAACCCGCAACCGACCGGAAAACAGGTGGCCATGATCGGGGCCGGACCGGCCGGCCTGACCGCCGGCTCTGGACCTGGTGCGGCTTGGACATAAAGTCAAGGTCTTCGACGCCCTGCCCGTGGCGGGCGGCATGATCCGGGTGGGCATCCCGCCGCACCGCCTGCCTTACGAGATGCTCGATTGGGAGATCCAGCAGATGCTGGACGAGGGCGTGGAACTGCAGCTCAATACCTGGATCGATGACATCCCCGGCTTGCTGAAGAGCAATCACGCTGGACGGTCCATACGATGCCGTGCTGGTCGCCACCGGCGCGCATGTCGCCAAGAAGGTGGATATCCCCGGCAAGGATCATCCCGATAACTGGCTCAGCCTGGCTTTCCTGAAGAAGGTCTGCCTCGGGAATCCGCCTGACCTGACCGGCAAACGGATCGCCGTCATCGGCGGCGGGAACGTGGCACTGGACTGCGCCCGTTCGGCGGTGCGCATTGGGGCGCAGGAATGCCGCATGATCTTCCGCAAGCCGAAGGGCGAGATGACCGGCTTCGAGTGGGAGGTGGGGATTGCCGAGGAAGAAGGCGTGCAGATGTGCGGCGCGACCATGTTCAAGGAGATCGTCGTCGAGAATGACAGGATCATCGGCGTGAAATGCGTCCGCACAGAATACCACGGCTACGACGCGAATGGCCGCATCCTGATCGATGAGCTGCCCGGCACCGAGCACGTCCTGCCGGCCGATATCGTCATCTGGGCCACCGGTCAGGGCTGTGACCTTTCGTTCCTGCCGGAGGATGGAAGTGTCAGGCCCGCCAAGGCCGGGATCGATTCCGATGACGAGATGATGACCAGCCTGCCGGGTGTCTTCGTGGCAGGGGATGTGCACCGCGGCTCGACTTTTTACGTGGTGGACGCCATCGGTGAAGGCCATCACGCTGCCCGCTGCATGGACCGCTACCTGCGCGGCGAACAGGGCGTGCGCGAGCCGATTCTGCCGCCCACGGTGGAACTGAGCGAGTCCGAGGTCAGGGCACGCATCGCCCGTGGCGAGGCCACCGAAAAGCATCGGGTGCGGCATCCACACCATCCCACTGGAGGAGCGCTACCACAACTTCCGCGAAGTGGACCTGACCCTGACCGAGCAGGAAGCCCTGATCGAGGCCGAACGCTGCGTCCGCTGCGGGACGTGCGCCGAATGCCTGGAGTGCGTGGCAGCCTGCGACCGGGGCGCCATCAACCACGACATGCAGGAGACGCACGACGAGTTTACGGTCGGGACGATCATCCTGGCCACCGGCTTCCGTGACTTCGACCCGGCCCGCATCCCCGAACTGAATTATGGGAAGTTGGAGAATATTTTGACCGGCATCGAGTTCGAGCGCCTGATCAATGCCAGCGGTCCGACCAGCGGGAAGGTCATACTGAAGAACGGCCAGCACGCCAAAGCGCGTGGCGGTGGTCCACTGCGTTGGCTCGCGGGATGCCGCTACCAACGAATATTGCTCACGTGCCTGCTGCATGTACTCGCTCAAGCTCTCGCAACTGGTCCATGAGTATGCCGGCGCGGAAGTGCACGAGATCTACCGCGACATGCGCTCCTTCGGCAAAGGCTACGAGGAGTTCTACAACCGCACCGTGAAAATGGGCGTGCATTTCTACCACGGCAAAGTGCACGACATCACCCAGTGGATGGCAAGCCTGCGGGTCACGTGGACCGAATCCTTCCACGGCCAGCCCGACCATGTGGAAGTGGACATGGTGGTCCTGGCGACCGGCTTCGAGCCGCAGGCGGACACCGGCTCAGTGGCGGCCCGGTTTGGCATCAGCCGCAGCCGGGACGGATTCTTCCTCGAGCGCCACCCGAAGCTGGCGCCGGTGGAGACGGCCAGCGAGGGCATCTATCTGGCCGGAGCCTGCCAGTCGCCCAAGGATATTCCCGATAGCGTGGCGCAGGCAGGCGCGGCCGCCGCGGCGGCGCTCTCGCTGATGGATCAGGGCATGATTGCCCTCGACCCATCCATCGCCGAGGTCGATCCCCAGCGCTGCGCCGGATGCGGCCAATGCGTGGCGGCCTGCCCGTACAAGGCCATCGAACTGGTGAACAACGTAGCGCAGGTCAACGGCTACCTGTGCAAGGGCTGCGGCACGTGCGCGGCAGCCTGCCCGAACAAGGCCATGTCGCTGATCCACTACGACGACCGGGAACTGGTCGCGGAGATTATTGGTGCATTAGCATAGATAGCCTGTCCCGGAGATGTCATGAAATGTTCGAACCCAGGATCATCGCCTTCCTCTGCACGTGGTGTTCCTACACTGGAGCCGATACTGCCGGGATTGCCCGCATGAAATCCCCGGCCAATATCCGCGCCATCCGCGTGCCCTGCTCCGGGCGGGTTTCGCCCGAACTGGTGATGCGTGCTTTCGACCAGGGCGCCGACGGCGTGCTCGTGCTCGGCTGTCACATCGGCGAATGCCATTACGAGACCGGCAACCACCGCGCCGCCAAACGACTGCCTATCTTGCAAAGCTTGATGACATTTGTAGGGCTGGAACCGGAGCGGTTGCGGCTGGACTGGGTCTCTGCCTCGGAAGGGGAACGCTTCTCCCACATCACCACTGAATTTACCGAAGCAGTGCGTGCGCTTGGGGCCGGCAGCCTGGCGCGTCAAACCGGGTGAGTGGCAGGCCGCAGCCGAAATCCATCTCGATGGAACCGGCCGGCATCCCGATGCCCGAGCTGGATTGTGCCGCGAAAACAGATGCCATCCGTGCCAAGGCAAAGGAACTGCTCGCCAGCGGCGAGGTTGGATGTGTGATCGGGTATGAGGTCGGCCCGCGCGGCCGGACGCGGCCAGCATTTGTTTATTCCGCCGAAGAGGCCGACCGTCTGGTCTGGAACCCGGACGCGACCAACAACCTGACCAGCTATTTGCCGCTCAAATTAAAACCCACAGGCAAACAGCCTCCCAAAAAAGTGGCGGTGGTGGTCAAGCCATGCGACAGCCGGGCCATCAATGTGATGGTGGCCGAGAACCAGTTCCGCCGCGAGCAGGTGCATGTATTGGGCGTGACCTGCGAAGGCATCCGCGGCCGGGATGGGAATCTGCAGACCCGCTGCGTCACCTGCCAGGAGGCAGTCCCGGTGGTCTGCGACACGCTGATCGGCGGAGCCAGCTCGCACTATATCCCGCGTCTCACTTCCTGCTGCTGAAGAGATGGTGGCCGAACTGGAGAACGCCACTCCCGCCGAACGGATGGAATTCTGGCTCGCCAGTTCGACCGCTGCATCCGTTGTTATGCCTGCCGGCAGGCCTGCCCGATGTGCAACTGCCCGACCTGCCTGTATGAGCGGGATGACTTCGACCTGGGTCGGCATGGGCATCGGCCTGAACGAAAAGCGCACTTTCCACCTCGGACGCGCCTACCACCTGGCCGGGCGCTGCGTGGGATGCAATGAGTGCGAGCGGGCCTGCCCGATGGAAATTCCCATCGGCCTGCTGAACCAGAAGCTGGCCGGGGAGATTCGAGGAAGCCTTTGGCTTCCGCGCCGGATTGACGGTGGCCCCCTCGCCGATCGTGACCGTCCTGTCGGGCGAGTACAAGGAAGACTGATATGAGCGAGATGACCAATCTGCAAAAGCGCTGGCTTGTCTCCCAGGCTGAACTGGAAGATTGGCTGGATGGGATTGCCGCGACGGCGCACCCTGATCGCCCCGCGGGAGGTCTCCGGAGTGGTGCTATACCGGCGCGTGGAAAAAAGCCGGGGAGATTGCCAAGCATGTCACCCGCCCGGTGCTATCGGTCAAGGAAATCTTTTTCCCACCCACCGAACGCCTGTTCACCATCCAGAAAACCGGGCAGGAAATCCACCTGGAGGAGACCTTCCCGGAGTGGGAGACCGTCGTCTTCGGCGTCCGTCCGTGTGATGCGCGCGGCGTCCGATTGCTGGATGCCGCCTTCCTGGACACCGATCCGGTGGACTCTTTTTACGCCCGCCGCCGCGCGAATACGACCCTCATTGGCCTGGCCTGCAAGGAAATGGGTCCGACCTGCTTCTGCACCTCGGTCGGCGTGCAACCGCATGACGGCCGCGATATGGACATCATGCTCCATGAAACGGACGGGGGTTACCTCGTCGAAGCCGTCACCGAAAAAGGCCGCTTTCTCATCCCGGATGGCATGTGGAAGGAAACAGAAGCCAGGCGTCAGCGACCGGCAATCGGCGGCGAGTTCCCACTCCCGGAAAAAGGGAAATGGCCGGAGCATTTCAACGATGCCTACTGGGCGAAGATCTCCGAGCGCTGCCTCTCCTGCCGGGCCTGTGCCTATGTCTGCCCGACCTGCCGCTGCTTTGCTGTCCGGGACGAGATGATCCAGCCCGGCGAGTTCGAGCGCATCCGCTGCTGGGACACCTGCGCCGGGGAGAACTACCGCCGTGTGGCCGGCGGGCACAAGCCGCGCGCCGAAAAAGGCGAGCGCCTGCGCAACCGCTTCTTCTGCAAGTTCTATTACTATCACCGAGCAGTACAACCTGCAGAAGTACCTCCGCCTGCACCGGCTGCGGGCGCTGCATCGATGTCTGCCCGGCTGGGGGTGGACATCACCGAAGTGTTGACGGACCTGGAGAGACCGGCATGACCGCCAACCCCATGCTGCCATATCTGGGAAAACTGGTCGAAGTGCGCGACCTGGCCTCGGAGATCAAACTCTTCCGCGTCGAAATGCTGAACGGCGGCGGCGAGGCCTTCCAGACTTCCAGACCGGGCCAGTTTGCCTTCGTCTCGGCCTTTGGCCTGGGCGAGGCCCCCTTCGGGATCGCCAACATCCCCGGGCGTGGGCCGGCTGTGGATTTCGCGGTGGCCCGCCTGGGGTCCGTGACGACCGGCCTGCATGAACTGGGCGAGGGCGACTGGTCGGCGTGCGCGGCCCGCTGGGCAATTGCTTCCCGATGGATAAATTCAAAGGCAAAGAACCTGGTTGTGCTGGGCGGCGGGATCGGCGGCGCGCCGCTGCGGCCGGTCATCCAGCACGTGCTGGATCACCGCTGCTGATTATGGAGAACTGACCATCCTGTGGGCCGCCCGCCGTCCGGACTTGCTGGTCTTCACCGATGAATACGCTGAGTGGCGCAGCGCCCCTGACACCTCCCTGCACCTGACGGTGGATACGCCCGATGAAAACTGGAAGGACAACATCGGCCTGATCACGCAACTGCTGGAGAAGGTCGCGCCTGCCGCGGAGAACGCCGTGACCATCACCTGCGGCCCGCCGGTGATGATCTATCACACTACACGCCTGCTGGAGAAGATGGGCTTTGCACCGGAGTGGAACTATGTCACGCTCGAGGCGCGCATGCACTGCGGGCTTGGGCAAGTGCGGGCGCTGCAATCTCGGCAGAGAAATTGGTCTGCGTGGATGGGCCGGTGTTCAATATGGTCGAGGTGGGGAAGTTGTTGGAAACATACCTGTAAATATAATGTACGGGGAGTCAACAAGTCCGGGTATTGAATATCCCATCAACAGCTATTCATGATATTTCTTTTCGCCAGCCTCGATGCGCACAGCAATCCGGTTCACGCGCGGCGGCACGGGGCAGGACCAGTAATCATTGTAGGCACAATAGGGGTTATAGGCCAGGTTGAAATCCACGCGCAGCAGCCCGCCGCCCAGGTCCACCGGTGCCAGATACCGGCCCGCACCGTAGGTTTCAGCCGGCGCAGTTGCATCCACGAACGGGATAAAGTAATCCCCTCCTGAAGCGGAAACATAAACCTGCAAACCAGCTTCCTGTCCCTGCACGGTAAAGCGGACCTGTCCAACATGCAAGTACTCCTGCTCGTCGCCAGTGGAAGTGGCCATAATAATCTGATCCGGTTTTTCCACCTGCTCGAGAGGCAGGTCAAAACGTAAATCCGGGTTTTCCAGATAATAATTCAGACCCTTGAAGGTATTTCGCTGGGCGTGGTCAAGCGGAGACTGGGAATCATTCCTGAAAAAGTCATCCTTGGCCTTTCTGAAATCCGATAATTCTGTCATGGTATCATCTCATAAATTACCCAATCTGGAAGGAACGCATCGAGATAGAGCCTAATGTTATCTTCTCCGCAAAGAAGCGGATCGGTTCTTCCGGTCCCCCGGCTCCCAATGCATAAAAGAGCGGCTTGTAATGTTCGGCGGAGTTGATCGCCAGCGCAGCATTCTGCCCTTGTTTATGGTACTGGATAATGGATTCATGGTCATGGGCCAGGATCCACTGCCTGACCGTGGCGTCGAAATCGGCAGCCCAATCAAAGGTAACGTCGTTCCAACTCAACATGCGCAGGTTATGGACAATATTCCCGCTGCCGAGGATCAGTACCCCTTCATCCCGTAATGGTTCCAGGTTTTGGCCAAGATCATAATGCTGTTGCGGGCTTTTATTTACATCCAGGCTCAGTTGGACAACAGGCACATCGGCCTTCGGGAACAGGCGCGTCAGCACAGACCAGGCGCCGTGGTCCAACCCCCAGGCCTGATCCAGACCGATGACCGCTGGTTGGACAAGATCACGGATCCGCATGGCCAGTTCAGGCGACCCGGCGGCCGGATAACGTGCCGCATACAGCTCTGGCGGGAAGCCATAGAAATCATAAATCGTTTTCGGCTTCTCCATCGCCGTCACTTGAGTCCCCTCGCTCTCCCAATGCGCCGAGATACACAGGATGGCCTTGGGAGACGGCAGAGCTTTCCCCGCTGCGCTCCACGCACGGCTGAATTCGTTATCTTCGATGGCATTCATCGGACTGCCGTGCCCGACGAAAAGGACTGGCATACGATCAGACATGTACAGCTCCTTTCTTAATGCTGGACCTGGAAATAGGTCTTCTGGATGTCTGAGAAATCCACAGTGGTATGCTTCCGCAGGATGCGGAAGAAATCTGCCGATGTGGCACGCTTCCCGGCCATCTGCGCAGCATAATCTTTCAAAAAGGCAAAGAACGCCGCATCCCCTATCCGCTCGCGCAGAGCCTGCAGGAACTGCGCCCCGCGCAGGTAAACAGCGTTGGCGTACGTCCGAAAATCAACGCCATGATAGATATCCGTGTCCACCCAACCGGTGGGACTGTAGGCATCGATGCGGAAAGCCTGCCAGGCATTTACCTGTGGGTAGTTCTGTTCATAGAACAACCGCTCACTATACGTTGCCAAAGCCTCGTCCAACCAGGGTTCCATGGCCTGGTCATTGCCCACCGAACCGAACCACCATTGGTGGGCTGTCTCATGAACGGCAATGTCAACCAAGTTGTTCAGCACCGTCCCATTCTCAGCAGTATAAAAATCGCGGCTCAAGAAAAACAACCCTTCATACTCCAATCCGTCGTAGAATGGTGATTCGACAATGCTCAGGCTGGGATAAGGGTCCTGGCCAAAAAGCGTATCAAACGTCGCCAACGCTTTGGCGACCTCATCCAGCACGGCCTGTCCCTGCGCATTTTCACTATTAAAGAAATAGCTTTTCACAATTACGCCATTTACTTTGGTCGAAGCCGTCTTAAAGCCGGTGCTGATAGAAAATGCAAAGGAGCGCACACTCGCCAGGCGATAGCGCCAGCCATACGTAATTGTTTCCGCAGGCGCGCTGGCTGCGATGACTGCATGCACGTTGGAATCGGTCAGGTGCAGAGTCATGTCAAAGCTTTCGACATCATAGGCCAGATGCTCGCCGACATTCGCGGGAGGGTGGTACAGCCAGCCCTGCCCGGGGACGAATGGCACGATGAAGGGATACCAGTCCACCAGGTTGATCTGGTAGCTGTTATACCCGAAGACATGATAAACGTCCGCAGCCGGGAGATGCAGGTCAAAATGCAGGTATAGTTCCAGGGAATCATTCGGTGAAAGCGGAGTAGCCAGCGGGACCTCAAGCCGGTCGCCATTGAGGTTAATAACCCCGCTTACGTCCTGTCCATTGACTGTAATACTGCTCGGAACAAAACAGCCCTTCCACAAGTTCGGCTCGACGGCCAGCACCAAGTCGTTAATGGTTTCGCCGGTAGAATTGAAATAACCGATGGTCTCATCCGTAGTCACGGTATGCCCCGCATAATCCAGCATGACACTCAAAGTATATTTGGAGGGTACGAATGCCGGACTTGCTCCAGGTGTTAAAGTTGTCAAAGGTGTGTAGATGGTTGTCGGCGTCGCAGGCGGGGGCGTTGGCAGGTTTGTGGCCGTATCCGTGGGCTGGAGCGTGGGCAGATTGGCGGCTGCCTCCGTGGGCTGGGGTGATGGTAAAGAGGTGGCCGTATTCGCCAGAGGGCCGAATGGCGTCAAAGAGGGTGACGGATCCGGATCGATGGTAACAGTAGGGCCAATTTCTGTAGGGAAAGTGGATAGGCCAGGGCCCGTGCATGCAACTAACAGAAGAAATAAAGGAAAAATAAGGCAGGAATGAAAATGGCGCATATTTATCTTCTCTTCCATAAAAGCCCTCGCCGGGGTTGAAAGAGAAAGACCACCAGGAAAAAGGCCGTCGCCACCAGTACGATGGCCGAGCCGGAGACAATGTTCAAATAATAGCTCAAGTATAACCCTGCCAGGCTGGAAACCGCTCCAATGCTCGCAGAGACCAGCATCATCGGCCATAACCGGCGGGTTAACAGATACGCAGTAGCTGCCGGGGTAACCAGCATAGCGGCTGCCAACCCCACACCGACGGTTTGCAGCGAAACAACTACCGTCAGGGCCAGCAAAATCAGCATTAGATTGCGCAGGAGTTCCGCCGGCAGGCGCAGAGTAGCTGCCAGGATTGGGTCGAAAGAGATGACCAGGAACTGTTTATAAAGGAGCGCCACTGCTGCAAGCACCAGTAGACCCAGTCCGGCCGTCAGCCACAAATCGCTCACGCTGACTCCCAGGACGTTACCGAACAAAATGTGGCTCAAATCCACAGCATAGGTCTGGATGGAACTGATCAATGCCACGCCCAGGGACAGGGCCGCCGCGAATAAGATGCCGATGGCAGTATCCTCTTTTACTGTCCCACCCTTCGAAAAGAATCCGATACTGAGCGCAATAATCACTGCTGCTATCCCAGCCCCAACAAGCAGGCTTCCGTGCAGCAGGAAAGCAACTGCCACGCCCGGCAGAATGGCGTGAGCAATTGCATCTCCCAGGAACGCCATGCCGCGCAGAACAACATAGGTTCCCATCACGGCGCACAGGATCCCAACCATCACCGACGCCAGCAGGCCTCTAACCATGAATTCATATTGAAGGGGTTGCAAGAGCCAGTTCAATTTATTCTCCCCTTCCGGACATATTCTTCATCCGGTGGACAACAATCATCCACCAGGACCATGCCATCCGGCATTTTCAATACCTGGGAACCAAAGGCCTGGAGCAAGTTTTCCGGCGTAAAAACAGCGTTCGGTTCGCCAAAGGCGATCAGGCGGCGGTTCAACAGCAGCACCGAGTCGAACCGGCTGGCAGCCAGATTAAGGTCGTGGGTCGAAATAAGAACCGTTACTTCTTGTTGGCGTAAAAGGTCGAGCAGGGCCAGGGTGGCTGCCTGGGTGGTCGCGTCGACGCCGGTAAACGGCTCATCCATCAGGAAAATATGTGGCTCCTGGGCCAGGGCACGCGCCAGGAAGACACGCTGCTGCTGGCCGCCTGACAGGTCGCTGATGGAGCGCTCCGCCATATCGGCAATGCCCATCTGTTCGAGACTTTTCCAGGCGACTTCCCGGTCGGTTCGCCCCGGACGCTGCAGCCACTTCTGGTGACCGAACCGGCCCATCAAGACAACATCCCGTACCGTGACCGGGAAATGCCAATCCACTTCCTCGCGTTGCGGGATGTAAGCGACACAGTCCAGGTGCTGCCCAAGCGGCAAGTCATGGATGAAGATTTTTCCTGCCCGCAGCGGCAGGAGGCCTACAAGCGCCTTGAATAGGGTGGATTTCCCGGCACCGTTTGGGCCGACCACGGCCACGCGGGCCCCATGTGGTATCTGAAAGGTGATTTCCTGCAGTACGGGCGTGCCGTTATAGGCAACCGAGATATTTTCGACATCCAGGCGAGCAGTAGATTTAGTGAGAGTTTCCATGTTATTTTAAGGCACCCAGAATTAACGTAACATCATATTTGATCATATCGATATAGGTAGGCGCAGGGCCGCTTGGCCCGGAGGTGCTTTCCACGTACAGGCCAGTGATAACTTTGACCTTCGTTTGTGATGCAATTTGCTGGGCCAACTTCTGGTTTTCTCCGATATCCAGGAAGATGGCTGGCGCGCCGGTGCTCTTGATCGTGTCGATCAAACCGGCAAGCTGTTGCGCCGACGGAGAGGCATCTGTAGTGACGGTCGGGATGATCGCCCCGACAATTTTGAAGTCATAGGCCTTTGCAAAATAACCCAGCGCATCATGATTGGTAACGAGCAAGCGCTTTTCGACCGGTAGCTGGTTGACCTGGTTTTTCACCCATTGATCGAGCGCCTGCAACTTGACGATATAGGCATCCGCATTCCGGGTATAGACATCTTTTCCGGCCGGGTCCGCCTGGATCAGCCCGTCACGGATCTGGCCGACATAATTGATCGTGTCAAGCGGGTTCATCCACATGTGCGGGTCGCCTTCCGGGTGCTGGCCGGACGGGTCCGGGTTAGGAGTCAGGCCGTTCGTAGCCACAATCACCTGGCGTTGTCCGCCCAGGCTATCCAGGGTTTTCTGCAGCCAGGATTCGTATCCCAAGCCATTAATAACCAACACCTGGGCCTGAGCCAGCCTGGCTACATCCTGGGGTTTGGGCTGGTATTCGTGGGGATCGACGGTAACCGGGAGCAATGTGTCGACTTTGATCCGGCTACCGGCTACGTTCTGGGCGATATCCCCAAGGAATGATTCGGTCGCCAGGACACTCCGGCCTGCCGGAGGTCTGGGGCTTGGCCGGCTGGCATGCGGCCATGAAAAGGCACCAGACACATGATCAGGAATTGCACGATCGTGCCAGGTTGAAAGCTGGAAAGGTTTTATCGTCATGCAAGCGACTGGTTTTATAACCACAACTGGTAATAACGCAGGTGGACAATCGCCGATCCGATCAGCAATAGCATGATTACAACGATTGTCAATAGCATGAACGGGCGAATGCGCTTCGGGGTGCGTCCCTGCGTCCGGGTATTCTTGCGTTGTTTGTTATCCAGGGAAACCCCAGTTGCGGCAGCAACCGGGACGGCTGCACAAAACATACACATGGCTACCTCCTAAGGATCGGATCGACAGGTTTTACACAGGCCAAAGGCTTGCAGCCAATGGCTCTCGATCTGAAAACCGGTCGACTTTGAAATTGAAGTAAAGAGCGCATCGAGTTGATCGCCCTCGAATAAAACCGCCTTCCCGCAATTGTTGCAGATCAGGAGGTGCTGGTGTCCCTCCCCCGACCGTACAAAGGCCTGGCAACCCCTGGTCTGGTGGACACGCTGAACCAAACCCAGTTCCTCGAGCTTTTCGAGCGTGCGATAAACACTGACCAATCCCAAACCTGGGCAATGCTTTCGGGCCGCATCATACACTTCGACCGGTGTAAGGGCGCGCGAATTTCCTTCCAGTGCCTCGACCACGGCCCGGCGCGGCGCGGTAAGGCGGCAACCACTTTTTTGCAATATATCGAACCAGTTTTCAGTTTTCATTAGCATTGATTTTCTACTGCCTTATTGACAATGGTTTTCAATTATAACAGCCTCTTTCAAGCTTGTCAAATTTAATTTTCCTGCATAGTATAATGCTGCACGGGATGTTACACGCATTGCTACTTACGATAAAACTCGTGGTAATATCAAGCCACTATGCCTGAAAATTTTAAAGTCGTTGCCACCAACCGTAAAGCCGGTTTTGAATATTTCCTCTTTGAACGCTTCGAGGCAGGTCTGGCACTGAAAGGGAGCGAAATTAAGTCCATCCGTGCCGGACAAATCAGCCTGGCAGAGGCCTACATCCGTGTGGACGAAGATCAAGCCTGGCTGATCGAAGCACACATCGCCCCCTATTTACAGGCCAACCGCTTCAACCACGACCCGAAACGGCCGCGCCGCCTGTTACTCCATCGCAAAGAAATCCGCGAGATGTGGGACGCGGTCCGCCAGAAGGGCGTTACGATCGTGCCAACTCGCGTCTACCTGAAGAATGGGCGCGCCAAGCTGGAAATTGCCATCGCCAAGGGCAAGAAACTGCACGACAAGCGCGAAGCCATTGCTCGAAGGGATGCAGAACGCGAAATGGACCGCGAAGCAAGCAGGTAAAATTGGTTGTGAACCCCTGCTTGTTCAGTAAAGACTGCCCCCACGTTTCCCTATAGCGTATATGTTTGAATAAAAGCATCCACCATGATTGGATCAAAATAGATGCTCCGATATCGAGCCAGTTCGTCTAATGCTTCCGTTGCGGCCATGCTGCTGTGATACGGGCGGTTGGTAGTCATTGCGTCAAAAGCATCCGCGATCGCCAGCAACCTGCCCTCGCGCGGAATTTTTTCCCCTTTAATCCTGACGGATAGCCGCTTCCGTTCCACCACTCGTGGTGATGAAGCACATAAGGCACTGCCGCCCTAAGGTGATCCACGCCTTCCAACATCTTTGCGCCAATTTCCGGATGTTGGCGCATCAGCTTCCACTCCTCTTTTGTAAGCGGACCCGTTTTCTTTAATACCTGGCTGGGCACAACTATCTTCCCGATATCATGCAGGATGGCCCCGAATTCCAGAATGGTTATGTCCTCGGTACTCCAGTTCAGAGCAAACGCCAGGTTGAGGGCCAGACGGCGAACTCGTTCCAAATGACCAGCGGTATACGGATCGCGCGTCTCAATAACATTTGCCAGCATTATTACAGTTTGAAGATGAGCGGCGCGTGTATCAAAAAGCTCAATAACACGGCGCCGTTCCAGGCGGGCTCGCACAGCATTAATCAACTCGGCTGCTTCAAACGGCTTGAAAAGGTAATCGTCCGCTCCTAATGATCGTGCCCGGTCAACATCCGCCCGCTCAGTTCGGGCGCTCAAAAAAAGGAAAGGCACAGTGATGCCTTCCGGCATGCCCCGTACCGATTCAAGCAACTCGTACCCATTCATTTCTGGCATCATGATGTCTGATAGAATGAGGCTGGGCCGGCTTGACACAAACAAGTCGAGTGCTTGCTTCCCATTAACTGCCGGGCAGACTTCATATCCTTCGGATTCCAGCAGGCAGCGCATTACATCCAGTAATGGTACATCATCTTCGACCAATAATATTTTTTGCATATGCTTCAATCCACCTTATTATACGCCAAACTTAGTTGCGCCGACCATCGCCTGTCCGAGCGAAAGTCCGCCATCGTTTGCCGGAACCTGGTGATGCAAATAAACGACGAATCCAGCAGTGTTTAGACTGCGAACAGCCCGCTCAAGCAAAGCCACATTCTGCCATACACCGCCGCTCAAAGCGACTTCATTGATACCTGTCTGGCGACGGATCTCGGCACACACTTGCCGCGATAATTCAGCCAGGCCATTATGGAAACGAGCCGAAATTACCGGGACTGGAATGCCGGAAACAACATCTGCCAGCACGCCCCGGACAACTTCCGCTGTTTCCACCACGTTTTCCCGGATATCAAATCGATAAGCGCCCGAATTCAAGTGGATCCAGCGCAGCTTCAAATTCAATGGCGGCTTGCGCCTCATAGTTGACCGTCTGTCGGACCCCAGCCAGGGCCGCCACCGCGTCAAACAATCGCCCCATGCTGGATGTCCGGGGAGTATTCAGTCCGCGCTCCAGCTGGATGCGTAACGCCTGTCGTTCCTCGAAACACAAATCCTGTACGGGCGCCAGCCTATCGTCCCAATCCATGCCCGACTGCCAGAGCAGGGCCAGTGCCGTGCGCGCCGGTCGTTTAATGGCTGCATCGCCGCCAGGCAGGGGAAAATAGTCCAGGTGATATGGGCGCTGGTAACCCGAATAATCCGCCACCAGGAATTCACCTCCCCAGATTGCCCCGTCATCACCGTACCCCGTCCCATCAAATGCCAGCCCGATCACCGGGTGGCTGCCATCCAGTCCATTATCTGCCATGCAGGCTGCAATATGGGCATGATGATGCTGAACACGGAATACCTGTAGGCCGTCTTGTTGTGACCGTTGCAACGCATAACGACTGGAAAGATAATCAGGGTGGAGGTCACAGGCAATTGCCTCTGGGTGGATGCGGAACATGCGCTCGAAATGCGCTATTCCATCTTCGAAGGAACGCAAGGTCTCATAATTCTCCATATCGCCGATGTGATGACTGATGAAGGCGTAGCGTTGGCGGGTAACGCAGAATGTATTTTTTAATTCCGGCCCGGTCGCCAGAATTATAGGAACTTCCAAAGGAAGCTGGATGGGGTCCGGTGCATAACCGCGCGAACGACGGAGAAAGTAAAAGGATGGATTGACTTCTTTTATTATCGCGGTTCGCGATCCTTTATAATTCTGACAACCGAATTGTCACAGCGTGTGCGAATATCCCGGTTGTGCATCAGGAAGGCATCCGCCAGAGATGCAAGGCGCAGCCGGGCTTCATCATTACCTGTCGCAATCGGTTCATCGGAGAGATTCCCGCTGGTCATCACCAAAGGTTGAATTTTAATGGCGGAATTCTGGTCGCCCGTACCCGGTGCAAAGAGCAGATAATGTAAGGGTGTATAGGGCAGCATGACGCCAAGGCTCGTCTGTTTCGGCGCGACTTCGTCAACAATCGTAGAGTCCGGCCTGCGGCGCAAAAGAACAATGGGACGCTGGCGGGATTCCAGGATGGCACGTTCTGCCGGATCGACAAAGCAATGCCGTTCAATGGTTGCCAGGTCAGGCATCATCAGGGCAAAGGGTTTATCCACACGCAGTTTGCGGCGGCGTAACTCGGTTACCGATTTTATATTAGTGGCATCACACGCCAGGTGAAAACCTCCCAGGCCCTTGATGGCAACGATCTTCCCATTGGCAAGAAGTTGTTGCACGGCCAGGATGGCATCGTCCCGTTCGGCAATCCGCCGGCCATCTGCATCCTTCCAACCAGACCTGCGGCCCGCACACCGGACAGGCGACTGGTTGCGCATGGAAACGCCGATCAAGCGGATCGGTATATTCGGCCGCACAATCTGGGCACATCTCGAATGGCGCCATGGTCGTATTGGGCCGGTCGTATGGGATATCGGTAATAATGGTGAAGCGCGGCCCGCAGTTGGTGCAATTGATGAATGGGTAACGGTAACGCCTGTTGGATGGATCAAGAAGTTCCCGCAGGCAGTCCGGGCAAATACTTACATCCGGTGAAATGGGCTGAAAAGCACCGGCTACGGCCTCGGAGTTGACAATTTCAAAACCGACAAACCCATGCGGGGCGCCAAAAGAGACCTCAAGAGAATCGATGCGTGCCAGGGGTGGAAGTTCAGATTTCAAAGAGTTGACAAAGGAATCGAGTGCATCGGCTGTCCCATCCAACCTGGATATCCACGCCGCCAGACGTATTTCGCACCCACCCGCTTAACCCCATACGCACTGCCAGCCCATAAACAAAAGGCCGGAATCCAACGCCCTGCACAATACCGGTAATATGAATAGTTGCGCCGCGTAATTCAGCCATATTCTTAGGATTCATCAACACAATTCGATCTCGATACAATGAGTTTTAGCGGGGCTCAAAGAGGTGATCAGACTGCGAGGAATGACGACTGACGCCCCGGCATGTTCGATTGATCGGCCATCTAGGAGTACAGAGCCTATATTATAGCCGCCATAGTCCAACTGGCTCCGATTACGATAGATAATCTCCATCACCCGGTCAGCAAAACGGGTGGCCAGGCATGCCCTTCCTTCGTAATCGAACTGCCCCGCTACTAATTTCGGTTCCAGGACCAGGTCACCAAGCCTTCCTCTGACGCCAAAGGCTTCGGTCACCAGAGTAAGCAGATACCAACTGGCAGAACCAGTTAAATAAGTGTACATCCCACGACCGCGCTCATTAATATATTCGGGAATACCCGGATATGATATGGCTATGCGCAAAATCCTGGCAATGCTGGTAGATTTCATCCAGTACTTTATATCCCTGTTTAACCAACCCGCGCTGATAGAGTGCCTGGGCATACATGACCGCCATATGGCTGAACATGGCACCGTTCTCTTTGTGTCCATAAGCAAAACCGAAACCACGTCCCAGGTCGGGCAATACCTCTCCAAAATTCGTATTCAAGCCGGTAACCGCCGACCCTGACATCGTACAAATAATGGTCAGCGGAACGGACGATTTCATCTGCCTGTTCATCACTGGCAACTCCCCCCATCAAAGCAAAGACCTGGCCCGTCAGTGTCATTCGCACGCCTTTTGGATAGTCGCCTTCCACCCGCGTTCCGTTATTGTCGTAATAGCCATTGAACCAACTAAATCCTTCTGAATTGGTCAGCCATTCCTGCGTACGGAGATGGATGCACAACCACTTCGACTTGGCCGCCAAATCCGCAGCCAGATCCTTGAGACGCAAGACTGTTTTTCGGCCAGAAAGCACATGCATGCAACTGATAAAGTATTCGGCCAGGTGAGTTTGCTTGGCGGAAACCGAATCGTAATCCACTGCACCTGTCAATGTATCCAACAATGGGAGCACCTCGCTGGCAATTTCCACTTCGTGAATATCAAGTTTTTCGATCGCCAGTACCCATTCGCTCAACCGGCGTAAATTACCGGCATACATGGCCGTAAAGGCCACACTTTCGCCGCGCTGGATGGCCATGTCCATCGCATCGTTCCAATCGGCGCCTTCCAAACGAATATTATTATGTTCACCCACGTTAAAAAATGGGACCAAATGCTGCACAAGCAGATGTTCCAGAATGGTTCCCTGGTATGGCTTGCCATTGGTTGTGACGCAATATTGTCCCCTGTTCAGGCAACCAGTCCTTGTCTGCACGCGTGGCACGGGCGGTGAGATGGTCCTTGAAGTAAACCTGGGGACGCAAGAGGAATGCCAGGTCACCTGTCTGGTCAATATACATCCCGGTAGTCAGCAATGGCCAAGCTCCATGGTCCATCCAGACCCGGGGAATGTTATTACGATCGGCTTTAAACTCGCCTGGGCGAGACCCAATAATAGTGGCATTGCTGCCATCTATGCGCACACCGCCAAAATTATCATAAAGCATCTGGCTGACATCACCATCTTCCATCACCAGCAGCGCCAAAATATCCTGCCAGAGATCGCGCCAGCCGCGTCCACCGCGTCCATAATCGTGATAAGGGAGAAAAGAATTGCCGAAAATTCTGCGCAACACCGGCTGGACCATTACCCAGCGCAGCCAACCCTCGAAGCGCATATTTCCGATGGAGAGCCGCGGCATTTCGAGTTTGGACTGCCAGTACGATTTTGTTTTCTCCATCCAGGCATCAAAGCGGGCCGAATTGCCATATTCACGAACAAGACGGTCCGGCTCGTCCGCGCTCATGATTGCCATCATCAGGACGAACGAGCGTTTCTCGCCAGGCTGCAATGTAACCGTTCTGAAGCGCAACCCTCCGATTGATTCGTAGCCTTCCACGCTCATCCCGGACGAAAATCCGGTTCACGTCCCTGGACAATGGCCTGCGGCCAATCCAGGCTGCCGCCCTCTCCCATGAAATCTTCCACAACCGGGAAAAAACCTTCCGGGGGCGTACCATCCTCTTCCACGCCCAAGACTGCATATGTCAGCCTGATTGGGACGGTGGCCCCGTTCATCAAAGGAAAGTGTTGGCCTGACATAGCACGCCAAAGGTCCCACAATAGGTGCGGTGCAGGAGAGAAGTCACATGCCTGTGATCGCGCAGATTGTCAGCCGAGCGCCCATACATGGGGATGGCAGCCGTGGGAGTAAATTCCAAGCGATTATCCGATAAGTTGGTAAGAGTGACCTTCATCAACTCCACCCGGTCGGTGCTGGCGGGAACAAAACTGGTAACCTCGGCCTGCAATCCAATCTGGTCGTTTTTCCTTGTCACGCGCTGCCAAAGGAAACCCGCCTCCAAGAACAGATTCTTCATCGTTATCCGTAAAGTGACGGGCAACCTGAGCTGCGCTATTGCCGGTGGCAGACCAGGGTTCGGCTCCCTCCTTCAATATCCAGAAATTACGCGCAGAACGCGAATCATGCAAACTTTCGACAGAAACCGGCGGGGTCAGGAAAGTATTGTGATCAGCTTTGATATCCCCATGCAGAGTCGGTGTAATGGCTGAGAAAATACCCGCCTCGTTACCTAACGGGAAATAGAGTGAACAGTAGCGATGAGGGTTACGCAGATAAAACGTAGCAGTATCATTAACAAATTCCCATCCTGAAATCTCCGGTTGAGTCATGCATTCTCCGTCTTTTTTGCAATGCCTATCTCCAGTCTGCTATTTCTCGCTGGGCTGTCTTTACAATCAAACTGCGCTGTTCTGGATCAAACGAGACATAATTCGAGTTCACTCGGCTGGTATTCCGGTTTTCGACAATCAAGACAGAGCCATCACGGCTAAGGACAACCGCGTGCCAGATGCCCTGCTTGACGTTATATATTTTCCCCTTTTCCATTACTTGTGAAACTATCTTTTCGACGCGTTCGTTCCCCTGGCCCAGGAACAAAATGCCCTGCCCCTTGAGCATCACAAAGACCTCATCGGTCTCATTATGGCGCTCCATTGCTTCGATCCGTTCAGGGTGGATATCATCAATGTAATTCAGAATGGCTACACGCCAAATCTCAAAATCAATCACCGGCCGGTAGCCAGGACCCGTGAACTCACGAATTTCAAGCAGCTCTTCTTCCATCGTCTCATTTCCTCATTTCCTCATTTGTATCGAACCAGACTTCTTCGCCGTAGGCTCTCGTACTGCTCGAACAGCCGCAAGCCCATTTCCTTTTTTACTCCTAACCGATATAAGCAGTAACTTTCAGGGTTCTGACATACCTGTCTGGCAACGGGATAACCGTTCCTGGAACAGGCTTACCATCAACGATAAGCGAAACAGCATTCCCTATCCCTTTCCGGCTTATCGAAATTTCGTAACGTACACCCCGAAAAAATCGGACTGCTTCGAAACCATGCCAACTCGAGGGGATAACCGGCTTTATTTCAAGTCCGTCATATTGAGGCTGGATCCCAAGGATCGCCTGTGTGATGGCAACATAATTCATGGCGGCGGTGCCGGAGAGCCAGGAATTTTTTGCTTCTCCATGCGTGGGGGCGTCCTTGCCGGCAATCATCTGGGGATACACATAGGGTTCACATTTATGCAATTCGCTGATCGCCTCCCGCTTGGATGGATTGATACGCGTGTAATAATCATGCGCCTGGTCGCCGCGCCCGATTTTCGTTTCGGCAATCATGATCCATGGATTAGTATGGCAGAATATACCGGCATTTTCCTTATATCCCGGCGGATAGGAAGAAATTTCACCCAGGTGCAGGTAATACTTGCTGAAGGCAGGCTGCTGAAGTACAATGCCATGCGGTGTGGCAAGATATTCGGCCACTGAATCGAGCGCCTTTCTGGCGCGGCCATCCTCCACGCCCAGGCCCGCCCATATGCACATGCCCTGCGGCTCGATGAAGATCTTGCCCTTCCTTGTTTTCCTGCGAGCCGAGCACATGCCCAAAATCATCATAAGCGCGCCGGAACCATTCCCCATCCCAACCGGCTTTCCAGATGGTTTTTTCCATCTGAGCAGCGGCTACCTGCATTCTTATCGCTTCAGCCGTATCCTGGCGGTGCCCGGCTATCGCAATCATTTCTTTGGCCGCCAGCACGAATAATCCGGCAATAAAGACGGACTCGGCGACCTTGCCATCTTTGTTGGTGGTCGTTTGGAAAGATTGCCCCGGGGTATCCGAGAAGCAATTCAGGTTCAGGCAATCGTTCCAGTCAGCGCGCCCGATCAACGGCAGGTCGTTCGGGCCAAGACGGTCAAGTGTATATTGAAGGGACCGCTGGAGATGTTCATAGAGCGGGGTTTCGCTTCGCTCTTCATTTTCATACTGGACCGGCGCATCCAAGATAGTCCAATCACCAGTCTCTTTGAGATAGGCCGCCACGGCCAGTACCAACCATGCCGGGTCATCATTGAACCCGGAACCAACATCGTTGTTGCCGCGCTTGGTCAGCGGCTGGAATTGGTGAAACGCCCCGCCGTTTTTCAATTGCGTGGCCGCCAGGTCCAGGATGCGCTCCCGGGCGCGTTCCGGGATCATGTGCACAAAGCCGAGCAAATCCTGGTTCGAGTCCCGGTAGCCCATGCCGCGTCCAATGCCCGATTCAAAATAAGACGCCGAACGGGACATATTGAATGTGACCATGCACTGGTAGGCATTCCAGATATTTACCATGCGGTTGGTATGCTCGTCCGGTGTCTTTACCTGCAACTTGCCCAGCAAGCTCAGTCCAATAATCCCGCAAGGCCACAAAAGCACTTTCGACGTTTTTTGGCTGGAGATATTTGGCAATAATCGGTTTGACCGTTTTCTTGTTGATCGTTTGGGAACCGGGCGGGTCGAACTTGGCTTCCCTGGGATTCTCGTGATAACCCAGGACAAAAATGATCTTTCTTGTCTCCCCTGCGTTCAACTGTACTTTGACATGGTGCGAACCGATCGGCTGCCAGCCATGCGCCATCGAATCGGATGATTTTCCTGCTTCCACCGCCGATGGTGAATCCCAGCCTCTGTACGCGCCCAGGAAGTCCTCGCGCTGCGTATCAAACCCGGCCAGTTTTTCGGAGCAGGCAAAATAGGCAAAATGGTCGCGCCGTTCACGATACTCGGTCTTGTGATAGATGACTTCATCCACAAGTTCCACCTGGCCGGTGGAGAAATTACGCTGGTAAGTTGGTGGAATCGTCCCATGCATCCCAAAGGCAGAATTCGATCGCGGAGAAGACGGAAACATCGGCTGCTTCCACCCGGTGGTTGGTCAGGGTCAGTTCCCAGATTTCCAGGTTTTCGCCCATCGGCACGAAGTAACGCGTCTCGGATTCTATCTGCCGGAATAAACTCCGAATGATGGTATAGCCCATCCCGTGGCGGCAGGAATACTCATCCAGGGCGCTGCGCACCGGCATCCAGGAAGGTGACCAGAACTTCCCATCAGCGTTGTCGCGCAGGTAGATGTATCGTCCTCCCATATCATACGGCGCATTATTGTAGCGGTAGCGCGTCAGGCGGCGCAGGCGGGCATCCTTGTAAAAAGAATAGCCGCCCGCCGTGTTGGAGATCAAGCCAAAATACGCCTCGCAGCCCAGGTAATTGATCCAGGGCAGCGGCGTATCAGGGCGTGTAATTACATATTCTCGGGCAGTATCGTCAAAATATCCGAATTTCATGGCTCATATCTCCAACAATGATCTTTGAATACTAATCGTCAGCCCAGATAAGCAAATAACGCCAGGCGCGCATGATTACCGGTACCACACCAGCGCCGATTATACCCCGCGGCCTGATTCATTGCCCTTTTTCACCAACGTGCATGCTGCCCTTCTCTGCCTACCAGTTTATAGCGGATATCCCAACCTGTCAAACCAAATCTGAATTTGACAATTTTTAAGGGGAATCAAATTATAATCGGGCCATTATGCAAACATCAATGGATTGGAATTTCTCGTTGAGCGCCGACGATGTTCTACGCGGCCAGGGTATGGACCCACAAGTTGTTCGCATTGGCAAACCACTACTCTTTACGGCAGCGGAGCGCGCCATTGCAGAAGGGTTAAGCCTCATTCGACCGGTTGCGCTGACCAATGAAGTCGTTGTTCGTCAACATCGTCACGAGCGCATCCTGCTGGCCGGCGGCGCGGCGCTGACTGGTCCTCTGGTTACACAATATCTCGGCGGCGCGCAGTGCCTGGTCGCAGCGGTCTGCACAATCGGCTTGGAATTGGAAGATGCCGTCAACCATCTGCTTGGCGAAGATCCTCTTTATGCCCTTGCACTGGATGGGCTGGGCAACGCCGCGGTGGAAAGCCTCGCCCAACAGGTCTGTAGTCGCATTGGTGAACAAGTCCAGGGGGAAGGCCTGCAAGCTTCCTCGCCAATCAGTCCTGGCAGCCCGGATTGGCCGGTGGAAATCGGCCAGCCGCAGATTTTCGTCCTGCTCGATCCGTCCCACGCGGGGATCGCCCTCTCATCCGGTGGAATGATGATCCCGAAGAAATCAGTTTCCTTCGTTGTTGGCCTCGGACCGGAAATGTCCCAGGTCAGCATGTGTTCAGTTTGCAGCCTGGAATCCACCTGCCGGTACCACCATGACTGAATACTTTCGGATCGACTTCGAGCCGCTCGGACGACGCGGCCAAGCCCGCCCCGGCCAGACGCTGCTGGAGGCTGCCCAAACCGCCGGGGTGGGACTGGCCTCCGTCTGCGGCGGCGTGGGCACGTGTGAAGAGTGCCGGGTGCGCCTGGCTTCCGGGAAATTGAGCCCACCCACGCTGGTGGAAGAAGCCGTCTTCAGCAGTGCCGACCTGGCCGCTGGCTTCCGCCTGGCCTGTCAGGCTGAGCCGCTTAGCGATGTGAAGCTGGATATCCCACCCGAAGTCGCTGACGGCTGCCCAACGCCTGCAATTGGATGGGGATGAAGTGTCCACTGGAACTCCTGCCCGCCGTCCACATTATCGGGGCGCACGGGCTGGCCGTGGACATCGGCACCACCAAGCTGGCCGCCTACCTGGTGGACCTGGGAACCGGTGCGACAGTTGCACGCGCTGGTGCAATGAACCCGCAGATCGCCTTTGGTGAGGACGTCATCAGCCGTATTGCCTACGCCGGGCGCGAAGTGGGCGGGGCGAAAAAACTCCAATCTGTGCTGATGGAAACACTTAACGACCTGCTGGCAGGCATGTGCGCCGAAGCCCACGTTTCCCCCAATTCCGTCCTGGATGCCGTGCTGGTTGGTAATACTGTCATGCACCACCTCTTCGCCGGGTTGCCGGTGGAACAACTGGGGCATGCCCCTTTCGAACCGGCCAGCACTGCAGCGCTTTCGATTCCCGCCGATCAACTGGGCTTGAACCTTGGGCCTGGAGCAAACGCATACCTGCCCCCCGTCATTGCCGGTTACGTCGGTGCGGATCATCTCGCCATGCTGCTGGCGACCGAAGTGTGGAAATCACCCAACAATGTCATTGCTCTCGATATCGGAACGAACACTGAAATTGGCCTGGTCGCAAATGGGAAAGTCTTCTGTTGTTCATGTGCTTCCGGCCCGGCTTTCGAAGGAGCACACATCCATGAGGGCATGCGTGCTGCACCCGGAGCAATCGAACGCGCCCGCTGGTCGGACGGGAAGATTCTCTGGCAGACCATTGCCGACGCCCCCCCCGTGGGCATTTGTGGCTCGGGCATCCTCGACGTTGTGGCCGCCCTCATTGACGGCGGATTGGTAAAACCGACCGGGGCTTTAAGAACGGGCTCCGAATCTGGCTATGTGCTTGTCCCGGCTGCGCAAACTGGCTTGGGACGTAATTTAATGGTTACACGCAAGGACGTTCACGAAATTCAGTTGGCAAAATCCGCCATTCGGGCTGGCGTCGAGGTCCTGCTCCAGGATGCCGGGCTGACTTCCGTCGACCTGGATGCCTTCATCGTGGCCGGTGCCTTTGGCACCTACCTGGACCTGCGTTCGGCTGTCCATACCGGCATGTTCCCGCCGCTTTCGATGGAAAAGTTCCGCCAGGTCGGCAACGCCGCCGGGGTCGGGGCCAAACAGATGCTTGTCTCGGTGAAGAAGCGCCGGGAGGCAGAGCAGCTTGCCAGCCAGATCGGTTACATCGAGTTGACGGCCCGGCCCGCCTTCACCTCCCTTTTTATGGAACATCTCTGCTTCACTGTTTGATATTATCCCAACACATAACGATTTGAATGAATGGTTGGCACAATTAAAACGGGTTGAACATGTTGGGTTATCTAGTCTTGGGAATGACATATGCCTTTGCTGCCGCGGTGCAGCCCGGGCCTTTCCAAACCTACATCATTTCGAGGACCCTGTCGAATGGCTGGCGCTACACCATCCCGGCTGCTTTCGCGCCTCTGCTCAGCGATGGACCAATTATCGTATTGGTGTTTCTCATTTTGAGCCGGATGCCAAATTGGTTCGGACAAATCCTGCAATGTGCAGGCGGAGTATTCCTGCTTTATCTCGCTGTTGGTGCGTTTAAATCCTGGCGGGGCTACGGCTTGAAAAAAGCTGCCCAGGATCGATCCGGCCGGCAAACCGTGTTTAAAGCCGCCCTGGTGAACTTGCTGAATCCGAATCCCTGGCTTGCCTGGAGCCTAGTCATGGGACCGCTCCTGCTTAAAGGCTGGCGGGAGACTCCCGCAAACGGGTTTGCTTTGCTGGTAGGGTTTTACGCCACCATGATTCTCGTCACGCTCGGAATCATAGCGCTGTTCGCGGCCGCCAGGAATCTCGGTCCGCGCGTCAGCCGGGCGCTGGTTGGCACTTCGTCTATCGCGCTGGCTTGCTTCGGCCTCTACGAGTTGTGGCAGGGGCTGGGAGCGTTTTGGCGAGGCTGACATTCCCCTGTAAAAATCGCAACACACATTCTGCCAGAATCGCAGTCCCAACGGGGAGGGCACGTTCGTCGATATCGAAACGCGGACTGTGGCCGAAGCGTTCATCCCCTTCGATGCGAGTTCCCAGCGAGAACATCGCACCGGGAGCCACATCGGAAAAGCAACCGAAATCTTCTGCGCCAAGATCTTTCGTTGGCAAAAGGACATGCTCAATGCCGAGCACACCACCGGCTGCCTCCCGGATCAGCTTCACCGCATCCGAATGGTTTTGCATGGGAGGCGTTCCGATCTCGAAGCGCAATTCATAACCCCCCGTCAGAGGTCGAGCCAGTTCAAAGGCGCGCTGTATTTCGGTATGGAGTTGCTCCTGCACGTGTTGCTCAGTATAGCGGAGGGTACCGGTCAGATCCACCCGGTCGGGGATGACATTCTCGGTCTGCCCACCACGGACCGATCCGATGCTGACCACCGCCGGGTCGAAGGCAGATATCCGGCGCGAGATAATGGCATTCAATGCCAGGATGACATGGGCAGCGATATAGAACGGATCCACTGTTTCGTGCGGCCTGGCCCCATGTCCTCCCTTACCGGTAATTGTCCCAAACCATGAGTCTACGCCGCCCGAAGCAGGTCCAGACTCGACCAGGATATCGCCTACCGCTGTGGAAGGATCGACGTGCAATGCAATGACCATGTCCACGCCCTCCATTGCACCATCTGCGATCATGCGCGGAGCGCCGCTGATACCTTCCTCATCCCCCACTTCCTCGGATGGCTGGAAGAGAAAACGTGCCGTTCCGGGGAACTTTTCTTTCACCAACAGTGCAGCCGCACCCAGCAGCATGGCAGTGTGGCTGTCGTGTCCACAGGCATGCATCACACCGGGGTTTTGCGAAACGTACTCGACCTGGTTCGCCTCCTGGAGCGGCAGGGCATCCATGTCTGCCCGCAAGGCGATCACCGGCTTGCCATCACCGAGTTCAGCCACCACGCCGGTCCGGCCAACGCCGCGCCGCACACGACAGCCCATCCCCTCTGCAATCTCCGCTACACGCGCCGAAGTGCGCTCCTCATGAAACCCAAGTTCCGGGTGCATATGGAAATCCCGCCGCCAGGCAACCAGTTGGGTTTGAATGGCACGAGCTTTATCCAGCATTTTTCACCTCCTGTAAGGCTAGAGCATTTCTACGCTCCAAAAAAATCATTTTACAAATCCACGTCCGGCAGCAACCAAAATGGCGTCCAACTCGCGTTCCTGGGCCGCCTCCAGAGGCGGAACCTGGTGCTCCCGCAAAATCCGCTCAGCTTCTGCCTGGGCCCGTTCTGCCAGGCCCTGCCGTCCGCCCGTTTCCCAGGTTCCCCACGAGGAGCGCTCTGCTAATCGGGTGATGAATATCTCGCCAGATTTGAGATATTCTCGCGTATGCTTTTGACCAAGAAAGTTACGCGTGGATGTCATGGCCGCTGCAACTACGTCCACTGCCAACGCATCCGCATCTGCAGCAAAACCTTTCCGGGCACGCAGGATGGCTGCCGGCGAACTCGTTATCCGCCACCATCTGGGCGTATGAACCCATTACGCCCGCTTCCATCTCGCCGATCCCGGAGAGCTCGTCCGCCCCGGCCAGCGCAGGCAGGATGGCGTTCAGGCCGCGCTCGAAGCCGTTCTGTAGTTCCAGGATATGCGAATTCGTCGAAAAACCATACACATTGACCGGCAACCCATAGCGATGGCCCACCTGGACCGTCCCGGCAGAGGCCAGGCCCATTTCAACCCCGCCCCAGACCGATAACCCGGTGCGCGGCTCCATCATAGCCAGCCGCCCGCAGTAAATCATCCGGAGCCCAGGACGGACAAGCTGCGCCAACACCAGCGCCGCCAATATCTCGGCGTTCTGCTGGGCAATCGACCCGGCAATGGAGAATGGAGCAGTTGTACCGGCGGTTGGACACGGCAAGGGACCAAAAGCAACGCCCGCCTCTGCAATCTCGATAATGGCTTCCGCCTCGTTCTCGGGGATGGTTAGCGGGCTGACCGGCGACAGGCTGAGAGTCAACACATCCGCAGGCGGCCCAATCACCTCGGCCATTTTCACGGCATAGCGCACTTCTGCCGCGACCTGGACGCCAGGCCCCTGGAGCGGCTTGAGGGTAAACGGCAAGGCATGGCGGTACATCGCCAGCGACATGATTTCGCCCGGCACTTCCGTCGGTGTAAAGAAAGGCGTGATGGTATGGCAGTTTTCCAGCGCATCCAACAGGCGGGTGGCATCCCGTACATCCTGAACGGTTGCCATGCGGCGCCTTCCGGAGGCCGGCATCGAAGATATTGGGTGCACCCCCAGGTTATGGAAATAGAGCGATCCATCGCCAAGCGTCGTTTCCATGCCGCCGCGTCCCCGGATGGTCGTATGCTTGCCAGCCAGGGAGATGCATTTCTCCACCAGGTCAGGCGGAATCAAGACATGTCTGCCCAGCACCTTCGCCCCGGCCCCAACCAGGATTTCTCGGCTGTGCGGTTCGGTCAGCACAATGCCTGTTTCACCCAAGATACGCAGGCTGGCCAGGTGGATGGATTCGATTTCATTTTCATCCAAGACAGATAGACGGAACATTTCCTACCTCTGCACCACTCAAACCTCGAGATATTTCGCCAGGAAGGCTATGCGGCGCAATTCGGAATCCAGGATGTTCTCCATTTTCAAGAAGGCATGGCCTTCGTCCTCGTAAATGAGCAGTTCCACTTCTTTCCCCATTTTCTGCAGGGCAGTATATGCTTCGATGGAATCGCTCACCGGGCAACGCGCATCGTGCCTTCCGCAGATCAACTGCAATGGGGCACGGACACGCTCCAGGAAGAAGCTGGGGGAACGTTCCTGCCACAGGTCATGGTCTTTCACCGGATCACCAAAATTTTCGATATCCCATTGCTGCAGATCGGGGCGGATTTCTTCATGGTTGGTAAACCAGTTCAGGAAAGGAACAAACGCCGACCCTGCCGTCCACAGGTCCGGATAACGTGTCAGGCAGGAGGCAGTCAGATAACCGCCATGGCTGCGGCCGGTAACAGCAATTTTCGCCGGGTCAGCCAGCCCTTCTCTCCGCAGGTAAAATGCCCCGGCCGCAACATCATCGGTATCCACTCCGCCAAAGTCAAAACGGCTGGCTTCCTGCCAGGCCCGACCGTAGCCCGTGGAACCCCGGTAGTTCGGAACCAGCACCACCCAGCCGCGGCTGGCCATATGGATCATCAGCGGGTACCAGGTCATCTCGAAGAACCAATCCGGACCGCCATGGACGAGCACTACGGCTGGCCCGGGTTTCTGGACATGGGGTTTGAACAGGAGCGCCGGGATGGGTATCCCATCCATGCCGGGATAGGTAATTTCCTCCGGCATGATGAAGGGAGCGCCTGCTCAACATCTCCGGCAGGGAATAGGTCAACTGGATGAATTTTCCACTTTCAAGTTCCAGCGACCATAGGTCATCTGGATGGCATGGGTTATCGAAACCAAAGATAAGGCGACTCCCATCCGGTGTAAAGCGAGGGCATGTAATGCACTCCCGGCTCGACTTGATACGAACGGGGAGACTTGCCCGGTTTCTGCACAGCCAGCCAGGAAACCGTGCCGCGGTTGAAAATATAAGCCAGTTTTGTCCCATCCGGTGACCAGGCCGGGAATTGCTTCTCTCCATCCCCTTCCGTCAGCCATGTGATCCGGCGCGTGGCGATTTCATAGATGCCGATGTTGTTATAACCGCTGGGTATCCGAAGAGAAAGCCAGGCGTTGGCTGTCCGGTGACCAACTGGCCTGCCCGGCATCGATCGGACCGTTCTGATCGACAATCCGCTCCTCCGCCCCTCCCTGGGCCGGGACAACATACGTTCCATAATCGATCCCACTGGCCTCAACGGTCACCGCCAACCAGCGGCCGTCCGGCGACCAGCACACCTTCCAGGCCGGAAACCCGGCATCCAGCACTTGACGTACTTCTCCATCTAGCAACGGATACCACATAAACATCGAAGCGACCGGATTGGTCAGAGATAAATGCGATCTTCTCGTTGTCCGGCGACCAGGCAAAAGATGCCTGGATGGCACTGGTAATACCCGCGGTCAGGTCCGTCTGTTTCGCTGTCGCAAGATTGTGAAGGATGATGTGGAAGTTTTCGCTCCCATCGAAGTCCACCACAAATGCCAGGCTGCCTCCATCCGGCGAATAACGCGGGTGAAACTTGCCACCCGGTCCATACGAAACAAGTCGAGGCTGTAAATCTTTCTCTAAAGAACCAGGTTCACAGAATAGGAATATCTCATAAATCTCCCAATCGTCCATCCGGATTCCAGGAGAAAGCCACGCGCTTGCCGTCCGGTGAGATGTCAAAACCCATCTCCAACTTCCACGCAGGGAACGCGCAATAAAGCCTCCAGATCAATCATGGTCTTTCCTTCTCTAGACCAAATGGCAGGCGACCCAATGCCCTGCGGCAACTTGACGCCACTCGGGTACTTCGAGATGACATTTTTCGATCTGCCATCGGGCAGCGCGGGTGGAAACGACAGCCGGAAGGTGGATTGAGCGGGCTGGGCACATCCCCGGCCAGGATGGTGCGATGGCGGGCGCGGTCTTTTTTCGGGTCCGGGATCGGGACTGCGGAGAGAAGCGCCTTTGTATATGGATGAAGTGGGTGCTCATAAAGCTCATTACGCTCAGCCATTTCAGCCATCACACCCAGGTACATGACCGCCACCCGGTCACAGATATGGCGTACCATGCTCAAATCGTGGGCGATGAAAAGATAGGTCAGGCCAAATTGATCCTGCAAATCTTCGAGCAGGTTGACCACCTGCGCCTGGATGGACACATCCAGCGCCGAAATCGGCTCATCGCAGACAATGAACTTCGGATCGGATGCCAGGGCGCGTGCCATGCCAATGCGCTGGCGCTGTCCACCGGAAAATTCATGCGGGAAGCGGTTGATGAGCCGCCCGCTCAGTCCGACCAATCCCATCAGTTCTTTTACACGCTCAATGCGTTCGGCCTCCGTTGTCAGCAGGTGATGTACCCGCATCGGTTCGCTGACAATGGAATTGACCGTCCAGCGAGGGATTGAGCGAGGCATAGGGATCCTGGAAGATCATCTGGGCTTTGCGGCGGATGGCGAGCAATTCCGAACCATGTGCATGCTGGACATTGTGCCCGTCAATCGTGACCGTCCCGCCTGTAGCCGGGTACAGGCCAAGCAGCGTGCGTCCGGCAGTAGTCTTGCCACAGCCGCTCTCGCCAACCAGGCCAAGTGTCTCACCGCGGTCGATGGTGAAGGAAATGCCATCCACAGCCCGCACCGCTCCGACCTTGTGTTGGATGATAATCCCGCGCATCACCGGGAAATGTTTGGTCAGGTTTTCGACTATAACCAATGGCTGGATGGCATTCATCGGGCAACTCCCGTGCGGATATCCACCCAGCAGGCAATGGTATGGGTCGGGTCCAACCAGGAGTAAGGGGTGGGTTTTCGGTCTTGCAGCGTTCGATGGCATATTCGCAACGCCTGACAAAAGGACAGCCGCTGCGGCTCCACCAACAGACTGGGTGGCGCACCAGGAATCGATTTCAGCCGCTGGTCTCGCCGCTGATCTACACGCGGCAATGCTCCCAACAAAGCGCTCGTATAAGGATGGCGCGGGATCTTCGTACAGGTCATCCACGCCGGCTTCCTCGACAATGAAACCGGCATACATGACAATAACCCGGTCGGCAATTCCCGCCACCACACCCAGGTCATGGGTGATCCAGATGACAGCCATGCCAACCTGCTGGCGAATTTTGGTTACCAGTTCCACAATCTGAGCCTGGATGGTGACATCCAATGCTGTGGTCGGCTCATCGGCGATCAACAAGCTGGGGTTGCAGGCCAGCGACATGGCAATCATGACCCGCTGGCGCATCCCGCCGGAAAACTGGTGAGGATAATCGCCCAAATGGCGCAACCCATCCGAGATACCGACCATTTCCAGCAATTCCACCGCACGTATGCTCAGCAGTTTTCTGATCCATACCGATATGTGTACGCAGCGATTCGGTAATCTGCCTGCCAATGGTCAGGACAGGATTGAGCGATGTCATCGGATCCTGGAAGATCATGGAAATTTCTTTACCACGGATGGCTTCCATTTCATCCTCGGATTTTTTCAGCAAATCCTGGCCGCGATACAGTGCCACTCCACCGGCAATCTCTCCTGGCGGAACCGATGATCAATTGCAGGACCGAAAGCATGCTGACCGATTTCCCGCAGCCGCTCTCCCCTACGACAGCCAACGTTTCCCCTTCATCTACATGGAAGGAAATTCCGTTGACAGCATAAACCGTTCCCTCGGGAGTATGAAAACGGGTACGCAGATCATTAACTTCAAGTAAGGCATGTCATAGAATGGTCAACTCCATTAACTCGCCCGGCTGCGCGGGTCGAGGGCATCCCGCAGGCCATCGCCCAGGAAATTGATGCTCAGCACGGTCAACAGGATCAACAAGGCCGGGAAAAACCATAACCAGGGAGCAGTATCAAGATAATTGTTGGCGCCATCCAGCATATTTCCCCAGGTGGCGGTGGGAGGCTGGACACCCAGACCGAGGAAACTGATGTAGGCTTCGGCCAGGATGGCATTGGCAACACCCAGGGTGGCAGTGACCACAATCGGGGCGATGCTGTTGGGCAGGATATGCCGGAAGATGATCTCGGCATTGGATGTCCCGGTGGCACGCGCCGCCAGCACAAAATCGTTCTCTTTCAAGGACAGGAATTCCGCCCGGACGATCCGCGCCAGGTACATCCATGATGTGGCACCAATGATCACCACGATGACGACCACACTGCCGCTGAACGTCCGCCCGAGGATATCCAGATCCGGAATCTTGCCGGCAAAGAATTTTGCCATCACGATCAGAAGGAAGATTTCCGGGATATTCAGCATGGCTTCGGTGATGCGCATCAGGATGTTGTCCAGCACCCCACCGTAATAGCCAGCCAATGCGCCAACCAGGATCCCGAAAAAGGTCTCGATCATGACCGCGAACAAGCCGATGATCAACGAGATTTGCCCGCCATAGATGGTCCGGGCCAGGATATCCCGACCGATCGCGTCCGTGCCAAAAGGATGGGCAGCGATGGCGGCTGCAGACTGATGGTCGTATCATTAAAGTTGGCATACTTTTCAGAAGCAAAGAACGAACCGCCAAATGCATACAGAAAGAGCAAGATCAGGACAACCGCCCCAATCAAGGCCATCTTGTGCCGGCGGAATCGCCTCCAGGTCAATTGGCCCAAGGCTAAGCGGAGGAGTATCCAATTCGTCCTGGACCAGAGTTGCCACTTTTGGATAGCACAGATTCGGCAGTCATGGAATTTTCCTTTTCAATCATAGCGAATCCGCGGATCCAGCCAGGCATACACGATATCCGTGATGATCTGGAAAACCACCACAGCGACGGCAATGATCATCAGAATACCCATGACAACTGGCACATCACCGCGCTCCAGGTAATCAAGGAACAGGCGGCCCGTGCCAGGCCAGGCGAAGATGCGCTCGGTCACCACTGCCCCACCCAGCAGGAAAGGTAGGTCCAGGCCAATCACGGTGACGATCGGCAGTGAGGCATTTTTCAAGGCATGGATATAGACAATCGTGGTGCGTGGCAATCCCTTTGCCTTGGCCGTGCGGATGTAATCCTGGCTCATCACTTCCAGCATGGTGCTGCGGATGTAGCGGCTGTAAGCAGCAAAACTGACGAGCGACATGGTTAAACCGGCAAGATCATATGAAGCAGCACCTGCCCGGGGGTGTCACCGACCTGCGGGTCAAACATCCCCACGGTCGGCAGGTAGGGCAGCCCCCAGCGTTTGAACAAACGGCAAAGATGTACATGGAAAGCAGGGCCACGAAAAAGATCGGCATCGAATACCCGACGAACAGGATGGCTGTCAGCATGTTATCCAAGGCGGAATATTGGCGCAAAGCGGAATAGATCCCGACCAGCAGGGCCCCCAGCACGACAACGATCTCGGATGCGACCATCAGCAAGAGCGTATTGGGCAGCCGTTCCCCGATGACCTGCACAACCGGCTCGCCCCGGTTGACCAGCGAAGTGCCAAAATCGCCGCGCAGGATGCCATGCCGGGTCCCGGGCGTTTCGGCAATCCCATCCCCATTCAGGTCGACCTTGGTCCAATCGTTCCCGATCAGCCAGTAAATATATTGAACATAGATGGGTTTATCCAAGCCGAGCTGGCGTGTCAAGCGCGCCCGTTCTTCCGGGCGGACGATCGAGCGCCCTCCCATGGTGGCAATCGGATCGCCCATGTTCATCATCAGGATGAACAGGATGATGCTGATTATGAAGAGCAGCGGGATCCCCTGCAGGAAACGGCGAAGAATATAACGGCTCATTAAAACCTTTCAATGCCTGGACCGAAGGGTCCGATTTATTCGGCCCTTCGACCAGCAGGAAGATCAAGTTACTTGCTTGTCAGATCCCAATCGGTGATGTTGAAGAACGGCGTCACGCCCGAGAACTTGACGCCTGTCAGACGCGGGCCGACCGCCCATCGATCCGGCTCCTGCCACAAACCGAGCCAGTAAACTTTGTCATAAAAGATTTGGTTAATTTGGGAAATTGTCTTCTGGCGTTCATTCGGATCAACCTGGGTGGTTTGCTTCAAGAGCAACGCATCCAGATTCTTGTCACAAATGTATTGCCAGTTTGACCCGGATGGGTTCTCTGCAGTGGGAATCTCATTGCAATACCAATAATAAACATCCGGGTCTGGAACCGATGGGCCATCGGTCCATTCCATGATATCAATCTTGCCCTTGGCGGCCGGTCCGTCCTGTGCAAAGAAAGTATCACTTTCATAAGACTGCAACTCAACCTTGATGCCCACGGCAGCCAGTTGCTGTTGGACCACCGCCTGAACATTCTGGCGGATTTCACTGATGGTCGTCCCATAGGTCAAATCCAGCTTGACGCCATTCTTTTCACGCACACCGTCTGCATCCAACCACCCAGCCAGCTTGATCCAGTAATTTCTTGGCCCCTGCCGGGTCATAAGGATAATTCTTCAATGGAGGGTTGTTATAGAACGGGAGGGAATCCCAATAACTGGCGGGCGTTTTGGTCAACCCAAGCATCAGATCCCGGTTGATGGCATCCCGGTTGATTGCCATGGCAATTGCCTTGCGAACAGTTACATCGGCCAACCCGGGATTGCCGACCTGGGGGTTGATCACAAAGAACAACCCTTCATTTTCGCCATTCGGTTCCGTGGTGATGGTCAGCCCGGCCTTCTTCAAGACCGGTACATCACTGTAAGGGAAAAAGGTGGACAAGATCACCATCCCCGTTCTTCATGGCAGCCGTCTGGGCAGCAGTATCAGGGACAATCCGGAAAAAGATCTCGCTGATTTTCGGCTTTGTTCCCCAGAAATTATTATTGATTGTAAAGCGGGCGTAACTGGCCTTCTGCCACTCGGCAAAGACATATGGGCCGCAGCCGACCGTCGGGGCCAGGTTCCAATCCGCCTTATCCAGAGTTCCTTGCGAATCAAAGACGGGTTGGAGAACATGGGCCGGGATGATGCCATGCCACAAGGTGATCCAGGGGGCAAATGGGGTATCGAAGTGGATGACGACCGTCTTTGGGTCTGGTGTATCCACGCTTGCAACCTTATCATAAGGATAGGCGGATGCAACAGTATTATGCGTATCTACATGCATGGCCCAGGTGAAGCGAAAATCCTCCGAAGTGAGCGGCTGGTTATCCGACCATTTCAAACCATCCCGCAAATGCAAGGTAATGGTCTTGCCATCCGCCGAGAGACCTCCGTTCTGGATGCTGGGGATTTCGGTGACCAGGTAAGGGATTGGTTCGTTCTTCTCGTCGAAATTCCAGGCCCAACAATCCCATAGCTGCTGGGTGACGGTGGAGAACCACATGTTCGAATACATCGGGTTCAGCGAGTCAAAATCCTGGCCCCAAATAATGGTGGCAACTTTTCCGGATGGTGAACTGGATTTCGCCCCGCTGGCGCATCCCCCCAGAACCAGGCTGGTCACAATCAACGTCGCAAAAACTGCATATAAAAACGATTTACGTGACATTTTCTTCCTCCTTTGGAAAAATAGAGTCGTTACGAAATTAGCAAAACGCCATCAGAACATCCAATTCTTGTTCTGATGGCGCTTACAATCATTCGATTTGTGGCAGGGCGTCCATTCCGGCCTTGCGGGCCAAATTCTCCACCATCGTCCGCAATTCGCGATCCTGCTCGGGGGTATAACGGGGTCGCTCGTAGGCAGCCAATAATTCACGGGTGCGCACTTTGGCCCGGGCAAAAGTATCGAGACTTCCGGAGGCCTGCCAACCTCGGTTGGAGTCCCGATCAATGACAGACGAAGGAAGATACTGTTCCTTTGAGAACAGTTCACGTGTGACTTTTTGTTTGAGGAAATCGCCTTTGAAATTAATTCCTTCGAAAAGCGCAGTTGCCAGCGTCTCGGTGCGGACCTCGATCCCGGCCAGCAGTCGTTGGGCCATGGCAATCCCCTCGGCATCCACCACCAATTTTTCCGGGCTTTGGCAGGCCAGGAAATCCAGCATGCCCGCGCCGGAGATCATATTGATGCCCGCCAGTGCCCCGATCATCGCCGTGACACCGCTTTCCAGTCCGGCCTGGGCATCCACGACCTTGGCATCAGATGCCCCAAGATAAGCGTGCGTGGGCAGATTCAAGGATTTGCCCACCTGGGCATAAGCTGCATCGATCATGGCAGTTTCGATCGCGCCCATCGGCGTGGTGCCATGCCGCATGTCGAAAATGGCCGGTGCCCCGCCCCAGACAATCGGCGCACCCGGGTTGGCTGAGCTGGTGAATGGCAATCCCGCTCAGGCTTTCAGCAGCATGCTGGACAACCGAACCGAGCAATGTCACCGGCGCAGCCGCCCCGGCCAGCGGCATTGAGATGAGTTGCGCCGGAACCCGGGCACGTGCCAATTCGATCAGGTTCTCCGCTCCAAAATCGCTCCAGATAAGCGGCGGGGATGGGCAGACATCGAAAACTGCCTGAGGTTTTTCAGCCAGAGCCTGGCGACCGCCAGCGAACAGGGCCAGCATATCAAACATTGCCGGCAGGGTCTGTACGGAAAACGAGCCGGTCACAATCGGCTTTTGTGAGAACAACAGGACAATATAAAGCCGATATAAATCCCCGATAGCCTTCGGTACTTCGTTGCAGACAATGGCAGTGGATTGGGCATCGTACTGCGGCAGCATCTCCGCCACTTTAACCACCGCACCAGATCCGGCGTATAAGAAGTCTTATGCTCCAGGGTTTCCGGATCGAGGATATGGACGCCGGAAGAACCAGGATCAAATTGGACCGCGTCGCCCCCATAACGTACCTTCGGCTGGCCATTCCGGTCATAAAGATGGAACTCCTCCGGAACGGTGTCCAGCGCTTTGCGGACAATTTTTTCAGGGATATTGACCACATCCCCGTCTGCAGTTGCCCCGGCTGCGACCAGCAACTCACGCGCTGCGGCAGACTGAACTTTAATCCCCGGATTGTTGCATCAACTGGAATGCTTCGTCCAGAATACGGGCAATCAAGTCAGGTGTAAGTAGTTCAAGTTTAGGTTGCATCGAAAGGTCATTACGTCTCCAGGGACGAAATGATCTTCGCCATTTCAGCTGCTGATTTTTTCATCCAGCGGATCGGGTTGATGGGTCTCCAGGGTCTTGCGAGCCTTGGCCAGCGCCCAATCACGTGCATCGTCTTTCTTGGTTTCCCACTCATTATACGGACGCCGGTCCATGAATTGAGGCAGGAACAGATCACGCATGTGTTTGAGGGTATGCTTCTGCGAGAGGAAATTTCCGCCAGGACCAACTGCTGCAATGGTATCCAGCGCCAGCGTCTCATCATCCACAACGATGCCTTGCATGGTTTTGTGAATGATGGAAAAGATTTCACAATCCATCATCATCTCGGCAAAGGACCAGATGCGGCTGCCATGCAGGAACCCCACCCCCAACAGCATATCCGACATGACAATACATGCCATGAAGGTGGACAGGCTGTTTTCGATCCCTGCCTGCCAGTTCGGTTCTTTTGCACCGGTGGCAAAGGAACCCATGGAAAGGGGAATATTATAAAAATCGGATAACACATTCGTCGCCGCGCCGTAGAGGAAATCCTCCGGGCCGCCGCCGGTATAGGCGCCCGTCCGCAAATCAGAAGCAGTCTGCGCAGCCGCATAAAAGACCGGCGCCCCGGGAAACGCCAGTTGGATAAGCGCTGCACCCGCGATGACTTCGGCATTGCCAACCGCCAGGTTGCCTGCCAGCGTGGCTGGCCCCGTGGTCAGATTCGCCGCCATGGTCATAAATCCGGTCGGAATACCATATTCAGCAGCCACCAGCGCAGCATCCAGGCTGCCGCCATCATGCCCGAGCGGCGAAGCAGAACATTGCATCAACGAAAGGACCGGCCTCTGGCGCAACTTGTCCTTGCCGCCCACAATCAACCCTGCCATTTCCATGGCAGCACGCGCTTCCCGTTCGTTATAGATGGATTCGGTCTGAACATGCTTGGTGGAATTTTCCCAGATTGCTTTGATCTCGTGCAAGCCGCGCGTCTCGGGTGGCATATCCTGGGCCGAGACCGGCACCCAGTGAAAAGCCACTTCCTCGGTTGCATCGGCGATGCGGGCAATATCGCGCACATCCTGCAAGCAGGAGATCCGGCGCTCGCCGGTATGGATATCGATCACTTCCACCCCGCAGCCATCCGTTCCCACGAAGACATGGTTGCCATCCAATGATAAATCCTGCTGCGGATCGCGTGCCGCCAGTGGATAGACCGGTGGACAAGTCTTCAGCGCTTTTTCAATGAGTTCTGCTTTGGCCCGCACAACCATTTTCCCGGCATCCACTTCCGCTCCATGCGCAGCCCAGATTTCCAGGGCGCGTTTCGATGGGAAACGCACGCCAACTTTTTCGATGATCCACAGGGTGGCATCATGGATTTTTTTGACTTCCTGCGGAGTCAGGATTTCCAGATGCAGTTTCGGGTTGGTGATGGATTTGATCGTCTTGGTCATGGCAGGCTCCGGTCCCGGTCAGGCCGCACCGACCAACTGTTTGGCCAGTCCGACCGCGCCGATGGCATCTTCCGAATAGCCATCTGCTTCAATTTTCTGGACCCAGTCGCGTGTCACAGGGGCACCACCCACCATCACTTTGACCTTTTTACGCAGTCCCAGCTTATCCAGTTCATCGATGACTTCCTTCTGCTTGACCATGGTGGTTGTCAGCAAGGCGCTCAAGCCCACCAGGTCGGCATCCACTTCCTTGACTTTCTCGATGATCTTTGCAGAAGGCACATCCACCCCCAGGTCGTAAACCTGGAAACCGGAGGCTGAAAGCATCGTCCCGACCAGGGTTTTACCGATCTCGTGGATGTCGCCTTCGACTGTTGCCAGTACACCTTGCCATAGACCTGGCGGGCAGTGCCACGCTTCTGCATTTCGGGCTCCAGGGTGGCAACCGCGGCTTTCATGGCTTCGCCCGCCATGACCAGTTCAGGGAGAAAGGCCTGGCCGCAGGCAAAACTTTCGCCAACCTGGTTGACACCCACTACAAAGCCTTTGGTAATGGCTTCCAGAGGATCTATGCCGGCCTCGATGGCCTGTTTTGCCAGGGCAACGGCAACATCAGAATCACCATCCAGGATGCTCTGTGACATTTTCTGAAAGAGTTCTTCGGTCATGGAATGCTCCTTTTACAATTTGAAATTTGAACTTATTTTATTAATATGCAACTTACAGAAGAAATAAAATGGTTAACTTTTTTCAAAAATCCATTGGTCGGCATCGCGTTTCCAATCCACCAGTTCAGCGGGATCGAACCACAATGCCACTTCTTTTTCACCGTTCTCGACCGAGTCCGAAGCATGGGTCAGGTTACGGCCTACTTCAAGAGCAAAATCATGCCGGATGGAACCGGGAGCAGCTTCGGTCGGGCGGGTGGCACCCATTGTCTGGCGGATGGCAGCAACAGCGTTTGGTCCTTCCCAGACCATCGCCATGACCGGTGCAGAGGTAATATATTTGATCAAGCCATCATAAAATGGTTTACCTTTATGGATGGCATAATGCGTTTCAGCCAGTTCCTGGCTCACTTGAATAAACTTGGCAGCAACCAGGCGCAACCCGCGTCGTTCAAGGCGACCGATAACCTCACCAATCAGTCCACGTTGAACACCATCGGGTTTTACAAGTACTAATGTTCGTTCCATGAAATCCTCTCCGCTTCAAAAATAACCTCGAGGTGGTAACCACCCCGAGGTCCGATTTTACCATGTCGCATTAATTATCTAGCAGATTTAAAATCACACATGCAGTCCGCCTCACCGCAACAATTCCTCCGCTTTGGTGTAGGCATCCAGGGCATCCTGCAGGCGATTGGCACGCATGTAAGCATCCCCCAGAGTTTGCCAGACAATCACATCCACCGGATAACGATAGATGGCTTCGCGCAAATCATGGATGACCTCATCCAGCAGACGGCCTTTCTTAATGAGCTTTGTATACTTCTTCATTGCATCGTCCAAAGAATTCTGATCAAGGACATCCTGTGCACTGGATAAAAGTTCTGCATCCTTATCCTGAGCTGGTATATGCGAAAGCATGCCGGTCTGCTTCAGGGTCGGCAACGGAATAGCTGCACGAACTGAAAACGAGGGGGGCTTGGCAATGGAGACAGGTTCGATCACCGGTAGGTTTTCCTCAACCGGCATAGGTTCAGGAATTGGCGCGGTTTCTTTAGTTGGAACAGGTCCTGAGACTGGTGTGGTTTCAACGGCTTGCGAAATCTCAGCCGCCGGTAAGGAATCCGCCACCGGTGTAGTTTCCGCAACCGGCGGTTCAGCAGCAGGCAAAGAATCGGGGTTGATAGCTGCTTTCGCATCTACCGGCAGCCATTCTCCGGGCATGGTAGGAGCAGTCTCCCCGGCAACCGGAACATTTTCGTCCATCCAGGTGGGCGCCTCCGGCTCTGGTTCCGGGATCGAATCCAATCCAGGTAAAGGAGCGCCCGGCTCTGGTTCCAAAGAGGAAATGGGATGACGCAACCATTCAGGTAAATCGTTATCAGCCTTTGGAGCTTCAATTGGGGCGGCAGGTTTCTCAATATCCTTCAGCCAGTCAGGCAGTTCGTCCGCAGGTGCGACAGGCTGTGTTTCGCTGGTTACCTCCTCCGATTTCTTTCTTGACGCCTCGTTCACATCCAACTTGCTTAGCCAGGTTGTGATCGAAATATCATCTTCCACTGCCGGCGGCTCCGGCGTTACAGGGAGTGTTTCTTCAGGCGCAGGGACCACCGGTTGGTCACCCCGGGCTTCCTGGATCCAATCAGGCAAGGTACCTTGGTCGTCTATCGGGCTTACCAATGGTATATCCGGTTTTGCCCCTTGATCGGCAGCCAATTCGTCCAACCATGCCATCGTATCATCACCGCCGCTGACCGGTTGATCAACCGGTTGGGCGGGCGTTTCTTCAGGAAGCTCTGCCGGTAGGGATTCCTGCTTTTCCGAACCGGAAACATCAACTGGCTCTTCGCCAGGCTGGCGCAACCAATCAGGCATTTCCGCTGACCGCGTCTGGGGATTGGTAAGCAGTTCCTCGGGCCTGGCACCTTGCTTCGCAGCCAGGCTTTCCAGCCAGCCCAACGCGTCGTCTTCGATATTGAGCGGTTTGACTTCCCCCGTTGGCTGAAAGGTTTCGCCGCCGGTACCCGCCGTGGACGCAGGCGATTTAACCGGGGTCTGGTCAACAGGTTCAGGTGGAACAGGAATTCCAGAGACAGGCGGTTCAGCGGTAACTGCTTGCTCCGTTGCTTTGGCTGCCATTGCGGCAGCGTTGGCACGAGAACCCATGCCTGCCTGCCAACCAGGCAATACTACTGCGCTCGCAGCCTGTGCTGCAAGAGTTGCGGATCCGGGCCCGGTTTCCATGGCAGGAGTTCTCGGCGGACGCGGGAGCAGGTTCAGGTATGACATTCCCAACGTTGGTAGTTTCTGCTGGGGCTATGGACTTGAGCCAATCTGGAACACCTGCTTCTGCCTCTGGCTGAGGCTCGGCAGGCCCTGGCTGTGTTTCAACGGGCTGCTGGGCCTCGCCCTGTACTTCTCCGGCAGTTTCTTCGGTCGGGGCCATGGACCTGAGCCAATCTGGAACACCTGCCTCTTCCTCTAGCTGAGGCTCGGCAGGCCCTGGCTGTGTTTCAACGGGCTGCTGGGCCTCGCCCTGTACTTCTCCGGCAGTTTCCTCGGTCGGGACCATGGACTTGAGCCATTCGGGAACAACCTCTTCTGCCTCTGGCTGAGGCCCGACAGGCCCTATCTGTGTTTCAACGGGCTGCTGGGCCTCGCCCTGTACTTCTCCGGCAGTTTCCTCGGTCGGGACCATGGACTTGAGCCAATCTGGAACGACCTCTTCTGCCTCTGGCTGAGACCCGGCAGGCCCTGGCGGTGTTTCAACGGGCTGCTGGGCTTTACCCTGTGCTTCCTCGACGGCTTCGACAGGTATCTGAGGCTCTACTTGCACATTCGCAGTAACTTCCTCTTCGCCTGAAGGTTTAAGCCAGGCTGGGGTAGCATCCTCACCCACAGGCTGCGGTTCGACAGGTGTGAGCTGGGATTCTTCAGGCGTTAGCTGAGGTTCGACAGGTTGAGTGGCTTCCTCATGCGCCTCCACATCGGAAGACGCTGGAGCTATGGATTTAAGCCAATCTGGCACATCCTCCCCACTCGCAGGCTGAGGTTCGGCAGGATTCTGGGCTTCTCCTTGCGTCCCTGCAGCAGCAGCGGTCGAGCCCGTGGGTTTGAGCCAGTCTGGAATGCCATCTCCGCCAACGGGCAGAGCTTCGACCGGCTCATCGGCCGCCGGGGTGGTTCCTTCGGTCACTTCCGCAGGGGCCATGGACTTGAGCCAGTCAGGGATATCAGCCTTGGCAATCGATTCCGCTGGCGGCGCTTCTCCGGAGTCAATCGAAACCATCCCTTGTTGTCTCGGAGGATTCCTGCCAACCGGCTGAGTGCATCCAATCCGGTACACCTTCAACTACGCCAGCGGTAGCTGGCGCGGCTTCGGGGCCGGAAGGCTCCGCCGCGTAGAGCTGCTGATTGTTCCGGAGCATCTGCAGTCTGCATCCATTCCGGTGGAGTATCCGGCTGTTTCTCGTCGTTCAACTTGATTCCCAGCGAGGAAGCCCAATCAGGTTGGGAGGAGCCGGCTGTTGGGCCAGATTTGTATTCAAGTCTTTCCAGATTCACAGCAGAATCGACCACCTGATCGGAAGCAAAGACTGAATTAATCGTAAAAGAAGAATAAGGGTCAAGATTGTGCAAACGCTGGCGGTAAACCTGGGTATTTTCAGCACGCGCGGTTCCAGGCAGCACATCCACCAGGACACGCAAGGAATCCATGCAATAAGGATATTTTTTGAGCAGTGCAGCTGCCATTTCAGCAGCTTCGACTTTTTGACCGGAGCGATAATAAGCCCGCGCCAACATGACTTGCAAATCAGGGCGGTTGGTGTCCTCGGCCAGAACGGAGCGAATCTCAGCAATGGCCTGATTGAAAAGTTCGCCTTGAGAATACATGTTGGCCAGTGCATCGCGACTCAAACGAATTTTGGATGGCTCAACGCCATCCCGCCGTCCATACAGGCGGCGCAATTCACCCTGGATGGCCGAGTTGGAAGGCTGGACCTCGAAAGCACGCTCCATATGCCAGATGGCATCATCCATTTTGTTTTCATCATCGCGGATGATGCTCATGCCAACATGGGACACAAAATCGTCCGGCACAGCCATCAGAACACGTTGGAAAATATCCGCCGCATCCGCGTAACGCCGGGCTTCCAGAAAGGCTTTCCCCAGAAGGCGGTACGTATCAACATGCATCGGAAAAGTTTTGAGGATATGCTGGCAATGAGCAACTGCCTCATCCAATTGCCCACCTTCAATCATGCTTTCTATTTCACGATTGTAAACACGCAGAAATACTTTAGCCATAGCGCACTCCTAACTATATTATGCACTAAACTTTAAGAATATGCAATTGTATTTAAGTAAAATTTGGCGTATTTCTTCCCATTCATGCTTCATGTATAGAATAGAGGCAGCGGTGGAACAGGCTGGTCACTCCATCCAAAAGCTGTCCAGAACACTCAAGCCGGGCTTCGGCTAGCTTCGCCTCGTCATCTGCGTAAATCGTGAAAAGAGGCTGGTTTTGCTCAACATAATCCCCAACTTTTCGGTGAATGATAAATCCGACCGCATGGTCCACCGGGTCACCCTTCCTGGCGCGTCCGGCACCCAGTGCCACGGCTGCCTCGCCGATAATGCGGGCATGCACCTGGGCCAGATACCCGCTCCGGTCTGCTTTCACAATCTCGATGAATTTTGCCTTCGGGAATTTTTGCGGGTTGTCGACAAAAGAAACATCCCCACCCTGGGCGCCAACCAGAACACGGAATTTCTCGAAAGCCGCACCCGAGGCAATGGCCGCCTCCGCCATCCGCCGCCCGGATTCGAGATCCGGAGCGCGCCGGCCCAACACCAGCATGTGCGCGCTGACGTGCAGGCAATGCTCACGAAAATCCGCCGGGCCGCCTCCATGCAAGGTATCAATGGCTTCGATCACTTCCAGGGCATTGCCAACTGCCTCGCCAAGCGGCTGGTTCATATCCGAAAGCAGCGTCACGACCTGGCGCCCGGCCAGATTACCGATATCAATCATCAAGCTTGGAAAGTTCGCGGGCTTCATCGAGGTTTTCCATGAATGCTCCCAGCCCAACCTTTACATCCAGCAGGATAGCCTGTGCCCCGGCAGCAATTTTCTTACTCATAATGGATGAGGCAATCAGCGGGATGGACTGCACCGTACCGGTAACATCGCGCAAGGCATACAGCTTGCCATCTGCGGGAGCCAGGTCAAGGCTCTGGCCGGTCAATACAATGCCAATTTCCTTTAGTTGCTGCTTGAATTCGTCGGTGGTCAGATCAACCCGGTAGCCGGGGATGGACTCGATTTTATCGAGCGTCCCACCGCTGAACCCCAGCCCGCGCCCCGACATCTTGCCGACCGGCAATCCGCAGGCCGCCACCACCGGCAGGACGACCAAGGTGGTTTTATCTCCCACTCCACCGGAGGAGTGTTTGTCGACAGCAATATCCACCACACCGGAAAGATCAAGGATTTCCCCGGAATGTGCCATAGCCAGGGTCAGATCGGTCGTCTCACGCGGCGTCATGCCATTGAGCAATACCGCCATCGCCCAGGCTGCAACCTGGTAATCGGGAGTTTCTCCACGCGTGAAACTGTCCACGAAGAATTTGATCTCTTCACCGGTCAATTCCCCTTTTTCACGCTTCTTGATGATAATGTCAACCGCACGCATGCCAACACTCCTTATCGACTATGCGTATTGTAACGTATTTCACGGATTGTCTGACAATCTTTTGCCCTTCCGGAGTATCCTGAACCACCCAACCAAGCGCGGCCATTTTCTGCCGGAGGACATCCGCAGCCTGCCCAATCCTGGCGGAGCCGGGCCTGCTGACGTTCTTCTGCCAGGCAGGCAACCTCGGCAGGCACTTCTTCCGGACCTGCAGCCTGTCCAGCATTCTTGACCATTTCCCAGGCTCTGGCAGAGATCCCGGTTTCAGGATTCTCCGGCCTGCGAAAATCACCCAACTCCGAGATCGGGAACTCCGCTCCGGCCGGGAAGATTTCAGGATTGCATGCCCGCAACAATGTCACCGAACTCACCCCACTGACGGTGCATTTCCCTGCGGCAAAATCAATAATGATGCCGGTATGCTCGTCCAACCCGAGCGTGGTATGCCCGGCTGGCAGCAGATTACACCATTGGTTAAAGCGCTCGATCCCAACGAAACAACGGCTGGTATCCACTTCATCCCCGCCATCCGTATTGTTCCAATGCGGGATAAGGGAAAGCGGCAGGTTGAAATCCGCAAACAGGTCCAGTCCCGGCATGACATGCTGACATCCTCGCCAACTTTATAAATCTCATAGACCGGCAATGAACAAGCGCCAATGGCAATCACCGCCGCACTGGCAAACACCAGCGCGGCGCCCTGCCGATGGCGGGCACGCACCAGGTCCCAGGCCAGGCTGCCCTTAAGCTGGCGCACAGCATAGGTCGGTGAGCCTGGCCCCATGAAAATAATGTTGGCCTGCAAAAGCGGCTGCAAGGATTTGCGGGTCATCCGGGCTGAAAGGTGTACCAAGCTTGCGCGCCGGGATGATGTCGATGCGTGGATTGAAATTCTGCAAACGCTCCATCAAGAAATCCCCCACGCGCCCGGCCACCTTCGGCGAGTTCAATTCGAAACCGGCCGGGGTTTCCAGGATAGCTATCCGCAAAGGCTGAGGAAATCGCCTGGCAATCGTCTCAAAGACCCGCCCGCCGGCCAGGGATGTTTCGCCGGAACCAAGTAAAGCAATGAGGACCCAGGTTGTTCTGCATCAGCATTTACCTTCCCAACAATTCCCTGACCGTCTTCCAGACCTGATCGAACATCTCCACGGTCAGGCGTCCGGTCTGGGTGTTCTGGCGGCTGGGATGGTAGGAACACACCAGAGTCACTATCCCATTCAAGATTTCGATGGACACAGCATGTATGAGAAAAGGGAGTGGCAGTATCTTTGATCGAAGTGGATATCCGCAGGATACGTTCAAAAGCGATCCGGCCCAGCGCCACAAGAACTTTCGGCTGGATGAGTTCGAATTCGCGTTCCAGATATGGCTGGCAGTTCGCCATTTCCTGTAGGGTGGGTTTGTTATCCGGCGGGGCGCAACGGCAGACAGGAGCCGTGTACAGGTCGATGAGAGTCAGGCCATCATCGCGGGAAACGGAGGTCGGCTGGGATGCAAACCCGGCGCGGTAAAGTGCCGGGTAAAGGAAGTCGCCGGAGGCATCTCCGGTGAACTGGCGTCCGGTCCGGTTGGAACCATGCGCACCCGGAGCCAGGCCGACAACAAAGACACGCGCATGTAGATCGCCAAAGCCAGGGACAGGCCGGCCCCAGTAGACCTGGTCGCGGTAGGCCCGCCGTTTTTCGAGCGCCACTTTCTCACGCCATTCCACCAAGCGCGGACAGCGTGCGACAGTCCAGGAGTTCCGCATTGAGTTCTGCAAGGTCATACCCAAATTCTACCCTACAACCGGCTTGAAATTACGCAAAATTGCGTTACACTTGTCATATACTGGAGCGGCAGTCAGGCGGATTGCCAAAGGAGGAAAAATGAAACCCTTCCGAAAAAATGTGGCCATTGCCATCGACGGCGGCGGTATCCGGGGCGTGATCGTCACACGGGCACTCTCCATGCTGGAGAGGCATCTCAAGATACCGGTGCATAATGTCTTCCGGCTGGCAGCGGGAACATCCACCGGCTCGATCATTTCCGCCGGGATCGGGGCCGGGCTGACCGCAGCGCAATTGCACCGGCTGTATATCAGCCTGGGCGATACCATCTTCAAAAAATCCTGGCGGACCTTCTTCTGGCCGCTGACCCGCTTCCGCTACCCGCACGAACCCCTGGCAACGGCCCTGCACGAATATATCGGCGACAAGAAAATGGGCGACTTCTGGACAGCCACCCCGCCCACCGACGTGGTCATTACCACCTTCGACCTGCTCTGCCAACAAGACCTGCTTCGTCAAACCCTGGAAACCCGATTACCAGGAATGGCCGGTCATCATGGCGATACTCGCCTCCAGCTCCGTCCCAACCTATTTTCCCGGTGGTCGCGGGCCGGTACGTGGATGGCGGCGTAGGGTCATATGCCAATCCCTGTTACCTGGCAGCCTACGAAGCCCGCTTCTGCCTGCAAGTGGGACCCAGCAGGAGACCACGCTGATCAGCCTGGGGACCGGCCGCGATCCGCAAACGCTCAAGCCCGGCCAGCCAGGGCGCTTCATGGCCTGGGACTGGCTCACACCCACCCTGGATGCGTTCCTGGCTTCGGCGGATGACCAGCAAGTCCGTCTGGTGGATACTTTCTTCCGAGGAACTGGATTTCCGCCGTTTCCAGGTGGACTTGAGCGAAGTCCATCCCGATGGACGATCCGCAGCAAATCCCCAAACTGATCGAATATGGGGAGAAAATGGGCGACATGATCCTGAATGACCAGGTGGATGGAGCAACCGGGGTCAAGCCAGTGCCCATGCCGGAGCATACCGCAACTCCTTCATAAAAGTAAAAGATCTCCACGAAGCAACACGAAGTTCACGAAAAAGTACTGTAAGTGCGTCATTTCAAAAATAATTTCCAAAAATTCGTGGTTATTCGTGTTCTTCATGGATCAGTATATAAGCATAGCGTCCCCGAACGAATAAAAGCGATAGTGCTCCTGCATGGCAACTGCATATGCATGCAGGATCTGTTCGCGTCCGGCAAAGGCGCTGACCAGCATGATCAGGGTGGATTTGGGCAGGTGGAAATTGGTGATCATGGCATCGACCAGTTTGAACCGGTAACCGGGCAGAATATATAAATTCGTCGGCCCGCTGTAGGACAGGATGGCTATCTTTTCCCACTCTGGCGGCGGACTCCAGCGTCCGCACGGAGGTCGTCCCGACCGCAATGATCCTCCCGCCGGATTGACGCGCCCGGGTGATGGCATCCACCGTCGCCGGCGGAACTTCACACCACTCGGTATGGATCTGGTGCTCTTCGGGATCCTCTTCGGTGACCGGAGCGAAGGTATCCAGCCCGACATGCAGGGTGACTTCGGCAAAGTTGACACCCTGTGCCTTGAGTTCGTCCATCAGCCGTGTCGTAAAGTGCAGGCCGGCGGTCGGTGCGGCCGCGGAACCGGGTTCGCGGGCATAGACGGTCTGGTAGCGTTCCGGGTCTTTGAGCGGCTCATGGATGTAGGGCGGCAGCGGGACATGTCCCACTTCGAGAAAATACGGCTCGATGGGTTCGGCAAAGCGCAGGCGCCGGCGCGAGCCTTCCAAGACTTCGACAATTTCGCCGCGGAGTCCGAAATCGGGCGATTTCGGACTTCGCGGCGAAATCCGACGACGGGAGTCGTCGGACTCCACGATTAGCTGCTTGCCGACCGACAGGCCCTTGCCCCCCACCAGGCATTCCCAGGTCAGGAGATCCTCGCGCCGCAGGAGCAGCACTTCGACCCGCCCGCCGGTGGGTTTGCGGGCAAAGATGCGCGCCGGGATGACGCGCGTGCGGTTGACCACCAGCAGGTCGCCGGGTTAAGATACTTGCCAATGTCGCGGAAAACAGCGTGTTCCAGTGCTCCGGTATCACGGTGCAAGAACCAGCAGGCGCGAGGCATCGCGCGGCTCGACGGGGGTCTGGGCAATGAATTCAGAGGGAAGAGTGTAGTCGAAATCGGAGGTTTTCATAGAAGTCTTATAGTCTATAGTTTCATAGTCCTATAGTTTCATAATTGGGAAATGGCAAATGGGTTATTTCCGCGGAACAAAAAGGAACGAATGCCCTCCGCCGAAAGGGAAGAAAAGGAACTTTGCCCAAAACGCAATGATACCCAGCCGGAATAAAAGTGCCTTTTTTTGCATTTTCTACGGAACGAATATTGGTAGGGAAAGAACATCGGAAGCTCTTTTTCTTTGCGAAAGCAACCGGGGCTATGTGGTGAGGAATAACTGAGACCTGTTCCAAAATGACTCCTACGATGAGCATGGGCATACCAGGTTAGGCATCTCCAAGCGACAAAAGGCTGGGAAAACCATTCCTGACAATCCAATTTTAGAACTATTGTTCGTTTTATGCAAGGGCTGCACAAACTTAATCAGGAATCTGCACAATGAATCCTGGGGGAGGCTGTAGCCGAAATCGGAGGGTTTCATGTTCAGCAAAATAGTGAAACCTTCGTTTAATTACAGAATGGTTTAACCCATGGCATTCCATGATCCCAGGTTATTTTTCCTCCCGGAATTGCTAATTGTGTGCACAAAAATTCTAGAGATGGTTTATAAACTTCTGGAAAACCTGTCCCAACGATAACCGCTTTTATTGCTCCATCAATTGGGACAAAGAGAAATTCTGATAAATCATCTGGATCCGATAAATCCTCTGGGCAATGAACAAGCCACCTATATTCGTGCTCGGTTTTCCATTCTGGGGATTTAAAGAGAAAATTCTCTTCATAAAATTTTTGGAAGGATTCTCTTATTCTTTCCGTTACTTCGTGGTGGTCATATCCTTGTAGATTTGGAAGGCATTGACGCGTTGACTTCTCATAATTGTACCTTACAAAACCGCGGTATATGGTACAAGGAGTTTTAAATACTTTCTCCAAATTGTCATTTAATTTGGGGCCATCAAAAATCAAACATACCCCTGAATGATTCTCCGCATATTGAGCCCACATCCTCGAATGGCTAAATCCGTAACGATGATGATCGATTTCCTGTGCTTTTTTTCGCCATAGAAAATAGATGCTGGATTGTCATGACATGTTGTGCATAAAATCTTCCACTCGCTAGATTTAATACGGTTTATCTCATAGTTTTCATCTAACACTCCCATCGGCATCGGCTGGCCCCATATGCCAGAGACATCGCTCCACCATTGGCTTTCTCTTGGGTCATTCATTTTGCCCAATGGACTTAGACGTATCCTTTTATCATTAAGGATTTTTTCAAGCGCCGTTCTCATCGTAGTGTAATGGCAAACTTCAGGAGGAACAAATTTATTATCTGAATTATCGAAACATTCCAGCGGCAGATCAACGTAATCTGTCGGCTCGAATTGTTCAAACCATTGATGAAGATGATTAATATCCTCTGGCAGAAGGCCGGAAATTGCTCGTTCAATTTCGGAAACTGTATTCATAATCTGTCTCCTATTTTTGGCTGAGGAAAAAAGAATAGAAGATAAACGGTAAATCCCATCTGTCTACATAGGCTATAGCAACATTGGCAGGGTCTGCCCCGGTATAAATGGCGGGATTAGGCTCAGTTGCAAGCGCGTTGATTAATCTTTTCATGCGCTGACGAATATTGCCCGGCAGCGCCTCACGCGGCAGTATGAACTTCCGGTTCCACCCAAAGCCGGCCCCACTGGTTTTACCATTGCCCCTTTACGTCCTGCCAAGCCAGCGCCCCGGATTTCTCGGGACCTTTCCGCAAGCGTTCAATATTTTCCTTAACGACAGAACGGTCTTCCATTTCTTCCAGATATTCAAGCAGGGTTTTCCAGTCTTTCATGCTCACCTGCACCGCCGATTCTTTCCCGCTGGCGTCCACGACAAAACGTATATTTTTCAAAGCATCCAAAGTAACCACAATACACCTCTTGATGTGACCGTCACCTGCGAGGTGACGGTCACATAATTCACAACAGCTTTGGCTGGGTCTGCTCGGTATATTCCACCCCGAGATGTTCATAAGCCGCCCTCGTCGCCACCCGCCCCTGCGGGGTGCGATCCAGGAAACCCAGTTGCAGCAGGTAGGGCTCAACCACGTCCATGATGGTCTCGGGCTCTTCGCTGATGGCGGCCGCGATGGTGTTCAGCCCGACCGGGCCGCCGTTGTATTTCTGGATGACCGTCTTCAGCACGCGCCGGTCCAGGTCGTCCAGTCCGAGCGGGTCCACCGCCAGCAGATCGAGGGCTTCGTTGGCAACTGCGCGTGTAACCATCCCATCCGCGCGCACCTGGGCGTAATCCCGCACGCGCCGCATCAGGCGCAACGCCACACGCGGCGTGCCGCGCGCCCGCCGGGCGATCTCCTGGATGCCGCCTTCGTCCGTTTCCACCTGCAGCTTCCCGGTGGCGCGCTGGACGATGGCCTGCATGGCTTTCATATCATAGTAATCCAGCCGGTAGACCGCCCCAAAGCGCGCCCGCAGCGGCGCAGTCATCAAGGCCAGGCGCGTCGTCGCGCCGACCACGGTAAAACGCGGCAGTTTCAGGCGGATGGAACGCGCCGAAGGGCCTTTGCCGATGATGATGTCGAGGGCGTAATCTTCCATGGCCGGGTAGAGCACTTCTTCCACCGCTTTGCCCAGACGGTGGACTTCATCAATGAAAAGCACATCGCCGGCGCGCAGGTTGGTCAGGATGGCCGCCAGGTCCCCGGCGCGCTCGATGGCAGGGCCGGAAGTGACCTTGATGTTGACGCCCATCTCGTTCGCCACCACGTGCGCCAGGGTGGTCTTGCCCAAGCCGGGTGGGCCGTAAAAGAGCACATGGTCGAGCGGCTCGCTGCGCTGGCGGGCGGCTGCGATCAGGATGGCCAGGTTTTCCTTGACATTCTCCTGTCCGATCAGGTCAGACAGCGACTGCGGGCGCAGGGTCTGGTCGAGGCGGTCATCCGGCTTCGGTTCCGGGTCGAGCAGGCGTTTCGGCGATTTTGGCATACGTTGATTATATCAGGCTCTCGAAAGGGGTAAATCGCTGCCAGGAACAGGAAATGCTTGCATCCCATCCCGTTTTCCAGTATCCTTATGGCAATGGAACAAGGTGAATCCGATGATTGATCCGCAAAATTTCATCGAGCACATGCTCGAGGCCGAAAACCTGAGCGACTACCTGGAAGACGACGACGCAGACTATTTGATCAACTGGGGGGTCGCCCAACTCAAGGAAAAGATCGCCAAAATCGAAAATACTCCCTCCGCCGGTGAATTTGCAAACAACCTGATGGGTTTCATGAGAACATTGAACCAGGTTGCAGGGAACCTGGAAAACGTCAGGCAGGGAGACCTGGCCAAACTGGCAGAATATCACCAAAAAACGTTTGGGGCAGGCCGGGATCCGGCAGCGAAAGATTACCAGGAAGCAGCCTCCCGCCTGAAAGCGATGGCGCCGCGTCAGGCTATGGATTACATCTTACAGTGGCTACTGCCTTAAGGAGAGAAAAAATGCCTCTTCACCAGACGCCCGCGGGGAAACGCAATACCGGCATCCAATTGGCCAGGTTGATCCTGTGCCTTGTCCTTGTTTCCATTTCCTGCATTTCATCCACCATAAACCCCACCGCAACGCAAGTCCCGCTAGCCACTCCACTGCATGCCACCGCAGGGCAGCCCGGCAACCAAACGATGGATTGGCTGCAAGTCTATTTCACCAACCCGAACCCGCCGGACAATGTCGGGAACGGCATCGACCAATACGTGATGGCCGATATCGGTCAAGCACAAGAGCTCCATAGATGTCGCCTCATTTGACCTTAACCTCCCCAACTTTGTTAACGCCCTGGTGGCGGACCGCCAGCACGGCGTCCGGGTGCGCGTCGTGGTGGATGAGGTAAACGGTTCACAAAAACTTGCCGCCAATTTTTCTTCAACCGGCAATGATTTCGACGCCGTACAAGCCCTGCAGGGTGCCGGGATCACGGTGGTCAACGGCGGGCGCAGTTCCGGCTTGATGCACGATAAGATCATCATTATCGATGGGAAGATCCTGTACATGGGATCATGGAACATGTCTTATAACGACACATTCCGTAACAATAACAACCTGCTGCGGATCACCAATGCAACGTTGATCGCCAATTACCAGGCAAAATTCAATGAACTATTCGTCGACAAAAAATTCGGGACACATGCCCGGGTGGGCGCGCTGACACCCCAGATGACGATCAATGGAATAACGGTGGAGAATTACTTCTCCCCGGTGGACAACGTCATGGATAAGCTGGTTTCCTACGTGCAGGGTGCGCAAAAATCCATCCGCTTCATGATATTTACGTACACTTCCACCGACCTTGCAAACGCGATGATCGCCCGCTACCAATCCGGCGTTGATACGGAAGGGGTCATCGAGGACCGCGGTGCATCGCAAGGTGCAATGGTTCCGCTCTTTTGCGCCAAGGTACCGGTGAAGGTGGATGGGAACAAATATACCATGCACCACAAAGTGATCGTCATCGACGAAAGCACGCTGATCACCGGCTCATTCAATTTTACCAAGTCGGCAGACCAGGAAAATGACGATAACGTGCTCGTCATCCACGATCCCGACTTGGCCAAGCTGTACCTGCAGGAGTTCGAGCGCGTCTGGGACCAGGGCACGAGTCCCGCGGCGACAAAGATCACCTGTAATAAATAGTGGACCTTATGGATTGGGAACGCCAGATGGCTTGGCTGGATATCCTCCGCCCCAATTGGTGATGTCGCAATTCACCGTCTGTTCACTGATAACCGTCACGATGTTGGGACACCCGCCGGAATTGCCCGAGGCGTCGTACGCAACCACCTGGTAGGGTCCGGGCGCCACGAAGCCTATGCCCGAAGAATCGGTCATTGAATAGGAGCTGGCGCCAGGGTTTGTAATGACATACCAGTACGTTCCCGAATTTTGTTTATAAGCCACGACCACCAGGGCAGGAACGGGGCCGTAGGGATACCCGGTGATACCGCCCGCGATCGCACCCGGATTCGGGATGGGCGTGGCAGTGGCTGTTTGTGTCTGCGCCGGGGTCGGGGTCAGCGCGCTCGTCGAAGTCCAGGTGGGAGCGGTCGCACTCGCCTGGGTATCGGTGGGAGTTACCAAAGCAGGGGACGATAATGGCATCGACTGGGCAGTCTGGGTGAAAGCAGACAGAGTCAAAACAACCTCGGTTGCGACCGCATCGGAATTCGTCTCTTGCGGGGTTCCCGATTGGGGTAAATTACAGGCGCACAGGCAAGTAGTCAAGAGAAAAGAAACAAATATCGTAAGAACTCTTTTCATAGGTGCATATCCTCCAGACTAATTTGGATCCTATCCGAAAATTCAGGAGGAGTTCGCATTTTGAGTGTGTGCGGCTTCGCCGCACACACTCAAAATGCGGTGCTTCTATAATTTTCGGATAGAGGCTTAGCTAATCATATTCTATGTAAGATGGAATGGGACGTCAATGATTATCCGCTCCAGTCCATGCTGGCGGCGATGATAAAGCAAAGCCGTCTTGAGCAACCAGGCAGTCTGGTTGTGCAGCAAGCTTTGCCACCAGCGTCCGGGAATGAACTCCGGCAGCACAACGGCTGCAAGCTGGCCATCATTGTGCTGTGCATCCATTTCATCCAGGAATTGCATGAAGGGCGCAACAATCGAACGATAGGGAGACGGAACAACCACGAGAGGGACGTCCGGCCACCACGATTCCCATTCAAGCCTTGCCTTCTCACCTGCCCCAGGTTCCAATTCGACATAGACAGCCGTCACATTGTCAGAAATGGATCTGGCAAAATTGACCGCGCCAATCATCCCGCGGTGGACTCCCGAAATCGGGATGACCACCCGGGTTGGCTGGACCGGTCGCAACGAAGGCGGCAATCCTTTGAGCGAAAGTTGTTTCCGAACCTGTTGGTAGTGGGAATAGATCCGATGGAAACCAAACACGATCAACGGAATGAGCAATATGGTAATCCATGCCCCTTCAATGAATTTGCTGATAACAACTACGATCAAAGTCGTCAGAGTAACCAAAGTGCCTATACCGTTGATGAAAGATTTCAACCCCCACTGCCGGCCGCGTTCCCTCCACCAGTGAACAACCATTCCAGCTTGCGATAATGTAAATGCCAGGAATGCGCCAATTGCGAATAAAGGGATAAGAGCATGAGTATCTCCGCCAAAAAGAACAATCAGAACCGACGTGGAAATTCCTAATAGGACAATTCCATTCGTAAATGCCAGACGGTCCCCGAGACTGGTGAACTGGCGCGGCAGGAATCCGTCGTGTGCAAGGATGGCAACCAGGCGAGGAAACCCGGCGAAGCTGGTATTGGCAGCAACAGTCAGAATACCCAGCGTTGCAAACTGGACCAGATAATATAACAGGTTGCTGCCGAACAATCGATGTGCCAATGCAGACAGGATCGTTTCCTGCGGACCGGACACCACACCCAGGAATTGTGTCAGGCCGATACTGCCAACAAAAAGCAAGCCCATCAGTGCAGCCATGACTATCAACGTCCGCCCGGCGTTCCTGGCCTGAGGCGGTTGGAAAGCCGGGATGCCATTGCTGATGGCCTCCACACCGGTCAGGGCGGTACTACCGGTGGAGAAAGTGTGCAGTATCAGTAACAGCGTCAATGGCTGGAGCGCCGGGGGAGCAACCGCCGCCAGCGGCGTGGGCCCTTCAATTATCAGGCGAAAACATCCATAGGCCAACATTGAAAGATACGCCACCAGGAAAAAATAGACGGGGGCAGCCATAATAGTCCCGGATTCCTGCAATCCACGCAGGTTAACCAGAGTAATGACCAGGAGCAGCACCAATGCGATGGCAACCCGGTGTGGCCATAGATCCGGAAAAGCCGAAGCCAACGCCGCCACACCTGCGGTCAGACTGACTGCCGCGTTCAAGAGATAGTCCACCAACAAAGCTGCCGCTGCCAGCAATCCAGGTAGGGTGCCGAGGTTCGACCTTGCAACAATATACGAGCCCCCACCGGAAGGATAACCGTGGATCGTTTGGAAATAGGACAATGCCACTATAACAAGTAGAAAGGTAATCCCTAGACCAATCGGCAAGGCATAAGAAAGGCCTAGGCTGCCCGCCACTACCAGTCCTAAAAAGATCTCCTGGTTGGCATATGCAATCGAAGCCAGTGCATCCGGGGAAAACGCCGCCAGGGCGCGGATTTTATTCAACTGCTTGTGGCCGATGGTTTGAGTGGGGAGTGTCGGGCCGATCAAAAGATCTTTCATTTTGGAAAACATCTGGTTTTCTTCCTGATTACAAGCTATTATAGGGCCAAACCGGGTCACTGCGCACAACGGAATTGGCCTCTTGACACGACCCTGTGACGGGCATATACTGCCCGCGTCGTAAACTACAAAGAATATGGACACAAACATTTCGCTCGACCCTGATCATAAACAGTATTCCCTGTCATCCCGGCGTGTTGGATGGAAGAAGTCCGCGTTAATGGCCTGATAAACCATGCGTCAACGGTGAATCTTGCCTGCCCCCGTGCTTCCAACAGCGCGGGGGCAGATTATTAACTTCTGGAGGTGTAGCATGAGCTTCTTGCCAGCCATCAAAATTCCCGTCCGCCCGCTTGGCGCCGGGCGCACAAATGGGGTCGAAATCTCAAAAAAACTGGTGGAAAGTGCCCGCACAGATATCTCAACTGTTCTAGAGCAATTGAATACCTCACCTAACGGTCTTAGCCAGGCCGAAAGCGAGGCGCGTCTCGAAAAGTATGGACCAAATGAGGTCGCCAGGGAAAAACGCCGCACCTGGCTCATGCGCCTGTGGGATAACATCAAAAACCCATTGGTCATCCTGCTTGTGATTCTGGGAGTTATCTCCTATCTAACCGGCGACACTCCCGGAACCATCGTCATTCTGGTAATGGTAATCCTGGGCATTGTGCTACGCTACGTCCAGGAAAGTCGGGCTGATGACGCGGCAGAAAAACTCAAAGCGATGGTAACGACGACCGCCACCGTCATCCGGGACGGAAAGCGGAAAGAAATTTCCTTGAAGGAACTGGTCCCAGGCGACATTGTGGCCCTGGCAGCCGGCGACATGATCCCGGCAGATGTGCGGGTGCTCTCTACAAAAGATTTATTCCTTAACCAGGCGGCGCTAACCGGCGAATCGCTCCCCGTGGAAAAAACGGTTGCCGTGGTCGATGCAACCGTGCAGAACCCCCTGGAAATGACCAATATTTGTTTCCTGGGTTCCAACATCGAAAGCGGCACGGCGACAGCGGTTGTCATCCAGACCGGCAGCGGAACGTATTTCGGTTCCCTGGCCAACAGTATCGTCGGCCAGCGCATTCTCACCAATTTCGATAAAGGCGTCAACCAGTTCACCTGGCTGATGATCAGCTTTATGGTCATCATGGTTCCTCTGGTGTTCCTTTTCAACGGGCTCAGCAAACATGACTGGCTGGAGGCCTTCCTGTTCGCTCTGGCAGTGGCAGTCGGCCTGACGCCTGAGATGTTGCCGATGATCGTGACAGTCAACCTGTCGAAGGGCGCCATTTCCATGTCCAGGAAGAAAGTCATCGTCAAGCGCCTGAATGCCATCCAGAACTTCGGTGCCATGGATGTCCTTTGCACCGACAAGACCGGCACGCTCACCGAGGGCAAGATCGTCCTGGAAAAGTATATCGACGTATTGGCCAATCCCAGCAAGCGGGTCCTTGACTATGGTTATATGAACAGCTACTACCAGACCGGCCTCAAGAACCTGATGGATGAGGCCATCCTCAACCATGTCAATTTGAATGACGATCTGCAGGTGGATGAACTTTATCGCAAGATTGATGAGCTGCCCTTCGACTTCCAGCGCCGGCGCATGTCGGTTATCGTGGAAAACGATAAGAACCAGCATATCCTCATCTGCAAGGGCGCGGTCGAGGAGATCATGCAGCTCTCCACCCATGTTGAAGTCAACGGGGAAATACTTGAAGTAACCGCGGAGCACGACGAGCATCGCAAGCTACGCGTCAAGGAATTGAACACGGAAGGTTTTCGTGTCATTGCAATAGCCTACCGCATATTCCCAGGGACCGATGACACGCCTCATTACACCAATAAAGACGAATCAGATTTAACACTCCTGGGCTACATGGCATTCCTGGACCCGCCAAAAGCATCTGCCACGGAGGCGTTGAGCAAACTCAACGAGCATGACGTGGCCGTCAAGATCCTGACCGGCGATAATGACATCGTGACCGCCAACATCTGCAAAAAGGTCGGCCTGCCGGCCGACCACGTCCTGCTTGGCAGCCAAGTCGAGGAGATGAACGAAACCCAACTCGCCGAAGCCGCCGAATTGAATACGGTCTTCGCCAAACTCTCGCCATCGCACAAGGAACGCATCATCCATGCGCTACAAAGCAAGGGACACGTGGTCGGTTTTATGGGCGACGGCATCAACGATGCCCCGGCGCTCAAGGCCGCGGATGTCGGCATCTCGGTGGACAGCGCGGTGGATATCGCCAAGGAATTGTCCGATATCATCTTGCTGGAGAACAGCCTGCTGGTGCTGCAGGACGGGGTCATGGAAGGCCGGCGCGTCTTTGGGAATATCACCAAATACATCAAGATGGCCGCCAGCTCGAATTTTGGCAACATGTTCAGCGTACTGGGCGCCAGCATCTTCCTTCCATTCGTGCCGATGCTGCCAATCCAGGTGCTGACCAACAACCTGCTCTATGATTTCTCCCAGACCGCCATCCCGACCGACGAAGTGGATGCCGACTGGCTGAAAAAGCCGCGCAAATGGGCCATTGGCGAGTTGCGCCGCTTCATCCTGTACATCGGTCCAATCAGCTCCATTTTTGACTATGCTACCTACTTCATCATGCTATTCATCTATGGCGCCTGGGCGCATCCGGATGCTGCGCATGCCGCCCTTTTCCATACGGCCTGGTTTGTGGAATCGCTTTTCACGCAGACGCTGATCATCCACGTCATTCGCACGAAAAAGATCCCGTTCCTTCAAAGCCGGGCGAGTAAAACGCTCATCTTCGCCTCGCTGGCCATCGTGGCGGTCGGCGCGTACCTGCCTTACTCCCCCCTGGCGATATGGCTTGGTTTCACTCCGCTACCCTGGTCATACTGGTTGTGGCTGCTGGCCATGCTGGTAGTGTATGTCATCCTGACCCAGATCATCAAAACCTGGTTCTACCGCAAGTTCGGAGATTGAGTTATCATTTAGCAAAGAGAAAAGAGGTTTATCCATGGTAACCAAAAACAGCAGGATGAGAATCAAGATATGCGAAGATGGCCCTTACACTGTTTACGGCGGAATCCCTTTGGTGGAGCAGATCCTTGTCCCTGACGCCGAAGGCCTGTCCACCGGGTGGCACAAGGGCAAGGAATATCCGGTCAAAGAGGAATATGACCTTTGCCGGTGCGGGCATTCCAAGACCAAGCCATTTTGCGATCTGACCCATTCCGAAATCTTCTTCGATGGGACCGAGACGGCTAGCCGGGAACCATTCGAGAGTCAAATCTGAACCAAAAACGGTCGGCCCGGATATGGTTTTGACGGACGTAGTAGCCCTGTGCGCCCTGGCGCGCTTCTGCGACCGGGCCGGCGGTGTCTGGGACAACCTGCGCGCCTCCAACGACCCGGAAGCAAGAAAGATCGCCCTCCAGGAAGTGGGTGACTGCCCCGCCGGGCGGCTGGTGCTGCACGATAAAGCCGGGAACGCGATCGAACCCGAATTTGAACCCTCCATCGGTTTGGTGCTCGATCCGGTCATCGCTGAGCTTGGCCCCCTGTGGGTACGCGGCGGCATCCCGATCGAGTCGGCAGACGGTTACGTTTATGAAATTCGCAACCGGGTTACCTTGTGCCGCTGCGGAAGGTCCACCAACAAACCCTTCTGCGATGGGCGGCATACAAAACCGGAATAGTAGCTGCAAAGGAGATACCCCCATGGCTACGCAAGAATCGTTCGAAACCGATTTGCTCCAGACCTCCGCCGGGGATCTGTCGATCACGTTCCTCGGGCACGCCAGCTTGCTGATGACCTTCAACGGGAAGAATATCTATAGTGACCCGTTCGGCCAGGTTGCAGATTATTCCAGCCTCCCCAAAGCTGAAATGATCATTGTCACACACGAGCACCGCGACCATCTTGACCCGCATGCGCTGGCAGCCATCCGCACCCCGGCAACCGTGCTGGTGTCCAATCCGGCCGGCGCTGCGCAGGCCGGCAATGCTATTGCTATGCAAAATGGCGATAAACAGACGATAGCCGGCCTGCCTATCGAGGCAGTCCCGGCTTACAACCTCCTCCACAGGCGCGAGGACGGACAGCTCTTCCATCCGAAAGGCGTCGGAAATGGCTATATCCTGACCTTTGGCGATACGCGCCTGTACCTGGCCGGGGATACCGAGAATATCCCGGAAATGAAGGACCTGCGTAATATTGACATCGCCTTCCTGCCCATGAACCTGCCTTTCACCATGACGCCGGAGATGGCGGCGGATGCGGCAAAAATGTTCATGCCTCATATCCTCTATCCATATCATTACGGGAACACAGATACGAGCAAACTGGTGGATTTATTGAAAGCAGAGAAGGGCATCCAGGTAAGGATTCGGAAGATGCCGTAATCAACCTTGCGAAGGTTATATTTCTGGCAAAATTAAGGATCATTGCTTCAATCGCTCCAACACTTCCAGCAATCTCTCCCGCCAGTCGACGTCCTTCCCGAACATGCACCAGTAGGCATTTTTCCCGCCGCGCACCCCCGGACCGAGGTCCGGCAGGCGGCCATTCGGCGCGCTTGGCCCGGGTTTCGATTCTGCGCCTTCCTGAGGAGCCGGGTAGCGCAGCACGATCTGTCCGCTTTCCATGCCAACCGAGACCAGCCCGGCCCGTTCCGCACGCAGCTTGACCTGCATCTGGTAGAACAGGTTGGTCACCATCTCCGGCAGGGCGCCAAAGCGGTCGACAAACTCGGCAGCCAGCGCATCCAGGGCAGCCTCATCCGTCAGGTCGGCCAGGCGCCGGTAGAGACGCAGGCGCAGGTTGGTATCGGGAACGTACGCTTCAGGGATCCCGATGGCAAGCGGCAGATCCACATTGACCGGTAAACCCATCGGTTGGAGGGCTTCCAGGCTGGCAGATTTCAGGTCAATTTTCAGTCCTTCAAACCTGCCATGGGTGCGTGCCTGTTTCACTGCCGCAGCCAGCAAGCGCGTGTACAAGTGAAATCCCACCGCCGCGATGTAGCCGGATTGGCGTGTTCCCAGCAGTTCGCCGGCGCCGCGCATTTCCAGGTCGCGCATGGCAATGGAATAGCCCGCACCCAGTTGCGTATTTTCAGCAATGACTTCCAATCGCTCCTGGCCTTCGGGTGTGGGTGCAAATTTCCGGTGACGGAAGAAGTAGGCATAGGCGCGCGCCGCACCGCGCCCGACCCGCCCGCGCAGTTGGTAGAGCTGCGCCAGGCCAAAGGCATCCGCCCGGTCCACGATGAGCGTGTTGGCATTGGGGATATCGAGGCCCGATTCAATGATGGAAGTGGAAAGCAGGATGTCGATCTCGCCCGGCGGTAAAACGGTGCATCACGCTGGCAAGTTCCGTTTCCGGCATCTGCCCGTGGCCGATGGCGATGCGCGCTTCGGGGACCAGTTTTTCCAGGTGCATGCGCATGGCATCGATGGTCTGGACGCGGTTATGGACGAAGAAAATCTGCCCGCCGCGTTCCAACTCGCGCAGGATGGCCTGGCGGACAAGTTTTGGCGAGTATGGCCCAACGTGGGTGATGATGGGCAGGCGCTCTTCGGGCGGGGTGTTCAGGTTGGAAATGTCACGCACCCCGGTCAGGGCCATATAGAGCGTGCGTGGGATGGGCGTGGCGGTCAGCGTAAGCACATCCACTTCGGTGCGCAGTTTCTTCAGGTGTTCCTTGTGCGTCACGCCAAAACGCTGCTCCTCGTCGATGATGACCAGGCCGAGATCCTTGAACTGCACATCCGCCGAGATCAGCCGGTGCGTGCCGATGACAATATCCACCGCGCCCTGCGACAGTGCATACAAGATCTGGCTTTGCTCACGCGGCGTGCGGAAGCGCGAGAGCATCTCGACCGTCACGGGGAAAGCCGACAGCCGCTGCCGGAAGGTATCGTAATGCTGCTGCGCCAGCACGGTGGTGGGGACCAGCACGGCCACCTGGCGCCCATCCATCACGGCTTTAAAAGCCGCCCGCAAAGCCACCTCGGTTTTCCCGTAACCGACGTCGCCGCACAGCAGGCGGTCCATCGGACGGGGCGTTTCCATATCCCGCTTGATGTCGGCCAGCGCCTTGACCTGATCATCCGTTTCCACATAAGGGAAACTGGACTCCAGCTCGCCCTGCCAGGCGTTATCGGGGCTGAAGGCGAACCCTTCGGCCACCTGCCGGCGGGCATACAGGTCGAGCAGATCCTGCGCCACTTCCTGCACTGCTTCCCGGACCTTGCGCTTGGTCTCCGGCCATTCCTGGGTGCCCAGGCTTCCCGGCGTTGGCGGCGAGCCATCCGGCCCAATATAACGGGTCAGCCGGTCGGCCTGGTGAATGGGGACGTAAACCTGGTCGCCGTTCTTATACTCGACGCACAGGAACTCCCGCTCCAGGCCTTCGAGCGTACGCTGGACCAATCCAACGTACCTGCCGAGACCATAATCCACGTGGACGATCCAATCGCCTGGCTGCAGGTCTGCGTAGGCGGATTCGGGGGTTTCTGCACCGGGTCTCGGGCGCTGGCGCGGTTGAGGGCGTTCCCAACCAAAGATCTCGGAATCGGTGATAAGGTACGCCCTGCCCAGGCTCCACCCTTCCGAAAGCGAGAATTCGACAAATTGAGGCTTCTCGACGATATCCCCGGATGGCTTGGTGGCTGGCAGGTTGTGTTCCATCCATAGTTCTTCAAGGCGGGATGCCTGGCGCGAGACAATGACAACAGAATTGCCTTCATAAACGATCCTGGCCAGGTACTCGGTAAAAGGCTTGAGGCGGCCGCCAAACCGTTCGATCTTGCCAAACTGCGTTGCCAGATTTTCTTCTGATGGCATACTGCCGGTGGAAATTGGCTGATCGCCGGCTGCATCTTCTGCCGTGGAATAGCCCAGTTCCAGGCTGGGGCGTCCACTCAAGGTATCGGACAGTTCTGACCAGGTAATATACGGGATCGGGAAACTGTCCGCCAGTGTCCCTTCTGCAATGGACTCGGCCCGCAGTTTGACGGCCTGCTCTTCGATTTCGGAGACCGTGCTCTCGAGCAGACTCCAATCGTCCACCAGCACCGGGGTGCCATTTGGCAGGTAATCGAGCAGGCTGGAAGTGAAAGGATGGATAAGTGGAATATAGAATTCAGTGGCGTATTCCGGGTTTTCTGACATGTCAGACCTGTCGGACTTATCAGACTTGTCAGCCATATCCAACAGTATAAACTCCCGCGCCGGCGTGACAAAAACAGCCTCCATCGTATCGACCGTCCGCTGGGTGCCCGGATCGAAACGCCGGATGGTATCGATTTCATCACCAAAGAAATCCAGCCTGACCGGGTGCAGCTCGGACTGCGGCCAGATGTCCAGTAAGCCGCCGCGATGGGAAAACTGTCCCGGTTCGAGGACGGTATCGGCCGGTTGGTAACCAATCTGCACCCACTCGCTGAGCAGGCTGTTCAGGGAGATGGTTTGCCCTATCTTGAGCTGCTTCGACGCTTTGAGGAAATCCCGTCTTGGCAGGGTGCGCGTCATCAAGGCGCGCGCCGAAGTGACGATGATGGGCGGCGAGGCCGGCTTCTCCACGAATGGCAGATGGTAGGCCGCCAGCCCCGTCAACGTTTGCAGGCGCTCACGCCGGGTGGTTGTTCCCCAGGCAGCCTCTTCGTAGAAAAGTGGGTTGGGTTCCGAGAAGATATAACGGGTCGCGTCCGGCACCCAGAAAGCCATTTCATCATGCAGTTGGAGGGCGTGGTCGGCGCGATCAGTTACCAATACGATCGGCTGATCCAGGTCGGTATGCAGGGCTGCCAGCACCGGCAGGCGCGCCGCCCGCGGCAGGGCCAGGCCGGGGAGTGGTCCACCGGCCTGCAAGCCAGCCAGGAGGCGCTTATAGGAAGGTAGTGGACGGATCGAATCAAGCAAGGGCTGCATGCGAGCACCACGCGATAAAAACGAGAAACAAGTTTCCAGTTAAGTGACTCAATACTTCTTTCTTATCCCTTATCCCTTATTTCTCTCCGCTACCATTATATTTATTCATGGCCGCATCCAGTCCTTCGGTTACGAAGACCAGCACGGCCTCCACGGCGCGGTTGAGCGTTTCGGAGATGATTGCCAGGTCAGCATTCGAGAACTCCTGCAGGACGTAATCGGGAGCCTGCATCTGTCCGGGCGGACGGCCAATCCCCAGGCGCAAGCGCGGGAACTCGTCCGTGCTGAGGCGTTCGAGGATGGATTCCATGCCCTTCTGGCCCGCCGAGCCGCCATCCGGGCGGATTCGAATGGTGCCGGGTGGCAGGTCCAGGTCATCATGCGCCACCAGCAGCTTGGTCAATGGCAGCTTGTAAAAATGGATCAGCCCCTGCACGGATTGGCCCGAGAGGTTCATGAAAGTCTGCGGCTTGGCCAGGATGATCCTGCGCTCGCCTGCCCCCCCGGGGGCGGGGTGTAAATGGCGCTCCCCACCAATGCCCTGGATTGCAGGCGCGTGAAACGCGCATTGAGTTTCACTGCCAGCCGGTCCAACAGCATAAAACCGACGTTATGCCGGGTTTCGCGATATTCACGCCCGGGGTTGCCCAGACCGACAACCAGGAATGTCTCTAGCATGTCTATTTCTGTCGCAACCAGAGATAAATGCCAAGGATAACCAGGAGAAGCACAGCCCCCAGCCCACCGTATGCCAGGCTGATCGAGATATCCCTTGGGGTCAATACCGCCGGATTGCCCGGTAAAGCAGTCGGTGTAGGGAAAGGTGTCGGGGTCGGGGTCTCAGTCGGGATAGGCGTTGGCTGCAAAGCGGTCGGAGCCGGGGTGGGCGTCTCGACTGCGGTATAGTTGCGCACCCGCAGGTTCGGGATGGTGGCATCCAGGGTTTTCCCGTCGGAAAGATAAACCCGCAGGCGCAGGTTATAGTCTCCATCAGTGATGGTGGTGGTATCCCATGTCGCCAGTGTATCTGCATCGACTGGCTGGCTGCTGGTGGCAATTAAGAACCAGGTCCCGGTGGTATCGCCGGCATAAGCAAATGCGACTTCCGCCGACAAGAAGCCCGTTACGTCACTGGAACCCCGGATCGTCACCACGCCCTGGAGCACATCGCCCTGCCGGGGCGAAATAATACCGGGCGCGACTTGCGCGGCAACAGGTCTGGCGGTAACCGCCGCCAGCAAGGCGGCCAGGAGGAACATTTTCACAATTCGAGTCATCTTGTCCCGGCAGTTCGTAACAGGCAAGTTTAACACGAAGGCGGACGTGGGTCAACGCCAGCATTTACCGAAAATCCCCATCTCCCACCAGTCTCTCCAAACCAACCCCAATCGTATTGATATCCAGCCTCGCCCCGAGCATGAATGTCTGGTACTCCTGCAGGGGCATTGCTGGAATGGGAATAGCAGTCACAAATAATCGCCCCCAACTTGAGTTGCCGTCCTGCAGGATGCAAGTCTGGAAAGTCACGTGAACATCTCCATCATAAAACATACTGAAGATATCCTGGGCAGTATATGGGATGTTCGAGTCCAAATCCACATAATTCTTATCTCTACTGCCCGGCTGGGGCGCCTGGAAACGCGCCAGCCGGTTGACCATGTAGTATTCCACCCGGCCGTCTCCGTAAACAATACGGACTTCCTGACCGATCCTTAAATTGGAAAAGGAGACGCCGGCAAGGTCGTCGTGAGCCAGGAGTCCAATGACATGGTTCAGGGCCGCCTCACCGAATTGAGTGACAACTCCATCCATCCGCAACACGGATTCCGGATCATCCGCCGGCTGTTGCATCACCCGCAAAGCCAGCACTCCTGGAACATAAACACCCCGCACCACATTGGTCTCCCCGTCCATTACCGTGGCAACAAACCCGGAAAATGCCGGAAGTGCCTCGCCGCCCGCCGCGCTGGCCGACCGCAACGGCAGCACCAGGCCGATGAGCAAGGCAAAAGCGACGAATGTCTTTTGAATTTGTTTATTTATCATCTGGTTTGGAATATACCCATTATAGGAAGCCATTAAGGAATCCGAATGTGTAAAATGTCCCTATTCGGGCATGCGTTTGTCAGGAGGAGAGCCTCCAGCACTCCCAGGATCGGTAAGTTTGGCCCATTTTTGATGTAAAATCGCCTAAAGGAAGCTTCAGCTCCTTTTAACCCAGGATTGAAAAAAGATGAAAAAACCTTTCATCCGGCTGTGGAAATCGGGTAAAACCTCCCTGGCTGGCCAGATCGATCCAGTATTGAAGCGGTCCTGCGCCGGACGCATCATCAGCACATTGCGGTTCATCGTCTTCATAATCTGCCTGGGACTGTGGATCGCCGCTTTCGTGCTGTTTCAAGACCGACTCTCCGCACAAACGGTCTCCGGGAACATTCTGACCAACCTGAAGTGTCTCACTTTCTTCGGTGGCTTGGTGATAGCCATTTTCATCGGGGCGCTGGTGGGAAATTTATTGCAGCGCGCTTTCTGGAAATGGCTGACCGGAAGGAGCAATCGCAAACGGTAAGACGAAAACTATGCACAAATTCTGAGTTTCCCTTATAATGGAAGCATCGTTTGGACAGGCGAATTCCGGAGTTAGTCAGGATGAGTCAAACTCGCAGCGAACAGATGGTTAACCGCTTGCGCTCGATGCAAGCCGCCGTACCGGATATTGAAGCCTCAGCCATCGTTTCTGTGGATGGATTGATCATGGCATCGGCTCTTCCCGCCGAAGTGGAAGAGGACCGCGTCTCAGCCATGTCGGCCGCCATGCTCAGCTTGGGAGAACGGATCGCCGGCGAGTTGGGGCGCGGCGGCCTGGAACGGGTCTATATCAAAGGCAGTGGCGGTTTTATCGTCCTGACTTCGGTTGGAGCGGAAGCCGTGCTGACCGCCCTGGCGCGCCAGGATGCCAAAATCGGTCTCATTTTCCTGGAAATGCGCCGGGCCGCCGAGGACCTGGTCAAGTTGGTCGGATGAAACCAATCGGTGACATACTTTTGCATCCGATAAACGTCAACCCACGTGGGGAGGACGCCAGTCAATGGCCCTCCCCACGCCCTTTGTATATTTCCCCCACTCTCGTCCCCTCCCCGCAAATGGGAGGGATGCATAAGGAGTTGAAATGCCAACCAAATATATCTTTTTCACCGGCGGTGTAGTCAGTTCGGTTGGGAAAGGCGTGACTGCGGCTGCCACCGGCCTGTTACTCAAATCACGCGGGTTCAAGGTCACCGTGCAGAAACTGGACCCATACATCAATGTGGATCCGGGCACGATGTCGCCATACCAGCATGGCGAAGTATACGTCCTGGATGACGGAGCCGAAACTGACCTGGATCTGGGCCACTACGAACGCTTCATGGATATCCGCCTGGGCCGGTTCAGCAACTTCACCACCGGTCAGGTGTATGCCGAGGTGATCAGCAAGGAGCGCCACGGCGATTACCTGGGTGGCACCATCCAGGTCATCCCCCACATCACCAACGAGATCAAACGCCGCATCGGGCTGGTGGGCAAAGAGACCGGGGCGGAAATGGTCATCCTCGAAATCGGCGGCACGGTCGGCGACATCGAGTCCCAGCCCTTCCTGGAAGCCCTGCGCCAGCTGCGCAACGAGGTGGGACGCGAGAATACATTTTTCGTCCACGTCACCTGGCTGCCCTTCATCGGCGCCACCCAGGAGCTCAAGACCAAACCCACCCAGCACTCGGTCTCCGCACTGCGTTCCATCGGTATCTCTCCCAATATGATCATTGCCCGCTCCGATTATCCGGTCGAGGACGACCTGTGCGACAAGATCGCCCTGTTCTGCGACGTGGATCGGCGCGCCGTGGTCCCGATGGTCACCGCACAGGTGCTCTATGAGGTGCCGCTGCTGCTCGAAAAGGCCGGCGTGGGCGATTACATCGTCGAGCGGCTGGGCCTCCAGGCGCGTGCAACCCCTGATTGGGCTCCGTGGAAGCAGTTGGTGGAGGAAGTCCGCAAGCCCAAGCCGGTCGTCAAAATTGCCCTGGTGGGCAAGTATGTTGAATTGAAAGATGCTTACATGTCGGTGCGCGAAGCCGTCAAACATGCCGCCCTATCACTGGGCGTGGAAGCAGAGATCCAGTGGGTGCATTCCGCCGACCTGGAAAAAGGCAAGGGCTGGGATGAAGTCAAAGCCGCGGATGGTATCATCGTCCCGGGCGGGTTCGGTTCGCGCGGCATCGAAGGGAAGATCCAGGCCGCCCGTTATGCCAGGGAAAATAAAATTCCCTACCTGGGGCTGTGCCTGGGGATGCAGGTGATGTGCGTGGAATTCGCCCGCAATGTTCTGGGGCATGAGGATGCCAACTCGACTGAGTTCGACCGCAGCACGAAGCACCCGGTGATCGACCTGATGCTGGAGCAGCGCGCCATCACCGATATGGGCGGCACGATGCGGCTCGGCTTGTATCCGTGCGTGCTCCAGCCAGGAACGAAAGCCGCCGAAGCCTATGGTGAGAGCCAGGTGGAGGAACGCCACCGCCACCGCTGGGAATTCAACAACGACTACCGGGAGGAATTCCAAAAAGCCGGGATGGCTTTCTCGGGCATTTCGCCGGATGGGATGCTGGTGGAGATTGCCGAATTGAAAGACCATCCCTATATGGTCGGCAGCCAGTTCCATCCGGAATTTCTCTCCCGCCCAATGCGCCCGCATCCGTTGTTTGTGGGGTTGATCAAGGCGGCAAAAGAGAAGAGCGAGAAAGAACGTAGAATTGAGAATATGTCAGCAAGTGAGTGCAGAAAAAACATATCTCAATATACTATCAACGAAATTGCGATATACTTGCGGCTTGGAAATCAACGGACATGTCCATAAACGGACACGTCCGACATCTTAAAGAATGGAGAAGGCTATGGACACAACAATTGAACTCATCACCGGGCAGGAAATCCTCGACTCGCGCGGCAACCCGACCGTGGAAGTCGAAGTCGTCCTGGCCGACGGCTCATGGGGCCGCGCCGCCGTCCCCTCCGGGGCCTCCACCGGCATCCACGAAGCGCTCGAACTGCGCGATGGCGACAAGAAACGCTATGGCGGCAAAGGCGTGCTGAAAGCCGTCGCAGCCGTCAACGATGTCATCGCCGACGAACTCTACGGCTGGGATGCCACCGACCAGAAAGCCATTGACATGGAACTGATCGCCCTGGATGGCACGCCCAACAAATCCAAATTCGGCGCCAATGCCATCCTGGGCGTCTCGCCTGGCAGTTGCCAAAGCCGCCGCCGCCGCGCTCGGCCTGCCGCTCTACCGCTACATCGGCGGCGTGTATGCCCACGTGCTGCCCGTCCCGATGATGAACATCCTGAACGGCGGCGCACATACCGCCTGGCAGTCCACCGACGCCCAGGAATTCATGGTCATGCCTTTTGGCGCACCCACCTTTGCCGAGGGCCTGCGCTGGGGTGCGGAGATCTACCACGCCCTCAAGTCCGTGCTCAAGGATAAGGGCTACGTCACCCTGGTCGGCGACGAGGGCGGTTATGCCCCGGCGCTCAAGGCCAACAACGAGGCCGTGGAAGTCATCCTGGAAGCCATCGCCAAGGCCGGTTTCAAGGCCGGACGCGGCGAACAGGTGGCAATTGCGCTCGACCCGGCCGCTTCCGAACTCTACGACGAAGAGACCAAGACCTACAACCTGCGCAAGGAAGGCAAGAAACTGACCGGCCCGCAGATGGTCGAGTTCTGGACCAAGTGGGTCAAGGATTACCCGATCGTCTCCATCGAAGATGGCCTGGCCCAGGACGACTGGGAATCCTGGATCCTGATGACCAAAGAACTGGGCGACAAGATCCAGATCGTCGGCGATGACCTGCTGGTCACCAACCCGGAGCGCGTCCGCCGCGGCATCAAGGAGAAAGCCTGCCAACGCCCTGCTGGTGAAACTCAACCAGATCGGCTCGCTGACCGAGACCATCGAAGCCGTCGAGACCTGCCACCGGGCCGGCTGGCGGGCCGTTACCTCCCACCGCTCCGGCGAGACCGAGGACAGCACCATCGCCGACCTGGCCGTGGCCCTGAACATGGGCCAGATCAAGACCGGCGCGCCCGCCCGCTCCGACCGCGTTGCCAAGTACAACCAGTTGCTGCGCATCGAAGCCGAACTGGGCGATACCGCCAAATATGCCGGCTGGGATGCCTTGAAACACTAGAAAAAAAGCACCCTTCTCATAGGCCGCCAAAAAAGGCGTCTTTTGCTTGCTGTTCATCACCATAATAGGGGTCACGCTAGCATGGAGGAAATAAACGAATGTAAGAAAAGGTTATGATGCAGCATAATTGGGAAAATGTAACCACTCACCAATGGCTCCTTCCGCAAATGCTAAAAGAGGCAAGACGACGCATGAGGTAATGTTTACAACTGGAATAGGCATATTTACAAGGTAATGGATCGTAAATTGAAAAAGCCTAGCCTGTTATAATCCCTGAAACTCAATATAGATTTCGAGGAATTTTCCCATGCTTTCTATCCTTTTCGTCGAAGACGATACCACCATCGCCATGGGGGTGGAATACTCGCTCAAGCAGGATGGTTTCCAGGTCAGCCTGGCTTACAGCCTGGAAGAGGCGCGCGACCTGCTCAAACGCCAGCCCTTCGACCTGGCGCTCTTGGACCTTGGATTGCCGGATGGCAGCGGCTACGAACTGTGCAAAGAAATCCGCGCTGCTGGGGATATGCCCATCATTATCCTTTCCGCCCGTGACGAAGAGGCCAGCATTGTCCTCGGCCTCGACCTGGGTGCGGACGACTACATCACCAAGCCCTTCCGCCTGCGCGAGCTGATCTCGCGCATGAAAGCTGTCTTGCGCCGCCGCGGACCGGTCGAGGCCGGTGACCGCAACCTCACCTGTGGGGACGTGACGGTCTTCACCCAGCAGATCAAGGTCTACAAAAACGGCCGGGAAGTGCTCTTAACCGCGCTGGAATACCGGTTGTTGCTCACGTTGATCCTCAACCAGGGACGGGTGCTCACCCGCAGCCAGATCTTGGGCAGCATCTGGGATGTGGATGATGATTTCGTCAACGACAACACGCTAACGGTCTACATCAAGCGCCTGCGCGAGAAGCTCGAGGACGATCCGCAGAACCCGGCGCTAATCAAGACCGTGCGCGGCCTGGGCTATCAGGCAGGCGATTAACATGAAACATCTCTTTCACTTGGAAGACCGGAAATTGTTCATCTCCATGATAGCCTTGTCGCTGATCGCACTCCTTGCGGCGGTGCTCATTACCTTGGTGATGACGGCATATACCAACCAGGCGCTCAAAGACACCTATGCGGGCATCGTCGGCACGGTGGCGCAGAAATATCCTCAGGCCGAGGCGCAAGTTGTTCAGGATCTGCGTGCACCGGGGGCCGACTTCGTCAACCTGGGCTACCAGGTGCTGGGGAAATATGGCCTGGATAATCGGAGTGCAGCGGATACCGGCGTTGCCGCCGGCCTGCTGGCGCGCCTGCTGCCGGTCGGTTTGGCGCTGGTCGGGCTGGCCTGCGCTCGGGTTCGCCCTGCTGCTGGCAGGATATCGGCGCTCCATCTCCGCGCAGGTGGCGGGGCTTTCGGCCTACCTGCGCCGCATCGATGCCGGCGATTATGCCCTCGACGTACGCGACAATGGCGAGGGCAGCTTCAGCCTGCTGAAGAACGATTTGTACAAGGTCACCGTCCGGTTGCGCGAACAAGCTGAGCTGTTGCAAAAGGATAAGACCGCCCTCTCCAACCTGATCGCCGATATCTCCCACCAGAT
>CAVUZS010000013.1:0-97354 GCA_963746015.1 uncultured Chloroflexia bacterium
AAACTGTCACAATTGCAGTCACCGCAGAGTCACTTGCCATCCGTATACTGTGAATATCGGTATTATAAAAATCTTGGAGGCACATTGTGGAAATTCTCAAGTTGAACAACCTTTCGAAGGTATACGGAAAAGGCGATACGCAGATCAAGGCCCTGGATGACGTCAGCTTCAGCGTGGAAAAAGGCGAATTCATCGCCATCGTCGGTCCTTCCGGCTCGGGCAAATCGACCCTGCTGCACATCCTGGGCGGGGTGGATACGCCCAGCTCCGGACAGGTGCTGGTGGATGGTACGGACATCTGCGCCCTCGACCAGACGAAACTGGCTATCTTCCGCCGCCGGCAGATCGGCCTCATCTATCAATTCTACAACCTGATCCCCATCCTCAACGTCGAGGAAAACATCACCCTACCGCTGCTCCTGGATGAGCGCAGCCTGGACGAGGCGCGCCTGAAGGAGATCGTCGCCACGCTCGGGCTCGCCGACCGGGTCAGGCACCTGCCCAACCAGCTTTCCGGCGGGCAGCAGCAGCGCGTCTCCATCGGCCGCGCGCTGATCAACAACCCCGCGCTGGTGCTGGCCGACGAGCCGACCGGCAACCTGGATAGCAACAACGCCAAGGAGATCATGTCCCTGCTCAAGCTCTCCAACCAGCGCTACCACCAGACGCTGATCGTGGTGACCCACGACCACGACATCGCCCTGCAGGCCGACCGCATCATCTCCTTCGGCGACGGGCGCATCCTGCGCGACGAGGCGGTGCGGGCATGAACATCCTCACGACGTATACCCTGAAGTACCTGCGACTGAACAAGAAGCGTACTGCGGTGACCATCCTGGGGGTGATCCTGTCCTCCGCCCTGATCTGCGGGGTGTTCTTGCTGGGGGTCAGCTTCCAGAAGGTGATGATCGACCACGAGATCTTCATGTCGGGGAATTGGCACGCCCAGTTCCTCGGCGTGCCCTACGCAAACGCGAAATATATCACCGAAAACAGCGCCGTCCAGACGGCGATGCTCAGCGAGCCGCTCGGGAACGCCACTTACGGCAGCCACAACACAGCCAGACCCTACCTGGACATCACCGCCTATGACGCGCTTTCATTCCAAAACCACCCCATCCAGCTGATCTCCGGACGCTTTCCTCAAAACACGAATGAGCTGCTGATTTCGCGGGCGATGGCCTTGGACTCTGGCCTGGGTCTGGAACCCGGCAGTACACTGAAGGTGACTTTTGGCCAGCGGAATATCCCCAACTACGATGAGCTCGTCAAGGCATGGGGAGGAGAAGAATATGTCGCTCTGCAAGATGGGGAAACCTTTACCCCGTCCGTTTCCAAAACCTATACGGTGGTAGGCGTGACGAAAACGCTGGTCGATGAGACCAGCATGCCCGCAGCCTTCCCGGCCTTGACGTACCTCGACCCGGCGCAATTGGCAGCCGCAGACAAAGTGGACATCGCGATCCTGGCCCGCGATCCGCGCAGCATATACACCCTCGCGCCGGAGATGGCGAAGAGCGCTGGAGGCCGAAAGCATCGCCTACAACGAGAACCTGCTGGGCTGGATGGGCCTCAGCGCCCGTACCAACTACGTGGGTTTCTTCCTTGCGACCATCGCCGTCGTTATCGCCCTGATCGTGTCCGGCTCGGTATTGCTGATCTACAACGCTTTCGCCATCTCGATCGGCGAGCGCAAGAAGCAGTTCGGCATGTTTGCCAGCGTGGGCGCCACCTCGGCGCAGATCCGCCGCATCGTGCTGACCGAAGCCGGGGTCATCGCGGCGATCGGCATCCCGCTGGGCATCCTGGGCGCCATCGCCGGGGTGGAGGTCCTGGCGGTGCTCACCCGGGGGATCGTCTCCCAGTTGATCCTTGACGCGGATCAGGGGCTGCAGTTGGTGGTCTCGCCGCTGGTCATCGGCGCGACCGTACTGTTTTCCGCGGCGACCATCCTGCTCTCGGCCTGGATCCCCGCCCGGCGCGCCGCCCGGGTTTCGCCCATCGAGGCCATCCGCCAGAGCGGCGAGATCCAGGAGGGCAAGCCGCTCAATTTCAAGACCAGCCCGCTGATCCGGCGTATATTCGGGTTCGAGGGTGAGCTGGCGCTCAAATCCCTCCAACGCGACCGTAAGAGATACCTTACCACGCTGCTCTCGCTCATGATCAGCATCATCATGTTCGTAGCCTTCAACGCCCTGATGCTGTATACCAACACCACCACCAGCATGGCTAGCAAAGCGATGAACTTCGACCTGATAATCTCCCTGGACTACCGCCAAAGCCACGCTCTGGATTTTGCCGACCTGGTCAGCCAACTGCCAGAAGTGCAGCGGGTTGCCTATAGGCGCTGCGCCTACGAGCAGTACGTCCCCGCGCGCGCGGTGATCACCAATCCGGCGTATCAGGCCCTGCAAGAGCTGAATAACCTTAAACTTGAAAATCTACCCAACCCTGTAGCAGGCGGTACATACCAGTTTGTGCTCCAGGTGTGTGCCGTGGGGCCGTCCGAGTTTGCCCACTACGCCGCGCAGCTCGGTCTGGACCCGCAACAGTATTCCGATCCATCCGCGCCGCTGGCGATCCTGATCAACCACACCACCTTGCGCCAGGGCGGCAAGCTGTACGATTTCGACCTGTTCAATCTGAAGCCGGGCGATACGATATCTGCATCCAAGATGTCTGGCTACTCCTCCCCCCAAACTGGGGACAAAGCACCAGCCAGCCTGACGTGGACGGTGGGCGCGGTCACCCAGGAGTTTCCTCTGGGTTTTCTGGGGGCAACGCTGGTTCCGAATTTGATCGTTTCGGACGCCGTCTTCGATGGTTTGAGCGACCAGCTGCTGCAGCTTGGCCCGAGCAACCCCGGCGCCATGTACATCCAGAGCAGGACCCCGGACGCGGCGGTGGCAGCCCTCCAACGGCTCTACCAGGGTACGGTCGGGGGCAACTTCTCGTACAATTCGACGGCGGAACTCAATAAGAGCAAGAACCTGCAGAGCGCTGATGGAGAACCTGTTCTTCTACGGGTTCCTGACGCTGATCACGCTGATCGGGGTGACCAACATCATCAACACCCTGGATTCCAACATCAAATTGCGCCGGCGCGAGATCGCCATGCTCAAATCGGTTGGGCTGACGCCGGGCGGCTTCCGGCGCATGCTGCGCTACGAGAGCCTGTTCTACGGGCTGACCGCCCTGCTGTATGGTCTGCCGCTGGGGATCGCCCTGAGCGTGTTCATCTACTTCCAGTTCAGCGGGGTGAGTAGCTTTGCCTTCAGCCTGCCCTGGGTGGCGATCGCGGCCTGCATCGCCGGCGTCCTGGCGATCGTCTTCGCCACCATGATGGTCTCGGGCGCGATGATCCGCAACGACAACATCGTAGATACGCTCAAAGAAGAAAATTTGTAGGCTCATCATCAGTTTCAAGGAGATCAAAATGTCAAAGAGGCTTTGTCTTGTTCTGTCGGTACTATTAACGGCCACTATGCTGCTCGCCGCCTGCGCGCCCGCCGCCAGCGCCGGTTCAACCAACGACCGCTCCGGCTGCAACCGCAGCACCGGTTCAGCCAACGACCGCTCCGGGTGAAATTCCCCAAAGCGGAGATCTGCTGCGGCGGCACCGGCGGCAACGGGCAGATTGTCAGCGTGGGAAACAACGAATTTACTATGAAGCGAAACGACGACGGCAGTGATCAGGTGGTCCACCTTACGGGCCAGGCAACAATCAAAACTTCAGCCGGCTCCGCATCGCTATCCGATTTGAAAGCAGAATACAGGGTAACGCTCGTCGGGCACCCAAATCCTGATGGCAGCTTTACCGCAGATACTGTCGTGGTCTGCAATGGAATAGTTCCATAAACTCAGTCAGGGCAGTAAAATGGTTCTCAGTAATTTGATTTGATCGTTGGCCGAAAGCCGCCGCGGAGATGGGTTTCCAGACGAAATTCCTTGAATCCGGGCAGCCCAGCGACTATGAGATGAACATCGATGCGTTCGCGGGCGAAGGCTACAACGTCATCCTCACCATCGGTTCCCAGATGGGCGATGCCACGGCTTTGAAGGCCAAACAATATCCGGACATCAAATTTGCCATTCATCGACAACGCCTACTCCGATGGCAGTCTGACCAACGTCACCAGCCTGATGTTTGCGGAAGACCAGGTTGGTTTCCTGGCGGGCGTCCTGGCTGGTGGCATGTCCAAGTCCGGCTTCGTTTGCTTAATAGGCGATTAAAAACAATTGAGGCCACCAAATGCGGTGGCCTCAATTGTTTCGTAAGTTTTGCCTTGACGAATCAGAACTACTGTTCTATTATTGTGGTGTACTTGTTTAGCGTTCAAAACGAGTTAAGGTGGAGCAGCAACCAAAGAAGGCGGCGTTTCACCGAAGCGTTGTAAGCTGACCATGTAATCCAGGATAGGAACATTGTGTTGACGACAAGTCAGCAATACGCTGGCCAAAATCTCGTGAGTCTCCGCTCCCTCATTCGCCCGATTACAGCCATTCGTTTTTCGGATAATCACCGCTGGCCGTATCTGGCGTTCCGCATGGTTATTGGTGGCATCCAAACCTTCCACATACAGAAAACGCAGCAAATGTGGGCGATGTTTACGCAAACGGCGGGCAAAACGGAGATTGTCCCGGTCTTTCAGATTGCGTTGCCTGGAGATCAAGGTATCCAGTTGGGTTTCCAGGGTCTGGGCACGTTGGGCGAAGCTGGCTGGATCCAGGCTGGCTTTTTCTGCTTTCAAAGCCAGGGCTGCCCGCAATACAACGGTCAATTGCTGGGCAAAACGCACCGCCCGACCAGTTTTACTCTCTTCCATCTCGTTCAGATCCTTCAGCAAATGGGACAGGCATTTCTGTTTGAGCCAGTCTGCCAGCCTTTTATCATCATAGGCCACAAAGCAGTCCGAAGCCAGGATGCCTTTGAATTTCTCCCCCAGGATCTCGATCACCACATCACTGCTGCGATTATCCCGGATAGCATAGACTGTGATCTCTTTGTTAGTGAAGACCCACAACCAGGCCGACAAGATGCCGATCCGCCAACCCGTTTCATCCGCATGCACCACACTGCTGCGCCGTATCGCTTCAATCAATGCTTGATAGACCGGCCGGGCGGTTTTGGCCAAACGCTGGTCGGCCTGACACCAGCCACTCCGGCTCACTTGCATCCCAAAGGCATCGTTGAGCAATTCGCTCACTTTGCCGTACGAACATCCCAAACGATGTTTCGCATCTGCGGCCAGAGCCTTGGCCCTCGGCCCCACCAGCACCCCCGCTGCTCCCGTGGCCTGCGATGTCTGCTCTGGGTGCAGCGAGCGCACCCGCTTGCAACACTTGACGCAGTAGCCACTGTAGGTCACATAGCGAGTGGTGACCAGACGAATGGTTTTCGGAATATCCGTCACATACTGCTCATGCTTATGCGTGTCCCGCAACTTGCTCCCACACTGCGGACAGCCATGCAGTTTGGCCACTTTCGTCGCATTGCCCTGCTTCAGCGCAGGCTTTTCTCGCCGGGAAAACTTCCCCTGCCCGGCTTTGCGCCCAGGCTTCTTCGGATGCTCCACCCGTTTCCGGCGCGCAAACGGCGCTGCCTGACGTTTCCCTGCCCGCTGCAATTCCTCCTTCTCCGCTTGCAAGCGCTCCACCAGTTTCTGCAATCTCAGCGTGTTGATCTGCAGCCTCTGGAGGTTGGCGCGCTCCCGCACCAGTTCCAGTTCCAATTCGGCGATCCGCTGATCTTTCGTACTCGGTTGAGGGTTCTGATTCCGTTTGCAACTCATCCTGCCAAGTTTACTGCTTTCCATTTCCTTCGCTCAGAGTCATTTGACCTCCATTTTTCTGAGGTTTGACCCTACTCAAATTTCGTCTTTGACGCTAAACATGTACATTGTGGTTCCAGGCACAGCCTGGCCCATTATCCCTATTGCGTCCCCGTCAGGGGAAAGGGAACTTCGCTGTGCCTGCCAGGGAGCCCATGACCAGACAGGGATCGTTATTCCTCGCCTATCCTGCGGCGCAATTCCGCGGGATTATTTGGGCGCGCACACCGGTCGAGAACCATGCGACTATCAGACCATCGAATTATTTGGCCACCCATCGTTATTCCTCGTTATTTGGGCGAGTCGGTCGAAAACTATCGAAAACTATGCGACTATCAGACCACCCACTGGCAAAGGGTACCCGCACCTCCTTCCATTTCCACCAGATCGGGTCCAGCTTTGTGAAAATCCTGACCGAATTAGTTAAAAAGCTTGACAAAATAAATTCTTATTGATAATATTTAACCACACTTTTGTTATGTTTTATACATTATCAGGTTCGTCTGGATAGGTTTTAGGCTAAAATGTGGTCTATACTACCCCAGAATGTAAAAAACATTAACAAATATGCCGTAATGGACTTGATCCGTTTCTCGCCGGGGGGTATCTCACGCGCAGAAATTGCCCGGCGCCTTGATTTAACCCGTGCAGCCGTAACTGCGATCGTAAGCGATCTTCTAAGTGCCGGGATCATCCGGGAAAGTGAAAGCATCATCAGTCATAGGGGGCGACCGCCGGTCGTATTGGAAATTGATCCGGCGCGTGGATATGTGGTCGGCATCGATATCGGCGCAAGCCATATCAGCCTCCTCGTTACCGACATGACCGCGCATATCCTCGAGGAAATAGAGCTCGTAATGGATATCCAGGATGGTCCAAAAATCTGTCTGGCCCAGGCAGACCGTCTTTTCCAGGATATTCTCACGAAAGCGAAACTTGAAATTAATGATATTCTTGCGATCGGCGTAGGCGTTCCCGGGCCAATCGTCTCGGATGCCGGCATGGTACTGGCGCCCCCGATCATGCCAGGCTGGGATCGTTTTCCCATCCGCGACACGTTGGAAAAAAAGTGGGGCCGGCCAGTTTCCCTCAACAATGATGCAGAACTGGGCGCGTTGGGCGAATGGGCCGCCGGCGCCGGGCGGGGTGAAAGTAACCTCGCTTATATTAAAGTTGGTACCGGGATTGGATGCGGCCTGCTCTTGGAGGGTAAAATATATCGTGGTATCACCGGTTCGGCTGGCGAGATCGGTCACCTTACCATTGACGAAAATGGCCCCCTTTGCGCTTGTGGCAATCGTGGCTGCCTGGAAGCATTTGCCGGTGGGAGAGCCATTGCCCAGCAAGCCTTGGAATCGATAACAAGGAACCAACGTACCCAACTTGCCAGTTTTCAATCTGACGGAGCCATAACTGCCCGGCAGGTTGCCACAGCCGCGCGTCAGGGCGATTTGGTGGCCCAAAAGATCCTCAGTCAAGCCGGGTCGCATATTGGAATAGCAATCGCAGGGTTGGTCAATTTGTTCAACCCTGGTATGGTCATTATCGGTGGCGGTGTCTCACAGACGGGGGACATTATCCTTGAACCGATCCGGCAGGTAGTTAACCGCCGGAGTCTTCCAGCCGCCACACGCGTGGTCCGCATTACCACCGCGATGCTCGGCCGGCGTTCCTCGAGCATCGGAGCAGTCATTCAAGCAATTACCATTGCACTGCACCAAGTTACCGATAGAAAGGAGGTGGTGCGCGCCTGCGGCTCGCGAGAAAAGCCAGGTGCCAAAATAATTCGACCTGGGAAGGAACCCCCACCGGATGGAAAGGTTCCTGATTTATCAGTTACTCAAAACAAGGAGAATTAGAATATGAAACGCCCAATTTTCGTTTTGGCAAGTCTGCTGATAATTGCCACCCTGGCCCTGTCGGCTTGCGGCCCAGCCGCAACCCCAACCGCTGCGCCCGTTACGTTGAACGTCTGGGATTGCTACCACGCAGGTGGCACGGAAGAGGCCACCATCAACGGCCTGGTAAAGCAGTATGGGACAGCCCACCCAGGTGTCACGATCAACCTCCTGGAAGTACCCTTCGACCAGTGCTATACCAAGTACGAGACCGACACTGCTGCAGGCGGTGGCCCAGACATGTTTACGGCTCCGAATGACAACCTGGGCAGCGAAGTTCGTGCCAACCTGATCGCCCCCATCGATAGCCTCTTGCAGGGCAAGCTTACTGGCTACACCCAGGCTGGAATCAACGGCGTTACCATTGATGGCAAGATTTATGCCGTTCCAGGGATCGCCAAGGCAGTCGGGCTGTTCTACAACAAGTCCACCGTTCCTACTCCTCCAAAGACCACCGATGACCTCATGAACCTGGTCAAGTCCGGCAAGAAACTGGGCTTTGTCAATAACGGCGCGTACTACATCTGGGGCTTCTGGTCTGCCTTCGGCGGGACTCTGACTGACGCCACCGGCAAGTGCGTCGCCGACCAGACCACCGGGTTTGCGGATGCTCTCCAATATCTGGCCGATCTCCAGACCGCTGGCGCCACCATCGACAGTGACGAAGGCAAGCTGGATACCGCCTTCGAGCAGGGCCAGTTGGATATGATCATCGAAGGTCCCTGGGTATTAGGCGACTTTGAAAAGAACCTCAGCACCAACCTGGGCGTCGTTCCGGGGCCCACCGGCCCGAAAGGCGCTTTCATGCCCATGATGGGCATCGACGGTTGGTACATCAACCCCAACAGCAAGAACCAGGCGGCTGCCGTGGATGCAGCCCTCTACTTCTTTGGCAAGGACGGTCTCACTGCCTATGAGAATACCGCTGGCGATCCGGCTGCCCGCTCTGACGTCACGCCTACCGATCCTCTGGTCAAGGCGTTCGCTGATATTGCTGCTGGCGGTTTCCCTCGCCCGCAAACGGTCGAGTTCGGCAACTATTGGGGCCCGTTCGGAGATGCCATGACCGCGGTCTTCTCCGGTAAGTCCACAGCAACCGCAGCCGTAGCAACCGCTTGCGCGACCATGAACACGGCAAATAAGAAGTAGTATGCACTCGGTAATGGGGTGGAGTAAGTGGTCGTAAGGCAAGCCACGCCAAACCATTCCGGGCCTGTTCAAGACATCCAATCGGGGGAGCGCTGGACCTTCCGGCGCTCCCCCCAGGAATAATGCCCAATGTCATTTAAGCTGGCACATCCGCTCCCGGTGGATGGCTGAATGAGGTGACTATGACCGTCCTGACAAAAAGCCTGCCTTCCCAAAAACCGGCGGGAAACAAGAAACCTTTTTGGAAGAATGCCACCAACTATCTCTATCTGGTCCCAGCCTTCATCATCATGGGGGTGATCACCTATTATCCGATGCTTTACCAAGTCTGGATGTCCTTCACTAACTATGGGCTGCCGAATCTTCGCGCTGGCGCCCCATGGCCGGCGTTTGTGGGATTAACCAACTACATAAACATCCTGACAAATCAGTTGGGGCTGTCCTATTTCAACTTCTGGCATATCCTCGGTTTCGACCTTTTCTGGACATTATCCAATGTGGTCATCCACGTAGCTCTGGGCATCCTGATCGCAGTCGTGTTGAACCGTCAGGGACTATGGTTCAAGGGTTTTTATCGCGCCCTCTTTATCATTCCAATCGTGCTTCCCCAGATCATCGTCGCCAATATATTCAAAAACATGTTCGACCCGGATTATGGGGCTATAAACCAGGGGCTGGCAGCCCTGGGGAAAATCTTCTTCGGGTTGAGCCCAGCTTTGTTCCACATCCATTGGATCGATCAGGTGCAATATCCGATCAGTTGGTTGCCGCTGCCATTATCATACTTTGCATTGCTCATCACGAATATCTGGTTGGGATGGCCTTTCATGACCATCGTTGCCAGTGGAGCGCTGCAAAGCATTCCTAAAGAATTATATGAGGCCGCCACCATCGATGGCGCCAATGGCAACCAGCAATTCTGGCGGATAACGCTACCCCTGATTCGTCCGGCGATGGTTCCGGCCGCAGTATACGGCATCGTCGCCACCTTCAACTTGTTCAGCCTGATCTACTTCCTGTCTGGCGGTGGACCGCTGGAGGAGACAGAAATTCTGATCACGGCTGCCTATCGCCTGATCAAGCAGCAGCATGTTTATGGGGTTGCAGCCGCCTTTTGCGTTTACATATTCATCATATTGCTTGCACTTACCTTGATTACCAATGCGCTCACACGCGCCACGGAGAGCTACGATGTCTAAACAAACCGGAATATCCTTTTCCAACCCGTATAAAATGGTTTTTGCAAGGCCGGACATCCTCCGGCGAGCGTGGAATAACCATTGGGTCACAATTGCTCAGTCAGTTATTCTTGTTGCTTGTGGCAGCCACGGTTATTTATCCAATCCTGTGGATCGTCAGCATGTCATTCGATCCGCGCAATATTTCCCGTCCAACCACCCTGCGCCTTAACCCATTTGCAGGCGGGCTTTCACTCCAGGCATACCAGGATGTGATTGCAAAACCCACCCCCAACCCAGTCAATCTCGAACAATTGTTATTCAACAGCTTCCGGTTGGCGACGAGCACAGGGCTCGCTTCCATCATCGTGGGCGTGTTCGCCTCCTATGCCTTCTCCCGCTTGCGGTTCAAGGGCAGGGAGGTCTTGATGATTGCTGTCCTGGGGGTACTGATGCTACCATCCATCGCCACCCTGCCGGCGCTTTTCGTACTTCTGAATAAGGTACAGTTCCAAATTGGCGCCACGGTGTTCAATCTGCGCAATTCACTCATTGGGAGTGGGGGTTGCAATCCTCTCTGGCTCGCTGCCGTTCGCCATCTGGAATATGAAAGGGTATCTGGATACCATCCCACAGGACCTCGAAGAAGCCGCTTGGATTGACGGCTGCAGTCAAATGTCTGCCTTTTTCCGGGTCACCTTGCCGCTATCGACGCCCGTCCTGGCGGTGACATTCTTCCTGGGGTTTATGAGTACCTGGACGGAATTTGCCACGTCCTGGCTTTTCCTGACCAACCCGAAAGACTTTACCCTGATCATGGCCTTGTATAACATGGTCGGTCAGTATTCTGACAGCACGCCCTGGTCACATTTTGCCGCATTATCAATCCTGATCGCCCTGCCTGTAACGATCATCTATCTCTTTATTCAACGCTGGTTCGTCGGAGGGCTGGCCATTGGGGGTGTCAAAGGGTGACCAGCTTGCCGACCAGCAGGATGGCCAGCATGCCCTATTGTCGCCTCCCCCATGTAAACATTCGGAAAGCGCTGCACGCCCGGGCGCGGTAAACGGGTAGGACAGGACGTCGCATAATTTAGATCTGCTCGGAATATGGCATATCCACAACGAAGATAGTAGCACTGTGTTGAGAGTCTTCCGGAGGACAGCAGGCCTGATGCAAAAGATCGATTACCTTCTGCACCTTATCTTCTTCGACTCCGGCCATCAACGTCACATTTCCGTGCCGCAGAAAGCCTCCCGTGCTTGCCATACGCGTGACCCGGTAATTGTTTTCTACAAGCGCTTGGACAACAGCATCAGCGTCAGAGTCACGGACAACAATAAACAGCAATTTCATAATAGGCCTCTCGTGGATTTAAATTTGGTCAAACAGGGAGCCGATTCGCATTCCGGAAACAATTAAAATCGCTAATCGGTCAGGAAGCGGGTGACCCGTGAACAATCCCTTCAATCACATGCCTCCAAGTATAACAGGGAATAATATGGTCCCCCCCCGGAGGGAAAACAATAAGAAATTCCACGTCCAGGCAATTAGTCACCCACATGATAAGATGCGGTACAATTCAGGCATTAACAATTCTTCGAAAGGTGCACTGTGACCTCTTCCCGGGAAATATCCCGATACCGTGAGAACTTGCAAAAAGAGATTGACGGAACGGCACTGTATAATACCCTGGCCGAAATCGAGCCGAAACCCGAACTGGCGGATGTCTACCGCCGCCTGGCAGCCAGTGAAGTGAAACATGCCGGTGTCTGGGAAAAGCGGCTGCGGGAAGCCGGGGTAAGAATTCCGCCCCGTCGCTCTTCGTGGCGCGCCTCCATCATGTGCTTCCTCGCAAAACGCTTCGGCTCCCAATTTGTGCTTCCCACTGTTGCAGGAAATGAGCGGGCCGACAGCCTGGCGTACGATGACCAGCCGGAAGCTGTGACCGAATTGGGCCATATGTCGGCTGATGAGAAGTCGCATGCCCGGCTGGTGGCTGCCATGGCCGGCCGCCAGAATGGCCTGGTCGGAAGTGAAGTGGCTCAGTTGGAAGGCCGCCATCGTGCCACCGGAGGCAATGCCTTGCGAGCGGCTGTCCTTGGGGCAAACGATGGACTCGTCTCCGTCTTGAGCCTGACGATGGGCGCTGCCGGAGCCAACTTGCCTGGTCACGGCGTACTCATCACCGGCGTTGCCGGTTTGCTGGCAGGCGCCAGCTCGATGGCGCTGGGGGAATGGCTCTCCGTGCAAAGTTCACGGGAACTCTACCAGAACCAGATCAAAATAGAGGCGGAAGAAATCGAACATTCCCCACAAGAGGAACAGGAAGAACTGGGGCTCATCTACCAGTCAAAGGGACTGCCGGAAGAGCGCGCCCGTGAAATGGCCGCCCACATGATGAGCGACAAGGCAACCATCCTGGATACCCTTTCCCGCGAGGAACTCGGGATCGACCCTAAAGAACTAGGCGGCTCTCCCTGGGTGGCAGCCGTCACATCCTTTTTCCTGTTCTCCGCCGGCGCGATCGTCCCACTCTTTCCGTACATTTTCCTGCAAGGTACGCCGGCCATCGTGAGCAGCCTGGTTCTGGGCGCATTGGCCCTCTTCCTGACCGGGGCAGCCATCACCCTGCTTACCGGTAAAAACGTGTGGGTTTCCGGTTTCCGGCAGGTATTGATCGGCCTTTTCGCAGCCGGGGTGGTTTTCGGCGTTGGCAAGCTGATTGGGGTCTCAACCGGCGGATAAGCATCCTAAACACCGCAGCATACAATACAATATTGCAAGGCGATAACACAAATGACAACACCCTACTGGGTCCAGGACGCTATCTTTTACCATATCTTTCCCGACCGCTTCGCCAATGGCGATATTGTCAACGATCCACCAAACGTACAAAAATGGGGATCTTCGCCAACCCTCTGGGGCTTCCAGGGCGGTGACTTGCGCGGCATCCTCCGGCACCTCGACTACATCCTGGATTTGGGTGTTAATGCGCTCTATTTGAATCCCATCTTTCTGGCATCCTCCAACCACCGCTATAATGCCAGCGACTACTTTCAGATCGACCCCCGGCTCGGCACATTGGCCGACTTCCATGCCCTGGTGGAGGCAGTCCATAAAAATGATATGCGGATTATCCTGGACGGCGTTTTCAACCACTGCGGTCGTGGATTCTTTGCTTTCGTGGATGTCCTGGAGAACGAAGATAGGTCTGCATACAAGGACTGGTTTCACATCCGGCAGTTTCCGCTGGATGCCTACAGCAGCGGCGATGCGCAGAACTATATCGGCTGGTGGAACCAAAAGTCCCTGCCAAAATTCAACACCGACAACCCTAAAGTCCGCGAATATATCTTCAGTGTAGCCCGCGTTTGGATCGAGCAAGGTGCGGATGGTTGGAGGTTGGATGTCCCTAATGAAATCGACGACGATGGTTTCTGGAAAGAATTCCGTAAAGTGGTCAAATCTGCCAACCGGGATGCCTACTTGACTGGCGAAATATGGGATGTAAACCCCCGCTGGGCAAATGATACTCACTTTGACGGCCTGATGAACTATCCTGTAAAAGATGCACTGGCAGCCTGGCTTCAGGGTCGTGAAAATGCCGTCCAATTCGGCGACCGTATTGAAGTTCTTCTCAAAGCCTACCCACGTGAGAACCTGTTCGCCATGTATGTCCCGCTCGATAGCCATGATACCGAACGTTTCAAAACTTTGATGGGAGGGGATACCGATAAGCTCAAACTGGCCTTCCTGTTCCAGATGGCCTTTCCGGGGGCGCCCGCCATCTACTATGGGGACGAGATTGGGATGGAAGGCGGAAAAGATCCTGACAGCCGGCGTGCTTTCCCCTGGCGGGAGAGCCTTTGGGACCAGGAACTCCGCCAGTGGATCAGGATGCTCATTTCCCTTCGCAAGAGGACCCCGAGCTTGCGACGTGGAGAATACATCCGTTTGCTCGCCGAAGAGAAATTTTATGCCTTCGCCCGTACTCTGGGGGAGCAAAGTGTCCTCGTAGCCTTGAATGCCTCCGGTCAGAAATGCCACATCGACGTCCCATGCACTGCGCTGAATTGGGGCGAAGGGCGGGTCGTCCAGAGCCTTATTAACGGGCAGAAATTCAGCGTAACAGGCGGCAAACTCTCCATCAATTTGCCTTCCTGGAGTGGCACCTGGATCGGGTGAATATGAACGCAAGATCTCCATCAAAAAGGTGGAGATTTTCCTCTTGTAGGTCTCACCCCCAAATTTGTTTTACCAGCTCCGGCAAAACCTCCCCTGATTTTCCCTGCAAGAAGTAATCCGCAGAGGCCGTGAGCGCCGTTGTCGCCGTGTTGATCTCCACCACGATCGCACCATAGCGCCTGGCCAGGAACGGCAGTGACGCCGCCGGCTGCACCAGGCTCGATGTGCCAATGGAGAAAAATGCCTGGCAGCTCCGGGCGGCCTCCAGGGCAGTTTCCAATTCAGAGCGTGGCAGCATTTCCCCAAACCAGACCACGTCTGGCCGTAATTTCGCCCCACAACTGGGGCAGGTTGGTACCTGGCCTGGCAGGTCCTCCCATTCCGTGAATACGCCGCAGCCCTGTGAACATTTGATGCGGGTAATGTTCCCATGCAGTTCGACCACGCCAACGCTCCCCGCCCGCTGGTGCAGGCCGTCCACATTCTGGGTGATGAGCGTGAAATGTGGAGTATGCCGTGCCATCTCAGCCAGCGCAATGTGACCAGAGTTTGGTTTGACTTCGCCGGCTTTCAAACGGCGCATGGCATAGAACTCCCAGACCAATTCCGGATTCCGTTCAAAGGCTTCAGGCGTGGCCAGGTCCTCGGGCCGGTACTGGGACCAGAGAGGTTGCTCCGTGCCGGCAGGCTGAGACTGTCGCGAGCCTGTCGAAGATGTGTCCGGTGAGTCCCTGAAGGTCTGCAGCCCGGATTCTGCCGAGACGCCCGCGCCAGTCAACGCAACCACATTTTCATAAACGCGGATGGAGCGGATTAAGTCAGGTGGAAATTTCATGACCATAAGGCTCTGCTCTTTTCTTGCATAATTATCCCACAACCTTTCCGCCCTTCACAGCAGTTCCACAAGCAACAACTCCTTCATTGCGAAATGTGCACATTTGTTGTATAGTTGCCCCATGTCAATCAACGAAACGGAAGCAGCGGTCATGAAATGGCGCCAGGAACGGGAAGAGCGCCTTCGCACAAGTGAAAAGAGCTGGTTTGGTCTGGCTGGATTGTTCTGGCTGAAAGAAGGGGAAAACACATTCGGCAGCGATCCCACCTGTAACTTTGTTTTACCACCTAATGCGCCTAAAAAAGCCGGCCTATTTCTTTTCCACGACGATCAGGTTACTGTCAAAGCAGAACCTGACGTGCGGATTACACGCGCTGGTGGCGAATTGCCCTTACGCCCCTTGCGTGACGATCAGCAGGATGACCCCGATTTCCTTTACTTTTCCCGCTTTATCATGGTAGTGCTAAAACGAGGTGGCAGTACACTCGTCCGCCTCTGGGATATTGACCATCCGGCTCGCAAGGCGTTTTCTGGATTAAATTTTTACGCATATAGGCCGGAGTACTGTATCACGGCAAAATACTCAGGCTACGCTCCATATAAAACAGTGCTGACAGAAGATATTATCGGTGAGACCCACGATACTCAGATGATTGGGTATGCCAGTTTCGAGTGGGAAGGGAAAAAAATCCGTCTTGACACAGAGGATGGTGGCACCGGCCTTTTCATCGCCTTCCGGGATAAGACCAATGCCAAGACAACCTATGCCGGCGGCCGCTACCTGCTAACCGAAAAACCTCAAGACGGACTGGTGGTAATCGATTTTAATAAATCTTACAACATGCCTTGCGCCTATGCGCTCTTTGCTACATGTAGCCTCCCAACAAAAGATAACCACCTGCCCATCCCCATCGAAGCTGGGGAGAAGATGTACAAGGACGGTCACTAATGAATTACCGTGAGCTTGGACGGACTGGCTGGAAGGTATCGGAGATCAGCTTTGGTACCTGGGCCATCGGAGGCACTTGGGGTACAGTGGATGACAAGGAGTCGATTGCGGCGCTTCACCGTTCACTCGACCTGGGAGTAAATTTCTTTGATACCGCCGATGTATATGGTGATGGGCGCAGTGAGCGTTTGCTGGCGCAGCTTCGAAAGGAACGCCGCGAAGAATTTTACGTTGCCACAAAAGCCGGGCGCAGACTCGATCCGCACATCGCCAGTGGCTATAACCGGCAAAATCTTACCGGCTTTGTCGAGCGCAGCCTGAAAAATCTGGAAACGGAAGCGCTTGACCTCTTACAACTTCACTGCCCTCCCACGGAAGTATATTACATGCCCGAGGTATTCGGCGTGCTGGACGATCTGGTCAAAGCCGGCAAGCTTCGCTATTACGGGGTGAGTGTTGAAAAAGTGGAAGAAGCCCTCAAAGCCATTGAGTACCCGGAGGTGCAGTCCGTCCAGATCATCTTCAATATCTTCCGACAACGCCCGGCCGACCTGTTTTTCTCGGAGGCGCAACGGCGTCGGGTTGGGATTCTGGCCCGGGTCCCGCTCGCTTCCGGACTCCTGACCGGTAAATTAACCCCTGACAGCAAGTTTGCGGAAGACGATCATCGCACTTTCAATCGCCACGGCGAATCCTTCGATCGCGGCGAGACATTTTCCGGGTTGGATTACGAGACCGGCTTGCAGGCAGTCGAGGCGCTGCGCCCACTGGTTCCTTCCGGCCTGGCTATGGCACAGATGGCGCTGCGCTGGATCCTGATGTTCCCGGCGGTCACCTGCGCCATTCCGGGCGCCAAGCGACCACAACAGGCGGAAGAGAATATCCTGGCTGCCAGTCTCCCACCCCTGCCGGCTAGTTCCATGGCAGAGATCAGGGAGATATATGACCGGTATGTGCGCCCACATGTTCACCACTACTGGTAAAGTGGACAAATCGATCAGGGAATCCCTGCTTTTCCGGTCCAGAACCTGCCCGCCTGGACAATGGTTTTATCCGGCACACCCGCCAGGATAATAGCGCCGTTGCCAATGCGCACGTCATCGCCGATATGAACGCCTATCGCAGTCGTCACTCCCATTCCCACCAGTGTACGGGCCCCGACGTGTACCTGTCCTGCCAATAGCGCTCCGGGTGCAATGTGCGTGTACTCGCCGATGATACAGTCATGCGAAACCACTGCATTAGTATTGATCATACAGCGCGGGTGTAGAGTAGCCTCCGAACCGACATAGGCATTGGCAAATACCTGCACGCCCTCCCCTACTTTCGCGCTGGCCTCAACAGTGGCGCGCGGATGGACGAGAAATGGGAATGAGAAACCGGCACTTTCCAGCGCTTCAAAAACTTTGATGCGTATATTGATATCCAAAATTCCACCTACGCCGTTGGCCGCCTGCTTCACACCCTGTTCTATCAATTCCGGGAATAATGACCGCGTTCCCAGGACCGGAATGCCAAGCACTTTCGTCCCGGTAAGGTTTTTGTCATCGTCCAGGATGCCGGCGATAATGTATTTGTCGATCACCTTGACCATATCCATGATGCTTTTGGCATGTCCACCGCCGCCAAAAATTAGCAGGTATGGTTTCTCCAATGGAGGCAGCGAAATATCCATTTTCTGTGTCATGCGGGCAGCCTGGCGGACTACTTCTTCTGTTACCAGTCTGTCTATAGGCAAGGTTGCCAGCTCCACGCCGAGCGAATCTGCCAAAGCCAGCGCCGGTTTGGTAATACGCGGGCCCCGTGCGGTGACAGGCAGGTGAACATCCTTGCTTCTCATGCCAATTTTTTCATTGGCTGTCTCTGTAATGACAGCCAATCGATCTCCAACGGACAGCCTTGTCCCCTCCACTACCAAGATACGGACAAAACCTGTTTCCGGCGCCTCGATATCAGAGGCGGCTTTGGTTGTCTCGATTGTGAAAAGTCGCCTCCCCTTTTCGACAGCCTGCCCATCCTTGACATGGATACCCACCAAACGCGCTTCGGGCTCGTTTGCATTCAACAGGGGTACGAGAATTTCAGATTTGATCATTTTTCATCTTAGGAAATAATGGCCATGGACGCTTGAACAATATCCTGTACGGATGGCAGGATGGCATCCTCAAGGGTACGGGAATTGGCAATCGGCAGATTTCGTGCGGCTATGCGCCGGAAGTTGTATCGACTTAAATCATTGCTGCATTCAACTACGCGGGCAATCACTTCCGCTCCCCAGCCAAGGGAACGCGTCCCTTCTTCGATGGTCAGCAACTTGCGAGTGTGGTGGAGCGAGTCGAATAATGGTTCCAAGTCAAAGGGACTGAGCTGCGAGAAAAGCACGATTTCAGCAAAGATTTCATGTTCCATAAGCAAGTCAAGCGCGGCTGCACGCGCAAGCTCAAAGTTGTAACCGTAGGTGGCGATGGTAAGTTGAGGATCATGATTCGGAATACGCAAAACATAATTTGGATAGGTATCGCCAGCCGGTTGAATTTCAAATTCGAGCAGATCTCCCTGGCCGGGCTCGAGCAGCGGTTGTGGATAAAGCAATTTGTGCTCCACGAACAAAACCGGCTCATCGTCAGCAATGGCGGCCTGCAACAGCCGGCCGGGGTCGCCAAGGGCGTTGGGGGCAACTACTTTGAGACCGGGTACACCCAGGAACATTTTCTCCAACGACTGGCTGTGAGTCGGACCGTACCCTCGTCTTCCCCCCATCGGGGCACGCACGACGATTGGTACCCGCACGTTGTCATTATACATCCAGCGGAATTTAGCAGCATGGTTGACTATTTGGTCGGCAATCAATGTGACAAAATCCCCAAACATTATTTCAGCCACCGGGCGTAAGCCACGCAGGGCCATGCCGTTTGCCAGGCCGACCATGGCTGCTTCGGAGATTGGCGTGGTCAGGACTCGCTCAGGGAATTTCGTAGACAGCCCACGCGTTACCTTGAATGCACCCCCGTAGGGATCGAGGACATCTTCACCGAGTACATAGACGCGGTTGTCAGTTCCCATTGTGGCATGTAGGGCCTGGTTAAGTCGGTCAAGAACGATTTCGGCCATTGACATTATTCATTAGCGATAAGTGAAGGAAAAGGGTCTGCTTCCGCCCGAACGAAAGCATCCTCGACGTTTGCCATTACTTCAACCTCCGCTTTGCCACATTCATCAACGGTAAGGCGCGTTCCATGCAGCTTAAGCGGATCGAAAGTGCGGATACGGGCAAGCTCATCAGGCAAACGTGTGTCGTCGCCCTTGCTGTGAGCGGAAAAACGATAAGTATTCAGGATCAGGCATCCCGGGCCAACCCCCGAGCGAGTTTCTTGTACTGCCTCCCGCGCAGCAGAGCAGATTTCCAGCACATCTGTCGTGTCGCGCTCCCGGACCGGAATGCCAAAAGCGGTAAACCGTCCGGCCATTGAGCCGGCCACACCTTTCTCGACAGGCGTGGTTTGGGCATAATGATTATTTTCAAGCACAAACAGGATGGGAAGTTGCCACAATGCGGCGATGTTGAGACTTTCGTACAGAGCACCTTCGCCAAGCGTCCCATCACCGATGAAGACCAGCGTTATTTTACCGGTCCGGCAAACTTTCTCTGCCAGCGCCATGCCGGTTGCGACAGGAACAATGCCACCCTGTATCCCATTCGAGTAGAAATTCTTCCACTGGATGTGTTGACTGCCGCCTCGCCCGCCGACCAGCCCAGTGGATTTGCCCATCAGTTCTGCAGCCAGGCGATACGGTTCTCCTCCGTATGCCAGGAAATGCCCATGGCAGCGATGGTTACTGAAAATCACGTCATCTGGATCTATGGCGGAGAAAATGCCCGCTGCGTCGGCTTCCTGCCCAATGTAGACATGGGTGGTCCCGACTAGTTTTCCGGCGCTGAACTCTGCCAGCAAACGTTCCTCGAAGCGGCGGATGAGCAGCATGGTTTTGTAGAGAGCATAGTTGTTTTCCATGGCGATCACATTATAACGCAAGGATAATATAAGCAAATGAGAATGGCAGCAATCTTGTTATTTTGGTTATACGCATATCATGTTCCACAAGCTCCTCCTGCTTGCCTCATGGTATAATGCCGGGAATATGAGCCCAGAAACAACCTCCACTAAACTTTGTCCTACTTGCGGTACAAGACTGGCAGAAAATGCCACCCGTTGTGTGGTATGCGGCAGTGAATTCAGTGCCACACTCAAGCCAAAAGCAAAATCCGAGAAAGCCGTGCAAGGGTCACGCATGCCCGAAGTGACATTAAGTCTGCCGATTGCATTAGCAGTGCTGGCAGGTTTTCTCGTAATCGGTGCGGGCGCGTTATACTTCACCTTGCAGGGTATGCATCAAATCCAGGCCCCTACTGCTATCCCCAGCCCGACTATAACCGCAACCCTCACCGCCACACCGACCGACACGCTCATTCCGACCGATACACCCACCCTGACACCCCAACCGCCAGCTTCTTATACCGTTCAGGCAGGTGACAGTTGTGGCGCCATTGCCAGCCTTTATAATTCTTCCGTGGCTGCCATTATTTCCTTGAACGGTCTAAACAGTACCTGCACAAACCTGGCAATTGGGCAGAAGATCCTGGTTCCACTTCCAACTCCGACCCAACTTCCTCCCGCCACCGCAACCCTGGAACCGGCCGCGGCAACCCGGGCCGCCTGTGAGACCGTCCAATACACCGTTCAAGCAAACGACACGCTCAGTACCATTGCAATCAATTACGGCGTCTCGATGCAATCCATCAAAGACTTCAATGGCTTGAGCACAGATAGCGTCTTCGTGGACCAAAAATTAACCATACCGCTTTGTATGCGCGCGGCCACGCCTGGTCCATCACCGACGCCGACCACCCCACCACCTTATCAAGCGCCCAGCCTGCTCCTTCCCGCTGATGGTGCCCCTTTTACGCTGGCCAATGATACCATCACGCTCCAATGGGCTTCCATCGGTACATTGCGGACAAACGAATCCTACCAGGTTACCGTCGAGGACGTTACCTCCGGGACAGGTCGCAAGTTGGTCGCGTATGTGACCGATACCAAGTATATCGTTCCGGTCACTTTCCGTCCACAGGATAACGTTTCGCACGTCATGCGTTGGTCGGTTGTCACCATCCGGCAGACCGGCACAGATGACCAGGGCAATCCGATCTGGACCATTGCCGGGGCAGCCAGCCTGACGCGCACATTCACATGGACCGGCACAGGGGTTGATTTCCCACCTCTACACCGTAATTCGTTTTTCAATTCCATAACCCTCCCGCGAGCTATGCCAAAGCCCGAACCATCCCTGAATGTCCGAAAATACAACCGCTACGCCTGGGACCGGCAGGTGGATAAAAAAAATCCATTTACCATACCTGTTACATCAGATATGATTACCGCAGCGCGGCACGGCGAATTCTCCGTTCTGTTGACTGAAACAAAACCCGTCCCGCGTGAATGGTTCCCGCTTTTTCAGGGGCTGGATTTGCTTGGTTTGGCTTGCGGCGGTGGCCAACAAGGTCCAATCTTTGCGGCAATGGGAGCGCATGTCACAATATTTGATAATTCACCTGCACAATTGGAACATGACCGCATGGTAGCCAGGCGGGAAGGGCTGACCATCAAGACCGTCGAGGGAGATATGCGCGACCTTTCTGCCTTTGCCGATGAGTCTTTCGACCTGGTTTTTCATCCTGTCTCCAATGTATTCTGCCCCCAGGTCCGACCGGTATGGCAGGAAGCCTTCCGTGTCCTCCACCATGGCGGTTTGTTGCTGGCCGGGTCTGCTAACCCAATCTATTATATGATCGGTACTCATGCCGACGAACAGGAAACCCTGCAAATCAAGTATTCCATTCCGTATTCCGACCTGGAAAGTATGGATCCGAAAGACCTGGAAATCTGCATCGAGGAAGCCACACCCCTGGAATTCGGCCACAGCCTGACCGACCTGTTGGGTGGCCAGACGGATGCCGGGTTTGCCATTACCGGATTCTATGAAGATATCTGCCCCGACTCCCCTATCAGTAAATACCATCCAACCTATATTGCCACCCGGGCAGTCAAACCTTAACTATAAAGTAATCTGGTACACAACTTTTATTCTTCGGTATAACCGCATAGCGCCAGCGCCCTTGGACCGGTGTGAATACCCAATACCGGACCGGTAATATTGACCAGCAATTCCAATGGGTTATACTCTTTTCTGATACGTTCGGCCAGGGCCTGGGCCTCAGGCAGCGCATTGCCGTGTAGCACAGCCACGCGTTTTGGCTTTTCTGGGGAAAGTTGTTCGAAAAAGCGGCTCACCAATGTTTCGATGGATTTTTTGCGTGTGCGCGCCTGCCCGCAGGACTCTACCTCGCCGGTCGTGTGGTTGATTTGTACCAAAGGCTTGATGTTCAGCAGGCTGCCGACAAAACGGGTGGCATTCCCGATCCGACCGCCGCGATGCAGGTATTCCAATGTATCCAGGCAAACAATTTGCACCAGTTTTTCGCGCACTCGGGCAGCAGCATGGATCATTTTGGCTGCGTCGCCTCCCAACTCACGGACGCGCGCCGCTGCCAGCACTTGCCAGCCCAGGCTCAGGGTCGGGCCTTTGGAGTCAATTACGTGAACGGGCACATCCATTTGTTTTCCTACTTGTTCAGCCAATTGGAATGTCCCACTCATTGAGCTGCTGACCGTCAGCACAACAATTTCCTTTGCGCCATTGGCAATGGCTTCCCGATAGACTTTCTCAAAATCGGCGGGGCTGGGCTGGGTTGATGTAGGCCAGACCTTGTCCTGTTCGAGGCGTTTATAGAAATCTTCGGGGGTCAGGTCAATTCGATCGCGCAGAATTTCATCTCCCCAGACCACAAATTGCGGAATGACAGTAATTCCATATTCGTCGATCATCGTCTGGGGAATGTCGCAAGTACTGTCAGTAATCAATGCAGTTGGATTTGTCATAGTATCCTATCAGCATTAAAGATTTTGGCACCTTGCAGGTGCAATAACAGGGGCTAATCATAACACCAATGCAGTCGAGTATAATCGTCCCAATGTTTGAATATCAAGTTCTTGCTTCCCATGGCCGCGCCCGCGCAGGCGTTTTTTCCACTCCGCATGGCGACCTTGAAACACCCGTCTTCGCCCCGGTTGGCACGCAGGCCACGGTCAAGACGCTCACGCCTGCTCAACTTGATGAGCTGGGCGCCTCCCTGGTGCTCGCCAATACCTATCACCTTTACCTGCGCCCCGGCGACGAATTAGTGGCAGAACTGGGCGGCCTGCACCACTTCATGCAGTGGCCGCATCCCATGCTGACCGATTCGGGCGGTTACCAGGTGTTCTCCCTGGCCCAGACCCGTAAAATTGACGACGATGGCGTCACCTTCAAGAGCCACATTGACGGCTCCACCCACCGTTTTACTCCCGAAAAATCCATCCAGATCCAGGAAAACCTGGGCGCGGATATCATCATGGCTTTCGACGAATGCTCCGACCCCAATGACCATGCATACAGCAAGACTGCCATGGAGCGGACGCACCGCTGGGCCGAGCGCAGTCTCGCCGCCAAAACGCGCGACGATCAGGCCCTCTTTGGGATCATCCAGGGCGGCGTCGATCCTGACCTGCGGGCAGCTTCGACGCAATTCATCGCCTCCCTGCCCTTTCCGGGCATCGCCATCGGCGGGCTATCGGTCGGTGAAACCAAGGACGAGATGCACGCCACCCTCGACCTCGTCACTTCGCTCCTGCCGGAGAACAAAGCCGCGTTACCTGATGGGCGTTGGCACCCCCGAGGACCTGATCAATGGCATCGCCCGCGGGATCGATATTTTCGATTGCGTTCTTCCCACCCGCCTGGCCCGTCACAATGCCGCTTTTTCTTCCGAGGGGCGCCTCAACCTGATGAATGCAACCTTTGCACACGATCAACGCCCGATAGACGAAACCTGCGAATGTTATACCTGCCAGACCTTCACACGTGCGTACCTGCGGCATCTGATCGTGGCGAAAGAGTTGTTGGCCGGCACATTGTTGTCCATTCACAATTTACATGCCTTGATCCAGATGGTAAAGGACATCCGCGTATCTATCATGGACGATACCTTCGAAAGCAAAGTCCCGGACTGGCTGGAAAAATGGCATGGGAATGCGGAAAGAACATCCACGGCCAGAGACACGCATTAATACAAAAGGCAATCATTCGTGCGCCTTCGTGTAGCTCATGGCTAAATCTTTTTAATAACGGAGAAAACACATGACAATCTTCCAATCCTTCCTGCTCGGTATTCTGCAGGGACTGACAGAATTCATCCCTGTCTCGTCCACTGCTCACCTGCTCATCGGGCAAAAGATCCTCGGTATTCCTTCCAATGATGCCATGTTCTCATTCCTGGTGCTGGTCCAGCTAGGGACCATTCTCTCGTTGATTATCTACTTTTGGAAAGACTTATGGTCGCTAATCAAAGCTTTCTTCGCCAAACCTTTCTCAACATCACGAAACCGCCTGGCTTGGTATATTATCATCGCCACCATCCCGGCTTTGATTTTTGGCTATCTGCTCAAGTCTGCTGTTGAAACTCTTTTCAAAACTCCCCTCCTTGAGGCTGGTATCCGCCTGCTGATCACTGCGGTCGTATTGGGTCTGGCCGAATGGTTGGGCAAACGCAATCGCTCGCTCGATAAAATGACCTGGCTGGATGCGCTATTGTTGGTATTGCCCAGGTATTGGCAGTCTTTCCGGGAGCCTCCCGCTCCGGGACAACCATCAGCGCCGGGATGGCGCGTGGCCTGGATCGTCCATCCGCGGCCCGTTTCGCTTTTCTGATGTCCGTGCCTGTCATGCTGGCCGCCGGAGGCTACCAGTCCCTCGATCTGCTAAAAATGCCCGGCGTTGGCACTTTTCTGCCCATCCTGGCAGTTGGTTTCGTCACCGCAGCCGTGGTCGGCTGGCTGGCGATCAAGTGGCTGCTAAGTTACCTCAACAAGCATTCCCTTTACATCTTCGCTGGGTATTGCGCAGCCGTCGGCCTGCTTGTATTGGCAATCCAACTGGTTATAAAATAGTCCAAAACATGCAAAATTCCGTTTTACGCATCACGTTTTTCTCCTTGCGTTTTACACTTTGCATTTTCCTCCTCCTGGCCACGGCCTGCACCGCTGCAACACCGAGCGGCACGCCTGAACCCATCCACGTTCAATATACCTTCGCAGCACAACCCTGGCTGGATAAAGTCGATACCTGCGCAGGAAATAATATTGTGATAACCGAACTGCGCGCCGCAGACTTTCAAGACCTCCAATCCGCCGACCTTGTAATTCGCATAGGGCAGCCTGACAATCCGACTTCTTACGCCTATCAGATCGGCACAGATGACCTCCTGGTCATTGTCAATTCCCGAAATCCGGTCAATAAACTGACCGCCGACCAGGTGCGCGGACTTTTTACTGGCCGGATCCAGAACTGGAAAGATGTGAATGGGGCCAACGCCCCGATACAGGCCTGGGTCTTTCCATCCGATGAGGATGTGCAGCAGGTTTTTGAACAAGCTGTCCTGGGCGGCAGTCCGGTCACTTCGGCTGCCCGGCTGGCAAATAGCCCGGATGAAATGTTGCAGGCCATCGTAAAGGATGTCAACGCAATCGGGATTATCACCCGCCGTTGGAACACCGGCAATGCCCTCGTCGTGTTCACAAGTGCAGGCAGCCTGCCGGTAATAGCAGGCAGCCTGTCCAAGCCGCAGGGGACTCTGGCTCAAATTCTCGCCTGCCTGCAAAAGTGAGGTCGAATGATCGAAACACTTATCTTTGTCATTGGATCAGTTGGCATTGTCTGGATTTCCATTCCATCGCTTCGCCAGCCGGGTTCGCACGGTTTCTACCGCTTCTTTGCCTGGGAGATTATTCTCGGCATGTTCGCGATCAACCTGCGCGGCTGGTTTGCCAATCCGTTCGCCTGGTACCAAATTGTTTCATGGATTCTGTTGGCGATATGTCTCATCCCCATAATTTACGGGGTTTTCCTGCTCCGCACCGTTGGTAAGCCCACCGGTCAGTTGGAAGCAACCACACATTTGGTGACAAAAGGAATTTACCAATTCATCCGTCACCCTTTGTATGCTTCGTTGCTTTATCTGGCCTGGGGCATTTTCTTCAAATCTCCCACCCTGCTTGGCATCTGTCTGGCGATTGTTACCACCGCTTTTCTTTATGCCACAGCCCGCGCCGATGAGTCCGAGTGCATGGTTAAATTCGGGGAAGAGTATGCCAGCTATATGGCAAGGACAAGGATGTTCGTCCCATTTCTCTTCTGAGGGGTTCTTTTTGTTCCTATAAAACAGGCTTCCGCATATGCCATTCGGTGGCTCGTTCGAAGGCATGCCCTGCCTGCAAGACCTTCACTTCAGACCAATGCTTTGAGACAATCTGCAGGCCTATCGGCAAACCGTTTTCTGTAAAACCGCATGGGACAGACAGAGCCGGTAGTCCGGTCAGGTTGAATGGCGATGTAAAACGCGTCAATTGCCTGGCAGCTTCGATTGCCCCGGTCTCCTCGATCGGCGGCGCGGGGGTAGGTGTGGTTGGTAGAAGCAAAATATCGTATTTTTCGAAAAACATCTCGAATCGACGGCGACCTTCTGCTTGCTTCCGTCGCGCCAATACATACTCTCCGGTGCCAAGCGCCGCTCCACCCTGTAGACGTTGGAGCACATCTGCTCCAAACCAGTCAGGGTGTTCCCTCAGCCGCTCACGATGAAAAGCCGCCCCGTCCGCCTGGGTCATCTGGCTATTTGCCAGTGCCAACTCCGCCAGCCAGGACATGTCCACTCTCTCCACCTGTGCTCCCATATCCTTGAACACCTGTGCAGCTTCGTCAACTGCGTTCAGTACTTCCGTATCCGCTGCCTCGATGTACTCCCCCTTTGCCAACGCTACATGCCAGCCCACGGCACCATCTTTTGGGTGAGCAAGATAATCGTCCACAGGCATATTCATCGAGGCAGGATCGTGTGGGTCAAACCCAGCCATCACACCGAGCATCCGTGCCGCGTCCTGTACCGTGCGCGTGAGCGGGCCAACATGGTCAAGGTTCCATGAAAGCGGCATTACCCACGCGTACTTACTCTTCCATAAGTCGGCTTCAAACCAACCACGCCGCACAATGCCGCCGGGATTCGGATCGAGCCGCCCGTGTCCGTGCCGATGGCAGCCAGGCACATCCCCGAAGCAACTGCCGCCGCTGATCCGCTGGAAGAACCGCCGGTGATCCGGGAAACGTCCCAGGGATTCTTGACCGTTCCATAGTGCGGGTTGACGCCTGTTACCCCCAGGGCGATCTCATGCGTGTTGGTCTTGCCCATGATCACCCCGCCGGAGAGTTTGAGTCTTACGACAGCCTGCGCATCTTCAACAGGGAAACTTTCCGTAAAGAACTTCGAGCCGGCCGTGGTGGGGACACCTGCCACGTCGAACAGGTCTTTTATGCCCAGGGGCATCCCAAGCAGGATCAGGTCATTGAGATTGGAAGCCTGGTCAGAAAAAAGGACATTCGCCTGCAAGGCTGTCTGGACTGCCAGTTCAGGTGTGGGGGTGATAAAGGCATTGATCACCGGGTTGAGACGCTCGATTTGTCGGAGACAAACTTCGGTCAGCTCAAGCGCCGAATATTCCCGGTGGCGAAGGTGTTCAATGGCAGTCGAAAGGTCGAGAGTGGAAAGGTCGGGTTTCATAGTTTATCTGAACAACCTGGAGTGAAGTCTGCAGAACTTTTGCCGGATTATCGCACATTTTTGGAAAAAAGCTATGGGTGCAAAGGAAATTGCGCTCATCCCCTTTTAGGAATGGGCACCCATTCTTCTGGGTCCGGCAAAAACGAAAACCTGTTCTCGTGTTGTATAATTGTTTCATGCAATAGTCATTATCTTCAAAAACCATGCAAACCAAAATCTCTATTTTACTGGTGGATGATGAAACCGCCATCACCGAAAACCTGGCCCCGTTCCTCAGCCGCTCAGGCTTTGTAGTGACGGTTGCCTCCAACGGCGAAGAAGCGTTGCAAAAGGTCGCCACGAGTCACCCTGACCTGCTCATCCTGGACGTGCTGATGCCCCGGCTGGACGGGCGCGAAGTGCTGCGCCAGCTCCGCCAGGGCGGCAACTGGACCCCGATCATCCTGCTCACCCAGGTGGGTGAGGCCAGCGAACGCGCCATGGCCCTGGAGGAGGGCGCTGACGATTACCTCAACAAACCCTTCGACCCGCACGAACTGGTGGCCCGCATCCGGGCCGTGCTGCGGCGCGCCCGCCCGGGCCAGCCACCTCTCTCCGCCGCCGCCCGCCTGGCCTGCGGTAAGTTGACCTTGGACCGGGTTTCCCACCGTGTCTGCCTTGGGCGAAACCGAACTTACCCTTACGCCCAAATCCGTCATGCTGCTGGAATACATGATGACCCACCCCGACGAACTGGTCTCGCGTGAGCGCCTGCTGGATGTGGTCTGGGGCTGGGACTACCCGGTCGGCACACGTGCTGTGGATACGCGCATTGCCGAGCTGCGCCGGGCTTTGGATGACGATCCCGGCCAACCCCTGCTACATCGAGACCATCCCCGGGCAGGGTTACCGCTTCGTCGGCACGGTGGAAACACGACCATGAAACACCTGCGCTGGCTGTTCACTCTGGCACCAGGGACTCTGGGAGCAGGGCTGGCGCTCTATTTTTTCCTTTCTTATCGATAAAGTTCACGATCACATCGTCTACCTGCGTGCCGACCTGGGCACCTTATCGCTTCTTCTTGGGCTGGGACTCTCCGGCATCGCTTTGCTTGCTTTTGACATTGCTGGCCTGGGCAGAACGGATCCGCCAGCAGGCCATCACCGCCGCAGCCGAAGAGCGCCGGCGCTTCCTGCGCCGCCTGGACCACGAACTAAAAAACCCGCTCACTGCCATCCGGGCCGGGCTGGCCAACCTGGCCGAATCACCTTCTGGAGGCGCCCGCCGGGAGGCGCTGGCCAGCGTCGAAGCCCAGGCCCTGCGCCTGAGCCGCCTGTCGGCCGACCTGCGCAAGCTGGCCGAGCTGGAAGTCCGCCTGGTGGAGCATTCGCCGGTGGATGTCCCGGCCCTGCTGCGCGAAGCTTTCAGCATGGCGCAGGAGCAGCCCGGGGCGGCCGAACGCCATCTGAACCTGAGCATTCCCCAGGCCCCCTGGCCCCTGCCAAACGTCCAGGGCGACCCCGACCTGCTGCTGCTGGCCGTCCACAACCTGCTGGAAAACGCCCTGAAGTTCAGCCGCCCGGGCGACACCTGGAGCTGCGCGCCTTCGAGGACGGCGCGGACATCGTCATCGAAGTGGCCGACACCGGTCCGGGCATCCCTGAAGAAGAGCAGCCGCATGTATGGGAGGAACTCTATCGCGGCGAGGCCGGGCGCGGCGTCCCGGGCAGCGGGCTGGGATTGGCGCTCGTGCGGGCCATCGCCGAACGGCATAATGGCCGGGTCGGCCTGCGCAGCCGCCTTGGCCAGGGGACGGTTTTCACCCTGCGCCTGCCGGCCAGCTAAGCCACATGGCCCTCGATTACACGGAGTGGACATTCTTTGTCGCGAAATCGTAATCTCCCTGCCATCCTTGCGTAACATCCTTATTATAAAATAGGAGGCATATCCCATCTCAATTCGGAGGCCCCAATGAAATTCCGCATCTTGTCAGCTTTTTTCATAATCCTTTTCTCTACAGCATGCAATGCCACCTTTGAGGTCGGCATGGAACATCCTTCCACCGCCACTGCCAGCCAGCTCGTTCCGCCCACGGTTGCCCCGGCCCCAACCGACACCATCGCCCCGACCGCCTCGCCCAGTGATATGCCCTCTCCGACACTCCAAGTCCAAACCGATACTCCGGTCCCGACTAACGCGCCGACCATCCATACAATCAAAATCTTCCTGATCGCCATCGACGATAACGGCCAGGGCGGCCAGCCGGTCGGGTGCGGAGACAGTATCGTCCCGGTTCAGGTCGAGATCTCGCCCACCCAAGGCGTTTTGAAGGCCGCGTTACAGGCTATGCTCTCGGTTAAAAGCCAATACTACGGTGAATCCGGGTTGTACAACGCCCTCTACCAGTCTGACCTGCAGGTGGAGAACATCAGCATCGTTGCAGGCAAGGCCAGTGTATACCTGACCGGGAACTTGACGATGGGTGGCGAATGTGACGCTCCGCGGGTACAGGCTCAGCTTGAACAGACCGTCCTGCAGTTCCCGACCGTGACGGAAACAGTCATCTTCATCAATGGCAAACCTTTGACGGCTGTCCTGTCGCTAAAAGGATAAGTCCAAATTCTTCGAGGCCTCGTCAGGAAATCAATCCAACTTGTTTGCCAACTTTTGCAAAAGTTTCCAGGACGCGGCTCATTTGCTCGTCGGTGTGGGTGGCCATATAACTGGTCCGCAGGAGCTGGCGGCCTTCGGGGACAGCCGGGGAGATCACCGGGTTGACAAAGATGCCCGCATCGAAGAGCTCTTTCCAGATCGTCAGCGTACGCATATCGTCACCGATGTGGATGGGAATGACGGGGGTTTCGGACTTGCCGATGTCGAAGCCGAGCCGGCGGTATTCTTTGCGCATATAGGCGGCAATTTCGTTAAGGCGCTGGATCCGCTCCGGTTCAGTCTTGCATGACATGCAGGGCAGCCAGGGCTGCGGCGGCATTGGCAGGCGGAATGCTGGCGCTGAAGATCATGGAACGGGCGTGGTGTTTGATATATTGGACAATGTCGTCGTCGCCTGCGATGAAGCCGCCCAGCGAGGCGAAGGATTTGCTGAAGGTGGACATGATCAGATCCACGTCTTCGGTCATATTGAAATGCGCGGCAGTGCCGCGTCCGCCGCCGAGAACGCCGGTCGCATGGGCATCATCCACCATCAGGCGGGCGCCGTATTTCTTGCAGAGCGGGATGATCTCGGGAAGCGGGGCAATGTCGCCTTCCATGCTGTACAGCCCATCCACCACCACCAGTTTGCCGACATCCTCCCCGGCCTGGCTTAGAACACGCTCCAGGTCGGCCATGTCATTGTGGCGGAAGCGCAGCGTCTTGCCCCAGCTAAGCTTCGCGCCATCCACAATGGAGGCGTGGTCCTGTTTGTCGAGCACAACCACATCATCACGGCTGACGATGGAGCTGATGGTACCCAGGTTGGTCTGCATTCCGGTCGAGAAGACCAGGGCGGCTTCCTTGCCGACCCATTCAGCCAGTTCACGTTCAAGTTGTTCGTGCAGTTCGATGGTTCCATTCAGGAAGCGCGAACCGGTGCAGGAAGTTCCGTAAGCGCTGGATGGCATCCAGCGCAGCCTGGCGGACCTTGGGATGGGTCGTCAATCCGAGATAATTGTTCGACCCGCACATGATCAGGCGGTGTCCCCGGAAAACAGCTTCGGTGCCTTCGTTCTCGGTCAACGGGATGAAGTACGGGTAATATCCACCCGCAATGGCCTCTTTGGCCGCGGTAAATTTCGAGCATTTTTCAAAGATGTCCATTGCATTCTCCCATTTCGTTGAAAGATTGTCTTCACTGTTGCGAAAATTTCCCAATTCAGGCTACCAACACATGCCAATATAAGCCGTCTGTTGATTACTGCAAGGCTGAAGGTCTAAGCTTTCTTGGCTTTCTTTCCCGAAGCAGCCATCTGGTCCAGGATGGCAAAGACCAGGCTCTTGGGCAGTTTACTGGTCAGCGAGGTAGAACAGGCGCGCAGTCAGTGCCTGGGAAGATCATGAAGCGACCTTTCTCGGCCTGCTGCAGGATGGCATGGGCCACCTTCTCGGCAGAGAGCGGCCTTGGCATTTCCTGCAATGGCCTTCGTCTCGGCAGGCTTGAATGGCTCCTCATAGGCCAGTTGCGGCGTATCGGTATCAGGTGGGAAAGCCACCGAGACACGGATGCCGTGCGGTTTCATCTCTGCCCGCAGGACTTCCGAGTAACCGGCCACGGCATACTTCGTCGCGCCGTAAGCACTGTATCCAAACACACCCATGTAACCTGCCATCGAAGAAAGGTTGATGATATGGCCGGAGCCGCGTTTCATCATCGCAGGCAGGGCCGCCGCAGTCACGTATACTGTCCCCAAATAGTTGACCTGCATCAGCCGCTCGAAAACTTCCGGTGAGAGTTCCTGGACATAACCCGGCTGGGAGATGCCGGCTGAATTGATCAGCACATCCGGCGCACCAGCAGACTTTGTCACAGTTTCGACAATCCGCGCGGCCTGCTGGAAGTCAGATACATCTGCGGAGACAATCCCGCAAAGCTGGGAGGGGTCGCGCCGGGCTGCCTGCACTTCCTTAAGCGCAGCCTCCAGCAGCTCAGGCCGGCGTGCCGCCAGCCAGACATGCGCCCCCGCTGAAGCCAGTTGTTTTGCCGCGGCCAGGCCGATCCCGCTCGAACCGCCGGTGATCAGAACCACTTTTTTATTCCAATATTGCATTTGCCATTTTTGCTGCATCCTTTTCTATAATTATACTGTTGGCTACTGCCCTTCTACGCTCGATAATACAGTTTCGAATTTGTTCAATGCTTCATCGATGACTTCGTCGGTGTCGGCCATGGAAGTGTACATGCGGCTGCCTGCCAGCGTAATAAGGCCGTTCGCCATGTAGGCCGCGCCCATCTCTTCCATCATATGCCGGCGCGGCTTGAGTCCCTTCAGCAGCCGGATCGGGTTGTGCAGATCGAGCAGCATCACGCCGGAGGTCTCCAGGTGGCAGATCGAACCCTGGTTGAAGGCCACGAACGGCAGGCCGTGTTTCTCGATGATGGCCTGCAGGCCTTTGGTCAGGCGGTCGCCGGCTTGCCCGGCCAGGACCGGGGCATTGGTGCGCTCCATCTCGAGCAGGGCATAGTACCCGGCCACGCACGAGAGCGGGTTGGCCGAAAGCGTCCCGCCGATGTAGGCGCGCTCCCCGGCACCGCCGATGCCGGCCGCAAAGCACCCGATCACATCCGCCCGCCCGCCCACGCCGCCTGCCATCGGGTAACCGCCCGAGATGCACTTGCCGAAAACGGTCAGGTCGGGTTTGACCCCGAAGTAGCCCTGCGCGCCGCCCATGCCAAGCCGGAAGCCGGTCACCACCTCGTCGAAGATCAGCAGCGCCTTGAACTCGTCGCACAGTTCACGCACTTTTTGGTTGAAGTCATATGGCACCGGGCGGGTTCCGCTCTCCGGTCCAACCGGTTCAACGATGACAGCCGCCGTCCCCCCGAGCAACTGGTTGAAGATCAACCTGGCCCGCAATGCTCCCAGGGCGTTCGGGAAAAACTCCTGGGTATTGGCGGTTGCGCCGACGGGGATGCCCTTGGCTTCCATCCGCCCCGTCCCCGGGACATGCAGGCCGTAGACCATCGAGTCGCTCCAGCCATGGTACGCTCCGCCCACTTTGATGATCTTCTTTTTCTTGGTGAACGTCCGGGCGCCCCGGATGGCCGCCATGACGCTTTCCGTCCCCGAACCGAGCATGCGGAACATTTCGATCGACGGCATGAAGCGATTGACCAATTGCGCCAGTTTGAGCTCGTACTCGTGGAACAGACCGGTCACCGGCCCGCAGGTCTGCAGCATCTCAATGACTTTGTCGCGCACCGGGGCATAATTGCTGCCGAGCACGGTCGGACCGCCGGCCTGCAGGAAGTCGATATAGCGGTTCCCGTCTGCATCCCACAGGTAAGCGCCATCGGCTTTTTCGATGGCGATCGGGAACGGATAGTTGAAGGCCAGGTTATGCTGCACCCCGCCGGGGATGAGTTTCTGGGCTTCCTCGTTGAGCGCTTTCGAGCGGGCACATTTGGTCTCGAAATAGTTCAGATATTCCTGCATCCGCTCCGCGCCGGACGGGACGGATCGGCTGGCGGACAAGTGCGTCCAGACGGCGGTAGACGTCTTTCACATCGGGATATTCAGAGATGGCATATTGTTGTTCGGTCATTGGATTGCCTTCTAACCGTTCAATCTTTTATAGCTGCCTTTGTTCTGATGATAGAACCGGTACAATTCGGCGAACAACTTATCGTACAGCGCCCGGTTATCCGGATTTGGCGTAAAGGTTGCCTTGATCTCGACCTTTTGCGGAATATCCTCAAAGGCCAGGTACCCAAGTCCAACCGCGGCGATGAAGGCCGCCCCGCGTGCGTTGGCCTGGATGGGGTCGCGCACCTGGCGGATATTCACGTTCATCACATCTGCCAGGATCTGGCTCCAGACGGCTCGATTTGGCTCCGCCGCCGACAAAATTCAATCTGGGTTATCTTGCGTCCCATGAATTTCTCGGCCGGGGCGAGTAACCAGCGATTATTGAACGCCACGCCTTCCAGAAAGGCCCGGATGATATCTTCACGGGTATTCTCCAGGGAAATATTGAACAGGGCGGCGCGGGCATTCCGGTCGTCGATGGGAGAACGCTCTCCATAGATCCACGGCATGTACAGCAGCCCATGGCTTCCAGGCGGGACTTTTTCAGCAATGCGGTCAAAGATCTGGAAAACATCCGGGGCTGTTGCCCCTGCTGAAGCTCATCCTGGTGATACAGGATCTTATCGCGCAGGAAATTCAAATTGCCGCCGGCAGTGGTTTGCAGGACGATCATCAGGTATTTGTCGGGAATGGCACAGGGCACCGAGGCCATCAAGGAAGACATATCCGTCTTTTTATAGGGCACATGCGCGGCCACCCAGTTGGAAGTGCCGATATACACATGCGCTTCGAAATCATTCACTGCTCCGGCTCCGATGGCCGCCGCGCTGACATCGATCGCCCCGGCCACCACTTTGACCCCGTCTTTCAGCCCCAGCGTCTGGGTCACTTCTGCTTTCAAATCGCCGATCACAGTAGTGCATTGGACAAGTTCCGGGAACTTATCCGGGGCAATGCCGCAGGCCTTGAGCAGACCGTCATCGTATTTGATATGCTGCGAGTCCCGGTTGTCGGTTACCCAGGAGGTCAGGATCGAATCGGAGGTGGCAACAAATTTCCCGGTCAGGCACAGGTTCATGTAATCCAGCGCCGTCAGGAACTTGTATGTTTTTTGATACACTTCAGGGAATTCGTAACGGACGAGCAGCATATGCGCAGCCGGGTCTGTGCCGGTATGCGTGGGAGCGCCGCCGGTCAGGTTGAGCAAGCGTGGGATCTTGAAAATATCGTAACCCTCCACTTTGATCAGGCCGCCGATGATCTTGGGAAGATATTTGGCGCCGCGCATATCCAGCCAGGAGATCACGTTCATCAGCGCTTTGCCGTCGGCATCCACGGGGACGGTGCACTCCCCTTGCGTGGAACAGCAAACAGCGATAATGCTTTCGACCGGCACCAGTTCTTTCTGAACAAGTCGTTTGGCCGTGGAGAGGAAAGCCTCCCACCAGTCCAGCGGATTCTGCTCCGCGCCGCCGTCAGGCAGAACGTGCAGGGGAATTTCCTGTACTTCCCAGCCGACCACCTTGCCGGATATGGAGATCAATGCGGTTTTCAGGGCAGATGTGCCCAGGTCAACCGCCAGGATATAAGGTTCTTTTTCCACGCTATCTTCCTTTCGATGAAAATCAGGATTTGTAACTACATACTTTGCAGGTATGTCTAACAGCAATATATCTTACGCACTGTGTCCATTGGCAAGCAGGCCGATCAACCTGTCCGGCCGGCGGGAAAACTCTGCAATCGGAATATCGCCACGCACCATGGCCAGCAGGGTCTCGGTCAACAAGCGGCTGACCGGCGTCGGGACACCAGACTTCTCGCCATACCGCACGACCGCCCCATGCAGATACTCCACTTCGCTTTTCCGGCGTCCGGCGTGCAGGTCAATATGGAAGGATGGCATCTTCCCACCCCGGCCGCCTCCGACCACTTTCATCATCACCGGCCGGGCCAGAAAGGGCGGCAGGTGCATGGCCAGTGCCAGGGCCCGTACAGGGATTTTCGGCAGGTTCACCACATGCGCTCCCTGGGCTGCTATGACCGCCAGCGCCTCATGGGCCATGCGCATCTCCAAAGCGTACAGCCCCGGATGAGCAAATACTTCCGCCGGGCTCATATCTACGATGGCAGATGTGGCGCTCCCCGGCAGGTTGGCCAGGACCTTGGACCACTTCATATCCGCTGCGTGCGGGTAAAGATGTGCATTCAACCTGGCTGAATTCAACGCCGTCACCAAACGCTCTGAAAGCGGGTGCCCGGCCGCAATCCCGATCCCGCGTGCCTTTTCCAGAACAATATCGCCGGCAGCATGTCTGGCAATGGAACAGGTCACCGTGCCTGCAATAACATGGTCAGTGCCAAGCACCGCTGCAATGGCGGGTTCGTTGTCAACGCCATTTTGCAAACACAGGATGGGCGGCATCCTGTCAGCGAAAGGTTTGATTTCCTCCAGGGCAGCCGCGGTATCGAAGGATTTCATGGCAAAGATGGCAACATCGAATGGACCCTGCTTGCATCGCCTCCCCGAGCGAGGAGACACACCCAAAAGAACTTGGAGGAACGGTTAATCGGTTCCGGCGCCTGTCTGTGCCTGTCAATGGAAACATCCAGCCGCAGCCCGCGCCCTTGCAATTCAGCCGCAACGGAGGGCTGCTCAATAAAGACCACCCGGTGCCCAGCCAACGCCAGCGAACCACCTACGTAGGTACCGATTGCCCCGGCGCCAAAGACCAGCACCGAGATTGGTTTCACACCATTCATCCAAAAACCTCCAAAAAGTCCGGTTGTTCAGACTGCCTAAATTTCCCTATTATACAGGAATGTTTGCTAATTCCTTTGAAGATAACACAAATCGGGAAAGATGGGTACGAATCCCACCCATTTTGCTTCCTTACCCCGCCAATCCTCATATGGAATGGGGCATGCGGGGCAAGGGCGGAAGCGGTAGAATTGAGTTAATGTATATTCCTCTTATCAACCACTCGGCGTATTCCCTCCAGGAGGGCCTGCTGCTGCCGGAAGAATTGGTAAAGGCTGCTCAGGCGGATGGGTTCCCCGCTCTCGGCCTTACCGACCACCGCATGTTGACCGGCGCGGTCGAATTCGTGCAAGCCTGCAGCAAAGCCGGACTCCAACCTTTGCTAGGCCTGGAGATCGACCTGGAGAGCGGCCCCCTGGCGCTCCTGGCGATGAGCATGGCAGGCTGGTCGAGTCTGTGCGCACTGAGCAGCGCCCTGGCATTGCGCTCCGACCCATCAGCCACCTGCCCATTCGACCTGCTGGCTGCGCACTCCACGGATTTGATTGCCATCACCGGGGACCAGGGAGACTCCACTGGGCGGAAGGTCCGTCCACTAACGGATATCTTCTCCAGGCGCCTATACCTGGCTTTGCAGGACCCCGCGCAGGCCCTGCTGCTTTCCCATCTGGGCCGGCGGCTGTCTCTGCCTCTGGTTGTTACCCATCCCGTCTACTACCTGACACCCGAACAGGCTGTCCTGCAGCGCACACTCACGGCAGTCCGCTTGAACCAACCGCTCGACCGCCTCCCCTCCGGAACCACTGCGCCAGCCGGGGCGCATTTCGTCAATGCACGCGAGATCGAAAGACGGTACCAGGGCTTTCGGACAGCCCTGGCAGCCAGCGCCGAGATCGCAGGGCGCTGCAAGTTCGACCTGCCATTGGGTGTTGCACATATGCCGACCGTACCGCTGCCATCCGGCCTGACTGCCGCAGAATATCTGCGGCAGAAGGCTGAGGCGGGAGCGCAGCATTTGTATGGTCGCACCAGCCCTGAAATACAGGCCCGGTTGGACCACGAGCTGGAAGTGATTGCCCGGATGGGCTTCGAGCCGATCTTTCTGATCGTGGAGGAAATCCTCGAATTCGCCCGCCAAACGAATATCCCCTTCTCTTCGCGCGGCTCAGCGGCTTCCTCGTTGGTGGCGCATTGCCTGGGAATCACCAGCCCCGATCCCCTGCGTCTGGATCTGTACTTCGAACGCTTCCTCAACCCGGCTCGTACCACCCCGCCCGACATCGACACCGACTTGTGCTCGCGGCGCCGTGACGTCGTCATCCAGCACGTCTTCGATACTTATGGGGCGGAACGCGTGGCGATGGTCGGTACCATCAACCGCTTCCGGCCGCGCTCGGCGCTGGGGGAAGTCGCCAAGGCCCATGGGCTTGCACCCGCCCGGGTGCGCGAATTGGTGGGGCAGTTGCCGTACGCTTTCTTCGCTCGCATGGAGGAACAGACGGATGAAGAGAGTGGCCAGCCGGTTTCTTCGTTTGCCGAACTGCGCAGCCGTTATGCTGCTCCTTCTTACCGGCAGGTCTTTGATGAAGCCGAAGCCCTGATCAAGCTGCCGCGTCACCTGTCTGTGCATGCCGGAGGCCTGATCGTGGCGCCCGGTCCATTAACCGACCTTGTGCCGGTCATGCGCTCGGGCAGCAAAGGCGTCACCATTACGCAATTCGACCTGGGCTCCGTGGAGGCGCTTGGGTTGGTCAAGATCGACCTGCTGGGCATCCGCGGCTTGACCGTGCTGGGAGATGTGGCTGAATTCATCCAGGCCAGCCAGCCGGAACGGTTTGTCGGGTCGCTGGCAGTGCTCGAATCGACCCCGACCGACGACCCCGAAACATCCCAACGCCTCGAGAGTGGCGGGACGATTGGCTGCTTCCAGATCGAGAGTCCCGGCATGCGCGCCACCTTGCGGGAAATCCGCGCCCGCAGCGAAGATGATCTGATGGCCGCGTTGGCCCTCTACCGCCCAGGTCCGCTTTCAGGTGGGCTGAAGGACGCCTTCGTACGGCGTTTCAAGGGTGAAGAACCAGTGCAGCAGCTTCACCCGGCCCTGGCGCCGTTACTCCAGGAAACATTTGGCGTGATCCTGTACCAGGAACAGGTACTGCGGATCGCCCACGAGTTGGCTGGTTTCAGCCTGGCGGAGGCTGACCTGCTTCGCCGGGCCATGAGTCACTTCGATCCAGGCAAGCGCATGCAGGAACTGGAGCGAAAATTCGTCAGCGAGGCCCAGGCCAGGAGCGGCGTTCTTCCCGAGACGGGTGAACGCATCTGGGAAATGATGGCAGCCTTTGCCGGGTATGGTTTTCCCAAGGCGCATGCTGCCTCCTATGCAAAAGTGGCTTGGCGTTCGGCCTGGTGTAAGACCCACTTCCCGGCCGAGTTCATGGCGGCGGTGCTGGCAAACTGGGGTGGTTATTACAGCCAGCGCGTCTATCTGGGCGAGGCGCATCGCCTTGGTTTGACTGTCCGTCCGCCCCACGTTAACTATTCGGGCCGTAACTTTGTGGTTGCCAACTTTGAATCAAGCCAGAAAGTTCTTTTCATGGGCCTTGATCAGGTACGTGACCTGACCGGGCGGACCATCGAGCGCATCCTGCGGAACCGCCCATTTGCTTCGCTGGAGGATTTCCTGGCGCGTGCCGACCCGCGCATCCAGGAGGCCGAAAACCTGGCACGCGTTGGCGCTTTTCAGGGATTGGGAACCATCCCCGCAGTTCTGCGCCGATTGCAGGGCGGAGGCTGGCAGGCCGGGCAGCCAGGCCTCTTCGATTACCTTGACCGTGGTGGTGCTCCCAATAACCTATCCGAGGTCGACACCGCGGAGGATTGGACGCTGGAGCAGAAAGTTACCGCCCAAAATGAGCTCCTCGGCGTCAGTCTGGACGCCCACCCACTTGAGCTTGTTGCAGCTAAGGTTTCAGCCGCAGGCGCGATCACGATGGTCGAAGCAGCCGGGTTGGTCGGGCAGCGCGTGACCGTGGCAGGAATACGCCAGAGCGGGCATCGCAGCCGCACCGCCAAGGGAGATTTGATGATGTTCCTGAGCATAGAAGACCTGACGGGGATGCTGGATGTTGTGCTTTTTCCCGATGTATTCCGCCAGGCGCGTGGCTTCATCCAATCTTCGGAACCTTTCCTGGTGACTGGGCTGATAAAAATAGATCCGGGACACAGCGAGCCGTTATTAATGGCTGAGAAGGTAAGCCCATTGACGCAAAACAAGGCCAACCGCGCTGGCGGATAGGGTTAGGCGAGTTCTTTGTCCGGAAGAAAAAGTGTGATGGCGGCAACGAAGCTCAGGATCGCAGGCTGGCCTTCTCAAAAACATGTGTCCGGCGGGCTATTGGCCGGGTTGCAAGTTGCTTAATGGCGTAATATGTTCTGTCATTCATAGTTAACTTATCACCTTTGGCTCAACGGTGTGAGCTGGATCTGCTTCGTAAGGGTATAGACCGTCGCCACGTCACTGTCGCCTTCCACAAGGGCTCGCCCGACGACCAACACGGAGTTGTTCGGCGAGGAGATCTGCTGCATCCCCTGTGGCACGGGTCCCTTCCAGCCCGGTCCGGTGATGAGGAAATCGCCGGAGTGCGTACCGGTGATGCGTGTGCCGACATAGGCAAAGTCGGCGCCGTCGGATGGATCGGTGAACATGTGGCTTTGAACATCGGTCATGGTCAGCGACCAGAATGCATTGTTCGGCGGGAGTCCTCATGCCGGGAAGTGCAGGACGTAATCGTGCTGGCCGTTTAGTTGCTGCTTCAGGCTGTCCTTGGTCGCTGTCCAGTACATCGCTTCTTCCGCTGTGTTTGCCATGGGCAGAATTGAAGCGCAGGCAGCCCGTAGAACGAGGCCGTTGCCCGGCAGGTCACATTTCAGGGTGGCGGCCCAGCCGTTCACGGACGTATACACCGACAGGGCCGCGACGGCCATCATAATCGACGCCGTGATCACTGCCAGGATTGGCTGGCTTGCTGAATCCTCGCCTGCACGCGCTCCCAGGCTGGCGTGATCAAGAAACATTCGTCCATGTTGGCTGCCATTTGCTCCAATCGTTTCATAGGGATGGTAAAGGTTAGCAAACTCGCTGCAACCTGGGGGCGGGCCGAAACATCGAACATCCCCAGTACGCAGTGCGGCCGATCAGACTGCGCCTCCCAATACGGATAGTTCACGATAGTCGAGCAGCCGGAGCCCATGGGTGAAATCACACCATACGGGTCGGAGCGGTCATAGTTGGCCAGGACGAACAGGCCGGAAAGCACATCCGCCGGGGCGAAAAAGATGACCGCGAAAGGCAGGTCGTTCCCGGCAAGCTTATCCCAACGCTTAAAGACCAGGAAACGTCCGGGAGCCTGGAAAGCAGGATGGCTTTCCAGGTAGCCGTTGACCAAGTCCGGCGACTTTTTATACCGTTCGCCTTCGATCTCCCCCGGTATGCCGCAGGAGAGGAAGAATTCGAACTTGGGCCGCAGGGATTGGGAAAAGCCGGTATAGCGCTTCCAGCCCAAGCAACCCGGACTGTCTGCGCCATAGACAAAAGTGTGGCCCTGGCGCACGCGCTGGAAACTGGCAATAACGCAATGCTCCTCGTCCTGGCTGTCGGCGCGTTCCCCCGCGCTGACTTCATCGGTGTAGTAATAGGCCACTGGTAGCTCGGCACCCGGAAAATATTTTCCCCACTTATATTGGAAATCTTGCTGAAACTGGGCATTCATAGATCAACCTCCATTGTCTCCTATTGGTAAATTCCTTCCGGCAGAAACATTAACTGTGGAGATAAATACATCTTCCAAGGTTGGCATGATCCATTCGATGCTGTCGACCTGGATGCCTTCCGCTTCGAGCAGCTTCCTGACCGGCTTGCGGAATTCTTCCGCACTCGGCACAACCACATGTATCTGCGCCCCGTACAAGGCGACCTCTTCGAAGGGCAGACTCCCATTCGTCTGCGCCTCTTTCAAGAGGCGGACGGCGCGGTCTGGTTCAGGCGTATCGATCTCCAGCACCTGCCCGTGCATATGGGTTTGCTTGAGTTCATCCGGGGTTCCGACTGCCACCAGGCGTCCCTGGTTGATGAAGCCCACCCGCTGGCAAAGCTCCGCCTCATCCATGTAATGGGTGGTTACCAGGATCGTGGTGCCTTTCTTGGCCATGGCATAGATCAGGCCCCAGAACTCGCGCCGGCTGATCGGGTCGACGCCCGCGGTCGGTTCATCCAGGAAGATGACCCTGGGGTTGTGCACGATGGCGCAGCCCAGAGCCAGGCGCTGTTTCCAGCCGCCGGACAGGTTGGCGGTCAACGTGTCTTCGCGCCCTTCCAGCCCGGCCATTTGGATGATTTCCTGCTGCCGCTGGGCCAGCGCCTTGCGCGTCAGGCCGTAGACCCTGCCATAGAAGCGGATGTTCTCGCGGGCGGTCAGGTCGTTGTACAGGGTGAAAAGCTGGGACATGTAACCGACGTGCGCCTGCATGGTCTTGGTCTGTGTGACCGGATCGAAGCCCAAGCACGCTCAATTTGCCCGCGCTCGGCCGGATCAACCCCAGCAGCATGCGGATGGTGGTGGTTTTCCCGGCGCCGTTCGGCCCCAGCCAGCCAAAAACCTCCCCCGGGTGGATGTGGAAGCTGACCCGGTCGACCGCAGTAAATTCGCCAAAGCGCTTGGTCAGGTCCTCGGCAATGACGGGATCGGCCTCATCCGGCCCGGCCGGTCCCTCGGATGCCAATCGGTTATTGGCCATTTTCGGCTGCCTCCTGCCGCGTCACCAGGCTGATGAACGCCTCTTCCATGCGCGGTTCGATCACCCGCATCCCGCTCCAGGCGATGCCCTGGGCGGTCAGCGCTTTTTCGATCTGTCTCTGGCGCCGCTCGACCTCATCGACGAAGAGGTGCAGCATGGCGCCGTACGTCTGCACTTCCAGGATGCCCGGCATGCCGGTCACCAGGTCACGCGCCGGTACGAACTTCGCCGGCTTGAACTCAAGCAGGTGACCGGGGACCATCTTTTTGATCCCGGCGGGCGTATCCTGGGCGATCAAACGGCCTTTATAGATCAACCCGACCTGGTTGCAGCGTTCGGCTTCATCCATGTAAGGGGTGCAGACGAAAATCGCCAGGCCCTTCTCCGCCCGCAGGTTGCCGAGCAGGTTCCAGAACTCACGCCGGCTGACCGGGTCCACGCCCAGGGTTGGTTCATCCAGAAGGACAACCTGTGGCTGGTGGATCAGGCTGCAGGCCAGGGCCAATTTTTTCTTCATGCCTCCCGAAAGGCGACCGGCCGGGCGGGAGGTGAACTCGGTCAGCCCGGCAAACTTGAGCAACTCGGCAATACTTGACTTTTGCTGTTTGCGTCGGAATGCCGTGCAGGTCCGCAAAGAAACGCATGTTTTCCAGCACGGTCATATCGGCCGGCAGGGTGAACTGTTGGGCAATATACCCGCTCCGTTCACGGATTTCGTACACATCCCGCATCGAGTCATAGCCAAGCACGCTGCTGTTGCCGGCGTCCCGCCTGAGCAGTCCCAGGATGACCCGGGTGGTCGTGCTCTTCCCGGCTCCATCCGGACCGATCAGGCCAAAGGTCTCGCCACGCTTCACTTCCAGCGAGACGGAATCGACTGCAGTGACCAGTTCTTCGCTGCCCTTTGAAGTGCTTGACCAGAGCCTGGGCTGAAATGGCAACATCAGTTGGACATGGCGATCAATCCAATCTCTTCTTCGACACCGCCGCGGCGATGGCCAGCGCAATGGCGGCATATACGAGCAGCGTCAGGGAATCCGTCCACAGGAACGTCAGGCCGACGCCCTTGGTCATGATCCCGCGGATGATCCGCACGAAATAGGTCATGGGGATCAAGTCGCCGATGATCTGCGTCCAGAGCGGCATGGTGGTGCGCGGGTAGATAAAGCCGGTCAGCAGCATCGCCAAAAGCTGGATCACACTGGTCAATTGCTGCGCCTGTCGCTGGGTCTTGGCAATGGCCGAGATCACCAGCCCCAGGCCCATCCCGGAGATGATAAAGAGGATCGACAGGCCGGCCAGGAGCAGGATGTTCCCCTGGAACGGCACCTGGAACCAGAAGACCCCGATGGCCAGGATCATGGTCATATCCAGGATCGCCACCAGCATGCCGGGGATCAGCTTGGCGATGACCATCTCGGCCGGCCGGGCAGGGGTGGCAAGCAGTTGTTCCAGAGTCCCGGCCTCGCGTTCGCGCACGATCGCCATGGCCGAATGCGTGACGACGATGATCTGCATGATCAGGGCGATCAGGCCCGGCAGGATGAAGACCAGGTCTTTGATATCCGGGTTGTAGAGCACCCGGGTGGTGGTGGTGATCGGCAACTGGCCCGCCAGAGCCACTCGAGCAGCTGGCGAGCCCTCCGCTCTGCACTTTCTCGGTGGTCAGGTCCAGCGAATATTTCTGGGCAATGCTCAAGGCGGCGTTATAGCCCGATTCGACGCTGAAGGAGTCGGAACCATCCAGCAGGATCAGGACACTGCCTTCGCCGCGCAGCACCTGTCTTTCAAAATTCGGAGGGATGATCACCCCGACTTTGACCGTCCCGGCATCGATCGCCTGCATCACCTGCTGCTCATTTTGGAGCACAAGCGTGACATCGAAGTCCCCCGAATTAACCAGCGCCTGGATGAAATCCCGGCTGCGCGTGTCCAGGCTCTGGTCGACCACTGCGGTCGGCAAATGCGTGATGGTCAGGGACACCGCATAGGCGAACAGGAACAACTCGATCAGCGGCAGGGCAAAGAACAGGATCAACGTGCGGCGGTCCCTGAGGATCTGCACCGTTTCCTTGTAGATGAGGGCACGCAAGCGCTGGAGGGATTTTGCCATGTTCAGTCCAGTCTCCTGCGGAAGGTGATCGCCGCCAGGAACATCACCACCACCATGTAGATCACCAGGGCCAGCACCTGGCCGGACAGCACGGAGAAACCGATCCCTTTGGTGATGATGCCGCGCGAGATGGGCACAAAATACGTCATCGGGAAGAGGTTACCGATGACTCGCACTACCGCCGGCATGGTATAGCGCGGGAAAATAAATCCTCCCAGCAACAGGCTGACCATCATGAACAGCATCATCAACTGCTGCGCCTGGCGCTGGTTTTGCGAGATGGACGAGATGAGCAGCCCCAGCCCCAATCCGCTGAAGACATACAGGAAGGATAGGCCGATGAACAGCCAGAAGCTGCCCTGGAACGGAACGCCGAACCAGAAAACCCCGATGCCGATCACGGTCAGCATATTGAGCATGGCAATGATCACATAGGGGACGATCTTGCCGATCATCAGCTCGATCGGGCGGATCGGCGTGACCAGGATCTGCTCGATGGTTCCCATCTCGCGCTCCCTGCACCACTGCGGCGGCCGTCAGCACCAGGGACTGCGTCTGCAACAGCATGGCCGCCATCCCCGGGATAAGGAACCACAGGTCTTTCATATCCGGGTTGTAGAGCACGCGCACCAGCGCATTCAGGGCCGGCAAGACATTCCCGGAGGCTTGCGTCCCGGCCTGGGCGATCTCATCGTAGACAATCTTGATGGCGTGCTCCTGGCCGATGATGGTGGCAAAGGCGTTCGCCGATTGGGAGGTGAAGAGGTCGGATCCATCCACCAGGATAAGCACCTGGGCATCCCCGCGCTGGACATGCTCGGCGAAATCGGGCGGGATCACGATCCCGACGCTGTGCCTTGCCGGCATCGATGGCCTGGATCGCGCCGGCCTGGTCGGGTGCGGTGGCAATGATGTCGAAGTAACCTGAATTCACCATGTCATCCAGGTAGGCCCGGCTGGCTTGATCCAGGCTCTGGTCGGCGACCACGGTAGGGATATGGGTCACATTGGTATTGATCGCATACCCGAACAGGATCAATTGCAGCAAGGGCATGGTTAGCATGATCCCCAGCGTGGTCCGGTCACGCCAGGTTTGTGAGAATTCCTTCTGGATGATGGCAAGGATTCGCTGGAACATCAAGATGTCGCTTATCCTTTCTGGATATTGAGCCCATTGGAGATGATCTCGACAATCATTTTGGCAAGATGATGGCGCTGCTCCGGGGATGGAGGCGGTTCGACCCCGCGCAATACAGGCAGGATCGCCGGCGATAAAGCAGGCCACGATCATCCGCGCCCCCAGGTCCGGCTCGATCGGCCGGAAGATACCCTTCGCAATCTTCACGGATATGAAGTTCTGGAGCGTCTGCATGACCGGCTGCCAGCGTGTGATCACATAAGCCTGTAAAACTTCGTCGTCGGTCCAGGCTTCGGCGATCAATACCCGGTTGTAGACGGTTCTCGTCAGGATCTTTTCCATCAAGAGGTCGACCAGGTCCACAAAGGATTGGAGATCTTCCAATTCGGTGAGATGAACCAACAGCGAGTCGACCATCTCGGCCTGATGGGAAAGGATCGCCTGGAGCACTTCCTTTTTACTGGAAAAGTAACCATACAGGGTGCTCTCGCCAATGTCGACTGCCTCGGCGATATCCCTGGTGGTGGTCGCCAGGTAGCCCTTTTGGGCGAACAGCCCGGCAGCCGCATCCATGATCGCCTTGCGCTGGCGCTCGATGCGACGCTCACGGCGGGTTTGGTCTTTGGCAGGAGGAAGTTGGTTATCCATGTTTGTCATTCAACTTGGTCAGTTGTTCAGGGGGAAAAGTGCTTAATATCCGAGTATTTGCTCGTAATACGAGCTATTGTTCGTATCTGAGGTGGAAGTATATTCCTTTTTCCCTTAGAGTCAAGATGTCCACGCTTTCCTGAAGGAGATAGCCCTTACTGGTCTCATCTATGCCCGTCTAAACGTGCTTGCCAACCAGAAATAACCTATCGGAACTGCCTGATACAATAAACCCAATATACCAGTAACAATTACTCCTTTCAACATTAGTTGACCTGAACTGATAAAGAGGTAATAAGCGTACCCGGAAATGGGCATATAAAGCAGTATTCCAGTGATTACTCCGGGTGCATATCCTTTTGCTCTGACGCATCCCACAACGTGCATCAAACCGTTAATGAAGAGCAATCCCGCGACCGACATGCTGAAGATAAGATCATTTTCCCCAATCAAAATTGCGACAACGCACAATAGCAATTGCAAACCGTTGATGATGACCGTTATTGGCACAGTTACCAGCGGCGCAAACTTGGGATTAAGGCGCTTCATAACGTCCATGAATCCTCCGGGGTAGAAGTACTCTTCAACCATGTGAATTATAGAAACGATAATGAACGCACTGAAAATCCATTTCATCTGAAATCTCCCTCACTGTGCTGCAGAAAGGCAACTGGGTCTACTATTTTATTTACACGTGTATAATATAATTTATCAATGGCCCTGTCAAGAATCAATTTTCCTGACTGTCAAATAATTTACAAGGGAGCCGATGTGTCTACAAAACCGAGTACGGACATGCGAGCGCAGCGTTCACGCAGATGGCTGCAAGACGCTTTATTGCAATTGATGAAGGAAAAACCATTTCGGGAGATCCAGATCACGGAAATTGCCGACCGTGCGCAAGTATCCCGCCCGACGTTTTATTTACACTATCATTCCAAAGAAGAATTGTTGCTGAGTCAAGTGGATGGTGTGTTTGCAGAATTTTATAACGAGTTATTGGATGCAATTGCGGGAGGATTTTATGATCGCAAGACATATAGCGTTCTCCTGTTCCAATTTTGGGAGCGCTATGCCGAGACATTGCGATTGATTATTCAGGCAGACATTCATGAGGAATTCAAGCAATACCTGCAGAAGTATTTTTCACTGGCGATAACGCAATTAGCGGTTTGGAATGGAAAATCAAAAGCGGATGGGCAAACAATAGAATTTGTCGCAGATTTTGTAACTGGCGGGGCATACATGCTTTTGACGAAATGGATCCTTCGGGAAATGCCTTATTCTGCCGAGCAGATGGGGTTACTTTTTTATGAATTGACCGCCGCATGTCAAAATGTCAGGATTGACTCATCTTCACAAGCAGATAACGGCTAACATTGCTTTCCCCCGCCAGTAATTCCCGAATCTCCACAATCAGTTCGCTCATCCACGCCTGTTTATCGGCAATGTCCATGATCACCTCCTCCGGTGAGGAATACAATGGTAATTGCAGGCTTCTGAAAAAATGGTATTATCTAAGAATTTATCCGAGAATTCAGGAAGGGTTCGCATTTTGAGTGTGTGCGGCTTCGCCGCACACACTCAAAATGCGGTTCTTCTATCATTTTCGGATAGATGCTAAAGGTATTGATTAGGTAAGAGTATTAATTCCAAAGGAGAAAATAATGACATCAAAAGTAATCGTAATTACCGGCGCCAGTGGCGGCATTGGCGCTGCCACCGCCAAAATCCTGGCCGGGCGCGGTGATAAAGTTGTCCTGGGCGCGCGGCGCACAGCAGAGCTAAACCAGGTAGCCGTGGAGTGTGGTGCAGGCGCTCTGCCGGTTGTAACGGACGTGACCCGCCGCGCGGATGTGGAAAATTTACGCGACGAAGCCTTGGGCGCCTTTGGCCAGGTGGATGTGTGGATTAACAACGCCGGGCGCGCCATCAACCGCCAGGTGCTTGACCTGACCGATGAAGAATTTGACCTGATGATGACGGTTAACGCCAAATCCGCCCTGTACGGTATGCAGGCCATCGTACCCTATTTCAAGAAGCGCGGCACAGGTCATTTGATAAACATATCGTCGGCACTTGGGCGTGTCCCTTTTGCCAGCTATCGCTCGGTCTACAGCGCATCCAAGGCGGCCCTGAACAGCCTGACTGCCAACCTGCGCATGGATCTGCGCGCAGCCTATCCAAATATCCATATCTCCGTGGTCATGCCCCCGATGGTGAGCTCAGACTTTGCCAAGAATTCCCTCTACGGCACACCGCTTCCGCCCGGCGGCTTCCGCCCTGGCGCGGCCGCCCAAACGCCCGAACAGGCCGCCGCTGCCATCGTCGACCTGATTGATCACCCCCATGCTGAGATCTATACCAACCCCGGCCAGTCAGAAATGGTGGCGCGTTATTTCACCGATGTCGCCGCCTTCGAAGAAAACATGGGCAGATAAGAAAGAGGCAAACGATTATGTCACAAACTGATGAAAAGACCTTGCGAACAATCACGTTGGAAGAGCATTTTGTCACCCCCGCATTTATGGAAGGTCCAGGGCGTGAACTCGGTGAGCGGGTCAAGTCAACCCATGCCCAGATGCCCCCATTAACGCCCACCTGGTCGACCAATTGTCGGATCTCGATGATCTCAGGATCGCAGATATGGACTCTGCCGGCATCGATGTGCAGGTGCTGTCGTTGAACTCCCCCGGTGTGGAACAGCTTGATACCGACCCATCTGTGGCACTCGCCCGCCAGACCAACGACTATCTTGGGGAGGCTGTTTGGCGTCATCCGGATCGTTTTGCCGGGTTCGCCGCATTGCCCACCTCTGCTCCGGAGATTGCCGCCGGTGAGTTGGAACGCACGGTCCGGGATTACGGTTTCAAGGGAGCGGTAATCAACGGCCACACCCGTGGTCGTTACCTGGATGATCCGTTCTTCTGGCCAATCCTGGAACGCGCCGAGGCTCTCCGGGTCCCCATCTACCTGCACCCCACGCCGCCTCCACAGGCGGTCATTCAAGCCTCCTACGTAGGGAACTTCGCCCCGGGAGTAACCGCCCAACTGGCAGCCTCGGGCTGGGGCTGGCATATCGAGACCGCCGTCCACGTTCTTCGGGTCATCCTCGCCGGAGCATTTGATCGTTACCCCCATTTGCAACTGGTAATTGGTCATCTGGGCGAAGCGCTCCCGTTCATGCTGCCCAGGCTCGATCACAACCTGCCCAGGCAGCTTACCAAGCTGGAGCGCCCCATCGGCGCTTACCTGCGCGAGAATCTCTTTTACACCTTCAGCGGTTTCAATTACACCCCCAATTTCATCGATCTCCTGTTCCAGGTGGGAGTAGACAGGATCATGTTTTCGGCCGACTACCCCTACGCCTCGATGCTGGCCGCCCGAAATTTCCTGGAGCAGCTTCCGCTCAGCCCCGTGGACATACAGCGGATTGCACATGGTAATGCCGAGCAACTCTTGCGAATGGGATAATATCTCATGAACCCGGTAATGCTGGACATCGACGGGACGCCGTTTCTCATTTATGTGTTATGATTGACATTAACAGGATATTAACGATACCTATTTTATAAGGACAATGAACGTTGTGTTAAGTCACTTGTGACGAATTCAGAGCCAATGATGTTTTGGTCTGGATAGGTTCCAGCCTCTTGGTCAACATATAACCGGTTGGAAGAAGTGCGTCCCCAAAGGCAGCCGCACATTTTTGCGTCATTAAAAGGACGCGTAATTATTTAAAAGGAGGATTTCCGTCCATGTTTCGAGTTTTTAAGAAACGCCAAAATGTTTTTCTGAAATTGATCCATGACCAGGCTTCGCTTACCTTGGAAGGCCTGGAGGCCCTCAAAACTTTTATGAATGGCCGGGACCCGGTCGCATCGGCTCTGCTTTCCGCCAAGGAAAAGGAGGCTGACGAAGCCCGCCGGATCCTGATCGATGAATTAAATAAGACCTTCATCACCCCCTTTGACCGCGAGGATATCTTTTCGCTTTCCCGGACGATCGACGATGTCCTGGATTATGCCTACAGCACGGTCAGCGAGATGGAGATCATGAAGGTCGAGCCGACAAAATTCATGCAGCAAATGGCCTCCATCCTCAGGGACGCCTCCTATGAACTGTTGATGGCAGTCGATCGCCTGGAAGACCATCCGGGGGTCGCAAACGATCACGCTCAGCGCGCCAAGGCTCTCGAGAACCGGGTTGAAGAGACGTATCGAGCGGCTCTGGCAGACCTTTTCGGCGGCGTGGAGGATATCAAGCACGTTGTCAAGATGCTGAAATCGCGCGAAGTTTATCGCCACCTGAGCAATGCGGCTGATCGCGTCGACGAGGCGGCCAATGTCATCGGCGATATTATTGTCAAGATTGCCTAGGACGGCCAGCTTTTGTGTCACCGACCTTCATTGCGATAGTTGTTTTAGCGCTCGTGTATGCATTCCTGAATGGCAATAACGATTCGAGCAGCATTGTCGCGACGATGATTTCATCGCGCGCCATGTCCCCGCGCGCCGCCCTGGGTATGACGGCTGTGGCGGAATTCCTTGGTCCATTCATTTTTGGAGTGGCAGTAGCAAAGACGATCGGGCACGGGATCGTCCAGGCGAGTGATATTAGCACGCCGGTTGTTCTGGCAGCCATGCTGAGTGCGGTCTCCTGGAACCTGCTCACCCGGTACTTGGGACTGCCGAGCAGTTCATCCCATGCTCTTGTAGGTGGCCTGATCGGCGCAGTGGGCATTGCGGCTGGATGGCAAACCATCCAGTTATCCGGTTTGGAAAAAACATTGATCCCCTTGTTTGTTGCCCCTCTGGTCGGTTTTATAGTTGGATTCATTGTTCTACGGATTATTATGAGAATTAACTGGGATGCCTCACCCAGCGTAAACGAAAACTTTAAGCGCAACCAGATATTTACGGTGATAGCCCTGGGACTCAGCCACGGCAGCAATGATGCGCCGAAGGCCATGGGGATGATTACCCTGGCGCTTCTCACGGAGAAAAGTATAAGTTCATTTGTCGTTCCAACCTGGGTGATCTTTGTGTGTGCCCTGGCAATTTCCGCCGGGACGGCCGTGGGAGCCCAGAGATTGATCCGCACTGTCGGAGCCGGGTTCTATAAGATTGCTCCCATCGATGCATTCAGCGCCCAGCTTTCCTCGGCGCTCATCGTCGTGACCGCCTCCCTCAGTGGCGGGCCGGTCAGCGCATCCCAGGTCATCAGCTCGGCCATTATGGGTGTAGGCGCTGCCGAACGTCCCAACAAGGTACGTTGGAAAATTGCCCAGGAGATAGGTACGACCTGGCTTCTAACAATTCCTGCAACAGCCCTCCTGGCTGCATTGATTTTCAAGATACTGACACGTAATCTTCAATGAACATTCCTGAAATAACAGGATAAGAACCGCAATAAAAAACTCCAAAGGGAGAGGTAGTAAACATGACACCCGTACTAATCGCAGTGATTATTATTGGCGCCTCATTCGATCTCTTAAATGGCATCCATGATTCGAGCAATGTGGTGGCCACGATGATTTCATCTCGGGCGTTTTCACCTCGGATCGCCCTTGGCGTTACTGCTGTGTCGGAATTTTCGGGACCATTCATCTTTGGGGTGGCAGTGGCAGACACCATCGGGAATGGCATCGTTGACTCCCACCTCATTACCACACAGGTAATACTGGCTTCATTGGTCAGCGCCATCCTGTGGGATTTACTAACCTGGTATCTTGGATTTCCAAGCAGTTCTTCCCATGCCTTGATCGGTGGAATCCTTGGAGCGGTGATCATGGCTGCGGGATGGCGCGCGATACAAATACCGGGTCTAATAAAAGTGTTGGTCTCCTTATTTTCCTCTCCTATCATCGGCTTTCTGGTTGGATTCTTGATTATTAGATTTGTCTTGTTATATAAGTTGGAAAGCCACCCCGCGTATCAATAGTTTCTTTCAAACGCAGCCAGATCGTGACCGGTATTTCCCTTGCGCTCAGCCACGGTGCCAACGATGCCCAAAAGACCATGGGGGTTATCACCTTGGCATTGGTTACTGCTGGCTATTTAAAGGTTTTTGTCGTTCCAAGCTGGGTCGTTCTACTATGCGCAACCATGATCGCAATAGGCACCTCGATCGGCGGGTGGCGGTTGATCCGCACCCTGGGAGGCAAGATTTACAAAATTCGGCCTGTAGATGGGTTTACCGCCCAATTGAGTTCAGCGGTTGTCATCCTGAGTAACTCCTTGTTGGGAGGCCCGGTTAGCACAACGCAGGTGGTCAGTTCGGCTATCATGGGAGTGGGCGCTGGCGAACGGGCGAACAAGGTGCGCTGGGGTGTGGCGCAGGAGATTGCCATGGCCTGGCTGTTTACCATACCGGCCACCGCGCTGGTCGCCGCCGGCCTGTATTGGGTTTTTATTCAGTTCATCCACTAGGAGTTACCCGGATTTAACTTGTTCCGAATACAAATTACCGAACGCTTTCATATGTACATAAAGGACGCAAAGCAGGTACCTTTGCGTCCTTTTTTACCGATTCCTGATGCAGGCTGTTTTAGCTGGCGAAATAATCCACTACCTGTTTCACCTTCAGCACGCCATCGAATTTCAGGTTCTTGCCGCCTTTCGTCAGGCGTCCTTTTTCACCGTCCGGGTCGCCCAGACACGTTACGATGATATCGCCATCGCTGACATCCTCTTTCTCCGTATAGGAGTTGGTGGTCACCACCACGTGCGCGCCGGCAGCTTTTCCAGCCAGCACGCCGTTCCTGGAATCCTCCACGACGATGACTTCATCCGGTTTCAGGCCGGTACGGCTGAGCGCCAGGTTGTAGATCTCCGGATCCGGTTTCTTCTTGCCCACCACGTCCCCGGCCAGCACGATATCGAATTTGATGTCCGAAAGGATTTTTTCGGTGATCGCCTTGGCAGCCTGCTCATTGGAAGTGGTGCATACACCGATCTTCAGACCGACTTGCATGGCTTCCTTCATGAAGCGATGGATTCCCGGACGCAGCGGCAGTTTACCGGTCTCGATCAACTCGACGAAGATGGCCGTCTTACGCTTGTGCATCTCTTTGATGAGGTCATCCACCTTCTCCGGAGGGACGGCCTTGCTGAAGCCCTTGGTCTCCAGGTGATGCTTCATGCGCTCTTTGCCGCCCGCGATCTGGAGCAGCTCGTGGTAGTAGTCCACGCTCCATTCGTCGGTGAAACCGAATTCCTTGAAGACCATATTAAAGGAGACGCGATGGCCGTCGCGTTCAGTGTCGATGATCACGCCGTCCTGGTCAAAGAACACAGCCTTGATCTTTCCCATACTCAGCCTCCTCACTCGCATAAATCCCGGGGTAAATGCAGACCTCCCGGGTTCTGAGACTACTTGCCGGTCAAAAACTCGCGCACGACTTCGACAGCCATGCGGTTTTCTTCCTTCGTTCCGATGGTAATGCGGAACCAGCCGTCGCTGCCGTATTTTTCGGCTTCCGGGCGGAAGATCAGGCCTTTTTGTTCAGCAAAGGCCACCATGTCCTTGCCCTTCTTGCCTAACGGGCCACAATCGAAGAATATATAGTTCGCTTTGGTGGCAAATACCACCAGGCCTTTGATCTCGCTGAGCGCCTCGGTGATGTAATCCACCTCGCTGTTGTTGAATTTCACCCGGTACGCCAGGGCGTCGGTATCTTCGAACGCCGCCAACGCCGCCCACATCGGGATCGTGCCCACGTTCCAGGGCAACAATGCCGCTGAGATCTGGCCGATCACATCCTTGTCGCCCAGGGCATAGCCAAAGCGCAGGCCGGCCAGACCATAGGCCTTGGAAAGGGTGCGTGTGACGATCACGTTCTTGTATTTCTTGATCAGCCCTACCTGGGACATCCCTAAACCGGCATATTCGACGTAGGCCTCGTCCACAACGAAGGGAATGCCTGTCTCGGCGATGCGCACAAAGTTCGCCGCCTCCATGAAGTTGCCGGTCGGGTTGTTCGGGTTGGCAATGACGATGATCTTGGTCTTGTCCGTGATTGCCTTGAGGATACCATCGACATCGTAAAGCAGTTGCCCATTCTTGTAGATCATGGGCACGGAAACCATCTTGCCGCCCAGGATGGTGCCGCGCAGCTTGTAGATGCCGAAGCAGGGGGTGTGCTGGATGACCTCATCGCCGACTGTGAGGAAGCAGCGGAAGATATTGTCGTAGACTTCGCTGGAGCCATTGCCCAGCATCACGTTCTCGGGACCGGCCAGGCCGTTGATCTCGGCGATCTTGCTTCGCACCACCAGCCCCTGGTCCGGGTAACGATTGCCCATTTTGGCATACTTGGTGATTGCTTCCAACACTTTCTCGGAAGGTGGGTTCGGGTTCTCGTTTGACATCATGCGGTGGAGTTCCGGCTTTTTCCAGGCCAGCTCGATATGCCCGGAGATGTACATCGGGATGCCTTTTACCCAGGGTACAAAATATTCCTCTACCTTCTTCATGTTTTGCTCCTTATCTAATGTGTCATCTCAATACTTTGGGTAAAGGAGAAAGTGTCCTTCCCCGATTAATTGAAATGTTGTTCTCGATTGATGCGGAACAAGGAAAGAGTGAAGGCGGATCATCGCTCCTCACCCTTCCCCTGCACTCTTTATTTGGGCTTATGCCTTACCGGTTGAGCCAAGGATATCGATCCAATGGCCGACGGCTGTGCGGATGGCGTTCCTGACTGCCTCGTCGACCTTGCCGGGATCGTATTCCTCCCGGTGGGCCGTGATGTACTCGTATTCGGCGTCGAGCATGGTGCGCTTCAACTCGGTGGAGACGTTTACCTTCGCACCGCCCATTTCGATCAATTTCTTGATGTAGTCTTCCGGCAATCCGGTTCCACCATGTACCACCAGCGGAGTCTTGATCGTCTTGCCATTCAACATCTCGTTGATCTTGCCCAGTCGCTCGAAATCCACCTTGGGGTTCTTGGTCTTGTAAACCCCATGGGCAGTGCCGATGGCAGGAGCGAAGATATCCAGGCCGGTGCGCTCGACGAACTCAACCGACTGCTTGGGATTGGCCAGTTGGGTCTCGTCCTCGGCCACCTTGATCTGATCCTCCACCCCGCTGACGGTGCCCAGTTCCCCTTCCACCGAGATATTACCAAGCCTGTGGCAGTAATCGACGACTTCCTTGGTCTGGCGGATATTCTCCTCGTACTGGCAGCTTGGAGGCGTCGATCATGATATTGGTATAGCCCTTATCGGCGCACTTCTTGCAATGCTCGATCTCGGTGCAATGGTCTAGGTGCAGGCAGATCGGGATGGGAGCCGAGGCTGCAATCGTCCTGTAAATCGCCACCAGCACTTCCACGCCCAGGAACTTGGTCGGCTTTACCGAGGTTTGAATGATCAGCGGAGATTTATGGGCCACCGCTGCGTCCACCACCGCCTCCATTTGGACGAGGTCGGTGATATTGAAGGCACCAACAGCATATTTCTCCTTGGCAGCCACCATCATGATTTCTTTTGCATTTACGATTGACATATGTTTTCTCTCCTCAAAGGTTCTTCCTACTAGCTTCCGTTTATTTTTGCGGCCAAACGTCATGTCTCGATGAAAAACCGCTTTCTTGGATAAAAGGCATTATACGACCAGTTGGAGCGATCATGCTCTGATTCGTTCACCTTTTGGGTCCCATAAAGGCATTTGTGCAACCACAGCCCCGACCTGTTCCCCAAGGAATTCGACCTCCAGTTCTGTGCCCACCTTGGTAAACTCCATCGGCAGGTAGGCATAGATAATGCTTTTCTCAACGGAGTAGCCATATCCACCGGCGGCCACCCATCCGATCATCTTGCCGTCCTTGGACCGGATTGGTTCCTTGCCCAGGGCGATGGTGCGGCTGTCGGAGAGCGTCAAGCAGCACAACTTGCGTGTCAAGCCGGCTTCTTTCTGCTTGAGCAGGGCTTCCTTCCCAATGAAATCCTTTTTATTCAGCTTGACGGCGAAGCCCAGTCCGGCTTCGAGCGGAGAATAGTCCGGGCTGATCTCGCTGCTCCAGTAGCGGTAGCCTTTTTCGAGTCGCAATGAGTCAATCGCCTTGTAGCCACCCGCCACTAATCCTTCGGCCTGCCCGGCTTCCCAGAGCGTATCCCACAAGCGCAGGGCGTATTCCATGGGGCAGTAGAATTCCCAGCCCAGCTCACCGACGTAGGTTACTCGGGAGGTCAGGGCAGGTACATCTCCAACGACGATGCGTTGAGCCGTCATATATGGGAAGGCTGCGTTGGAAACATCGGCTTTGGTGACTTTCTCCAGGATCTTGCGCGCTTTGGGTCCCCACAGGCCCAGGCAGGCATAGGACGAGCTGACGTCCTCGATCGATACCGTTCCGTCTTCCGGCATGTTCATTGACAGCCAGGAATAGGTCGTGCTGTCCGAAGGCTGTACCGGTAACGATAAAGAAGCGCTCCTCGGCCAGGCGGGTGACGGTGAAATCGCACTCGATCCCGCCGCGCTTGTTCAAGCACTCGGTGTAGATGATTGTTCCGACCGGCTGGTCGATCTCGTTGGCGCATACATTGTTCAGGAAAGCCAACGCGCCCGGCCCGCGCACCTCAAATTTGTTGAACGAGGTCTCGTCGAACAGACCGGCGTTCTCGCGCGTCTGTCAGGTGTTCGTAGCCGATGGCGCGCGACCAGTTGTGATGTGCCCAGCCTTTCGGCTCATGCCCATGGCGCGCCTAACTCTTCATACGGTTTGAACCAGTTGGGGCGCTCCCAGCCGGTCTTCTCCCCAAAGTAGCAGCCCAGTTCCTGCAGGCGGTGATAGGTGGGTGAAAGGCGCAGGCCACGCCGGGACATGCGCTCCTCGCCGGGGTAATGGATATCGTAATACTGGGTATAGGTTTCGATGGTACGCGCCACCGTGTAGTCCTGGCTGTTGTAGTTGGAACCGAAACGGCGGACATCCAATCGCCAGACTTCCCATTCCGGATGCCCATCGATGATCCATTCTGCCATGGTCTTCCCGATGCCGCCGGCGCCGGCCAACCCATGGGCGCAAAAGGCGCATGCCACCCAGAAACCCTTGACCGAGGTGGGACCCAGCAGGAATTCGCCATCCGGCGTGAATCCTTCCGGCCCGTTCAAGAGTTGGATCACCTCGGCCGTTTCGACCGCCGGCACACGCTTGATGGAGTTCTCCATCAGCGGGGTAAAGCGTTCCCAATCGGGCGGCAGGAGCTGGTATTTGAAATCGCGCGGGATGCCGTTCAGGCCGAACGGGGCCGGGTTGCGCTCGTATCCACCCGTGACCAGTCCGCCGACCTCCTCGCGCCAGTAGACCAGCAGGTCGGGGTCGCGCAGGGTCGGGAAATCGTGCCCCACGCCCTTGATCGGTTTGGTGATGATATACAGGTGCGCCATCGGCACGATGGGCAGGGTTCAGCCCGACCATCTTCCCGACCTCGCCGCCCCATTGCCCGGCGGCGTTCACCACGATCTCGGTCTCGATCGTGCCTTTGTCGGTGACCACATCGTGGACGCGGCCGTTCTTCAGGTTGATCTTCTCCACATTTGTGTCCGTAAAAATGCGTGCCCCACGCTGCTTGGCGCCGGTAGCCAGGGCATTGGTCAGGCCGGTCGGATCGATCACACCATCGTTGGGGGTATAAGCTGCGCCGGCGATCCCATCCGGGTTCATGATCGGGAAGAGGTCCATGGCTTCCTTGGGCGAGATCAGGTCCATCGGCACGCCGAAGGATTGCGCCATGCCAACCAGCCGCTTGAGGTCTTCCATGCGTTCGGCGGAAGAAGCCAGCCGCAGGCCGCCGACCTCGCGCCAGGCGGGATCGTGGCCGGTCTCGTCCTTCAGTTTCCGGTACAGGTCGGTGCTGTAGTGCATCATCCGGGTCAGGTTGGCATCCGAACGCATCTGCCCGACCAGGCCGGCAGAGTGCCAGGTCGAGCCGCTGGTCAACTCGTGGCGTTCCAGGATGACGACATCTTTCCACCCCATGAGCGTTAGATGGTATGCAATGCTGCATCCGCCAACGCCTCCACCGATGATGACTACTTGAGCATGAGTGGGAAAATCAGACATTTTTACCTACCTCCTTGAGCCATTCATTCCATTCAGGATTTTGGATATTTTCCATGACACGCCCAAAGAACTTATCGGCATAGTCACGAAAGTCGAAATCAAGCTTCGAGATGCCGATCTGGACAAGCCCCCAGGTCGCTTCACGCAGATCGGACATGATTTTCATGATCTTCAAGTGCGCCCACTGGCTGGGCGTGACCTGCCTCGAAATAACATTTCAGAAGCCAGCGGTCCTGCTCATCGGTCAATTTGTGATGGTCAGAGAAATTGGCCAGGTCGAAAAAAATATCACCCATCCCGGCGTATTCCCAATCCAGGACGTAGAGTTGGCCGTTGATAAGGAAATTCGCGTTGAGCAAATCGTTGTGGCATGGGCAGGGTGCAAGCGGCCGGATACGCAAGGCTTGCTCGGCGGCCTGCATGCGTTCGATCAGCCAATTAAAATTCGGGGGAAACGCCACTTGGTAGCGGCGGGCAATTTCAGAATAATCTGCAACAATGCGAAAAACATCAAAGGTTCCGGGAATTTCCGGCATGCTATGGATTTTGCGTACAACTTCCATGACCCGGCGGATGTTTTCAGGTTGGCAGATCTCCTCAGGCAGGATTGGACGCCCGGAAATGAAGCGGGTGACCAGATACCCTTCCGGCCGGATAAAGTAAAACACTTCCGGCGCGATGCCCAGCTTGCCGGCAGCCAGGTTGGCCGCATATTCGTATTCCCGGTTGATCCCCAAAAGTTCCGTATCTGCCCCGGCGATGCGAAGTACAAAAGACTCTCCGCCCACATCAATGCGGAAATTGTTGTTGGTGATCCCACCACCCAGTGGCGTGGCTTTCAAGTCGCTGGCACCTGCCCATTGAGGGACGCGGGCAATCGCTTCTTCCAGGGTAAGAGCCATGTTCAGCATTCTCCACAAAGTTGAAGAAATCTTATCGTCCCGGGAGCATTGCAAATCGCCCGGGAGGATTCTTATTTTTGCCAGATCGATCCGGGCCTGGCCATCTCGGCCACAATGTCGAATGACGAAATGATGCCCAACGGGAAGGCCTGCTGGATCATCCTTGTCGACTACCACCAGGCGATGATAGTGCTTCTGGATCATCAGGTCGGCGGCTTCGCGCAACCCGGCGTGTATATCAATGGTGAGCGCGGGGTGCATGATGTCCCGCACCGTCAGTTTTTCGTCGATACCGTTCTCTACCCAGGGCAGCAAATCCTTACCGCTGACCACGCCCTCTGGTTTGCCTTTGGCATCCACCACCAGCACCGAGCGCCAGCCGGCCTGGGTCATGGTACGCGCCGCAGAAGTAAGTGGGGTTTTTTCCCGGCAGACCAGGATGGCATCTGACATCACATCCGCGACGGTCTCGCGCAGCGGTTTTTCCTCTCCGGCAATGCTGGAAACAAAATCGGAGGTCGAAATTACCCCTGCCGGGACACCCTTTTCGGTGACCAGCAGGCGGTTGACATCCTTCTCGATGAGCGTATGAGCCGCCGCCCCTAAAGGCGAACTTGCTTCGACGGTATCGATCGGGGAGGACATCAGGTCCCCGGCAGTCAAGGCTCGCATCGTAGCCAGGCTTTGGGAATCCGCCGAAAGCCATTCCCCAGCCAGCAGATCGTAATCGGAGATAATACCTAAAGGACTGCCATCCCGGTCAGCAACGATCAGGGCATGCACATGGTGCCTGGTAAGCAGGACGGCCACCTGGCCTAGGGTGGCGTCCGGTTGGCAGGTAAGCAGCCCCGCATGCATCAGGCCGCGCACAATTTTCATAACCGCCTCCTACAATTCATTGAACTTCATCCACATCTTTGTACCACTTCACACGATCCCCAACTCTCGCGCGTAAGCGCCAGGCGAGGGATTTTGGTTCCTGTTCGATCCGTCCCAGCGCTGCTGCCACTTGCGAATCAATGGCTGCCTTTTGCTCGTCGGTCAGCTCTTTGTAACCCTGCGCCAGTTGGCGGACCTTGTCCAGGTTCATGGTGGTCGTGCGCCATAGCCCCCAGTCGGCGCTGCATAGTGCAGCTACCCGCTTGATATTGATGGTTTCCTTGTCTTGGTCGCCCAGGGGATGTTCGAGCAACAACATGATGGTGTCAATAATGTCTTTTTCATTGATCTGCACGATCTGCATCTTTTCCAGGAGCATTTCAGCCAACGGAATGCTTGGATGATCCACCTCCAACCTATCCTTCCAATAAATGGCATGGCAGAAATCGAGTTTTTCGTAAAACACATCGATATGCAGGCCGGTGTCCTGCCTTTCGAAAATGGCGCGGTTGCCTTCGGAAACGATAAAGACCTCCCGGTTTTCGTGATAGCCCAGGCCGGCCATCAGGACCTGGATTTCCTTGCTCTGTCTGGCATAAGCGGCAAAATCGATGTCGGTGTAGGCGCGGCCCATGGCGGCCTGAAGATATCCATATTTTGGGCAGTGCTTCTGGAAGGCCAATGACCCGATTACCCGCAGGATAATACTGGCGGCGTCGCTGGCTTGAAGGACGCGCTTCAGTTCATTTTCAAACATTTCGCGCTCAGAGCGATCTTGTTCGACCATCCCGATAGAACTGCTTGTCATACCAATCTCCTACGATGAGGTTTCAGTGGACAGCCCTCGTCGAAAACGAGCATTTGACAGATTGACAGGGGAAAAACTACCGCCATTATAATTAAAAATCCAAAAACTTGCAAATTTCTTCAGATTCTCTTATAATCTAGGTGACAGAAATTCAATTTCCTTCAACCAACCGCCTACCACCAGCTTCTTAATGAGCAAACCTCTCATTCCCGCACAGCGACGAGAGCGAATCCAGGAGTATCTGGCCACCCATAAGATCGTCCGAATGGATGATTTGTATACCTTGCTGGATACCTCTGAAGCAACGGTACGGCGTGACCTGGAATGGTTGGAACGCGCAGGCGTGGTTGAGAGGACCCATGGGGGAGCGATCCTCAATCAAAGGCTGAACCTTGAGCCCGAATATGTGCTAAGGGCGCAAAAGCATCCTGAAGAAAAACGCTTGATCGGTGAATTGGCGGCGTCGCTCATCCAAGACAATGATGTCGTGTTTATCAACAGCGGCACGACCACCACGCAAGTCGTTCGCAATATCCGCAGCAATGTGGGAATTACTGTTTTTACCAACAACGTTTACGTTACGCTCGAGGTGGGCCAGGCAGGTTTTAAACACCACCTGATCGGGGGAGAGTTTCAACCCCATTCCAATTCCGTGGCGGGCCGGTTTGCCACCGATAACCTCCGCCAGGTCTATGCAGACAAGGCAATTCTGGGCGTGGATGGGGTCAGCTTGCTGTATGGCTGTACCGTTCCTTCCAATGCAGAGGCAGAAGTCGTCAAGCAGATGATCGAACGTACCCAGGGGAAGATTATTATCGTTGCAGATTCCAGTAAATGGGGCGTAGTCTCCAATTTCCAGGTTGCAACAATCGACGAGATCGATACGCTTATCACTGATGAAGGGTTCGATCCGCTGGACATCGAAACCCTTACAGCCCATTCTGTCGAATGCCTGGTAGTTTCGGCAGATATCGTCAAGACCTGAAGCGGAACGGAGCGCTTTTCAGGTCTTTTTATTTGGCGGAGGTTGTTATGCCGTTATTTTCCAAAAAAGATCGCAAAAAGGCCACCCGGCTGTATTTTGCCACCGACCTGCACGGCTCTGAACGAACCTACCGAAAGTTTATCAATGCCGGGAAATTCTATGATGTCGATATCTTGGTAATGGGAGGCGACATCACCGGCAAATTGCTTATCCCGATCATCAAGGAGAAAAACGATCATTACCGCGCCACTTTGCAAGGGCGCGTCGAAGAAATTTCCACCCAAACGGAACTGGATGAGCTTGTCAGCCGCTTGGGAACCCTGGGCTTTTACCATAAGGTCATGGATGAAGATGAATTCCATGCCCTTGCCGCGGATGAAAAAGCGGTTAACGAGTTGTTCCATGAAGTTGCTCGTCAGCGGTTGAACAACTGGGTGGACCTGGCGGAGGAACGCCTGGCCGGGACGGGGAAAAAATGCTTTGTGACCGGTGGAAACGATGATTTACCCGAGGTGTTATCGGTTCTTAAGCGTGAAGGTGCCCGTTCTTTCTTCGACTGCGAAGGAGAAGTCGTCCAGGTGGATGACGACCACACCATGATCTCAATAGGCTTCAGTACCCCGACGCCCTGGAAAACCCCACGCGAAATATCAGATGAAGAATTGGGCGCAATGATCGAAGCAATGGTAACTAAAGTGCCGGATCTCAGCCACACCATTTTTAATTTCCACGATCCGCCGGTGGATTCATCCCTGGACACATGCCCCATGTTGGATTGGACCAAGGATCCCCCGGAACCGATCATCCAGGGTGGGCAGACGGTCATGTACGGTGCCGGGAGTAGATCGGTACGTAACGCCATCGAAAAATATAAGCCAATGTTGGGTTTGCACGGTCATATCCACGAATCCCAATCGGTGGCAAAAATCGGGCGCACCACCTGCATCAATCCGGGCTCCGAATACGGAGAAGGTATTTTGCGTGGTTGTCTGGTGACCTTCGTGGATGGTCAAGTGGAAGGCTACCAGATGACAAGTGGTTAAGAAAGCGTCCATTTGAAAGGAGGCAGCTATCTAGAGAAAGAAACAAAATTGGTGTCTTTAGCAATGCGTGATGGGAATGAAATATGGAGCTTCCATCACCCGGTCAATTCAAGGCAACCAAATTCGGACTATCTCTCATCAAAGGAGGAACAAATGGCTGAAACAGTAGCTCCCAGACCCGAAATCTTTACGCGCAAGGCGTCTGGGCTGGTACGGGTTATGTCTCCCTATTCTGCCTTCGTCTACAACATATTGACAATGGGATTGATTTTCCCCTGGACCTACTTGTGGGCACCCGGGTCGCTTCCGGGCGGCCAATTGGTCTGGGGGATTCTCCTGGCGATGGTGATTGAAATTCCAATTGCCTTTGTCTACGTCTGGCTTTCAACTGCCCTGCCCCGCTCAGGCGGCGACTATGTGTTCCAGAGCCGCGTGTTTGGGGGTGGCGTGGCTTTCACGGTAGTGATGTCAGGATTCGTGATCTGGATCCTACAATGGGTGGCCCTCTCAGGCTGGTTGGTCTCCTACCTGGGCTTTGCACCGCTCTTCCTTGGGCTGGGTGCAACAATGCACGTGGCCTCCCTGTCGAATCTGGGCGTCTGGTTCACCTCTGCGACGGGCATCATCATTGTCAGCGTCCTCAACGCCCTCCTGTCCCTCATTCTGCTGACCTCGGGCTTCAAGAACTACGTCCGTTTCCAGCATGTGATCTTCTGGGGAACAATATTGTGCTTCGTCACGGTTTTCGTGGTGCTCTTTACCACGCCCGCCAGTCAGTTCATCACGCGCCTGAACGCCTTTGCGGTCTCCTCGGGCGGTGTAGCCAACTTCTATCAGACCGCCATGGATGCCGTAACCAAGGCCGGGATCAACATTCATCCGCCCTTTAGCTTGATGGCGACCCTGCTGGTCGCACCCATCGCCTGGACTTCCCTGCAGTGGGCCACCTACTCGGCCGAGCAGAACGGCGAGATCAAGGATGCCCGCAGCTTCAAGTCGCAGACCTTCATCATGGTCGGTTCCCTGATCGCCACCGGCCTGCTGCTGGCCCTGCTGGCGCTGGGCATCCAAAAAGTGGCCGGGTCGGATTTCTTGTACGTGGCGGGCGCCGGCTACTGGTCCGGGGTGTCCGCGGCCAACATCAACGGCTTCAACCTGTGGCCCCCGATCCTGGCAGTGGCTCTGACTGCCAGCCCGATCGTCGTGCTGATCATTGGCCTTGGCTATCTCTTGAACGGGTTCCAGATCGTCTGCAACTGCTACATCGGGATGACCCGCGTCCTTGTGGCCATGTCGCTCGACCGGCTGCTGCCGGATTGGTTCAGCAAGGTTAATCAAAGGTTCCATACCCCGGTGAATGCCCACCTGGGCTACTTCCTGGCCAGCCTGCCGGTGATCGTTGGTTACAGCCTGGTCACCCAGCCATTTACCTGGACGACCCTGACCCTGGGTGTGACCTTCGGCTGCGGTTACGTATTCATCATCACTTGCCTGGCCGGGGCTTTGCTGCCCTACCGCGCTAAGGAAGTCTACGAGGCCTCGCCGGGCGCCAAATACACGGTAAGCGGGTTCGTAGGGGTGCTCTTCACCCTGCTTGGCGCGGCTGCATTCGTTGCGCTGACCTGGGTGTTGGCCCCACAGGCTTTCGCGGCTTCTGCGGCTCTGGCTTGGCTGGTCCGGCTCGCCTCGATCGCAGCCGTGATCGTTTTCCTTTACCCGATGAGGAGCCACTTGCTGGAATGGCTGAACGGCAAACCGATGCCATGGCTATCCGCATTGGGCATGCTCGGCGGAGGCTTGGGGATGGCCATGGTGGTGGCCTTCTTGCTCTCGCCGGCCTTGGGTGTCCTTGGGAACTGGAACTTCGCTGACTTCCCCAAGAACTTGGTGGCACAGATCATTGCCATTGCGATCATTGTGATCTCGGTGGTATGGTATGTGATCGTCAAGGCCAGCCAGAAGTCCAAGGGCATCAACGTGGAGTACGCATTCAAAGAGATTCCGCCCGAATAAATTTCTTCAACATTGGGATGGTGGTGGTCAGTGCCCTAAAAGCACTGACCACCATTCTCCTTTGAGCGCCTCAGGATGCGAAGAGATCATTATGCAGGTTATCGATAAAATCGTTTCTAGGATTGAGGATTGGAAAGGAAAAGATATTTCGATTCAGGCGCTTACAGGCGGATTGACCAATACGAATTACAAGGTTATGGTTGGAGGGACACCCTTTTTTGTGCGCGTCCCCGGAGAAAGTACTGAGCTTTTAGCGATCGACCGGCGCAATGAATACTTCAACGCCAAAGCGGCTGCCGAGACAGGTGTAGGGCCGAAAGTCCTTTATTATCTGTCCGAATTCCAGGCCATGGTCCTTGAATTCATTCAGGGGATAACCATGTCGAATGAGTCTCTGAATGCGCCCGGTATGCCAATGAGAATAGCAGGAGCCATCCAGTGCTTGCATGCCGGCCCTCGTTTCTTATCTGACTTCAATATGTTTCGTTTGACCGAATATTACCTCGATATTTGCAAACAACATGGGATTCGCATTCCCGCCGGCTATCCGGAAAGGATACCGCTAGTCCGGCGGATCGAGTGGAGCCTGGCCGTCCGGCCCTTGCCCACCGTCCCATGCAACAATGATTTATTGGCCGAGAATTACATCGATGATGGCAAAGCAATCCGCATCATCGATTATGAATACAGCGGGAACAACGATCCATGCTTCGAGTTGGGGAACACCTGCCAGGAATTGGGTTATGACGAAGCCCGGGTTGTGGAAGTTTGTGCGGCTTATTTTGGGAAGTCCTTCAAAGAGCAAGATCGCGCGCATGAAATTGAATATGATCATGTCGGATGTGGGTTGGGCGCTCTGGGCGGCCATCCAGGCGAATATTTCGAAGATAAACTATGATTTCTGGGGTTGGGCGGCCGAACGCTGGGACAGGGCCGTCGAGAAAATGGAATCGCCAGAATTTTCTTCCTGGCTTGAAGATGTCCAAACTTAATATATCGAAAGGTGGAACGGAAAAATGAAAGATCAGGCACGCGTTGTAATCGTTGGGGGAGGCATCGTCGGGGCAAATATTGCCTATCACCTGGCAAAACTGGGCTGGACGGATGTTGTCCTGTGTGAAAAAGGGGAGATCGCCAGCGGAGAATCTTCTCACGCTGCCGGGCTGGTGACACAGTTCGCCACCTCGCAAACACTGATGCAGTTCCGGAAATACAGCATTGAGCTTTACAGCGGACTGGGACTCTTTGACCATGTTGGCAGCCTGCGCGTGGCTTCGACGGAAGATCAGCTCAAAGAGCTGCAGCGCAGCGTCAGCCGCGCCAAGGCAATCGGCATGGATGTCGAGGTCATCTCGCCGGAGGAAGCCCTGCGCATCATGCCTCAATTGAGCAGGGAAAACTTGTATGGCGCAATTTACCTGCCGCGCGACGGCCAGTTGGATCCTTACTCCACGACCACCAGTATGGCCCGCTTTGCACGCGAGATGGGCGTGGAGGTCAATACATGCGTACGAGTGACCGGCATCGAGCTTTCTCCAAAGGGCGAGATCCAGCGCGTGCTCACTGACAAGGGTGCCATCCGCACCGAGATTGTTGTCAACGCCGCCGGCCTGTGGGCGCCGCGCGTGGCGGCAATGGCCGGCCTGTACATTCCAACTACACCGGTGGATCACCAACACATTGCCCTGAAAGCGGTCACCGGCCATGAATTCCCCAGCACTACCCCCTGCCTGCGTGACCCCGACAACCTGGTTTACATGCGCCAGGAGGCCGGCGGCCTGGTGATCGGCGGCTACGAGCCGAACCCGTTGGCGCGCTGGATCGATGGCGTGCCGTGGGAACACGGCGGGACTACTCTGCCGGCCGACTACGACCGCTTTGAGCAACTGCTGGAAGGCGCCATTCGCCGCATTCCATTCCTCGACCAGGCCGGCATCATCACCCTGGTGTGCCATCCCGGCGCCTATACCCCGGATTGCCAGCCCATGCTTGGACCGATGGCCGGAGCGCGCGGCATGTGGATCGCGGCCGGCATGTCGCTCAACGGCTACGGCGGCGCAGGTGGCATCGGCAAACTCATGGCAGAATGGATCGTGGGAGGCGAACCATCCCAGGATGTCTACGCGTATAAAGCCACCCGCTTCGGCAACTATTATGCCAACCCGGAGTATGCCGCCGAACGCACCCGCGAATGTGTTAAATATTACTACCGCCTGCGCTTTCCCAACGACGAGAATGAGTGGGTGCGCCCGCACCGTGTCAGCCCGGTCCATTATCGCTTGCAGGAGCTGGGGGCCGTCTTCGGGGAAAAGTTTGGCTGGGAACGGGTCAATTACTTTGAGCCCGGAGAATCCTGGCGGCGGGCCGGCGCTGACCAGCGCAAATGGGGTTGGAAATGCCCGCCGTATTTCGAGCGCGTTGGAAAGGAGCACCAGGCAACCCGCGAGCGCGTTTGCCTCTTCGACCTGACCTCCTTCGGCAAGATCGAGGTGAGCGGTAAGGGCGCCCTGCCCCTCCTGCAGCGCGTGGCGGACAGCAACGTGGATAAGCCGGTCGGAACGGCGACCTATACCCAGTTCCTCAACCCGCGCGGCGGCGTGGAGGCCGACCTGACCATTTCACGCATGGCCGAGCAGCACTTCATGGTGATCACCGGTTCCGCCTTTATCGGCAACGACCTCGCCTGGCTCAGGATGCACACACAGCCGGAGGATGGCCCGGTCACGATCCGGGATATCACCATGGATTATGCCTGCCTGGCGTTATGGGGTCCAAAGGCACGTGCAGTGCTGCAAAAACTTACCGGCGAGGATATCTCGAACGAGGCCCTTCCTTACCTTCACGCCAGGACGATTCATGTCAACGGCGTCGAGGTTTGGGCCCAACGCGTCAGCTATGTCGGCGAGTTGGGCTGGGAACTGTATGTCCCGGCGGAGCGCGCCATGCTTGTTTGGGATGAGCTTTTGCTTGCCGGCAGGGAATTCAGCATCGAGGTCGGCGGCTATAAAGTGCTCGATTCCCTGCGGCTGGAAAAAGGCTACCGCTACTACACGGCCGACGTCACCCAGTTGGAAACGCCCTACGAGGGCGGACTGGGCTTCTGCGTCGACCTTGGCAAAAGCGATTTCATTGGCAAGGAAGCCTTGGTCAGGCAAAAACAAGCCGGGGTGACCCGCAAGCTATGCACCCTGGTGCTGGACGGCGAAGAGTTCACCCAGATCTACGCAGGCGAAGCCGTCTATCACGGCGGCAAAGTGGTCACGCGTGTCCGCAGCGGAGGCTACGGGTATACCCTGAAGAAGAACATCCTGTACGCCTACCTGCCAATGGAACTGGCTAAAGCAGGCACCCGCCTCGAAATGGATCTGGTCGAGGGCCGCTTCCAGGGCGAGGTGACGGCTACGGTCCTGTTCGACCCCAAAGGTGAGCGTCTGCATGCTTGATCTACCGGACAATTCTTACATGGAAAGGGCTTCAAAATGTTGCCCTTGAACGCTGACGAAATATCGACGCTAAAGGCCTTGTTGGATTCCCGCCAGCCCGGCCATGGCCTGCCGCGTCCGTTCTACCACGACGAACTGCTCTACCGCGCCGAGATGGACGCCATTTGGCGCCAGGGCTGGCTCTTCGCCGGTCACTCTTGCCAGATACCCAAACCCGGCGATTATTTCCTCTACAACGTGGAAGGGGATTCGGTCATCCTCCTCCGCGGCGACGACGGAAAAGTGAATGCGTTGTATAACGTCTGTCGCCACCGTGGCTCGGTTATTTGCCAGGAGGCAGAAGGCAGTGTTAAGCGCTTCATTTGCCCCTACCACCAGTGGACCTATGGCCGCAGCGGTAACCTATTGCTACAGCATGGCATGCAGGCAGGCTTGGATAAATCCCAACTCGGCCTGCATCACGCCCATGCCCGGGAGGTCGAGGGCCTGATATTCATCAGCCTTGCCCGGGAGCCTGGGGACTTTGAAACTGCCTATCAAGCGATTGCCCCTGTCGCCAGGCCGCAGGGCCTTGGACGCGCCCGGGTCGCCAAGGTCATGGATTTTGAGGTCGACTCCAACTGGAAGCTGGTCTGGGAGAACAATCGGGAATGCTATCACTGCAACGTGAACCACCCGCAGTACATCAAGGCCAACTTTGATCACTACAATGCCGACGATACCATCCCACGCGTGGCCGAAAGGCTGAAGGCGGTCACGACGCGCCTGGAGGCCAGGCTGGCAGCCCAGGGCATGTCCTTGCGCGATGAAACCGGCATGACCGAGTTCCCGGATCCCGACCATGGCATCTGGTACGCGGCCAACCGCACCCCAATGGAGGCAGGCTACGTCAGCGAGTCGATGGACGGCCGGCAGGTGGCGCCGCTCATGGGCGATTACACCGACCCGGATGTAGGTACGCTGCGCGTGCGCACCATGCCGAATTTTTGGATACACGCAAGTTGTGATCATGGCGTTTCCGTCCGTCTCACACCCAACGGATTGACTCATACTAGCATCCGCATGATCTGGCTCGTGGATGCCAGGGCCGAAGAGGGCCGGGATTACGATCTCGAGAAGCTCCTGCCCTTCTGGCTGCTCACCGCCGAGCAGGATTGGGCGATCTGTGCCAACCAGCAGCGCGGGGTGAATTCACATGCCTACACTCCTGGTCCACTCTCCACTTACAAGGAATATAACTTGGATCGTTTCCTGCGCTGGTATCTGCAAGAGATGAAAACTGCTTTGGAAAAATGAAAAATACCTGTCTTGCTTACGTTGGTTTTGGAATGCTCACCCCCGTCGCCATCATGGTTGTGGAGCAGTTGCCCGAGCACAACACCGGCGCGCTCGTCAAGGAGGTCAGCGAGTTCGTCTTTGACGACGCCGCCATCATCGCCTGCCTGCTGCGCCAGTGGGAGGTCCCTACGGCTATGATCGGTACGGCGGTCGGGGATGATCCACGCGGCCACATCCTGGCGCAGCAGTTGAAGGACTGGGGCGTTCAAGGCGAGGTTCGCCATTCCAGGGAGATCAAAACCCCCTGGGAGGTGGACGTTTCGGACGAGACCGGCGCTCGGACGTATTTCTGGGAGCGGGCGCCGCAGGTGCTGGATACCCTCGACACGGCCGACCTTTCCCTGCTGGCCGGCGCCGGCCTGCTCTACGTCGATTGGTATGACGGCGATCACATCCTGCGGGCAATGGATGAGGCCCTCCGCCTGGGTGTGCCTGTCTTCCTGAACTTCGAGCACGGGCACGCCGACCCTGCGCTGCTGAAGCGCTATGCCGGCCGGGCGATGATCTGCCAGGCAGTGACGGACGCCGCCCAGTTGGGCGAGGTGCCGCCCCTGGAAGTGGCCGAGAAGTTGTTAAAAACCGGCGTCCAAACTGCTCTCATTACCATGGCCGGCGAGGGCTGCCTGGCGGTACGTGGCACGCAGGTGGTACGCGTGCATGCCCCGTCCGTGCATGTCGTGGACGGTTGCGGGGCCGGGGCCACCTTTTCGGCCGGTTTTATCTACGGTCATTTGCACGGATGGCCCCTGGAGGAATCGGTCCGCTTTGCCACGGCAGCCGCCTCCCTCAAGGTGACCCGGCCCGGATTGCAAATGTTTCCGATCGATGAGACCAACGCCCTGGCAGCCCGGCTTGCGGTGGAACATCCTCGAAGCAGTCTTTCAGCCTGGTCGTTAGGAGATTTCTTTGATCAACTTTGCCACCCTGCTCACACAGCCACAGGTCGAACGCACCCACACTGCCTCCCTGGAGATACTGGAGAACGTCGGTTTGCTGGTGCGAAATGAAAAAGCCCGCGCCATCTTCAAGCAGCACGGCTGCCAGGTGAACGCCGGGACGCAGATCGTCACGTTCCCGCCCGTCGTGGTCGAGAAGTATCGGGCCATGCTGCCTCCCACCTTTACATTCTACGGCCGCGACCCTAAATACGACCGCACCATCCCGCAGGACGGACCGGTCATCGTCACCGGCAGCTCCGCGCCGGATGTCATCGACCCGGTCACGGGATACACGCGCCGGGCGCGCTCGGACGACATCGCCCGGATTGCGTACCTCATCCAGGAGCTGCCCGCCTACGACGTCTTCTCGATCTCCACGCTGGCCGACGATGCGCCGCCGGGACAATTCACGTTGGCGCGGCTCTACCCGTCTCTTAAAAACTGCCTCAAACCCATCCGCAGCACCACCAAGGATATGGACGATGCCGCCGCGGTCATGCAAATGCTGTATACGCTCGCGGGGAGCGCACAGGCGTACCGCCAGCGCCCGTTCGTAACGCACCACTACTGCCCGATCGTCTCACCGCTCACGATGGATCAGCTATCCACCGAAGCGGTCATTTTCTTCAGCGAGGCGGGGCTGCCCGTTTACCCGAGCATCGTGCCTAATGCCGGACTGACCTCGCCGATGTCCTTGGCAGGCACGCTGGCCCAGGGCAACGCCGAATTCCTTGCCATCTCGGTGCTGATGCAGATGGTGCGGGAGGGCACGCCGACCATCTACGCCACCCTGCCGACCGTCGCTGATATGCGTACCGGTGCGTATGCCTCGGGAGGCATCGAGTGCGGCATGTTGCATATGGCCTTCGCCCAGATGGCGCGCTTTTACAACGTGCCTTGCGGCGGCTACATCGGGTTGTCCAACGCCAAGCTTAACGATGCCCAATCTGGCTACGAAACGGGCATGTCAACTGCGGCGGGCGTATTGGCGGGGGCGGATATGTTGAACATGGGCGGCCTGCTGGATGCCCTGAAGGTATTCGACTTTGCCAAAGCCGTGATTGATGACGAGATCGCCCAGATGCTCAAGCGCTTGAAGCGCGGCATCACGTTTACCGAGGATGAGCTGGCCTTGCAAGTTATTGCGCAGATAAAACCGGGCGGGTCGTTCATGATGAGCCCACATACCGTCAGGCGCATGAAAAGCGAAGCCCTGCTCCCCCGCTTGGCAGACCGGGAAGCGCGCGAAGTCTGGGAGAAGAGAGGCTCGCTCGATACGCATGCGCGTGCCATGCAGCGCGTGAACGAGATACTGGCTCAGGGCAGCATTGACTTGATTCCCGCCGAGGTTGAGGCGAGTCTGCGTACCCAATTCAAGGGTCTGGTACCGGGAAAGCTGGAGATGCCACAATGAAAATTTATTTTGCCACCGACGTGCACGGCTCCGAGATCTGTTGGAAGAAGTTCCTCGCCGCCAGCAAGTTTTATGAGGCTGACACCCTGATCCTGGGCGGCGACATGACCGGCAAGGCCATCATCCCTATCATCGCCCAGGGCAGCGAAGCCTTCAAGGTGACCTTGCTGGAGCAGGAAAGCCTCCTGCACGGGAAAGAAGAAGTGGACAAGATGGTCCAGACCATCCAGAACCGCGGCTATTATCCGTATATGACGGACCCGGATGAAGTGCAAGCCATTGCCAGCACGCCGGGAAAGTCGGATGAGCTCTTCCTCAAAAAGGTAATTGAGACCATGCAGCGCTGGATGGAGTATGCGGACGCCAAGCTGAGTGGGACAGGTATACAGTGTTATGTCTGCCCGGGGAACGACGATATTTTCGAGATCGACGCGGTCATCGCGGCCTCGAAATGTGTTCGCAGCGTGGAAGGCCAGGTGATTGAGCTTGACGAACACCACGAGATGGCCAATTCTGGCTGGTCCAACCCGACCCCTTGGGATACCCACCGCGAGGAACCGGACGAGGCTTTGCTGAAGCGTCTTGAAGCGGTCATCAGCAAAGTGAAGAATCCATCCCAGGCAGTTTTCTGCTTCCATGCGCCACCTTATGGAAGCGGTCTGGACGAGGCCCCTGAACTGACCAAGGACTTGCGGCCCGCTTACGCCGGCCGTTCCATGGTTCCGGTTGGTAGCCATGCCGTTATGACCGTGATCGACAAATACCAGCCTCTTTTGGGATTGCATGGGCACATCCACGAAGGCAAGGGTACCCGCAAGTATAAGAAAACCCTCTGCATCAATCCCGGCAGCATGTACGAGCAAGGCATGCTGAACGGTGCTGTTATTGATCTTAAACCCCAAAAGGTTGGCAACTACCTGTTGACCACAGGATAAAAAAAAGCTATTTACCGGGTCAAGAAAGGAGGCGCATATTGGTGATGGATTGATCGTGGAGATTCGCAAACACATCGGTTCGATATCTTTTCTTTTTGAGATCTCCTGAATAAACCTCAGGGGATCGAAAAACCTTCCAAAGGAGATTCAGATGAGTGACGTTTCTCTGTTCGTACGCAAGGCAAGCGGCCTGGTAAGGGCCTGGTCGGTTTTTGATGCGTTCATTTATGCCACTTTCTCGATCAACCTGATTACCCTCGGTCTGTTCATCTTCTCCTATTGTTACTATCTCAAGGGCAGTCTGATCACGGGAGTGGTGGTTGGCGCCTTCTTTACCATCTTCGAAGTGATCGTCTACGCCAGCCTGATCTCTGCCATGCCGCGTGCCGGCGGCGACTATGTCTGGCAGAGCCGCATCCTTAACCGTACCGTCGGGTTCATCCTGACGGTCACAGGCTGGTGGTTCATCCTCTGGCTGTGGACCCCGCTCTATGGTCAAATGCTCACCTATGAGGTCTATACGCCATTGCTGGCGATCGCAGGTCTAAAGGATGCCGCCCTCTGGTTTACCACCACCTCGGCCGGCCAGTTCGTCGGCATGTTGTCGGTCTGCCTGATCGTATTTATTTACATTGGCGTCGGTATGAAGTGGTATGCCCGGGTGCAGAAATTCTGCTTCTGGGGCGGCCTGGTTGGCTTGGCGATCGTCTTCCTCCTGCTCCTGTTCGGGAACAATGCCACCTTTATGGCCAACTTCAATGCCTTGGCGCCCCGCTTTGGCGCGCAGGCCGGGGATACCTATGCGGCCACGCTCAAGGCCGGCGCAGATGCCGGCACGGTTGCTGGTCCGCTCTTTCCTTTGGCCCTGGGAGCCAGCATCTTCCTGGTACCGATGCTGACCTTCTTCAACCTGTGGCCCAACTGGGGCTCCACCCTGTACGGTGAAGTGCGTGGTGCCACGGATTACAAGCGCAACCTCTCGGGCATGCTCTGGGCGATCGTTGTGACCACGGTGGGGGCAGTCATATTCTTCCTCCTTATCGGCAAGACCATCGGCTGGAACTTTTACAACATGGCCAACGGGGCCTTCTGGAACTGGGGCTTCGGCTACACCGCCACCCAACCACCCCTGCCGATCTGGCCCTACCCGGCCCTTTTTGCAGCCTTCCTGGTCAAAAGCCCGGCGCTTATGTTCATCATTGTGCTCCTGATGAGCCTGTGGTGGTTCGGTTGGTCCGGGACGCTCTTCCTGAGCTCGACCCGCGTCATCTTTGCCGCCGCCATCGACCGCATGTTGCCGGAGTGGGTCTCGAAGATTGAGCCGCGCACCAAGACGCCCATCAATGCATTGCTGTTGATGGTTATTCCATCGGCGATCATTTCCTACCTGTATGCCTTCAAGGTCTTCAGCTTCCAGACCCTCGCGCTCGACGCGACGGTCGTGATTGCCATCACCTTCCTGGGTTCCACCATCGCTGGGATTGTCATGCCCTGGAGGGCCAAGGATGTCTTCGAGGGTTCGCCGATCGCCAAGTACAAGGTACCGGCCTGGCTGGGCTGGATCGTCACCGTCCTGTATGCCGTCTTCGCGGTCTACCTGATCTACACTTCGCTCAAAGATGCCTTGACGATCATCAGCGGGCTGGGGGCCCTGGGTGCCAATGGTCTCACCTGGTTCGTGGTGATCGTGCTTGGGCTGCTCACCATCTTCAACGCGGTCATCCTGGTGTGGATATTGTTGCAGGTCATCAAGGGCACCTCCAGCAGCAAGGCCATGCCGCTCGTCACGCTGGCCGGCCTGATCTTCCTGGGCTTCCTCGACTGGCTGCTGGTGGTATGGTTCTGGGACCCGAACGTGCTGCCGTCCGCCCTCCCGGCCGTCGGCACGTACAACATCGGCTGGTCGAATGTCAGTTCGATGGTCTTCATGATGGTCAATTACCTGGTGGCCGCAGCGATCTACTTCGGGTTCAGTGCCTATCGTAGGCGCCAGGGCATTGAGATCGAAAAGGTGTATAAGGAAATCCCGGTGGAGTAAGCGCCTGCCAAACAACCTTCCCATTTGAAGGAGGAGGACTGGCCCACTTTTAACCGGACCATAACTTCTCCTTCAAAGGCTGTTAATTTTGGGATGTTAAGATGGCGGGGTTGCTTGCACGCATGTTCCCTCGGGCGGAAGCGGATGCCGATTGACTCGGGCGCCTGAGGATGCTACAATGAATCGTAGTATATGGAATGGAGGTGGCCTGACACAATATACGCAAATGATCCTTTCAAACTTTTCAATAAGTAAATAACCTACTATAAAGATATCTAGAAATTAGGAGAGAAGAAGAATATGCAAACCAAGAAGTTTGTTTTCAATCTGATCGCGATAGTAGTTGTCGCGGCCTTCGCACTTTCCGCCTGCGGCACCGCAGCGACACCGACCGCTGCTCCGGCGCCCGCCACCCAAGCACCGGCCACTGCTGCCCCGGCCACTGCTGCCCCGGCGACTGCCGCCCCCGCAACCGCCGCTCCCGCGACTGCCGCTCCCACTATTGCCTACACATTTGATGGTACAGGCGCGGCTCAGGGATATAAGGGTACTGTTGTATCCAGTGTGCCAGCCGACTTGCTGGCTGCCTGCAAGACCGAAGGCATGCTGACGATCATCGCCACTCCGCCCGACTGGGCCAACTACGGCGAGATCTTCGCCGACTTCGAAGCTACCACCGGTGTCCAACTCAACTCGCTGGATCCCAATGCGGGTTCAGCCGACGAACTCGCCGCCATCGAAGCCAACAAGGGCAATAAGGGCCCCCAGGCTCCTGATATCGTGGATGTTGGCTATGCTTTTGGCGCGCAAGGCATGACCGCCGGAGACTACCAACCCTATAAGACTTCCAACTGGGATAAAATTCCTGATACAGTTCTCGGAATTCCCGCAAAGGACCCGAATGGAATGTGGATTGGCGGCTATTACGGTGTCTTGTCCGTCATTGTGAACACCGCTGTTGTTCAAAATGTCCCGACAAATTGGGCAGACCTGCTGAAGCCCGAATACAAGGGCCAGGTTGCTTTGGCTGGCGATCCACGTACCTCGAACCAGGCTTACATGGCAGTTATTGCAGCGGCACTCGCCAATGGCGGCACGCTGGATAACGTTCAACCCGGCCTTGACTGGTTCAACAAACTGAACCAGGCTGGGAACTTCGTCCCCGTGATCGCCAAGACGGGCACGATCGCTCAGGGCGCTACCCCGATCTCCTTCTTCTGGGACTACAATGCCCTCGGCTATCGCGACGCTTCAGCTGGCAATCCTCCCGAGACGGTTTTCTATCCTTCCCCCACGGTAGCCAGCATGTATGTTCAGGCGATCAGCGCCTATGCGCCGCATCCCAATTGCGCCAAGGTTTGGATGGAAATCATCCACTCTGACGCAGGCCAACTGGCCTGGATCAAAGGTTATGCGCATGGTGTGCAGCAGGCTGACCTGGAGGCCCGCGGTGTCATCCCGGCAGATGTGAAAGCCAAACTGCCTTCCACTGCGACACTTTCCTCAGCTGTTGCTCCCACACCGGATCAACTCACCGCAGCGCTGAAATTGATCTCGACTGGGTGGATGACCACGGTCGGCGTACCCATTCCGACCCCGGCTCCCTAGATCGATCATGACTACATTTGTTGCAAAGCAGGACGCGCCTAAAGCGCGTCCTGCTCTACCCAAAATGTCTTGGGCATGGCTCGGCTTATTGCCCTTTCTTGCATTCGCTCTGCTCTTTTTAGGCTTTCCATCTTCGACGATATTTATCCGCAGCTTTCAAGATTCGACGACCCACGCCTTCACCTTCAAGAATATCCTGGCGCTCTTCTCCGACCAGTACGTTCTTAATGCATACTGGATCAGCATCAAGATCAGCCTGGTCACTTCGATTGGAGGGGCGATATTTGGTTTCCTATTGGCATATTCCGCCATACGAGGTGGACTCCCTGGTTTCGTTCGATCCAGCTTGATGACTTTTTGTGGTGTTGCCTCTAACTTTGCTGGTGTCCCGCTTGCCTTTGCGTTCATTGCTTTGCTAAGTCCAACTGGCATGTTGATCGGCTGGCTGAGAGCGCTTGGATATAACCCGTATTTCCACGGATTTACCCTATATACGTTCTGGGGGTTGAGCATCGTTTATATGTACTTCCAATTCCCCCTGATGGTCTTGATTATCGCTCCGGCGATCGACGGGCTGCGGCGTGAATGGTTGGAGGCTTCCGAGAACTTGGGCGCCAGTTCTTTCCAGTACTGGCGGTATGTCGCCTTTCCCATCCTGCTGCCTTCCATGTTGGGAACAGCGATCCTGTTGTTCGGGAACTCCTTTGGCGCCTTTGCCACGGCCCAGGCGTTGACCGGTGGCCAGATCAACCTCGTCACGATTGTCATCGGGGCGCAGCTACGTGGTGATGCGCTGGGTAACATTGGACTTGGTTATGCCATGTGCTTGGGAATGGTCGTGGTCATGGCAATCGCGATCACAGGGTATACCATGCTTCAAAGGCGAACGGAGAGGTGGCTGAAATGAAGCGCGGAAATAAAGTCTGGTCTTGGTTCTGGATAATCCTTGGCATCTTGTATTTCTTTCTGCCGCTGGTGGCGACTTTTGTCTTCTCCTTGAAAGCCAAGTTGCATGTCCTGAGTTTTCTGGCATATGCCAACATTTTCCACGACCCGACGTTCGTTTCCAACTTCATGTACTCGGTGCTCTGGGCAGTACTTACAATCGTGGTCGGTATCCTTCTTCTCGTGCCAACAGCATTCCTGATCCGCCTGAGAGTTCCTCAAATGCGCAGCGTGGTCGAATTCATTACCCTTTTGCCATTTGTAATCCCGGCCATCGTGCTGGTATTCGGATTGGTGCGCACTTTCAGCCAGCCTCCGCTGTTGATCGTTAACAGCCCTGCCTTGTTGGTAGCTGGCTACCTGGTTTTAGCGATGCCTTACATGTACCGGGCAGTTGACACCGGTCTGCGTTCCATCGATGTCAAGACATTGACCGAAGCCGGGCAAAGCTTAGGCGCAGGCTGGGGCAGGATCCTTTTCGATATCATCCTGCCAAACATTCGCGTTGCCATTTTGAGTGGCGCTTTCCTGACCTTTGCGATTGTGATGGGTGAACTGATCCTCGCCACTTATCTGGCTAAGCCTGCCTTTGCTCCTTACATGGCTTATATGATTCAACAAAAGGCTTATGAACCGGCCGCCATGGCCATCGTCAGCTTCGCGCTCACTTGGGCAGCCCTGGGGATCATCCAACTTGTCGGCCGCGGCGGGACACAAGCCCAGGTGGGTGGTGGACACTAATTCATCAGAGAGCGATAATTATGGCGCATCTAACCCTTTCAAAAATTTGCAAACAGTTTCCTGATATTACAGCAGTCTGCGATTTCAACCTGGAAGTGGAAAAAGGCGAGTTTGTTTCTTTCCTTGGCCCATCGGGATGTGGTAAAACGACCACCCTGCGCATGATCGCCGGCTTCGAGATCCCCACAACAGGCACAATCGCGATTGATGATGTCGATATCACCAATAAAGCCCCCAACCAACGCAATGTGGGCATGGTCTTCCAGGCGTATGCCCTTTTTCCGAACATGACTGTTGCTCAGAACATTGGCTATGGCATGCTTATCCATAGACAACCTAAAGCTGCCATTAAGCAACGGGTGGACGAAATGCTGGCGTTGATCCACCTCGAACAAAAGGGAAATAATTACCCCCACCAGCTTTCGGGTGGACAACAGCAGCGCGTTGCCCTGGCACGCGCCCTCGCCAATCGTCCCCAGGTCCTGTTACTGGACGAACCTCTTTCTGCATTGGATGCAAAGATCCGTGTTCAGTTGCGTGCCGAGATCCGTGCCATCCAACGCAAGCTCGGCATCACAGCCGTCTATGTAACTCACGATCAGGAAGAAGCATTATCAATTTCAGACCGGATCGTCGTCATGCACGATGGAAAGATCGAGCAGGTGGGTACCCCCTTCGAAATTTACAATTTTCCAGAGACCACTTTTGTTGCAAATTTTGTGGGTACCTTGAATACCGCCGTTGCCGAAGTGATTGATCCAGAAAAGCGTATTTTGAGAATAGATGGCGTCCAGCTGGAATCCGAGGAGAAATTGGAAGGAAAACAAAAAGGTGACAAGGTTACCATTGCGATCCGGCCCGAGCGCTTCAATTTTATTGCGCAGGAAAGGAAGGCCAATGTTATTGACTGCCAGATCGATAACATCACCTTCCTGGGATCCGTCGTCCGCGTCCAGTTGTTGATTGGCAGCAATCGTTTTTACATGGATACCTTCAACAATCCGTTCCTCGAACTGCCCAAGATCGGCGATAAGGCCCAGATCACCTGCTCGCGTGAAGCAGTCCTGGTTTTGAAAGACTGATCGTTCCGTGATTCTTAAAGAGTTATGCCCTTGAGCAAAGCCATCCTCGTGCTCTCCGGCGGTCCGCGCTCCGATACCGCTATCGCCGGAAGGGGATACCTGGGTCACTGACGTGAAAATAGGCATCGGAGTTCGAAGTCTCCCGACTTCGGACTCTCCCGACTTCGGACTCTCCCGACTTCGGACTCTCCCGACTTCGGACTCTCCAACGTCAGGAGACGTTGGACTCCGGTTACGAGACGGTCCATACCGGCCTGCCCGTCAGTGTGCACGGGATGGTCTCCAACCTGGTTGTGCGTGGTTCGACGGAACCAACTGGAAATTCCAAAAATTGATGAAAGCGGTCGCACTGGTTTAGGCCGTGATCGACCGGACTAGGAGAAACTGCCTGGCAGTTTTTGCAAGAACAATTCTCTGAATTAGGAGGTTACCTTGAAACTCGTTGCCTGTGTCAAGACAACACCCGATACCACTGCCACCGTCAAGGTCGAGAACGGCAAGGCCACCTGGGGCGATGCACCCTTGGTCATCAACCCCTGGGATGAATATGCCGTCGAAGCCGCGCTCCAATTGAAGGAGGCCAACGGTGGGACGGTGACAGCCATCTCCGTTGGCGGTGAAGAGGCCCGGATTGCGCTGAAACACGCCCTGGCAATGGGCGCGGATGATGCTCATCCTTATTTCCGACCCGGCCCTGGGAGCCGTTGATCCCCAAGGCGGTTGCCCGCATCCTGGCTGCCGCCATCCAAAAGCTTGGCGGCGTTGACCTGGCCTTCTTTGGCCGCCAGGCCATCGACGACGATTCCGGCACCACTCCGGCCCAGGCCGCCCGCCTGCTGGGCTGGCCGGCCCTCACCCTGGTCTCGGTGATCAAGGTGGAAGGCGGCAGCTTGCGCGTGGAGCGTGCCATCGAGGAAGGCCGGCAGATCGTCACTGCCAAACTGCCGGCCGTCATCAGCCTGGTCAAGGACATCGGGGAACCCCGTTACCCATCCTTCATGGGCATCCGCCGGGCCTCCAAGGCCGAGATCCCAACCTGGTCGTTGTCGCAGATCGGCCTCCCTGCCCCAACTCCGGTGGTTGAATACCTTGCGCTGATGGACGCTCCGGTTCGCGAAGTGGTCTGCGAATTGGTCACGGGAGCCAACCCGCAGGAAATTGCCGAACGCCTGGCTGATAAGATCCTGGGGGAGAAGCTGCTATGAATACCCTGGTTTATATTGACCATTTCAAGAGCGAGGCCCTGCCTGCCTCCTGGGAAGCCGTCGGGGTTGGGAAAACCCTGGGCAAGGTTACCGGCCTGGTTTTCGGCTCTGGCTTGGATGCATTGGCAAAGACTGCCTTCGAGTTCGGCGTGGATGAGGTTCTCTTGGCGGATGACGCCACCCTGGCAGATTACCGGGCCGAGGTATATGCCTCGACCATGAAGCAGGCTGTTACCGGCCGGGGCTGCGATGTGCTGCTCTTCCCGACCACCAGCCGTGGCCGGGAATTGGCCGCGATGGCTGCCATCGACCTGGATGCCGGGGTTCTGGTGGATGTCATCGCGCTGGAAGCGAATGGGGATGAATTGACCGCCACCCGTCCGATCTACAGCGGGAAGGTCCTGGCTAAAGTTACCACCGCTCTGAAACCCCAGGTCATCACCCTGCGCGGGCGCGCCTTCCCCAAGCCGGCGTCTCAGCCCGGCAGGACCGGCCCGGTAACGAAGGTTGCTGCGGCGGACGGGGCATTGACCTCCGTGGAAGGGTACACGACCACCGAAGGCGGAGTCAGCCTGACCGATGCAAACGTGATCGTCTCCGGTGGGCGCGGCCTGTCCGAGAACCCGTCTCTCCAGCCCCCCGCCGGGATGGACGCGAAGCAGGCCGAGACCTGGCGCGCCCAGCAGGGCTTTGCCATGCTCAAGGAGCTGGCGGATGTGTTGGGCGGGGCCGTCGGCGCTTCCCGCGCCGCCGTGGATGCCGGGTATGTTCCGTATGCCATGCAGGTCGGGCAGACCGGCAAGCTCGTCAGTCCAAATATATATATCGCCTGTGGGATTTCCGGTGCCATCCAGCACCTGGCCGGCATGCGCTCCAGCAAGCTGATCGTTGCCATCAACAAGGATCCAGAGGCCCCGATCTTCAAATTGGCCCGTTATGGTGTGGTCGGTGACCTGTACCAGGTCGTTCCCGCTCTCACGGCGGCCTTCAAGCAACGTCTGGGCAAGTAAGTTCACCGTCACGTCATTCTGGAAGTACCGCCGCTCCGGGAAATCAGCCTGGGGCGGCGGTTTCTTTGTAGAAAGCCTCAGCCAGCCGCTTCACTTGCGCAGTTCCTACAACACACTCCTTTTTCATCTTTGCCCGTCACAGAAATTGTTTTTTACCCGTCGTTCCTCTTTACTCGTAAATCTTTCCATTTAAATGTTATTCCTTTTGGAATTGATCCTCGTTGTTTCATAATTTCTCCTCACCCACTGCTCTCTGTTCTCCGTTCTCTGCTCTCTTTCGCTGCAATTGTTCTACACCAAAAATATAGGGCAATTGCATCTATTCGCAATGTTCAAATTACCTTCCTGACATCCAAAATGGCATATTTTGCCAGACTCGGCGCGGCTAAAGCCGCTTCTTAGCACGTGGAAGCCCTTGCAGGGCTAAGATTTGCCAGCCCGAAGGGCTTCCATGTACTGAGCAGGGGATTTATCCCCGTGCGGAGCCGGGGAAATAGGCATAAGACGGATTTAGATGCGATTGCCCTGACCAAAAATACTATCTTTTTTCGTTTTGATTGTATAATTCACTTATGCTTACTCTCCCCGAAAAGATCATCTTCATCCTGGCCGCCCTGGCCACCTTGGCGGCCGTATTCTTTGCCGTTCGCCGGCTGGTACGCATCATTTCTGCCGGGCACGGCAGGCCGGACTGGCGACTGGCGTGGAAGCGCCTGCTCAATGTCCTCGGCCGCATGGTGACCTTCCAGCCGGTCTTCCGCTTCCGTTTCTGGCCGAGCCTGTTCCATGCCCTGGTCGGCTGGGGCTTTGGTTTTTACATCCTGGTCAACCTGGTCGAAGTGGTCAATGGCTTCCTGCCCGGTTTCGCCATCCCGGGCCTGCTGGGGGATGTTTACCGCCTGCTGGCGGATTTGTCCTCCGTCGCCGTACTGGTTGGCGTGGTCTTCTTCGTCATCCGCCGCTTCGTCTTCCGGCCCGCCAACCTGTCCACGCGCCAGACCACCCTGCTCATCCCCGAAGGCGCGTTTTGGCATCCAGCGGGATTCGGCCATCGTGGCGACGTTCATTTTCTTGCATGTGGGCGCACACTTCGTGGGTGAATCGCTCGCCATCGCCGCGGCAGGCAAACCCGACAGCTGGCAGCCATTTCGCCTCCGCCGTGGCTGGCTTATGGTCCGGGCATGAGCCTCGCAGGCGCTCGTTGTCGGCCAGCATATTGCCTTCTGGCTGGCCATCGGCCTGATCATGCTCTTCATCCCTTATTTCCCTTACTCCAAGCACGTTCATCTGTTTTTTGCCCCGCTCAATTACCTGCTCAAGCCGGAACGGCGCTCGATCGGCGAGTTGGGCTACATCAACCTGGACGACACGTCCATCCAGCAGTTCGGGGCTTCGAAGCTGAACGACCTGGGCTGGGAGCAGTTGATGGACGCCTACGCCTGCATCATGTGCTTCCGCTGCCAGGAGGTCTGCCCGGCTTATTCCACCGGGAAGGTGCTTTCCCCGGCCGCCTTGGAGATCAACAAGCGCTATTTCCTCAATACGGTGAATTCGCTCAAGGATTCGCCTGCCGCTCACCGAGTTTGCCATCCCGCCGGAAGCCGTCTGGGCCTGCACCTCCTGCGGGGCTTGTGTGGATATTTGCCCGGTGGGCAATGAGCCGATGCGCGATATTCTCGACATCCGCCGCAACCTGGTGCTGATGGAGAACACTTTCCCCAAGCAACTGGAGACCGCCTTCCGCGGCATGGAGCGGGCGGCCAACCCCTGGGGCGTCCCGCCAACCGAACGGATGAAGTGGGCCGAAGGATTGCAGGTCCCCACCATCGAGCAGAACCCGGAAGCCGGATGTGCTGTGGTGGGTGGGCTGCGCCCCGGCGACCGATGCACGCGCCCAGAAGACCGCCCGGGCATTTGCCAAAATCCTGAACGCTGCGGGAGTCAATTACGCCGTGCTCGGACAGAACGAGCAGTGCACTGGCGATTCTGCCCGCCGCGCCGGCCGCGAGGATATCTTCTTCGGGCTGGCAACTGCCAATGTGGAACTGCTGAACGAGGTCAAACCCAGGCGCATCGTCACAACCTGCCCGCACTGCCTGCACACCTTGAAGAACGAGTACCCGGCCTTCGGCGGGAATTACGACGGTGATCCATCACACCCAGTTGATCAACGAGCTGATCGCCAGCGGCAAGCTTTCACCTGGAACCTCAAAGCCGTGAGCGAAAACCACTTACCTTCCATCACGTATCACGATCCCTGCTACCTGGGCCGCCACAATGGGGTCTATGCCGACGCCGCGCCTGGTCCTTAAAGATGCAGGCTCCGAGCTGGTCGAAATGCCCCGCCATGCCGACAAGTCTTTCTGCTGTGGGGCCGGGGGAGCGCAGATGTGGAAGGAAGAGGAGCCTGGCACATCCCGGGTCAGCGCGGTGCGCGTGGCCGAGGCCCGGGCCACCGGCGCAGAGACGATGGCCGTGGCTTGTCCCTTCTGCATGATCATGCTGACTGACGCCGCCAAGGCAGACGGAGAAGCGGTCAAGGTGGTGGATGTGGCAGAAATTGTTGCCGACAAAATAAAATAAGCCTCTTCATAAAGCGAAAAACTCCCTTCCCCCTTCGGGGGATCGTGAAGCATCCCGGAGCGTAGCGGAGGGAAGGGCAAGGGATGGGGGGAAATTCATCCGGTCTAACCAAAAACAGCAATCAAAACAATTCCTGCAAAGATCACTGCCGCTCCCAAGACGCGGATCTTCCCCAGCTTCTCGCCCAGGAACTGCCAGCCGGCAAAAGCGCCCATCACCACACTGACCTCCCGGATGGCTTCCGAATAATTCACAGGGGCCAGCGAGTAGGCAAATAGAGCAAACAGATAAGCAATGACCCCCAGAAAACCGACCAGGATAAGGCGGGCCGGTTGCCTGTGCCGGGCTTCGATAAAGTGCTCCCATCCATAACTGGCGCACGAGTACTGGAGTGGTCAAAACCGGCACCAGGGTGAACATACTCAGGCCATAGGGCAGAGCCGGACCGTGTTTGACCGCAAAACCATCGACCAGGGTGTAAATGGAGATGACCAGGGCGATCAAAAGCGCAATGGCTATTCCTTTGAATTGCGGCTTTGCCCTCGTGAGGCTGGAAGAAACTGGTTGCGCCGATGATAACCAATCCACAAATGATCGTGGCGATCCCGATGAAGCCTCCGGTGCTGGGTATCTCGTGCAGGAACAGGAACGACCAAAGGACGACCAGGGCAGGAGCAGCGCCGCGTGCCACCGGGTATACCAACGAAAAATCATGGTCACTGTAGGCAAATGAGAGCAGGACAAAATAGATGGCCTCCAGGGTCATGCTGATCACCGCAAACAGCCACATGGAACGCGGGGGCAGGCCGGTGAAGAACAATATAAAAAACGATAGAACCCCGCTGATGATCACCTGCCAACCCATGGCAGCATATTTTTCCTGGGACTGCTTGAGGATGAGGTTCCAAAGGGCGTGAAGGACCGCAGAAGTGAGCAGAAGCGCAATGGCGAGGATGGGCATGGCAGGACTAAATCCACCAATCTTATTAAGGTATAGAAGAACCGCATTTTGAGTGTGTACGGCGAAACCGCACACACTCAAAATACGAACTCCTCCAGAATTTTCGGATAGGTTCTTATTCCAGGATTGGAAAGAATACCGATGGGCGACGACGTTCGACGACCTGCTCGGCCGCGTAAGCGATCCGCAGCAGGGTGCATTCGTCCCAGTAATTTCCCATGGCCTGCATACCGATCGGGAGACCCTCATGGTCGTACCCGACCGGGAAGCTGATCGCCGGCAGGCCCGTCAGGTTGGCCTCGAAGGCATAGCGCATTTTTTCGGTGGTCACCCTCAGGTCTGACCAGCCATCCGGGACCCCGTTCTCCGGGATGAGGGGGGCGGTGATGGCAGTGGTTGGGCTCAGGATCGCATCGACTTCATGGAAGAGGTGTGTGAAGGTGTTGATCGCCCGGGTGCGGATGCGCTGCGCCTGGATATAATCCACAGTGCTGAAGGCATTTACCAACGACCAGGTGACACGCGTGGGGGCACTCAGGTCGCGGATATGCTCACGCCGGTCTTGCAGGTTGGCGCCCTCTTCCCCCAGGATGGTCACCACGTGGGCAATCCGCATGGCGTCCAGGCCGGGTAACTCGATCTCCTTGATCTCGGCCCCGGCTTTGACCAGCTCGCCCAGCATCTTGCGGCAGGCAGCCACGATTTCCGGCGCGGCATGCTCGAACCAGGGGGAATACACGCCGAATTCCAAGCTGTTCAAGTTCGGATTGTTCCAACCGGTCAGCTCAACCGGTGGCTGGAATTGCGAGCGTGGGTCGAGCGAGTCCGGCCCGGCGATTATGCCATAAACGATAGCCACGTCCTCGACGCTGGCGCCGATCGGCCCGATGGAATCCACGCTCGGACAGAGTGCCACGGCACCGTTTTCGCTCACCCGTCCGAAGGTCGGTTTCAGTCCCACCATACCGCACAACCCGGCCGGGATGCGGATCGAGCCCCCGCCGTCGCAGCCGATCGATACTGGGACCATTCCCGCCGCCGTGGCAGCCGCCGGGCCGCAGGAGCTGCCGCCCGGGTCACATTGCAAGGAATAGGGGTTGCGCGTCGTCCCAAAGTGGCCGTTGAAGCCGCTCGGGTCCAGGCCAAGCTCGTTCATGTTTGCCTTTCCGATCAACAGGGCGCCCGCCGCGCGCAGCCGCGCGACGGCAGTGCAATCCCTGGCCGGCTCGGTGCCGAGGAAGGAGGTGCCAACATGTGAGGGATAAGGCGCCATGTCCACCTCGTCCTTGATCGCTATGGGAACCCCATCCAGGATACTGAGCGGCTTTCCGGAGCGGTAGCGCTCGGTCGAAGCCCGGGCTTGCTGCATGACATCCTCCCGGTCGTTGGCAATGAAGGCCCGCAGCGGAGGCTGGAGAGCCTCGCTCTTGTCGATGACGGCCAAAATATGTTCTGCCACATCGACCGTGGTGACCTTTCTGGCACGGTAACGGTCGGAGTAATCCCGGGCGGTTGAAAACGGGGTAGGGTGCCGGAGCAATAACAGCGTGGCCTCCACTTCGGCCGGCGTCAGCGGGCCGGTTGCCCGCTTTTCTACCGGGGCATAAGGGTAGAGCGTCGGGTCCTCGGCCAGTCGGATGGCGCGCAGTGGGTAGATGCCTCCCTGCCGCATCAAGCTGGGTAGGAGAAGCCGGCGGGTAAAAGGCCAATCCAACAACGCCGCGAAGATCCGCAGGCTGGGACCGGCCAGTTTTGGCAGGTTGAGTGATTTAAGATCGTAGGTTGACATGGGGGCCTCCTGATAATATTTATCCCAGTATAGATAATCTACAGAGTCAGAGTCAAGCGGTTTCTGGAAACTATTGCCTTTCATGCTTGAAATTGATACAAAAGAAGCCATATAATTAGGAACAATTCTTCATCAGTTTTTGTCCCGCTCAGTACGAACTTATCTTCAAGTGCTGAAAACACAATCGAAGGAACTGCTGATGGCAAACTTCTACGACACCATTATTGTTGGAGCAGGCCCGGCTGGAGGCACAGCGGCCTTCTTCCTTGGCCAGGCCGGGCAGCGCGTGCTGGTATTGGAAAAAGAAGGCCTGCCGCGCTATAAAACCTGCGGCGGCGGCCTTTCTGCGGATGTTCTCAAACAATTTCCCTTTTCATTCGATCCTGTCCTGGAAAGACGTGTAAAAGCAGTCAGGTATGTTCTGGGAAGCCAGGTAGTCACTATTCCGGTCCCTGGTGGCTCCATGTGCATGGTGATGCGGGATCGCTTTGACGCCCATATTCTCCAACATACCCAGGCAGACATCCGGCAGGGGGCAAAGGTCAAAGGAGTGGAAGAAAAGCAGGATAAGGTTATCGTCGAGACGGAAAGCGGAGAAAGGCTGGAATGCAAATACTTGATCGCTGCCGATGGCGCCAACTCCACCATCGCGCATTGCGTGGGGTTGAGGAGAAAAAAGGTCCTGGCTGCCGCGCTCGAGGTGGAAGCGCGCGTTCCACCGGAAATCCTGACCGAATACTCGGAAATGCCCATGCTCGTTTTTGGAGAAGTAGAGCATGGCTATGTGTGGATCTTTCCTAAATTGGACCATCTATCCATTGGGGTTGGAAGTTTGCGCCCAAAACCAGGCGAATTACAGGCCACGTTGAAGAGAACGATCGCCCGCTATGGGATTGCGCTGGAAGGCTTCACCGTACATGGTCACCCTTTGCCCGTTTTTCAGCGTTGGGAGCCGGTCATGACCAAAAAGACATTTTTGGTAGGGGATGCAGCCGGCCTGGTGGATCCTTTCACCGGAGAGGGAATCCGTTTTGCGATCGATAGCGGTCGTTTGGCTGCTGAGTCGATCCTGGGCGCTCACCCCGAAGCTTACGCGCGCCAGGTAAACCGCCGGATCAGGTTCAGCCATGCGGTTGGGGCCGTGTTGGCGGATTCTTTTTTTGCCTCCCCAAAAATATGGTTTGCGCTGGCAGTGAGAAACCCGTATGCCACGAACGCCTTTGTGGATATGGTTTCCGGACGATCCGGCTATCCCCAAGTCGCCCTTCGCTTGGTCGGTACCATACCGGTGTACCTGTTTCAAAAATTAATAAGAAGACTGCCAGAGCAATGAAGGCCGGTAAACCTCCTGGCAGCTAACTGAGCCATACTGCTATGAAAATAATCGTAATGCGACATTCATGTCGCCTCTCTCTGAATAAGCGACATTCATGTCGCCCTACGGAATTGTCATCCTTCGGGGTGGGCACCGCTCATGGCATCTGCTATAAAAATAGCTATCGGAGTCCGAAGTCTCCGGACTTCGGACTTTCCAACGTCAGGAGGCGTTGGACGCCGCAACAAGATTTTCATCCTTCCGGGTGAACTCCGTTCATGAATACTTCGTGGTGAAGAAGGTTTTTCCCGGTAAAAACGGTGGAACCAAAAAATGAAAGACTTTACAAAATCATTTGGTAATCCTCCAGGACCCGATCGATATGATCCAGGATGATTTCTTCGGGTTTATTCTCCAGGCTGCCATCCCGGATGCGCGCCAGTTGTCCCGGAGCAAACTGGCTGAGCAGGGTAAGCGGCAACGGCTGGGCAGAAAGGTTGGCCAAAAGCCTGTTGAATGCTGTCTGGACCGCTGTATCCGGCCAGTAGTAGCGCACCCGGTCGCTCAGGCTGTATTTGCGGGAAAAGGCCAATTCCTGCGGCGACCCGTGGTAATGCTTCTGCCAATGGCGCGGGTCGCGCAGCATCGCCTCCTCCAGCACAGCCAGCAAGCCGGAACATTCCGAGGTGGGCAGAAGCTCGGCCTCCATCCATGCCAGGGCAAATGCGGCTTCGCGGAAGGCAAACGTCAATGCCGGCCCGACCTTGAGGATGGCAAAATGGTCCTGGACCAGCCTGCGCAGTGACCCCGGCGTCTGGTAGTCCGTGGAGTGGGCCTCGAAAACCGGCCTAGGCTGCATCTCGATGAAACGAACCAGGCCGGTGGCAGCGCCGGGTTGGTAATCCACCACAAAGTCGGAGCCAAACTCCACTCCGGGTTGTACGACGACCGCCTGTACCCGCTCCCAGGCAGAATCCAGGCCCTCACGCAGGAACGCCGCCCGCGTGGCATCGATCGTCCGGCGGACGTCTTCTGTCGTAGTGATCTTAAGACTATCTTCATGGAGTTGGGCACCGCCGGGGGGGCTGTCTAAAAAGGCAGTCGAAGTAGGTGGAAAAGAGGGGTAAAAGCCCGAAAATGGGCGGGGACGAAAAAAACTGGCGGTCAGATGGCCGCCAGTTTGCGCATATTATGGGCAAGGCATACCAAAGCCCACTCTGTCTCGACCTTCTCCAGGCCTCGCAGGTGAAACCTTCGAAAGCCCATGTTGTGTTTCACATCCCCGAAGGTGCTTTCGGGCTCGATGCAGCGCTGTTTTCGCAAGGCAATCCCTTGCTCTGAAAGCAGGTTCTCTCTGGCCTGTTGGCGGTATTCCCGGAGTTTGAAACTGACCTGGATACGGCGGTTGCCCTTGGCCTGGGTGCATTGAGGCTTGAGCGGACAGGTTCCACATGCCGAGCACTCATAGTACCGTCGCTCGGAAAGATAATCATTCTCGGTACGGTAAGGACGGGTTTCCCGGTAGGTCAGGGATTGGTGAGCCGGGCAGGTAAAAGTATCTCGGTCTGGGTCATAGGGAAAATTCTCGGAACGGAAACTGAGTGTCTGGATTCGTTCGGCTTTGCGAGGCGGGTGGGTATCCTGGTAGAAAGTGTTGTACTTGAGGTAATTCTCCATCTGGTTTGTTTTGAGATAGGCATAATTCTCTTCACTGCCATAGGCCGCATCCCCTGATCCCCGTTGGGGTTTCTGTCCGTTTGGCCAGTATTGTTGTTCCATATGGGGGATGAAACAACCTGGATCACCGGCAGATTGGTGGACCGAGTAGCCCACCACGAACTGTCCTTCCGTCCCGATCTGTGGGTTGTAGGCTGGATGCGGCCAGGGCTTTTCTGCCCCGCGATCTTCCTTCATGCGCATACAACTCGCATCCGGGTCAGTCTGGGAGTAACTGCTGCGACCATCCAGAGTCTTTTCCTGCTTCTCGTACTTTTCCAGACGAGGCAGATGCTCCTTTTCCAGCGTTTTCACTGCCTTCTGCAATGGCTTGTTCTCGGGTTGTTGACGCAATCGCTCGTTCAATTCCGCTACCTTCGCCTGCAACTTCTTGGCGTCAATGCCCCCTTTGCCTCCCAACTCTTCCAGGTCTTTATCCCCATATTCTTCATTCTCTTTTTCGTTCTCCCGCTCAATCTCGTCCAACAACTGCTGGATCTTTTGCTCCAGGCGTACCTTGTACTTGTGCGTCTTCTTCGCCCACACTACCTTGTGCTGATTCGCATCCGCTCCGATCTTCGTCCCATCCACAAAGTAGTTCTCCAACTTCACATACTCCTCTTCGATCAGCAGTTCCAGCACTCTTGTGAACACCTCCCGCACTTCCCCCTTCATCACCACCCCCCGAAACCGGTTGATCGTCCGAAAGTCCGGCCGGTTCCCGCCCGCCAACCACATGAAGTTCACATTCTCCCGCAGCCCCTTCTCGATCCGCCGCGATGTGAACACCTTTTCACAATACGCATACACCAGCACCTTCAACATCATCCTCGGATGGTAGCTGCTCGTCCCACCGCCTGCATACTTCGCCATCAGCGGATCCAGGTCGATCGCATCCACCACTCGGTTCACCACCCGTACCAGGTGATCCGCCGGAATCAACTCTTCCAAATCCGCAGGTAGCAAGCTCGGCTGATCCATCGTATACGCTTTGAAGACTACGTTTCCTTTTTTCATGCCCCTATTGAATCACATTTTCCCCTTTTCGCGAAGAGGGACTGCCCCTTTACTTTTGGGACAGCCCCACATAGCGCAGAGCATCCTGCCTGCCTGCGCTGGCCTGTTCTGCATCCTTGGCCAGGCTCGCGGCCCGCTGGGCGGAGAGCTCCACGTCCAGCGGGTATTTTGGATCGTCGTCGCCTAACTTCATGCTGGCGTCCAGGTGGATCTTACCGTAGCCTGCACGAACATATTCCTGCACCAGATTGATGGATTTTTGCATGGCGCTCTCAGCCGGCTCTTCCTGCCAAGCCGAAGGTCCAAGGTGGTCGCCGCCCAGCAATAGCTTATCGGGCGCCAGACCGGTCTGGAATGCGATGCCGTGCACATATGCCATAAAGTCAGCGGGAGTCATTCCGGTGTATCCGCCGAACTGGTTGACCTGGTTGCAGGTGGACTCAATTAAGACGGGCATCCCGGTCCGGACAGCGCGGCGCATGGCTGCCTTTAGCACAAACGGGTGGCTGGAGCAGATCGAGGCTATCCCGCTCACCCCGCCGCGTTTCTGGCAACGGACGACTTCGTCCAGGAATTCAAGTCGGGGTAGGGACAGCCCTTGCGGGCTGCTCCCCCCACGGATCCGGGCGAGCGGAATTGCCGCACCCGGCTCTTGTCTTAGGTAGTGACGCATAGGCGTTGCTCTGGGTAAGGTTGGCAGATATGAGGATTGGGTAGCCATTTTTGCATCAGTCGGCTCATTCGTTCCCATGAGATGCGGCCTCTTTGGCTGCGCCTTTCCAGGCTTCGCCTCCATAGCCGCACTACTTCTTGTCGGAACGTTCCCATTGCTGGGTAATTCCGTGGCACTCCATAATATTGGTAATGCCCCATCAGTACCGATCGCAGCCATTGGCCTTGCTCTGGGATAGGGATATGCATACGTCGCTTCATCTCGATATTCAGAGCTTTCAGCTTCGCCCGCATACGCTTTTTCATCGTTTGCCTTAACACGCAGAATTGCCCTTTCCGCTTCTTGCCGCAGATATGGGTAAACCCTAAGAAATTGAACGTCTCCGGTTTACCTTCCCCTCTGCTTGCTCGGTCTTTCACCGCACAACGCCCAAATTCGATCAGGCGGGTCTTCTCGTCTTGCAGTTCCAGGTTGAACTTCTTCAGCCTTTCAGCCAGTTCTTCCTTGAACCGCTCTGCTTCGGCTCGATGCTCAAAGCCCACCACACTGTCGTCCGCAAATCGCACGATGATCATGTCGCCTCGCGCTTTCCGCTTTCGCCATTGGTGTGCCCATTGGTCGAACGCATAGTGAAGATAGATATTCGCAAGGACAGGACTAATTAAATTACCCTGTGGTGTCCCTTCTTCACTTTGCGTCCAACTCCCATCTTCCAACACTCCCGCCCTGAGCCATTTCTGGATCAGGTCGAGGATGCGCCGGTCCCCAATCCGGTGCTCGATGAACTTCATCAGCCACTCATGCGAGATCGTGTCGAAATATGCACGAATGTCGACTTCGAGCACCCATCTCACGCGTTTCCGTTCTATTCCAACCGTCAGCGCATCCAACGCTAGATGCGGACTGCGCCCAGATCGAAATCCATACGAAAACCCCAGGAACTCCTCTTCCCAGATCACCGAGAGAATTTGAGCCACTACGCTTTCTACAATTTTATCTTCCAGCGCAGGTATTCCCAATCCTCTCAGGCGTCCGTCTGCTTTGGGTATATATACCCGCCGCACGGGAGCCGCACGGTACGCTCCTCTTCCCAGCCTTCTAGCCAGGTCTTCCAAGTTCGCTTCCAGTTCCTGCCCGTAGTGCTGCCATGTCTCCCCATCTACTCCCGCCGCCGCTTTCTTCTTCAGCTGATAATATGCGGCTTTCAGGTGCTCGATGTTATACACATGATGATAGAGCGCTGTGAGCTTGCCTTCCTTGTCTCGTTGCACCGCCTTTCGTATGCGCGCCAACACCACCTGCATCCCTTCAGTCCGGCTCTGTGTCCGGGGAGATGGGTGCTCTTGCGCCTTCCCCTTGACTGGTGGCCTTCCCTCCATCCCCTCCGCCCCTTGCGGGTTGTTCGGGGACTTCTCAGGTACTATTCCACCATCCGACTGCCTGCGTCCGTCCATCATTGGCTTACGTCCTTGGACTTTCCAATGCAGCCCGGCATATTATCTCCGGGCAGACGCAGGCTCTCCCAGTTCCCGTGCAAGGTGTTTCCGGGCATGTACAGGGTCTTAGACTGCGCAGAGTTGCTGCCAGTCTCGCATAGCGACTGACCGCATGTTGCCTTCCGTATTGTCGGATCACGTCGGCACTCTGAAGTATAAGCAGCATTTCGCAGCTCATTTTCCTGACCTGCTCTTTCCCCGATCAACGCTTCGCCTGGGCCATTGCTGTCCCATGCGCATGACTTGGGGTCATTCCGGTTTGCTGTACCTTTGAATGTGAGGACTTTCACCTTTGACACCTTGCCAGTTAGACTGGCGCACCCAACATATTGCATCGCTTCGTCCAATGACGGCAGGGCTGTTGTACCCCCGGCCTTGCGCGTCGAAAGCGAGTTCTCGACCTGGCCAAAAGCCGGGACAACATCGCCGGTCAGCACCAGGTCGGGATTGATTTCGCCGGCGGCGAGGATGTCATAAGGTTTCATAGGGAGGAATTCCATCCAGGATTCTTAATAGGTCTTATACCAGTCGAAGGGCGCTTCGGCGGAATAGAATCGCTGGATCGGCTTGCCCAAGCGGTTGCACAGTTCGGTCAGGCGGGCAAGACGCTCGCGGGCGGTGGTTTGCAGGAAATCCATGCGCGCCTGGCCCTGTAGCGGAACCGCTTCCTGCCAAACGGCGCGCCCGACCGCAGCGCCGGAAGCCCCGGCTTGGCAGGCAACGGTCACTTGGCGTAAATAGCGCTCATATTCCACCGCAGCCGAGAGCAGGATCCAGGGTGCCGGGCTGGCGGCAGAGATCTCCGCACAAGCCAGGGCCCAGGCCGTTTCATCCTCACTATCCTGCGCAGGCAGGGGAAACTCGGCCTTGAGGACATCCACGCCAGGGGCCACCAGCCTCTGAGCGGTCTCTATCACGACTGTGCGCTTTTCCGCGGGGGAAAGGCTGCCTCCGGCTTCGAGTGGGTAGGATAGCGGCTCGAGCATCAAGCCCAGGTCAAGGCGGCGGCATTCCTCGGCCTCCTGTTGGACAAAACTCTCGACCTCAGCGGCAGTCGAGGCTTTGGGATGATAGTAGACCAGCAGCTTGACCATGCTGGCGCCCATGCGCTTGGCTTTTTCAGCACTCCAACCGGCTAGCAACTGGCTGTGACGAGCGGTAGGCGCTCCATCGTAGCCGGTCGATTCCAAAGCCACCACCAACCCGACGCGACCGGGCAAACTGCCGGAGGCAATCGCTTGGGCGGCTGAGACCTCCGGGTCCGGCAGGACGGCGGTAGCTTGTTCCGCCAATGCAGACGTTACCTCCCGCTTGAATTCGGAAAGCGCCGTATCTGTTACCAAGCTGGGGTCTTGTGGGGAAAGCGTCCGCCGAAGGTTCTGGCGGTGATCGAGCGCCAGACAGGTGAACGTGCCTTGTGGCGAAGTGGATTGCTGCAGGCCGCGCAGCTTGCCGATCGAAATGGTTTTCATGAGTGAGCTCTTTTGGAGGGGATCAAATTTCTAAATCGTTATCCAATTTCTGTAGCTACGTATCACGAAACCATTTTATCAGATTTTGGGTTCACACTCTTTTTTTCATTCTCGTCTCCTGAAATCGTGGTGTGGTCTCCATGAATCCAACTATAGTCTTATTCCCCCACTTGGCTGTGAGACGGCCTAACTGAGTTGAGGCCAGGAACACAGCTTTTCGAACCCTGCGCACTTTCCTTAACTGGTATGAGGCCGAAGCTGAACCGGCTGGTTGGATCAATCCTATCCACAAAGTGAAGGCCCCCAAGGTACCCACAGAGTCCCTGGACCTGGTACCTTATTGTAAGGTTAAAAGAATCACGCTCAGGATTCCGGGCGTGATTTTCAATTTTGTCGTATACCAGAGATGAATATGGGTACTTGTTGCAAAAACGACACCCAGAGGACTCTACAAATTTTCTTCAATGTCGTGTGCCCCTATATATGGAAAAACTGGCCGGAATTCGCAATAGCGCATAACTTACTACAGGATTGATAGAAATAGGTTCTCATGGCAAACTGACCCCTTGCTGAGAGAGGAGAGCGCCATGAGGACCCAAGGGATATTTTACTCGGGAAAAGGGACGGTATACGTTTGTGAATTGGATAGGTGCCCAAGCTGTAATGAGCCAATGCGGGTTGCCTACACCAGTAAATACAAAACTGTGCAAGGGATGAAGGAAGTAATGATGATTGCGCAACGGACGAAGCGTTGCGTGAATCTCAGTTGTGAGGCTTCCCCAAGGATATTGGGTTCGGTGGAATGGGGGCAGGTAGCGCCGGTTTCGTGCACCTATGGATATGATGTGATTGCGCAGATTGGTTGGCAGCGACAAAGCATGCAGCAACCCTTTGCAACCATCCACACCGAGTTGAGACAGCGACTAAAGATCAGCGAGTCGCAAGTGAGAGGGTTGTATCACTATCGATATTTGCCCTTGTTGGCGTGTCACGAACGGGAGCAACTGAAGCATCTAAAAACAGTAGCTGACCAAGTGGGTCTGTTATTGAGTTTGGATGGATTGGCACCTGAAGGAGGCGAGCCGCAGTTGTGGCTGGTACGGGAATTGGTAAGTGGAGTGACATTGCGGTGTGGTTGGATGAGTCAGCAAGATCAAGCGGCATTCGTTCACTTTCTGCGGCCCATTGCCGATCTGGGTTTGCGGGTGACTGCTGTTATGAGCGACAAACAGAGTGGTCTGTTATCAGCTGTGGCTGAAGTCTTTCCACAGGCCAGGCATGCTTTTTGCCAAAGCCACTATCTGCGCAATATCGCAGTTCCTGTGGCAGAAGCAGATGAAGCCATGAAAATGCTCTTGCGACAGGATGTCAGAGCAGCCATTGGTCAATACATCCGCCAGGAAGACGTTGAGTTAGAGGGTATTTTGACCATTACCGGGGTATTGCCTTCGCCGGTGGAAGAACCCCCCATGCTTTCTAACCCCATATTGCCAAAAGATGGTGAGCAAGTTCGCGATGCCATTACCCGAGATATATGTCGTCGTATTCGTTATCTGTTGACCCTCAAAGGTCGCCCGCCTTTGCACCTGGCTGGAATTGAGATGTTTGTGGGTTTATCCGAAGTCAAGGAATGCCTGGACCGCTTGATCGTTCATCATTCCACTCCTCAATTACTGGCATTACAGCACGGACTGCAAACAGCACTTCAGTCTGCCCAGGCAACTTATTCCATTGTGCGTGAGGCTGCCAATTGGTTGGAACACATTGCCACTCTCTTGGATCCTGAACAAACCCCCACCCGCTCCGGCATCCAAGTACGCCAGGGCCTGTTCGCCTACCTTGTCAAAATCCAAGCCAATCGCTTTCGCGATCCGATGCTGCGAAATTCCTTTCACATCATCCTAAAAACCACCCGTAGCTATGCCCCCGGTTTATTCCATTGTTATGATGTACCTGGCCTGCCCCGCACCAATAATGATCGAGAAAGCGATTTCCGAGCCCTTGGCCGTCGTTTACTTCGCACCACTGGACAAAAGGGTCTCACACTGCGCATTATTCAGCGTCAGGGCGCCTGGGAATTGCTTCCCCACCCTGATACACTGCATGAAACCATTCAGATTGTGTCCCAGATTGCCCCAAACAAATTTCAGGATGAACGGCTTCGCATGCGCCAGCATCGCAACCGTTTCAGACTCCATGCGCGCTCCCCAAAACTAGCCAATCATCAACTCGTACGCATGGAGCAACTCTGGATCTCTATCCCAGATGATAGCTCATAGTAACTTATGCGCTATTGCCAGAATCCCGGCCAACAAGCCACCTGTAGGGCGGGTGGGGGTCGAACCCACACGGTGTCTCCACCGGCGGATTTTAAGTCCATTCCGCTTCTTGCTTTTACCACGGCAAAGGGCCCCGGTGCACACCAGGATATGCCTATATATGGCAGGGGATTGGCATA
>CAVUZS010000014.1:0-53511 GCA_963746015.1 uncultured Chloroflexia bacterium
TAATTATTCTAAACTTGACTCTGCTAGGGAATTTTCAGCAAGCTGCCGAAAGAGAGTAAAGTAAATGGAAGAAAACGTAACAACCGATCTATATCCATCAGAAGAACCGAAAACACCAAAAGAAGGAGGAATTTCCCCATCGGGTATAACCCCCTTACCTACGGGAGGAAGAATTACACCGCAAGGTGTAATAGGTAATGATGCTGCTCATGCACAATATATTTTAGGTTCAACTGGTACTATGATAGGGGGAACAATTAGTGCTCTTAATTCTTTATCAGATTCCATGGAGCAATTAGACTACAGCGTTTTTGTTAGATTACAGCCCAGTCTAGATAACCGGATTACACAGACTTTAGAATCCTATCAAAGAAAAATTAGACTCAACACAAAAACAAGTTCAAGAAGCTAAGACTTCCTTAAATAATCTCATGGATTTTATAGAGATAAATAGAAATTCCCTAACAGGTTTAATTACAACCCAAGGAAAAATGAACGGTATTGAAAGTCAAATGTCTTCAGTGCTTAAAAGACTTGAAAAACTCGAAAGCGATAAAAATATCTCTTGGAGCAAATACGCAACGATTTTCGCAATCATAATTTCCTTATTTAGCATTTTATGTGCTTCTATCGTTGGATTTGCTGAAATCTATACCGCTTTCTTCAAGAGATAGATTGTTTGTCTCTAACTTATTTAGAAGTTGTTTCGTTAATAATTTCAATTCATCAATATCATTTATTTCGGGGGATATGTTTTTTTGACCAAGAGCGGCTATTTGCCCTCTAACGTCATTATACGAGAGTATCCCATAAACTCCATCAGTAATACTACTATACGTATTGCTAGATGCCTCGCCAATTTTCCCACCTCTCATAGTAAGAACGGTTGACTTGCCAGACACGAAAAACGCCCATGCTGCTGCGGCTGCCTCTCTTTGCCCGCCATCCAAAAAGACCGGTCGGGGAGCATGGAGGCACTTCCCCGCCTACCTTCTACCCCTCCCCTGACCCCAGGTGGGGAGACTCCATCTTGTATCAAAAACAATAGACCAATATAATGAGATCGTATCCTCACGAGATTTGAGCCTAAATACTTTAGGTTACGATAAAAACGATTAGCTTGACCAATTTGATACATATGCCAATGTGTGTGATGTCAGAGCCACACTTTGAAAAAATTCCATAGCAAAAAACGCTATGAAATTTTTTCAAAGCCCTACTCTTACGTTCCCATCCCACGTATGTCACCGGCGGGCCCTAGCCCTGCCCGCCGGTTAAGATAAATAACGTTATAGAAAACTCTATTACCTTGAATTGAATCTAGAATTTCTGTTTTGCATTAAGAGTTATACTTTCCCAATCATAAATTTATCTGCTGGAATAGATAGATTCAATCTCTTCAAGGAGTTTTATATGTGACTCCGTACTTACCGGCGCCTTTGAAATAAAAATCTGTTCGTCTAAAGGAGATCCATCTCTTGGCCCTAAAGAAAACTCTTTACGAGATAATGTTATTCTATAATCTTTTAACTTTTCATCAAACACATCGTAATCTATTCTGAAAAGAACATTAAATACATTCGCAACAGCTTTTCCCTTATCACTATTTGATTCTTCAGTTACTCGCCTAGAAATAAATTCCATAAACTTTGAATCGACTAATTTCGAAGCGTGAAAATCCATTCTGGTAATTATTATCGATTCATTCGATTGAACTATTGGGTCTAGTTCACCTTCATAGCTCGATATTTCTTTTAAGAAATTACAAACTTCTTCGAGTAAGCCTTTTGCTTGTGAAGTTCTTCCTTCTAGTTCAATTAATATTTTCCTTTCTTCAATCCCGATACGTTTAATAACACTCTGATCTGTGTTTTCTCCATAAAATCCAAGAGAATATTCAATAATCGGTTGATTTTGTTGATTTGGTTTAATTTCAACAGCATTAAATTTGAATCGATTCTGAAACTGACTGGATACTAATGGATTTATAAGTCTTAAATTAGGAATTTTATCAAACTCGAAAAGAGAAATTAATGACGAATTCATTTTTATTATGTTCATTGTTATACCCCTTCTACACATGAATTAACTGAATTGTCCATAACTGAACCCGTTAAAGCATAAGGTATTTGCTCAGTATCAACATTTTCAGTAAATTCAGAATCTTTTCTGCTATTAAAAAACATATTAATAATCTCTTGTGATATATCGATTTCATTCTTTCTTTCAATGGGAACCAATTGGATCACCAATTCTGTTTCTAATGCTTCAGCAATTTGAATAATTGTACCTAATCTAAGATCATGCTCACCAGATTCGATTTTTGAAATTCTACTTTGAAATGTCTTTACCTTCTTAGCAAGATCTTTTTGGGTTAAGTTGAGAGCAACCCTGCGATTAATAATATCAGTAACCAAATCATAATATGGTTTTATCAACCTATCATATTTCTGAAATTCGGGATCATTAATATCATTTTTAAATACTTCATTCAAAGATAATGTTTTTTTATTCACTTTGTAAGCCTCAATCTTTCATATTTTTGAATACTCGCAACCACTCTATCTTTATCTTTTTGTTTTGTTTTATCGCTTTTCTTTGGGCACGCATAACAGACAATAATTTTTTTTGAATCTAAATAAAGATAAATTCGATGCCTTCCAATTGTAGATTGGTAAAATCTTACATTGTTATGCTCGAATGGTTTTGTATTGGGCCAATCTCTAGGATATTTAATTTTCTCAATTGTTAATAAATAGCGATGAATAGCTGCTCTTTCATCTTTTCTTTCAAGAGCCATTATATATTCATCCGGCGAGTAATTTTCACCGTTTTCAGGAAATAACTCAACTTTCCAATAAGACGATCGATTATCATCCATAATATAATCTATTTGTTATATTGGGTCAACCATCAATTTTGAAAACTCCCCAACATTGATCATCAACTAAAATCCTATTAATAGATATCTAGAGATCAAACTTTGATAACGCTATCCATTGTGTATCAACCCTACTCATTTTATTTTACCATTAAAGGTAAGTTCAATAACAAAATTCTATTTATAACCCTAATTGACAAGTAGACGATTAATACTACAATTATTGTGCCCACCTGGAGTAGAGCCTAAATACGTTTGGTCGCAGGTCCGACTCCTGCCGGGCCCACCTTTATTAATCAAATAAAAGCCGCCTCGGCTGCTCCCCAAAGAACGGGGAGGCGTGCCCAGGCGGCGGAAGGTTCGAGGAGAATTTTCACCCGGCGATCTACTCGAAAGCACGCATTCGCGACAGCGGGCGTATTATCGAGATCCTCCCCGAAACCAAACCAAATCTCCTACCAGGAAATCTTCTCCTTAATGTGAATATCGCTTAACTCCAACTCATCCAGCATGGAGCGGTAGTTCCCGCCCCTGACACACTCTTCGGGGGCACGCACGCCGGCCAGGTCGATCTTTTTCCCGGCCACCAGTTTGCCGCCGATGGCCGCCGGGAAGGCGGTGACACGCTGCATGCCGGTAAAGCCGTCCTGCGCCTCGTCCCACATGAAGTATTCCACCTTGGCTTCCCGGCCGTCCTTCTCGCCGGTGACCGTGTTGTACATCACGCAGGCATCCTTATCTTCGGGGAGAGGCGCCAGTTTCGGGTTCAGAATACCCAACAGGAACTCGCGCGGCGCGATCTTGCCCCACTTGGTTTCAACCGGTTCCTGCGAGAGCATACCCGATTCGATCAGGGTGCGGATGCCGGAGTAGTGTCCGGGCCAGCGCACGGTCTTCTCGGCGAAGTATTGCAGTTCGGGGTGGGTGTAGATGAAAGAGGGCATGCCCGGGGTCACCGCGCATTCCAGGTCGACATTCCGGCCAAATTCGCCAAACTTGAAGCATTCCATATCCGAAAGCGCCTGGACTTCGACGACCTTTCCATCCCTGATCATGCAGGTCTTGACATTGTACTCGCGCAGCACGTGCTCAATGGACCAGGTGGTCATATAGCAGAGGGGGTGCCGGCAGGCCGCGTCTTCATTCGGAATGCCACCCACGCGCGCCACGGCTGTCTTGACCTTGTCGAGCAGGCTGATGCCGTGCCCGGTGGTCAGGTTGCTCAGCCCAGGGGCAAAGCCCATGCCATCCAGGATGAGCACATCATTTTTTTCAGCACGCTGGTGGAGGCTCTCACCGTATTCGCGGATGCTCATCCCGGCCGGGACAACCAGGCCCTCGATCTCGTATTCATCCGGGCAGCGGTGGTATTCTTCCAGGATGTCCACCAGGTTCAAGCCGGGCTGCGATGGCGGCTTCAATGGCTTTGTAGCTGAGATGCCGGTTTGGCAAAACCACGATCCCGGCGTCATATTCTTGCATGACAGCCTGCAATTTGGCACTGTCTTCGATACTGACAGTGTGGATGATTGAACTTGTCCGGATCCTTCAGCCATGGTTTTCAGCGCATTTTCCTTCGCATCCAGCAAGCCCACTTTACTTACCTGCGGGTCTTTACCCAAATACCAGGAGACAGCCCTGCCCATCTTGCCTGCCGCGCCTATGACTAGAATTTTCATAAATAACTCCTTTGTGTAGGATGGATTTTGCCCGGCCAATTCCGGGTCATTAGTGGGGGTATTTTGCGGGTTATGGAAAAGCTATCTGCAATAACTTGTGAATTTTGACACATTCAAACCTTGAATAGTATATGCCTTATATATTAATAAATCAAGTTCAAAAGCGGCCTCCGACAGGGTCCCAACATTCCCGGAGTATGTCATTGCCTGCGCCACTGACGCCGCAGGTACAGGTGCGAGCCGTTCTTCCCTGCACCGTTGGCAGTACAGAGCGGCAAGGCAATCTCCCGTAATTCGGATAAACCTGGCCACCTGGAGATTGCTTCGTCCCGCCCCTGTGAAGAACGCAAGGGCAAGAAAAACGCTCCTCGCAATGACAGACTCCACTAAATGGTTGATTTGGTGAGTAGTACGCTAAATCAATAAAAAGAACCTCCGATTTGGAGGCTCTTTTTTTACCGCTATTTTTCGATGCAGATTTTCAATGACCGCGTTCCCACCAACGGCCATTCCAATTAATGGGCCAACCAGCCTTTTACGATCTCGACGGCCTGGGGGGCGTTTGCGCCGTAGGCATCCGCGTGGATGTCTTCGGCGAACTTGCGGGAGAGCGGCGCCCCGCCCACGATCACTTTCACGGTCGCCCGCAGCCCGGCCTCTTCCAAGGCTTTCACCACTGCGGGCATGCCCAGCATGGTGGTGGTCAGCAGGGCCGACATTGCCAGCACATCCGCCGAATGGGCCTTGACCGCCTCGACGAAGCTGGCGGCAGGCACGTCGGTGCCGAGGTCGATGACATCGAACCCGTTGCATTCGAGCATGAAGCCGACCAGGTTCTTGCCGATGTCGTGCGTATCGCCCTGCACGGTGCCCAGGACGACCGTACCCTTGAACTGGCGATCCTTGCCTGCCAGGCGCGGGGCCAGCACCTGCATGCCTTCCTTGAAGGTGTCGGCGGCCATGATCAGCTCGGGCAGGTAATACTCGCCGCTCTCGAAGAGCTTGCCGGTCTGGTCGAGGCCCGCCATCATGGCATCCAGGCAGGCCATCGGCGCCTGGCCGGTTCCCAGTTGCTTTTGGAGGATCTCGGCGATATCGTATACGTTGCCTGTCAGAACGGCATTGGAAATTTCCTCGTTCATTTTGAGTACCTCCCGTAGGTATGCACGCAATCCAGGAGCGCATCGATCTTCTTGAGGTCGGTTCCGGGCGCAATGGCCCCGACACTGACCATGATCCTGGTCTTCGTCTTCGTCGCCATGCTGCAGATGCGCTTGACGACCTCTTCAAGCTGCTGCCCGGTGGCATCCCGGATGAACTTGGCGTGAACCATATACATGTAGGAACGGTTGTACTTCTTCGTCATCGCCAGCATCGGCTCATCGTATTCGGGCAGCGGCACGCCCTCGGGGGTGGTCGGGAAGATGTAGTTGGTGAAACCCATCGCCAAGAGCGGCTTGCCCAGGATGGGGTGGGTCAGCAACGGCTCAAGCTCCTGCGGTGAGGTGGCGAAGTAGCCCATCGCCACTTTTCCTCCGAGGGCCGTCGAGACCCTCTGACAGTACGGAAGCACATATTTTATGAAGTCATCCGTGCCCAAGACGGGTTTCGTGGCGAACTGGTCCACGAAGGTGGAGCCCATCATGTTAAGCCCGCGCTGCCTGGCAAGCGTGAAGATCTGGATCGAAAGCTGGGTGGTGAGTTCCATGATGGCAGGCCAAAGATCCGGATCGCCGTGCTTCCTGATCTTTTCCCGGCGTTGCGGGTCCTCCGTTTCGGTATAGTCCTTGTAGAGGCGGAAATCCATTGGCAATTGCTTGTCGCCCCTGAGCAGCATGGCCAGGTCCCAGGGGCCGTCGTTCATGAAAGTGACCATGGTATCGGAGAACCGGCGCTGAGCTTCCTGGTTGATATCCAGGGTCATCTTGAAATAGCCGGAGGGTTCCGTGAAAGGCTTGATCTTCTGCACATCCTCGATGCCTTGGATGGGAAAACTTTTTGCGTAGGGCACCCGCTCCTCCGGGATCTCGAACTGGACCCCAAGCTCGGCAACCCCGGTCAGCATCAGGCCCAGCCAGGTCGGGACCGAAACGAGGTCAAATGCGAAGCGCTCTTTCACCTTGGTGAAGAGTTCGAGGTTCGCATCGACACTTTTGGCCAGAAGCTGGTAGTTGTATTTCGGGTCGATCAGGGCCGGCTCGACGTTCGTCGCCGCCAGCATGGTGGGCACCCGGTCCGGGACCCTGACCTGGGCCAGCATGAAGCGTTCCAGGCCCGTCAACGCCCCGGGATTGAACGTCCCTTTCCACATGGCCCTGGCCATGACCAGCATGAGGTTCGCCATAGCATACTCCTTCCGTTATCCACCGAATATGGACGACATTATCATAGCGCGGTCCATCAACTTATTTTGTTGTCCATGCAACAATGGAAGCAATCAATTTCCGCCCCTTGCGCTCCCCCACATGATCCCGATGCAGGATGGAGCTCAAAGTGTGATCAAGGAAGAACGCTCATCCGGGTGGCTGCACCAACCCCATGCCAATTCGACGCCGCCCCTGGCTTCGTGAGCATAGCCGTCCGCGCCGATCTCCTGGGCGAATTTTGGAGTGGTTGGCGCTCCGCCGATCATCACCTTAATGTCATCCCGTAGACCGGCTTGCGTTAAAGCGCCGATCACATTCTTCATTTCTATTTGCGTGGTGGTGAGCAAGGCAGACATGGCAAGTATATGCGGTTGGTATTGCCTGACCGCGTCCACAAACTGCCCGGCAGGGATGTCTTCCCCCAAATCAATCACATCAAAACCGCGCGCCCTGAGCAGCATCGATACGATGGTTTTTCCAATGCTGTGTATATCCCCCTGGACTGTCCCAAAAATTATCCTTCCCAGATGGTGTAGATTTATAGCCTGTTGTTGAACGGCTTTTTCAAGGACCGGCATGGCCTCTTTCATTCGTGCCGATGCCCACATAATATCGGTAATGTCCATTTGGCCTTGCGCGTATTTCCGGTCCACCTCTTTCATCCCGCTTGTCAGCGCATTCAAAGCAATGGCAGGATCGACACCTTCCCGAATGGCCGCTTCTGCCCAATCCGCAGTCTCTCCAATTGCTCCCGAGGCGACGGTCTCGCTTAATTGATCGAGGATGTTTATTTGTCCGGCAGGCAGGAGGATAATCCTGCGACCTTCTGTTCTAAGATAACCGAGCTTCTTCAGCTCTTGCAGGCAAAGAGTGATGGTGGTGCGGTTCGCATTGATCAACTCGGCCAACTCCTCATGGGTCAGGCTGACACTAATTTCAATCCCTTTCTCCGTTTTCAGGCCATGCTCATCGGCAAGCTTTATGAGGCTGTGTTTCAAGCGTTGTTGTGCATCCAGAAAGCTTAATTCATTCGCCCTGGAAAAGTGCACCTGGGCTTCCCTGGCCAATTCATGCATGACAATCGAAGAGAATTCCAAATCCCTGGCAATCAGATGCTGGAAATCCGACAGGGGCACAACAACCAAGACAGTGGCATCGATCACTTCGGCAGTCGTTTCATGGACTCCATCCAGGAAGTAATCGGTCGCTCCCAGCAAGTGACCCGCACCCAGTATGCCATGGGAATTTATTTTTCCTGCACCTGACAGCGAGGATATTTTCACGGCCCCCTGCCGGATCACAAAAAGATTCTCGACTGGATCGCCCTGCCAATAGAGGATATTCCCCTTTTTATATGACCGGATCCTTTCAGGCCAATATTTTGTCGCCGCATTTATCAGGGAAAATTCTATGGGGGGCATACAATCATTATATCTTGGAATATTCGCTTATTTTAAGGGCCATAATCTGTGAAAACGCCCGCGGCTGAGACGAATAGAAGTTGGGTTGTCCCCTTATAGTTCGGCCGTCTTTACAAGGTGATCAAAACGATCGCCAGGACGGCCGCGGCGATGCCGAGGGCCTGCAGGCGCGTCAGACGTTCCTTGATCAGCCACAAGGCGATCAGGGCGGTCACCGCGGGGTACAGTGAACCCAACACGGCGGTCACATCCAGGCGTCCATTCTGGGAGGCCAGAAGAAAGAAAAGGTTTCCACTCACGTCGAGCACACCGGCCAGGACGAAGAGTCCCAGGGGGCGGCCCCGCAAATCCAGCGGCCGGCGGGTTGCCAATGCGAAGACAAGCATGGCTGCGACCGCAGCGAGACGGCCGGCTGCCACGGGCCAAAAGACCGCATTCGCCCCAACCTGGCCAAGGAAAATAAAAAAACCGCCAAAACCTAGGCCGGCCAGGACGGCCATCCCCAGACCCTTCGGGCGGCCACCCAGGCGTTCCGGCCGCGAGAGCAGCCAGATGCCAACCAGCGCCAGCCCGAAGCCGGCCAACTGGAGAGCGTGGGGCAATCCCTGCGTGACTGCTTCGAAAACCACCGGGAGAGCAGTTGCCAGCACGGCCGAGATCGGAGCGACGATGCCCATGCGGCCGGCCGCAAAACCGCGAAAGAGGAACACCATTCCGGTCATCGCGGAAAGACCAGCTAACGCCCCCCATGCCAGATCCGGGAAATTCGTCACCCTTTCCCCCCGGACAAACGCCACAATTACCACCAAGCCCAACCCTACACTATAGGTCAGGAGCACGGCGAGGAAGGGATTCGAGCGGCGGGAGGCCAGCCCGCCGGTGAAGTCGCCTGACCCCCAGCAGAGGGCGGCGATCAATGCAAGCGACGCAGCGAGTAACGAAGTGCTCATGGGAGTTCCATAGTGATAATCATGAACCCGTGTCCATCCGGCCCAAGTATACTTCCCATCCGGAATGGCATCCCAGATTGAACCATGATTTTCCGTCATTGCATGGGATACCGTTACCAGGCAGGCTGTGCCGGAGAAAGGTATACTGTAGAGATAAGGAGCATAAATATGGCTAAAGAATATGGAGGCGAAAATGACGATACCACTGCAGTCGGGCCGGGTAACAACGGAAGGCGACACCCTTTATTACGAAGTGCGCGGCCAGGGGGCGCCGCTGCTGATGATCGCCCCCGCGGGAGGGGACGGGTGGCAGTATGCCGCCGTTGCAGAAATCCTGGCAGATGAATACAAGGTGATCTGTTACGACCGCCGGGCGAACGGGCGCAGCACCAGGAACATGCCCCAGAATTTCGAGATCAGCCAGCAGAGCCGCGACGCGGTGGCCGTGCTGCTGGCTGTGGGCGAGCAATCCGCCTTCGTTTTTGGCAACAGCAGCGGGGCGGTGATCGCGCTGGATATGGCAAAGACCCAGCCCCAGGCAGTGCGGGCGGCCATTGTCCATGAAGCGCCGGTGGCGCGCATGATCCCGTCCGCCAGGAAATGGCAGCGCTTCTTTGCAGGCATCTACCTGACGGCGTACCGCTACGGCTCGTCGATGGCAGCCCTGCAATTCACGGCCGGCGTCAACCTCCCGGTGAAAAAGTTGATCAACGCCAGCAAGGGTATCAACCTTCATCAAAAGGAAAGCAGCGAAAAGTACATGAGTCCCCAGGAAGCCAGCGAAGTGCTGGTGAAGCTGGAACTGCTGCCGGTGACCAACTACCTGCCGGACATCGAAAGGATCAAGCAGAACGGAACCAGGGTCTTCATCGCGGTGGGAGAATGGGGGCTGGCTCGAAAAGCCTGGTACGTGGAGGCGGCACAGGTAATGGCGGAGCGGCTCGGCTGCGAACTGGTCACCTTCCCCGGTCACCATGGGTCGTTCATGGATTTGCCGGTCGAATGGGCAGCCTGCCTGCGGAATATCATCCGCAAAGCGGGGAGCATGGCCCTGTGAAACAAAAAATCGGCTCATTTTAGAAAACGGCTACAAGCCCCGAAATTATGCGCCGACCGCTCAATTGGGCGGTCGGCGCGTTTTTCCGTCTGAAAAGAGCGGCAAGATTCCCTGTATGCCAGAACTTGCCGGGGTGATGCCAAATTCTTAGCCAAGATTTCAGCATCCTTTAATTCAAAACTAATAATATGATATTGACTATCTGAATTGTACTGATATAATATTAAGACGTCATACCACCAGACCAGGTAGAGAATGATCAGGTATTTACCGGTTCAGAATGAGCGGTTATACGAACAGATCGTCGGACAGATCGAAAACCGGATCATGTCAGGCGATCTAAAGGTTGGCGACCAGTTGCCGCCGGAGCGTGAACTGGCAGAGCAATTCCAAGTCAGCCGAACCGCGGTGCGCGAGGCTGTCAAAACCCTGCGCGAGAAAGGCCTGATCGAGATCCGCGTCGGCCGGGGGACGTTCGTCACCAATGGAACGCCGGTGATCATGCGGCAATCCCTGGGTCTCTTAATGAAATTCGGGTCGAATGACGGCTTCGCCAACCTGGTGGAAGTCCGGGAAATCATGGAACCAGAAATCGCCGCGCTGGCTACGCCCCGCATGACGGATGAATTTGTGGCGGCCATGCAGGAAGCCTACGAGGTGATGGAGAAGGCTTACGACAACCCCGACCTTTTCATCGAAGCCGATCTCGATTTCCACCTGGCCCTGGCCGAGGCGACACAGAACCCTCTGATCCCGGCCCTGATGGACTCGATCATCGACCTGCTGCGGGAGGAGCGTAAACGGACGGCACAGGTGGAAGGCGGAATGAGGCGCGGCCAGTATCATCACAGGAAGATCCTGGATGCAGTCATCAACCACGACCCCCAGGCGGCGCGCCAGGCAATGAAAGCACATCTAGAGCAAGTACGCACAGATTCAGGAACCTCCATCCAACCAACGGATTGAGGTTCTTTTATTCGAAGAGGCTGATATGGCAGAATTGGGATTTGTAGGTCTGGGAACGATGGGGGGGCGCGTGGTCAAGCGCCTGCTGGATGCCGGTCACCACGTAACCGGCTACAACCGTACCACGGCAAAAGCCGAATGGCTGGTGCAGGCAGGCATGCGGCCGGCTGAAACGCCCAAAGCCGCCGCCGAATCGGCAGAGGTGGTCTTCAGCATGGTCACCAATACGGCGGCCCTGGCAGCGGTCACGCAGGGGCCGGACGGCTTGCTGGCAGGATTGGGCCCCGGCAAGGTGTACGTGGACATGAGCACCGTCAGCCCGGCTTACAGCCGGGAACTGGCCTGCCAGGTGGCCGGGCTTAAAGCAGACATGCTGGACGCGCCCGTCTCGGGCAGCGTGATTACCCTGGAAGGAGGCACACTGTCCATCATGGTGGGAGGCGATCCAATAATTTTCGAAAAAGTGAAACCGATCCTGCTTGAACATTGGACAAAAGGTGACGCATGTAGGCGTGAACGGCCTGGCAGTGACGATGAAGATCGCCACCAACTTGAGCCTGGCGGTGCAGATGCTGGCGTTCAGCGAGGCGGTCCTGCTGGCAGAGAAAAGCGGCATCAAGCGCGAGGTGGCCGTGGAGGTGCTGGTGAACAGCGTGATCGCTTCCCCAATGGTGAAATACCGCGGCCCATTCGTGTTGAAAATGCCGGAGGAGGCCTGGTTCACTATCAATATGATGCAAAAAGACATGAACCTGGCGCTCGAACTGGGACAGCAACTGGATGTGCCCCTGCCCACCACGGCAACCGCCAATGAAATGCTGACGGCGGCGCGCGGGCTGGGCCTGGAGGAACAGGATTTTGCCAGCATGTTCGATGCGCTGGCACACCTGGCAGGGGTGAGCCGATGAAAGATTCAACGGCAGTCCTTACGGAAAGCATGAACTCTACGGATGTCGAACACTGGCTGCGCTGCTACGAGCAGATGGTCAAGATCCGGAAATTCGACGAAAAAGTCAACGAGCTCTACATGCAAGCCCGGATGCCCGGCCTGGCCCATCTGTATATCGGGGAGGAGGCCGTGGCGGTGGGCGTGTGTGAGGCCCTGCGGCAGGACGACTACATCACCAGTACGCACCGCGGGCACGGGCACTGCCTGGCGAAAGGCGCATCGATCGACCGCATGTTCGCCGAGCTGCTTGGCAAGGAAGCCGGCTACTGCCGCGGCAAGGGCGGCTCGATGCACATTGCCGACCCAGAATCCGGCAACCTGGGTGCCAACGCGATCGTGGGCGGCAGCGCGGGGATCGCGACCGGGGCAGCCTTTTCGGCACGCATGCGCGGCAGCGACCAGGTGGCTGTGTGTTTCTTCGGAGAAGGAGCCCTGGGCCAGGGTTTGCTCTACGAGGTCATGAACATGGCCTCCCTGTGGAAATTGCCGGTCATTTACGTGTGCGAAAACAACCTGTACAACGAGTACACCCATTTCAGCGAAACCCTGGCGGGAGAAGTGACGGCCAGGGCGCAGGCGATGGGCATCCCGGCCATTTCCGTGGATGGGCAGGACGTACAGTTGGTGAACGCCACGATGCAGGGACTGGTCGAACGCGCCCGCCGGGGAGAAGGTCCGGCCTTCCTGGAGTGCAAAACCTATCGTTACTATGGGCATCACGTTGGTGACATCAACCGGGAATACTACCGCTCGAAGGAGGAGGAAAAAGAGTGGAAGGAGAAACACGATCCGCTCAAGCTCCTGGCGGAAAAGTTGATCGCCCAATCCCTGACCGAGCAAGCGGTGCTTGACCGGATCGAGGCAGAGGCTCTGCACGAGGTGGAATCCGGGGTGCAGTTCGCCATCGACGCACCCTACCCGGACCCGAGCGAGGTGACCGAAGATGTGTACGCCTGATCGTTTCCTGATCGAAGCATCCCAAGTGGAGGCACCGATATGCCAGACCGTGAACTGACATTCGCAGAGGCGATCCGCGAGGCGCTGGCCGAAGAAATGCGGCGCGACCCACGCGTGTTCATCGTGGGGGAAGACGTGGCCGAGGCCGGCACGCCCTTCAAAGTATTGTCGGGCCTGGTCGAGGAGTTCGGCACGAAGCGGGTGGTCGATTCGCCCATCTCCGAGGCCGGTATCTCAGGCGTGGGGGTCGGCGCAGCCATGACGGGCATGCGTCCAGTGGTGGACATCATGTTCGGAGATTTCCTGACCCTGGCGATGGACCAGATCGTCAACCAGGCCGCCAAGGTGCATTACATGTCCGGCGGGAAGTGGAATGTGCCGATCGTCTTTCGCACCACGCTGGGAGCCACGCGCCGCTCCGCCGCCCAGCATTCACAAAGCCTGCATGCCTGGGTCAGCCATGTGCCCGGCCTGCAAGTGGCGCTCCCCTCGACTCCCTACGATGCCAAGGGGCTGCTGAAGACCGCCATCCGGGACGAAAACCCGGTGGTCTTTTTCGAAGACAAGATGATGTACAAGTTGAAGGGACCGGTGCCGCAGGCGGAATACACCATCCCGTTCGGCGCGGCAGACGTGAAACGCCGCGGGACCGACCTCACCCTGGTGGCAACCAGTTCGATGGTCCAGGTGGCGCTCGGGGCGGCCGAGAAGTTGGCCGGCATCGGCCTGCAGGCCGAAGTGATCGACCCGCGCACGACCGCCCCGCTCGACAAACGGACCCTGATCGAATCGGCCAAGAAGACTTCACGCGCTATCGTCATCGATGAAGGATATGAGCGTTACGGTGTCACGGCGGAGATCGCCGCGGTGATTGCCGACGGCGCTTTTTACTACCTGGATGCGCCCGTGAAAAGGATGGGGGCACTGGACGTACCAATCCCCTTTTCCCCGGTGCTGGAAGACCTGACGGTGCCGACCGAGGAAACCGTTTTTCAGATGGCGAAAGCCATCTGTGGGAGAAACTGATATGGCAATCAAAACGTACGGAACCATGGCAGTGGACTGGGAGCAGCGCATCGACTTCGACCGCCTGCGCAAACAGCGCCTGGGGCGCGCCAAAGAGCTGCTCAAGAAATCCGAAATGGGCGCGTTGCTGTGCTTCGATATGAACAACGTGCGCTACCTGACGGCCACGCACATCGGCACCTGGGCACAGGACAAGATCAACCGCTTCACCCTGCTGCCCCAGGACGATGAGCCGATCCTATGGGACTTCGGCTCGGCCGCCCGACACCACCAACTCTACGCCCCCTGGCTGGGAGATGGGCGCTCGCGGGCAGGCATCTCTCTGCTGCGCGGTGCCATGACCCCCGAGATGGGCCGGGCCGAAGACGTGGCCCACAAGATCAAGATCGAGCTGCAACAGCGCGGCCTGGAGAACGAGCCGGTGGGGGTGGACGTGGCCGAGGTGCCGATCCTGTTTGCCTTGCAGAAAGAAGGCTTGAAAGTGGTGGACGGCCAGCAGTTGATGTCGGCGGCGCGGCTGATCAAGACACAGGACGAAATCTCCCTGCTGACGCATGCCGCCGCCCAGGTGGATGTGGCTTACGACGAACTCTACCGGGCGATGAAGCCGGGCATGCGCGAGAACGAAGCCGTCGGCCTGGTGGCCCAGGTGCTTTATGACCTGGGCTCGGAGTACGTCGAGGCGGTCAATGCCATCTCGGGCGAACGCGGCAACCCGCACCCGCACGTCTTCTCGGACCGCATGCTGCGTCCCGGCGACCCGGTCTACTACGATGTACTGCAATCCTACATGGGCTACCGCACCTGCTACTACCGGACATTTACCATCGGCTATGCCTCGCCGCAGATGGTGGATGCCTACAAGCGCTGCCGTGACTACCTGGACGCGGCCATCGAACTGGTGCGCCCGGGCCGCACGACCGAGGAAATTGCCTCGGTCTGGCCGGCGGCGACCGAATTCGGCTTCGCCAACGAGGAGGCCGCCTTTGCTTTGCAGTACGGGCACGGGGTCGGGCTGGCGATCTGGGAGCAGCCGGTGATCAGCCGCCTGGTGTCGCTCGACCACCCGACCGAGATCCAGCCAGGGATGGTCTTCGCCCTCGAGACTTACTGGCCTTCGTCGGACGGCTGGAGTGCGGCCCGCATCGAAGAGGAAATCGTGGTCACCGAGAGCGGGCACGAGATCATCACGCGTTTCCCGGCCAACGACCTGATGGTGGCCGGACACCACTATTACACCGCCAGCGGCCCCCTGCCGACCACGCGCACGCACGAGCCGGTGATGAGCGAAAGCGTTATCGAGATGGTCAAGGCAGTCCGAGGCTAAATGGCGACCAGCGTGATCATGCCGGCACTCGAAATGGCCCAGGAAACCGGGCTGCTCGTGCGCTGGTTGAAGAAGGACGGCGAGAGCGTGACCAAAGGGGAAGCGCTCATGGAGATCGAGACCGACAAGGTCACGCTCGAGATCGAAGCGACCGCCTCGGGTGTGCTGGGCGGAATCTTGGCCAAGGAAGGCGAGGCGGTACCGGTGGGACGAACGATCGCCTGGATCCTGGCACCCGGTGAGACGCTGCCGGCTGTTCCCACCGCGAACGAACTGCCATCGGCACGGGGAAAAACGGCCCTGCCTCAGCAGGCGCCTGCCAAGCTGCCAGCGACCGCTCCCGTCGAAGCCTCGCCGCTGGCGCGCAACATTGCCGCCGAACACGGCATCGAGCTTTCCCAGATCAGGCCGGAGGGCAAGCGGATCGAAAAAACGGATGTGCTGGCATATATGCAGAAACGGGCACCCGCAACTGCTGCACCGGCGGCCGCCTCCAACGAATATCGCCTGCTCCCGGCCTCACCAAAAGCCCGCCGCCTGGCAACCGAAGGCGGCCTGGACCTGGCAGCGATCCACGGTTCTGGCCCGGACGGGGCGGTGCTGAGCGCGGATGTACTGGCGGCCCAAGAAATGGCCAGGCCGGGGCAGGAACCGGAAACGGATGGGACTGCGCCCCGAGAAAACGCCGGGACGGTGCCCCGTGAGAACATCGGGACGATGCCCCGAGAAAGCATCGGGACGATGTGGCGGATCATGGCCGAGCGGACGACCTCCAGTTGGACGAGCGTGCCGCACTTCTATATTGTCCGGGAGGTGGTGGCGACCAGCCTGGTGCAGTGGCGCGAGCAGGCTGCCCCGGAAGTGGAAAAACGGGCCGGCGTCAAACTGACCTACACCGACCTGCTGGTCAAGCTGCTCGGTTCCGCCCTGGCGAAACACCCGCGCATGACCGCCGCCTGGAAAGACGGAAGCATCCGCTGGAACAAAGAGATCAATATCGGGCTGGCAGTTGCGGTGGAGGACGGCCTGGTTGCGCCGGTAATCCCGGCAGCAGACCGTCTCACGCTCAGTGAGATCGCGGCGCGGCGAAGAGACCTGGTCGAGCGCGCCCAGACCCGCAAACTGCACCCGGCGGATGTCGAAGGGGGCACTTTCAGCCTGTCCAACCTAGGCATGTACAACGTGGATGCCTTCAATGCCATCATCGATACACCCCAGGCCGCCATCCTGGCCGTCGGGAGGATCGCCGACCGCGTCGTGGCGGTGGAGGGCCAGGCATCCGTCCGACCGACGATCTTTCTTTCCCTTTCCTGTGACCATCGCGTCGTGGATGGCGCCCGCGCGGCGCAGTTCCTCGACGAACTTTCCAACCTGATCGAAAACCCATGGAGGTTACTGATATGACCGTACCCGAAAAACTCCGCGCTGCTTCAGTAACAAAAGCGACCCGCCGTAAGAATGAAGTCCCCCGGCTGGGCGAGTTTGGCAGTTTTGTGGGGGGCAAATGGATCGAGAGCAGCGAGGCTGTGGACGTGCGCAGTCCATACGACAATTCGCTCGTGGCGGTGATTCACCGCGCCGGACCGCAGGAAATCGAAACAGCCATTTCGAGGGCGACCGAAGCATTCCGGTCCATGCGGCGGCTGCCGGTATGGAAACGGGCCGAAGCGCTGGAAAAGATCAGCAGCGGGATCGCGGCCAGGCGCGAGGATTTCGCCCAGACCATCGCGCTGGAAGCCGGCAAGCCGATCCGGACCGCCCGGGACGAAGTGGAGCGTGCCGTCTTCACCTTCAAAGTGGCCGCCGAGGAGACCAAACGTATCTATGGCGAGATCGTACCCCTGGACTGGCAGCCGGGGATGGAGGGTCGCGAGGCGCACATCCGGCACGTGCCGCTCGGCCCGGTGGCCGGCATCACACCCTTCAATTACCCGATCAACCTGGTCTCCCACAAGGTCGCACCGGCGCTGGCAGCCGGGGATCCGATCATCATCCGGCCAGCCAGCCAGACGCCAGTGAGCGCGTTGAAGTTGGCCCAGGTTGTCTCCGAGACTGGCCTGCCGCAAGGCGCTTTCAGCGTGGTGCCGAGCACCACCCAGGCAGCCGTACCGCTGGTTGAGGACGAGCGCATCCGTTTCCTGTCCTTTACCGGCAGCCCGGCGGTTGGCTGGGCGCTGAAAAGTCGCGCCGGCCGCAAGCGCATGACTCTCGAATTGGGTGGCAACGCCGGCGTGATCGTCCACCGGGATGCCGATCTGAGTTACGCCGCCGAACGAGTGGCATGGGGTGGCTTTTCCAACGCCGGACAGTCGTGCATCTCGGTCCAGCGTGTCTATGTCCACAGCGACGTTTACGAGGCCTTCCGCGATGAACTGGTCCGGCGGGTAAAGGCTCTCAAGGTTGGAGACCCATTGGACGAAACCACCGACGTAGGGCCAGTGATCGACCCCAGCGCGGCCGAGCGCGTCGAAGCCTGGGTGGAGGAAGCCCGGCAAGGCGGGGCGCAGGTGTTGACCGGGGGAACCCGGAACGGAAATTTGTGGCAGCCGACCATACTGGCGGAACTCCAGCAGAACATGCGCGTCAGTTGCGAGGAAGTGTTCGCCCCGCTGGTTGGGCTGTACCGGTACACGGACATCCGGGAAGCCATCCAGGGCGTGGACAACTCCGCTTTCGGCCTGCAGGCCGGACTGTTCACCAACGATATGTCCGTGATCCGGGAAGCCTTCGAGGACATCGAAGTGGGTGGGTTGATGGTCAACGACGTATCCACGTTCCGCATCGATCACATGCCGTACGGCGGCGTCAAGCAATCCGGGACGGGGAGGGAAGGGCTGCGTTATGCCATCGAGGAGATGAGCGAATTGAAGCTTATGACTTTCAACTATCGGTAGCGTTTCACTTCAGCTTTTGAATATCCCGGGTAAATCTTTTCCGTGATAGAAACCTTTATCAGTATAGTATAGGAGAAAAGATATGAACAAAAAGAGTTTGCTTCCCATCGCTCTGGCAGCCGTTATGGTGGTTACGGCCGCCTGTGGATCCGCCACCCCCGCTCCTGCAACCGCAGCGGCGACAGTTCCCATTGCAACTGCCACTTCGGCGCCGGTCGCCTCTGCTACAACGGCTCCCGTCGCATCTGCGACCACCCAGCCGGTCATACCGGTAACGGGACCGACCGGCACACCCATGCCGCCAATCAAGATCGGCATTTCGCTCTCGTTATCGGGCGATTTCTCGGCGGATGGGCAGGCATTCCAGCAGGGCTACCAGCTCTGGGCAGATACCGTTAACGCCAACGGTGGGCTGCTCGGCCGCCAGGTCCAGTTGGACATCGTCTCGGACGCCAGCAGCACCGACCAGGTGCAGACCAACTACCAGACCATGATCACGGTCAACCACGATGACCTGCTGTTTGGCCCCTTCTCCACGCTGCTGACCAAACCCGCTTCGGTCATTGCCAACCGCTATGGCTATGCCATGGTGGAAGGAGCCGGCGGTGGTCCGTCGGTCTTCACCCAGGGCTTGAACAACGTCTTCGACGTCTCCCTGCCGGTGGCGAACAACCTGAACAGCTTCGCCCAGTACCTGCTCTCGCTGCCCGTCGGACAGCGACCCACCACCGTGGCGTATGCCACCGAGGATGATCCTTTCACCCAACCGCAGATCGATACCGTGAAGGCCCTTTTGGACGCCGGCGGGATCAAGAGCGTCTCGTACCAGGTCTACCCGGCCGAGACGACGGACTATAACCCGATTGCCGACAAGATCATCGCATCCAATGCCCAGGTCGTCATCGTCGGCACCCTGCTGCCGGACGTCAGCGCTTTCATCCTGCGCTTCAAGCAGCAGCACTTCAACCCGCAGGCCTTGATAGCCACCGCCGGACCTGACCAGGGCACCGATTTCCTCAAAGCCATTGGCGGCGCTGCTTCGGCTGAAGCAATCATGGTTCCGAACGGCTGGTATCCGGGCTCCAACAACCCCGGTAATGCCGACATGGTCAAAGCTTACCTCGCCAAGTATGGCGGCACTGCTGACGGGATCAGTTCGGACGTTGCCGAAGCCTATTCGGTCGGACAGGTGATAGCACAAGCCGTGACCAAGAACAACAGTCTCGACCAGGCCAAGCTGATCGCCGAACTGCATTCGGGCGATACATTCCAGACCGTCCAGGGAGATGTCAAATTCGACTCCACCGGACAGAACATCGCCGCCCTGGCCTACCTGTTCCAGTGGCAGAACGGATCGCTGCTGCCGATCTATCCGGCCAGTGCAGCCGGTGCCGTTACGCCGGAATTCCCCAAGCCGAACTGGCCATAAAGCCCGCGGCCGTAATCTTCAAGAAATAACATCAAGCGGATTCCGGGGGGTGATCGCCCCCGGAATCCACCGGCGATCAAAATCAGTCGCACCGGGAAGCAGGCAGTATTTATGGAACTCATCATTGAAGCAGTTATCACCGGGATCCTCACCGGTGGGGTTTATGCCCTGATGGCCTCCGGGCTTACGCTTATCTTCGGTGTAATGGAGATCATCAACATCGGGCAGGGCGCGCTGGTCATCCTGGGAGCCTATTTGAGTTATGTGTTGGAAGTAAATTACCACATCGACCTGTTCGCCGGGTTGCTCATCACCATGCCGCTGATGTTCCTGCTCGGCCTGCTGATCGAGGTTGTCCTGATCCGCCCGCTCAAACGGGACCGGACCATGCTTTCGATCCTGGTCACGTTTGCCATTGCAATCATTATTGAGGGGGCGCTGGGTGCATTCTTCGGGACGAACTACATGCAATTGCATGCCTGGTACGTGGACGCATCCTTCAAATTCGCCGGTTTTTATTTATCCTATATCTACATCTTCGGCTTTGTGCTGAGCGTGGCTTTGTTGGCCGGCGTATACCTGATCCTATACCGCACGAAATTCGGTTATGGGCTGCGGGCTGCCATGCAGAACCGCACCGCGGCCCAATTGATCGGGATAGACGTCGAGCGCGTCTCGGCAATCACCTTCGGGATTGGCGTGGCACTGGCGGCTGCGGGTGGCATGGCCTATGGCGCCACCTCCGCCTTCAACCCGGCCAGCCACCTGGACCTGATCTCACGCCTGCTGGTAATCATCATCCTGGGCGGCATGGGCAGCATGAAAGGCGCCCCGATTGCGTCAGTGGCGATGCTGGTCATCGAGGACGTCACCTCCGTGGTGTGGTCACCAGTGTGGGCGAACACGGTCTTTTTTGCCCTGCTCGTGGTCGTCCTGCTGCTCCGGCCGCGCGGCCTCTTCGGCCAACTCGAAAGCAGGAAACAATGAAAGCCATCCGGACCGCCGGCCTGGTGCTCCTGCTCGGCCTAGCGGTAGCCTTTCCAATTATCGTCCCGTCACCGGCCATCACGACCGTGGCGGTCTTCACCGTGCTCTTCGCGGCAGCGACGACCGGTTGGAACATCTTCTCGGGCTACACCGGTTATATTGCCCTCGGGCACGCAGTCTACTTTGGCCTGGGTTCCTACGCCATCGCCATCATGTGCGAGGCCTGGAAAATCCCGGGCGGAAATATTCCTTTTCTATTGGTCCCTCTGGCCGGGCTAGTGGCGGCAGCGTTTGCCGTGCCTTTCGGCTGGATCGCCCTGCGTACCCGCCGGCACGCCTTCATCGTCATTACGATTGCCACCTTTTTCATCATGCAACTGATGGCGTACAACCTGCGCCCGATCACGCACGGCTCGGCCGGGATGAGTCTGCCTCTGCCGCCGGTCACATGGACAGGGAATGGGTATAACGTGCGCTTTTATTATGTGGCCCTGGCCATCCTGCTGGTCGCACTGGGCGTTTCCTGGTGGGTGCGCAACTCAAAATACGGCCTGGGCCTGCTGGCCATCCGGGACGACGAGGACCGGGCGCTTGGCCTGGGTGTGAAGACGGGGCCGTTCAAGCTGAGCGCATTCATTTTTTCCGCTTTCTTCGTTGGCATGGCGGGCGCATTGCATGCCTATTTCATCGGTTCCATCTTTCCAACCTTTGCCTTCGATGCGCTTTTCGACGTAATCGTTGCCTTGATGACCTTCCTGGGAGGCATCGGCACGCTGGCCGGGCCGGTTCTCGGCGCCCTGATCCTGGAGCCGACACAGCAATATTTCACCATCTACTTCAGCCAAAACGGCTATTACCTGATCATTTACGGCATCCTCTTCCTGGTCATTATCCTGCTGCTGCCGCAAGGCATCCTCCCGACCCTGCAGACCTTATGGATAAAAAGTCGGGGTACCCGGAACAGGCAGAAAAAAAAGTCACAACCTGAAGCAGTTCCTCCGGTGGCCCCGGTCAAGGAGATGGCTGCCAAGAAGGAGGAGGTGCACCTATGAGCTTGCTGGAAGTCAAAGAGGTCTCCAAAGCCTTCGGGGGCATTCTCGCCCTGGAAGCCTGCTCGATCAGCGTGGAACAAGGCTTGATCACCGGGTTGATCGGCCCAAACGGATCCGGCAAGACCACCTTGTTCAACGTGATCACCGGGTACGAGAAAGTCGACCGCGGCGAGGTCTGCTTCGACGGGCAGTCGATCACCAATGAAAAGCCGGACAAGGTCTTCCTGTGTGGGATCGCCCGCACCTTTCAACTCACGCGCATTTTCCCGCGCCTGACCGTGCTGGAAAACATGCACGTCGCCGCACAACGCCAGGGTATGCAGGCCATCTTCAGCCGATGGAGCTCTTCATTCGAGCAACAGCGTGCCCTGGAACTGCTCGATTTCGTCGGAATCACGGCATTGAAGGACATGCCGGCAGCCAACCTGTCCTACGGCCAGAAAAAACTGCTCGAATTTGCCTACATCCTGATCGCCGAGCCGCGTGTCATCCTGCTGGATGAGCCGGCCGGCGGCGTCAACCCGACCATGATCCGCCAAATCGCAGACCGCATCCTTGTGCTTAACAAAGGCGGCGTGACGTTCCTGGTGGTCGAGCACAACATGGAATTTGTCATGGGCCTATGCAGCCGGGTGATGGTAATGCATCACGGTACAAAAATAGCGGATGGCACGCCAGCACAGGTGCGTAATAATCCGGCGGTACTGGAAGCCTACCTGGGAGATTAAGACATGCCAGACATGATATTAAAGCTGGAATCCATTTTGGCAGGTTATGACGGGAGTGACGTCCTCAAAGGGGTCAACCTTGAGGTCGAGTCTGAGTCGATCACCTGCATCGTCGGCCCGAACGGGGCGGGCAAATCAACGGTCTTGCGCACGATCAGCGGCTTGATGAGACCGCGCAAAGGCGAGATCACTTTTATGGGCCGCTCGATCGTGGGGATGAGTCCAAAGAACATCCTGGCCCTGGGGATCGCGCAGGTGCCGCAGAACCACAGCCTATTCCCCGAAATCTCGGTCTTGGAAAACGTCCGCCTGGGCGCCTTCATCCTTAATGACCCCGGGTTGGTTCGAAAGCGGCTGGGGCAGGTGGAAGAGCTCTTCCCGGTGGTCAAGGAGCGCAGCCGGGACAAGGCCGGGGACCTCTCAGGCGGGCAACAGCGGCTGGTAGAGTTCGCGCGTGCCCTGATGCTGGATCCGTGCCTGGTGCTCCTGGACGAACCCTCCATGGGCCTGGATCCGAAAACCCTAAAACAGGTCCTGGATACGATCAGCCTGATGAATAAGGACGGCCGGACAGTCTTGCTGGTCGAGCAGAACGTGCGCGCCGGCCTGGGGATCGCGACCCACGGCGTTGTGATGGAAAGCGGGCAGGTGCGCCTGGAAGGGACGAGCCAGGAAATCCTGGAGAACTCCCAGATCAGCCAGCTTTATTTGGGTGGGACGCTGATCCCGCAGGGTGTGTGAATATCGATCAGGTTGGAGGCCAGATATGCCAGACGAAAAAGTGCAATCTGCCATTAACAACTGGGCGCCGCGTTTCACCTCGCAGGGCGTGAATTACAATGATTTCGCCAACACGACGAAGCGTATCGAACGCTGGGATGACTGGTGCCGGGAATGGTGTGTTAGCGGCGACATGCACACCGGACTGGCAAACCAGGCCTTGGAAAAAGGATATCGGATCAGCGCCGGGGAGGCTTTTATTGCGGCTGCGCTCGACTATCATTTTGCCAAATTCATGTTCCAGGACCACCAGGAAGAGTATTTGGCAGCCGGCCGGAAATCCATCGACGCCCTGGCAGAGGGTCTCAAGTTGCTCGACCCGACCGGCGAACGGGTGGAAATCCCGTTCGAGCATGCAACCTTGTTCGGGATCCTGCGGCGGCCGGCGGGAGTCGCCCGGCCGGCCCTGGTTCTGCTGCTGCCGGGCCTGGATTCGACCAAAGAGGAATTTTTCTATTGGGAGGAAGTGTTCCTGAAGCGCGGGATGGCCACCTTCTCGCTCGAAGGTCCGGGGCAGGGCGAATGCGGGTACCTCATGCACATCCGCCCCGATTACGAAGCAGCGGTCGCGAGCGTGCTGGACTTCCTGGCGAAGCGCAAGGACCTCGATATGAACCGGGTTGGGATGGCTGGGGTGAGCCTGGGAGGTTTTTACTCGGAACGCGCAGCCGCCTTCGTCCCGGGGATCAAGGCAGTTGTCGGCAACTGTGGCCCCTGGAGTTGGGCGGAATGTTGGCCGGTGCTGCCGAGGCTTTCGAAGGATGCGTACATTTTCCACTCCGGGTCGAAGGGTGAGGCGGAAGCAATAAAGAAAGCCGAACAGCTTTCCCTCGAGGGTGTGGCGCAGAAGATCAAACAGCCCCTGCTGGTCATCCAGGGGAAATTGGACCGCCTGGTCCCGTGGGAACAGGCACACAAGATCGTCCAGGCCGCCGGCGGGAACGCAACGCTGGCCATGTTCGAGGATGGCAACCATGTGTGCAACAACCTCCCGTTCGTGTACCGCCCGCTGACCGCAGACTGGCTGAAGGAAAAATTGGGGTAAATTCGGACGCGGCCGGGGAGCGTTCGTTATATAATAAATTCATGGCTGAAATCATGCCTTGACCAACCGAGTTTCGGGGGGTTGAAAACCGGATAGTTTGATAAAGAAAAAAATCGAATGGAGGCAGTATCATGGAACGTAAAGCTTCAGCTATTTGGAACGGCAGTCTAAAGGACGGACGAGGAACCATCTCGACCCCCAGTGGTGTTCTCTCAAGTGCACGATACTCGTTCAGCACCCGCTTCGAGGAGGCCAAGGGCACCAATCCTGAAGAATTGATCGCGGCTGCCCATGCGGCCTGTTTCTCGATGGCCCTTTCCGGCCAACTGGGGGAGGCCGGCCTGAAGGCAGAAAGTATAAACACAAGCGCGGCGGTCACGCTTGAGAAAACAGAGGCCGGATTTACCATTACGGCAGTGCATTTAGTAGTGACGGCAAAAGTCCCCGGCGCCGGCCAGCAAGCTTTCGAGAAGGCAGCCAACAATGCCAAAGCCGGTTGCCCGGTGTCGAGGTTGTTGAATGCGAAGATCACGATGGAAGCCAGGCTCGAAGGATAGGAAAAGCTTCTGGATATTATGATTGTCGCTGGTATCATTGAACTAAATATATCTTGATAATTTGGGATATACTTGTAAATATTATTAAGACCAATAGCCGCAGGATGAATTATGTTCGATCCAGTTCTCGTCCCATTAGACGGTTCCCTGCTGGCCGAATGTGTCCTGAGCCATGCGGTCGCAATTGCGCGCGCCTTCGAATCCAAAGTGATCCTGTTGCGCGTGCTGGACAAGAACCAGGCGAGTGAGAAAACCCAGTTATTCGACCTGGTCAACTGGCAGATCAATAAAACCGGGGCAAAGCTGTATCTGGAAAAGATCAGAGACCGGCTTCAAAAATCCGGGCTGCGGATCGAGACTGCCGTACTGGAAGGAATGGTGGCGGAGTCGATCACAGAATATGCACAAAGCCACGGGACGAAACTAATCATTCTGAGCAGCCATGGACGCAGCGGGTTAAGTCAATGGGGCTTGAGCAGCATCACCCAAAAAATCATTTTTAGCGCACCCACTTCCGTGCTGATCGTCCGGGCGCGCCAACCGGCTAGCAGTGAGCCGCTTGAACGACAGTATGCAAAGATTGTAGTACCGCTGGATGGGTCGAGGCGGGCGGAAAACGTTCTGCCCATGGTGTCCCTGCTGGCCCGTTACCATCGATCCCAAATTTCCATTGTACATGTGGTGAAAACGCCGGAAATGGCGCGTCAAATGCCCCTGGCACGCGAAGATGTGGAGTTGTCCGAACGGATTGTGGCCCGCAATCGGGAGGAAGCCATCCGCTATCTCGATCAGGTGCGGTACCATTCCCCCCTGGAAGGCATTGATTTACATACCCGTCTGCTGACCAGCGATAATGCAGCCGCAGTCTTGCATGATATGGTGGATCAAGAAAATATTGATATGGTTGCGCTCAGTGCGCACGGTTATTCGGGTAATAATCAATGGCCTTATGGAAGCATGGTCAATAATTTTATTCTGTACAGCAAGGTGCCATTGTTAATCGTGCAAGATCTGCCGGCAAAAGAAGAGCCAGCCGTGGTTGAAATGACCCCACGCGAACACATTGAGCATTAGTCCATGCAAGCAATCCCTATCCATACTTCCGAACCGGCCAATCCAGAACCCGGAGGGCGGCTGGAACAACTCGCATACCAGTTGGCAGGGAATCACACTGTAATAAACAAGGACTTCAAAAGCCAGAATCAACTATTACAGCATCTACGCGCCTGGGAAGATACATTGCAGGAAGCCTATCAACAATTCCGGGCGATGTCTTTGAAGGATCCGGCTTTTTCCCGGGCGGGGGAATGGATGCTGGATAACTATTATGTTATCGAACAGGCATTCCGCCAGATAGAGGAAGATCTCCCCAAAGAATTTTTTCGCCAACTGCCCAAACTGGATGCGCTACCGCTAAAAGATCAGCCTCGCCCCGCCCCGAAAAGAACATTCGGGACTTTGCTGGAACCGGGACTACCCCGCCCCGTGCTAGGACCGGGACTACCTCGCATTTTTGACATAGCGTGGGAACTGGTTGCATACGGCCAGGGGCAGCTTGACCCGGAGCAAGTGGCGGCCTTCGTGCACGCGTACCAGCAAGCGACCCCATTGAGCATTGGAGAGCTGTGGGCCTTGCCGACCATGCTACGCATCGGGACTTTGGAATACCTGGCTGCAGCTACCGCCGCCATCACCAAAATTGATCCACCAGAAGTCCTGAAAGAACACCCGCGCCTGCCACCCTCCGTTGCACTGGCAAATGAAGCTATTGTCGCCAATTGTTTTCTCAGCCTGCGATTGTTATCCACTACGGATTGGAAAGCATTTTTCGAGCAAACCAGTCACATCGAGCAGATCCTCCGGGAAGACCCGGCCAGAATCTATGCAAAAATGGATTTTGACACCCGAAATAAATATCGTAACGTGGTTGAAGAGCTGGCCCGCCATTCCAGCCAGAGCGAAGAAGCCGTTGCACAGGCCGCCATCGAATTCGCCCGCCAGGCGCAAGACGAGTCCCAGGCTGGTCTTCAAAATCCAGACCGGAAAACACATGTCGGTTTTTACTTGATCGATGCGGGTCTCTCCCTACTCGAAAAAAGTATCGGCTACCGGCCACGGCTGGGCGCACGCCTGCGGCGATGGGCCCTGGCCCATCCCACATTTGCCTATCTGGGCAGCATCAGCAGCCTGGCCCTGCTGATGCTGGTGGGACTGCTGTCTTATGCCCTTGTTTCAAGCGGCTCTCCGGCCCAATTGGTCCTCACGGGCGTGCTCGGAGGCGGGCTGGCCCTGGAGGCGGCCACCAGCTTGGTCAACTGGGCAGTGACACGCCTGCTGCCCCCGCGCACCCTACCGCGCCTGGATTTTTCGGAAGGCATCCCGGCAGGTCATTGCACGATGATCGTCATTCCGACCCTGTTGGCAAATGCCAGCGAACTGACCAGCCTGCTGCAGGACCTGGAACTTCACTACCTGTGCAATCCTGATCCCCAATTGACGTTCGCCCTCCTGACCGATTTCTCCGATGCCCCGGCGCAGTATATGCCGGAGGATGGACCGCTGCTTTCCCAGGCAGTGGCCGGGATAGAGCGATTGAACCAAAAGTATCAGGGTGTGGCCCCCTTTTATTTGTTCCACCGCGAACGAATATGGAATCAGTCCGAAAGGGCCTGGATGGGCTGGGAACGCAAGCGCGGCAAACTGGTTGAGTTCAACCGGCTGGTATTGAACACCGCTCCCACCTCCTACACTACGCAGGCCGGAGATCTCAGCGTATTGCATTCCATCAAGTATGTAATCACATTGGATGCCGATACCTCCCTGCCGCATGGCGATGCCGGCCGGCTCATCGCAACCCTGGCCCACCCTCTTAACAGGGCAGAATTTTCTGCGGACAACTGCCGGGTCGTCGCCGGGTATACGATCCTGCAACCACGTGTCGAGATCAAACCGGCCAGCGCGAACCACTCCATGTTTTCACGGTTATATGCCGGGGATGCCGGTTTCGACCTGTACACACTGGCAGTTTCGGACGTTTACCAGGATATGTTTGCTGAGGGGAATTACATAGGCAAAGGCATTTATGACGTAGCCGGCTTCGAAAAAAGCCTGGCGGGCCAGGTGAGGGAAAATACCCTGCTCAGCCACGACCTCTTCGAGGGAATATACGGACGCGCCGCCCTGGTCACCGATATTATCCTGTACGAGGAATATCCGGCCCGTTACCTGATGTATGCCAGTCGGATGAACCGCTGGATTCGCGGCGATTGGCAACTGCTGCCCTGGCTCTTCCCGGTCGTCCAGGCAGAACAAGGTTCGCTCCCCAACCACCTGTCAATCATCAACCGCTGGAAAATTTTCGATAACCTGCGACGCAGTTTGCTGCCCCCGACATACCTGTTCTTTTTTGTGGCCGACTGGTTGGCACTGCCAGGTTCAGCGCTGGTTTGGACTTTGCTGGTACTCCTGACGCCGGGCGTGCCGGTCGTCTTGCAAGCCATCCTGCATGTAACGCAGAATCTTGGGAAGCTTTCGCTTAAAGGGTTGGTCGAACCGAGCAGACTCCCACTCATGCGTTGGGCCCTGAGCATCGTCTTTCTACCCTATGAAGCCTTGCAAGCGCTGACTGCGATCGTGGTCACAATGGCCCGCCTGCTGGTCGCCCACCGGAACCTGCTGCAGTGGACGACGGCTGCGAATATGGCGCGCGCGTTTACATTAAATACCCGATATAAAGTCTGGTTGGAAATGGCGGCTTCCCTGGTTTTTAATGTATCCCTTGGAATCGTCATCGCACTGGTCAATCCATTAATGCTATTGCCGGCAGCGCCATTGCTGCTCACCTGGATCATCTCACCCCAGATTGCTTTCTGGATCAGCCAACCCATCGTTAATGCTTCAATGCCGCTTTCCGGGATCCAGCGCGAACAAATCCAGCGTCTTGCCAGGCGTACGTGGGCATTCTTCGAACAGTTCGCCGGTCCGGATGATCACTGGCTGCCCCCGGATCATTTCCAGGAAAATCCGCGCGGCAACGTGGCCCACTACACAACCCCGACCAACATCGGCCTCTACCTGCTGTCGATTTTATCGGCTTATGACCTGGGCTACATCGGTATTCTCGAAGTGGGCGTACGGGTGCGATCCACTTTCGAGACCATGGAGGGGTTGGAACATTACCGCGGTCACCTGTTGAACTGGTACGACACCGAGACCTTGACCCCCATGCCGCCCCGCTATATCTCAACGGTGGACAGCGGCAACCTGGCCGCCTGCCTGATTGCGCTCAAACAAGGCTGCCTTGTCCTGGTGGATACACCCATCCTGGACGAACAGCAGTGGCAGGGATTGCTCACTCTTATGGATATCCTCGCCAACATACTGAGGGACATCGAAAAAAATAACCCCGGATCGACCTCCGAACTCCTTCGAGGTCGAGTTGGACAGGATTTGTGAGCGCATCCACAACATCCTGGACAAACCCGAGGCATGGACCAGCACGCTGGCCTGGCTCTCCACCGATGGGTGGAATCGCATATCCCGGCACCTGATAGATTTTCTTGGAATCAACCATCCCAACCTGGAACAGGAAAGCTTGAGCGATTTGCAGCTCTACCTGGATGCGCTGCAACATCAATTGCTTTCCATGCAGCGCAGTATCAAACTGCTGGCGCCCTGGCTTGGCGCTTTGAACCAGCCGCCCAGGCTGTTTGCGCAACCGGGAGAGCCGGCACTTCCGGCTTGGCAAGATTTCCTGGAGAGCCTCCCGGTCAAATTCCCAACTCCCGCGACAGGCGCGACAGTCTACGCTGGTATTCAAGGATGCCATCGTTCAGCTTCAAGCACGCCTGGACAACAGCCCTGCTCCGGCAGACCAAATCCAGGAGGCGCGTAATTGGTGCCGGAAATTGGAGGATGATTTAGAAACGGCCAAGCTGAGTGTAGAGAATCTCCTGGTTGGATATCGTGACCTTGCCAGGCAGGCGGATAGCACCATCGAGGCGATGGACTTCAAGTTCCTGTTCGATCAGCAACGGCATGTATTCCACATCGGGTACAACGCCACGACCGAAAGGTTGGACACAAGCTATTATGATTTACTGGCCTCCGAGGCGCGCCTAGCCAGCCTGGTAGCCATCGCCAAAGGCGACGTTCCCCAAAGCCACTGGCAATATCTGGGACGCCCGGTCACAAGGGTCAACGGAAAACAGGTACTGCTCTCCTGGAGTGGCACCATGTTCGAATACCTCATGCCGAACCTGCTCACCAGGAATTACCAGGGAACATTTCTTTCAGACAGCTGCTATGCGGCAATCGATGCCCAAATAGGCTACACCCAACAAAAGCACATTCCCTGGGGCATGTCAAAATCGGGCTTCTACGCTTTTGATGCAGCCATGAACTACCAGTACCGTGCCTTCGGCATGCCCGAACTCGGCTACAAACGCGACCTCTCCGAGGATATCGTCATCACCCCGTATGCGTCCATACTCGGGCTATCCATGCGTCCGCAAGCCGTTCTGACCAACCTGGCGCGCCTTGAAAGCCTGAAAATGCTGGGCCGGTTTGGTTTTTACGAAGCCATCGATTTCACCAGGAAACGTCTCTCTCCGGACCAACAGCAGGCGATCGTCCAATCCTACATGGCCCATCACCAGGGTATGATCCTGCTGGCTGCCTGTAATGCCCTGATGGATGATAGTATGGTTCGCCGGTTCCACAGCGATGCACACATCCAGAGCGTCGAACTGCTGCTGCAGGAAAAGGTTCCGCAAAACCCACCTATCGAATATCCCCATTCTGACATACCGGCGGATTTACCCGAAAGGCCGCGCCTTGTCAACAGTGCACCGTGGCGCGTGCCTGTCGACAGTCCCATTCCACAAGTGCATGTACTTTCACAGGGCGACACCAGCGTGTTGATCACCAACGCCGGGGGCGGATACAGCCAGTGGCGCGAGTTTGCGCTGACACGCTGGCAGGCCGATACCACCCTAGACCAATGGGGGACGTGGATCTATGTCAAGGATTGCGAGAGCGGTGCATTCTGGTCAGCCACCTGCCAGCCGGTGGGGTGCGTGCCGGAAAAACAGGAAGTACTTTTTTATCCACACAAGGTGGAGTTCCAACGTTCGGACGATGGCATTTCCCTGCGTACCGGGATTACCGTCAACATGGAGGGCGTCGAGATCCGGAGGGTGAACATTTTGAATGAAAGCGACCGCCCCCGACGGCTGAAAGTGACCAGTTACGGCGAGGTGGTGCTGGCACCGCAGTCTGTTGACCGGCGCCATCCGGCCTTCAACAAGCTTTTTATCGAGAGTGAATACCTCCCCGGGGAAAATGCGCTGCTTTTCCAACGTCGCCCGCGTTCTGCGGACGAACAGCCAGTCGTCCTGATACATGCGATGCTGGTCGAATTTGGACGCAAAGTGACCGGCGAGCATGAGAGCGACCGCCTCAAATTTTTAGGTAGGGGACAGACAATACGCAACCCGGTCCATCCCGACAGGACCATTCGGGACTTTACCCAGAGCAGGAACCGGGACTACGTCGCAAGATCCGGAGCTACGTCACTGGCGCTGCAAGATGCCAGACGGGCACTTTCCGGAACCAACGGCGGAACCTCCGCACCCGTACCCGACCGGACATTCGACCCAATCATGTCGCTGACGCAGGAAGTCGAATTAAAGCCACACGCGAAAACCAGGGTTACTTTCCTCACCCTGGCAGCCCCATCCCGCCTCGAAGCCCTGGAAAAGCTGTCTCATCACCAGTCCGGTCTGTCCATCTACCATGCATTTGAGGATGCCAACGCCCATGGCGAGGAGGAGTTACTCGAACTGGGATTGACTGCCAACGCCGTGGAAACCATCCAACGCCTTTTATCCGCCCTGGTGTACCCGATGGGGACATTGCGCGCCGCGCCGCATATCCTGGCACAAAACGAGCAGGGACAGTCCGGCTTATGGGCGTTCGGTATCTCCGGCGATTATCCCATTCTGCTGGTGCACATCCGCGACGGTAAATCGCCCTTGCTGTCTGAAGCCCTGCAAGCCTTCATTTATTGGCGCAATCGCCACATCACAATTAACCTGGTCATCCTGAACGAGCAGGATACCGGTTATTCGCTCGATTTGCACAACTCCATCCAGCGGCCAAATAGGACGCATGGGCATGGAGGATCTGGTAAACCAGCGCGAGGGCATCTTCATACTGCGCGCAGACCAACTCCAGCCAGCCAATAAGATCCTGTTCGAAACGGTGGCGGGGGTAATCCTGGATGAAAGCTGTGGGACGTCTGGCCGAACACGCCAGCCGTTTGACCACCCAGCCCACCCGCCTGCCGGGCTTCACCCGGTTAATCTCCCCGGCGCGTGACCCCGAGCCAACACCTGCGCTTCAACTTCCAGACGATTTGCTGATGGACAATGGTTTTGGCGGATTCAGCCGCGATGGCAGGGAATACGTCATCCATCTGCGGCCAGGTCAGCAAAGTCCCGAGAGTTCCTTTCGGGACACGCCGCGCCCGTGGATCAACGTCATCGCCAACCCGCATTTCGGCTTTATGGTCTCCGAAGCGGGTTCCGGCTACACCTGGGCAGAGAACAGCGGCGAGAACCGCCTGACCCCCTGGCGCAACGACCCGGTCACCGACATGCCGGGCGAGGCGCTCTACCTGCGCGATGAGGAAACCGGGCTGGTCTGGAGCCCGACGCCCATGCCTGCCGGGGCAGAAACGGCCGCACGTGATCCGTCACGGCGCCGGCTATTCGATCTTTGAGAGCCAGAGTCATGGCTTAAACCAGAAATTGCGCCTGTTCGCCGCACCTGATGCGCCGGTCAAAATCGCACACCTGCGCCTGCAAAACCTATGGGAGCGTCCACGGCGTGTCACCGTCACCTATTACGCCGAATGGGTGCTCGGCACAACGCGTGACACGCACCAGGCCCATATCATGCCAGAGTTCGTCCCCGATAAGCATGCCCTGCTTGCCACCAACCGCTTCAACAGCGAGTTTGGCGAGCGTGTGGCGTTCCTGGCCGCCAGTAAAAAACCGCATGGCGTGACCACCGACCGGACGGAGTTTCTGGGGCGCATGGGCAGCCTGCAAGCCCCGGCGGCGCTCGGGCGGATTGGATTGGCGAGCGCGGTGAATGCCGGGCTGGACCCATGTGCCGCCATCCAACTGCATGTTGACCTGGCGCCCGGTGCGGCGGAGGAAGTCTTTTTCCTGATCGGCGAAGGGGCGAACCGGGCAGAAAGCCTGGCGCTGATCGGGCAGGTCCAGGCACAAGGCCAGGTTGATTCCATCTGGCAGGCTGTCCAGCAGCAATGGGATGACATCCTGAACGCCATAACAGTTGAAACGCCCGACCCTGGCATGGATTTGATGCTCAACCGCTGGCTGCTTTACCAGACGATCAGTTGCCGCCTGTGGGGACGCTCGGCGTTGTACCAATCCAGCGGAGCCTTCGGGTTCCGGGACCAGCTCCAGGACGTGCTGGCCGTGCTGCACGCCCGGCCGGCGCTGGCGCGTGAGCACATCCTGAACGCTGCCGCCGCCAGTTCGAGGCGGGCGACGTGCTGCACTGGTGGCATCCGCCTTCCGGGCGGGGAGTGCGCACCCGCTTTTCGGATGACATGCTCTGGCTGCCTTACGTCACCGCCGAATATGTGGCCGCCAGCGGCGATGATTCCATCCTGGACGAAAAAATCCCGTTCCTGAAAGCGGAACCGCTCAAACCGGGCGAAGCGGAACGGTACGCGCAATACGAAGCAACGGCTGATGCGTATACGCTTTATGAGCATTGCCGCCGGGCCATCGAAAAAGGAACCACATCCGGCGCACACGGGCTGCCGCTGATGGGGGCGGGAGATTGGAACGATGGGATGAACCGGGTGGGTGTGGATGGGCGCGGCGAGAGCATCTGGCTGGGCTGGTTCCTGCACGCCACCCTGACGCGTTTCGGTTCGCTGTGCCTGCGCGATGAAGGATGACCCCGAACCATACCGACAGCAGGCCAAACGCCTGGCGCAGGCGCTGGAAAGCCACGCCTGGGATGGGAACTGGTACCTGCGTGCCTACTACGATGACGGCAGCCGCCTGGGTTCGAGCGAAAACAACGAATGCCGGATCGATTCGATTGCGCAATCCTGGGCGGTCCTATCCGAGGCAGCCGACCCGCAGCGGGCGGCCCAGGCGATGGAATCCGTCGATCGCCTGCTGGTGCAGGGAGGCCGATCAATTGATCCTGTTGCTTGCACCACCCTTCGATAAAACCAGCCGCGACCCCGGCTACATCCAGGGCTATCCTGCCGGGTGTGCGCGAAAACGGCGGGCAGTACACGCATGCCGCCATCTGGACGGCCTGGGCATTTGCCAAACTCGGGCAGGGAGAGCGTGCCGAGGCACTGTTCCGCCTGCTGAACCCCGTCTATCATGCCGATACGCCTGAAAAAGTGCAGGCGCTACATGGTCGAGCCTTACGGGATCGCCGCCGATATCTACAGCCAGCCCCCGACAGACCGGCACCGGCGGCTGGACTGGGTATACCGGCTCGGCAGGCTGGATGTACCGCCTGGGCATCGAGGCCATCCTGGGCCTCAGCCGCCTGGGAGATATGTTAAAGATCGACCCATGCATTCCCGGAAATTGGCCCGGTTTCCAACTCACTTACCGGTTTGGGTCCACAACTTACGTGGTCAGCGTGGAGAACCCGAACGGCGTTAATCGCGGCGTCCGGCAAGCCGTACTGGATGGCATGCTCCTGCCTGACAACCGGGTTCCATTGACCGATGATGGGCGCCAGCACGAAGTCCGCGTGGTGATGGGATGAATTTGTTTCTTTTGCAGTACAATGAAAGAGAGGCTGGTTTTTCCTTTGTGCTGCCGGGTGGTCTGCGTGTTTTGATTTTTTTAGCTGGGTCATTAAATCAAGAATTTATGATGAATAAGACAATTCCGGAAGAAAAAGGACTGTACTGGAATATCTTTGAATCCGCCGCGGATGGGTTGATCATCGCCGATCTGGAAACCGGCCGTGTGGTGAGGGCCAACCCGGCCGCCTGTGCGATGCAGGGGTACACCTGCGCAGAATTCATCGGAATGCTCCCGGCGGCATTCATCCACCCTGACAGCCAGCACATATTCAGCAACTATCCTGCGGGCGTTCCGATCCGGCAGCTGTGTTCGACACCCACGTGCTGCACGTACGCCGGGATGGCAGCACGTTTCACGCCGAATGGCGCGGGACGGCATTCACTTACCAGGACCGGCCGTGCCTGCTGGGCGTGGTCCGGGATGTGAGCCAGCGGATCCGGGCGGAACAGCAGCTGCACCAGCGCGTGAAAGCCCGCACACGCGAGCAAACCACCCTGCTGGAGATCTCGCACACCCTGGCCTCCACACTGGAACTCCAGCCGGGCTTGATCCTGGAACAACTGCGCGGAGATCATCGAGTACACGCATGCCGGGCTTTTCGGGCTGACAGATTCGACACTGACTGCCCTGGCGGTGCGAGTTAGTCCCGGTTCCAGTACGGGCGCGGGCCGCAGCAGCTGGAACAGGCCGCACCCTTCCAGATCCGCCTGGAGGGCCCTGAAACCCTGGCAGGTCTTGTTCAACGGTCACCGGCCGATCCGCATCGCGGATGTAACCAGCGCCGACCCGCAGGCAGTGTTTCTGCGCGCGCTCCTGAACGGGAATGCCGCCGTGCTTTTGAAGGATGTGCGGGCCTGGATGTGGGTGCCCCTGGCGGTCAAAGGCCGCATCATCGGCGGCCTGGGGGTTGCGCATGCCCGGCGGAATTATTTCACGGCCCACCACGCCGCCCTGGCCCTTTCGATGGCCGACCAGGTGGCGATCACCATGGTCAATGCGGAGTTGTACGAACATGCCCAGGCGCTGGCTGCCCTGCAGGAACGCCAGCGCCTGGCGCAGAACCTGCACGATGCCGTCAACCAATCGCTCTTCTCCGCCGGCCTGATCGCCGAAGTCCTGCCGCGCCTGTGGGAGCGCGACCAGGCGGAGGCGCGCCAATCGCTGGAGGACCTGCGCCGGCTGACGCGCGGCGCCCTGGCCGAGATGCGCGAGCTTGCTGGCCGAACTGCGGCCATCCGTCCTGACCGACAGCAGCCTGGGCGACCTGCTGCGCCAGTTGGCCAACGCCTTCACCGGGCGGACGAATGTCCCGGTCAGCGTGAAAATCGCCGGGGAACATGTGCTCCCCGCAGAAATCCAGGTGGCGCTCTACCGGATCTGCCAGGAAGCGCTCAATAATATCGCCAAACATGCCGGAGCCAGCCGGGTGGAGATCGATCTGCAATATGAGGCCGGTGCGGCATTGGATAGCGGTATCGACCGTTGCACAAGCTGGCGCGCCCCAGGAGATTGCGGTCCGCTCGGTGGAAATGCGCATCCGCGATGATGGCGCCGGCTTCGACACCGGCGAACTCAGCGCGCCCGGCCATTATGGCCTGGGCATGATGCGCGAGCGCGCCGAAGCCGTGCAGGCGCAACTGACGGTTACCAGCCAGCCGGGTCACGGGACCGAAGTCAGGCTGCGCTGGCCGGGAACCCCGAAACAGGAGGCCCTATGACGACAACTTCCTCCGCACGTATCCGTGTCCTGGTCGTGGACGATCATACGATGGTACGCCGGGGCTTGGCGACCTTCCTGAAGGTCTTCGATGACCTGGAACTGGCGGGGGAGGCCGCCAGCGGGCAGGCCGCCATCCAACTGTGCGCCCAACTCCAGCCGGATGTGGTCCTGATGGACATGGTCATGCCGGACATGGATGGGGCCACCGCGACACGGCTGATCCGCAAGCAGTCGCCCTTGATCCAGGTGCTGGCCCTGACGAGTTTCAAAGAGGAGATCCTGGTCCAAAGCGCACTGCAGGCCGGGGCCATCGGCTATCTGCTCAAGGATGTATCCGCCGACGAACTGGCCCAGGCCATCCGCGCCGCACATGCCGGCCGCTCCACCCTCTCGCCCGAGGCTGCCCAGGCGCTGGTGCATGCCGCCTCCCAACCGCCAGCGCCCGGTCTCGACCTGACCGAGCGCGAGCGTGAAGTGCTGGCCCTGATGGTCGAGGGGTTGAACAACACGCAGATCGCCGCAAGGCTGACCGTCAGTCCTTCCACGGTCAAATCCCACGTCAGCAACATCCTGTCCAAATTAGGGGTCGCCAGCCGCACGGAAGCCGTCACCCTGGCGCTGCGCAACCAGCTGGTTCTCTGAACCCCCACCCCACCTCCCCCAAGTGGCGGAGGCAAAAACTCCCCGACCGATGGATGCGGTCAGGGAGAAATTGTTGTAGGATGAGTTGGTCAACCGGTCATGTCTGGCCGGTGGATAAATCGAAGTTTAAAGGAGTTGATATCCATGGCAACCAAGACAGATAAGTCGAACGAGACAAAACCTAAACGATTATCCAAGAGCAAGCGCACGCATGTGCGGCGGCTGAAGCAGGAAGCCCGCAAGACGGCCGGCACCACCCCCGCTCACACCTAGCCGCGTTCCCCACCCCGGCCTCCCCCAAGTGGCGGAGGCAAACACTCCCCTACCGATGGATGCGGCCGGGGAGTGTTTGATGTACCATGAAACTATGACACGCGTATATTTAGCCGACGCCCAACGCGAAGAGCGTTCCGCACTTCGTCTGTTGCTACTGGATCTCGCCATGGAAGTAGTCGGTGAAGCCGCAGACTGGCCCACCACATTGGCCCAGGCCCCAACAACCGGCCTGGATATGCTGTTGGTGGACTGGGACTTGCTGCCGGTCGACCTGGGAGTGCAGTCCCTGGCTGAACTGCGCCTGGCCTGTCCGAATGCGATCGTTGTCGTCCTGATCAGCCATCTGGATGCCCGCCACCAGGCCGCCCTCTCCGCCGGCGCGGATGCATTTATCAGCAAAGGCGAAACCCCCGAGCGTGTGGCCGAACGCCTGCGAGCCGCGGCGGAGAGCGTACGCATTTAGGTTTTCTGGCAGGTTTCATCTGGGAAATCCCAGAGAACCAGTTTTATAAATGACCGGAACGGCTTTCCAACCCCTTCACTCCTGAGGAAGGATATGGATCAAAAAACATACACGGTATTCCGTGCAACCTAGACAAATGCATTGGAGATAAAAATGAACATTCTCATTTACCTGCTCGTTGCCGCAGTAATCGGATGGGTAGCGACTGAAATCATGCACGACCGCTCAAACCTGCTGATCAATATCGTCGTGGCCGTCATTGGCGCGTTCCTAGCTGGCTGGTTCCTTAGCCCCATCTTTCACGTCGGGTCGATCAATTCGGCGATTACCTGGCAAACCGTCCTACTGACATTGGTAGGTTCCGTCATCCTGCTGGCAGTCCTCAACCTCTTCCGAAGAGGCCGCCGGTCCGCCTGATCGCGCAAGCGCTTGCCATCCCGCACACAGGCCGGTTGCGCCGTCGCAGCACTCGTTGAAGGGTTGTGCGGAACAACCGGCCTGATTTGTATCTTTATGCAAGAAATTTAATCGCCCGCGCGGCCCCGTCACCCAAACGACCACCACCGATCAGCACACGCGTGTATAGAAAGGGAAAAGTATGGACATTTCGGCCGATAAATACGAACTGGATGGAGACCGCCACCAACCGGGCCTCCTGATAATAGCCGTGCCGCAGATCATCAGGTGGCTGGTCAGGCTCTTTAAGGTCACGGATGAAGATCTATCCGGGGCTGGCATCTATCTGGGCGGCGAAGGGCATGACTGAAAAGCCGGTCAGCGGATATTGAGCTTTACACCTCACGAAAATCGGAATGAGTATTCATAACTATTTAGCAATCTGGAGATGACAAAGGAGAATTACCATGGCAAAAATGAGAATCACCAAGAGTATCGGCATGCTATTGTTGAGCATCTGGCTCATCCTGACCGGGCTGATCACATTGCTCAAATTCAGTTTTACGGGCCTGGATATTATTATGGCGATCCTCGCCATCGCAGCCGGTATCTTTCTGCTACTGGGGCGGTAACTAAATCCAACCCGATCCTTTAGCCGGGTGGAATCAATTTCAAAAGGAGAAATCTCATGTTGTGGACCATCATCGTAATTCTGATCATCTTATGGCTGCTCGGCTTTTTCGGCCGGAGAATAAGTCCAAGGTTCCCGGAAACCGGCGGTTGGATTCATACGTTGATCGTTATTGCCGTCATACTGGTCATATTAAGCCTTCTGCATGTCATATAGATCAGTGCTTCAACGATCTATCCAGATTTGTCGAACCTTAATGGATTATCCTGCCAATCCATAAAGCGGCCAGCCAGTCGAATAACTGGATGAGTTGTATCGTTAGCTAAGATGGAATCCTCCTCGGCAAGGACAGTTCAGCCTCTGTATTTTTACGAACATGCGAAAATACAGATTGCGCGCATGACCGTACCATAAATACATCATATAAAGAGAAATGGAGCTCAAAATGGGAATACTTTCCTGGATTGTAGTTGGTTTGATCGCGGGTTGGTTAGCCGGGTTGGTTGTAAAAGGAGGCGGCTACGGGTGCATCGGTGACATCGTCGTCGGGGTGATCGGCGGATTGCTGGGCGGCTGGATTGCCTCCTATTTCTTCCATATGGGCGATCCGATGTCAGGCATCAACCTGACATCCATCTTGGTTGCGTTCGTCGGCGCAGTGATATTTGTTATCATATTACGCCTGTTAACTGGAAGAAGGGCTTAACTCCTCAGTCACAATTTATTAGATGGACGAATGCGTTCAATACTAGCGGCTCTTTTTCTTGAGCCTGGATATATCGATTTAAAAAAGCAAATCCATCCATTGATGGAAAAGGATAGTCATATGAAAAAAGAAATTGGTCTATGGATCGACCATCGTGAAGCGACCATCGTCATTCTCACTGACGGTGGAGAAGAAATCAAGCATATCCTTTCAAACAACGGGAAACATGTGCATTATTCTGGCAGTTCCCATTCCAAAACTCCGGAAGGACTAAAGGAGGTCACATCAGAAGACCAACGGGATAGAAAATTTGGTAATAATCTCAACAAATTTTACGATGAGATTATTGCCAGTATTCGGGAGGCGGACTCCATCCAGATATTTGGCCCGGGTGAGGCGAAAGGCGAACTGGAAAAACGGATCGAGCACGAAGGACTCAAAGCGCACATCCTGGCCATTGAAACCACGGACAAGCTGACCGATCACCAGATTTCGGCAAAAGTTCGCGAGCATTTTCCAGCCTAGACCGTGTTGTATAGTTTCTGAGGGTGTAGCATATACTCCTTTACAAAGACACCGCTGTGCCTCCGGAGATCTGCACAACCTCTTCAGCCGTGACCTCCCGCCCCAGTCGACCAGAGGGGTAAATCGCCTCCGAGATCAGCATGGTAGCAAGTTTAAACACAACCTCACAATACGGGCGTTTATTGTTTTTCCCCGGGGTATTGGGGAAGGACATTCTCCAGCACAGACTTGACCACGCTGCCCAATTCGCGCATCGTAAGCGGACGGCGCAAGGCCAGTTCAAGAGCATTCGTGCCGGAGACATAATTATCCTGCGGTAAATCCTGCGCCGAGACAATAATCACGGGAATGTCTGCGAATTCTTTGCGATCGTGTAAACGCAACAGCCAATCCCAGCCATGGGTATCGGGAAGTTCGAGGTCGAGCAGAATGGCATCCACTGGGTTATTCTGCAGGATTTCCAGGCCCTGAGCGCCGCTGAAAGCATTCAACAGGGTGTAATTGTCGGAAGTATGTGCTTCGCCTTCCGCACGGAAAGACTGGTCAATGAAATGACTCATCGCCGGGTCGTCATCAACGATGAGCAGGGAACGCACTTGCGGCCCAAGCGACTGGATTGCCTTTAGCAGTGCCTGGCGGGAAACCGGTTTGACCAGGCGTGCACGCAGGTTTTCCATGGAAGAGACAGAGCGGGAAATACTGAAAGTGACCACAGGCAAGTCATAGGGGAGACTATCAGGGGAGAGGTTGTCTGCATCGGCGGTAACCAGGATGGCACGCGGGAAAAGTTCGCGCGTCTTTTCTTTCGCCTGTTCCACGTTCGCAACAGGCTGGAGGACATATCCTTCCAGTGAGCGCTGAAGAATTTCAGCATCTTCCGGGTTGGGAGTGACCATCAGGATGCGCGGATTCCCGCCCGGCGGGTGATCCTCACCGAAAAAGAGAGGTGCATCCGTAACCGGAGCTTCAAACGGGAGCGTGAAGAAAAAGCGCGTTCCCTGGCCAAGCGTACTTTCCACGCCCATTTCGCCGCCATGCAATTCAACAAATTGGCGGCTGATGTAGAGACCCAGCCCGGTCCCGGTGTGACGGCGCCAGTTCTCCTCCCCCACCTGGCGAAATTCCTCGAAGACTTTTGGGAGATCTCCAGATGAAATGCCCATGCCAGTATCGGTCACGCTGAAGAGGATGTGCGTATCCATCTTCTGCGCCTTGAGGGTGACGCCGCCCTGATCCGTGAAACGCAGCCCATTATTGAGCAAATTGAGCAGCACTTGCCGGATGCGGGTCGTATCGATAAAAACAGGCGGCAGGTCCGGCGGAAGGTCAATCGAGAGGGAAATGCCTTTTTGCTCGAACGCGCCGGTCAGCATATCCCGAACGTCTGCCACGATCTGGTATATCTGGGCCTTTTCCCGGTAGAGGGTCATCTGCCCGGCATCGATCTTGCCCATATCCAGGATATCGTTGATCAACCGCATAAGATGTTTGCTGGAAGTATATATCTCCTGGACATCATCATATAAACCGGATGGCCATTCAGACAGCGCTGCGTAAGTCTCCGGCGCGTTGACCATCAGGTCGCTAAAACCAATAATAAAGTTGAGCGGGCTGCGCAGTTCATGGCTGACAGCCAGCATGAAACGGTTGCGGTTTTCACGCGCTTCTTCAGCCTGGGCACGCGAAAATTTCAGCATTTCGTTCATGCGCTCGAGCTGGTAATTGACCTGGTTGCGATCCTTCAACATGCGGCCGATTTCTGCCTGGTGATTCTGAGTCTCGCCCAGGAAGCGGCGCGCTTCCGTGTAATGATAAGAGGCCGCATCCAGAGCGTCGAGGAGATTACTGGAGAGCCCCCAACCGAAGATGGTAGTGAATATGCAGCCAAGAAAAATTCCGGCAGTATAAATGGCCGGCGAATCCGCAGAGCGGAACAGGATACCTGCAATGACGACAACAACCAGAATGGAGGCGGCTGCGCTGGGGACTCCCAGGGTCACGACCGCCAAAAGCGGAAGTATGATCAGCAGTGCAAGGATTTCAAACTGTTTAAAAATAAAAAATGCCAGCACAATTGCGCCGGCCAACCCACACAACCAGACCACTTGCGATAGAAGATACCTGCGCTGCATTAATAGCAGGGAGCTAATTACCAGGATAAGCATGTAAGAGCGAGAGCCCCCAGATGCCAGGGATGAATATTTGCGGAAAGCCAAGGGTGGCAATCACATGCCCGAGAAGATATAACCCCGCAATGGTATAGATCAATTTCTGACCGGAAGAACGGATCAGGTCGTGCAATTCCGAATCGGTGTCCGGGGTATGCAACCAGTTCATATTTACTCCTGAACCAGGCCCAGGCGAACAAGAACATCCAGCAAATCTTTTTGGATGACCGGCTTTTTAAGGAATGCCACTGCCCCCAACGAGCGCGCCAGCTCCGGCTCTCCCCAGGCAGAGCAAACGATCACCGGAATATGCTTCGTTTCCGGGTCAAGCTGAAGGGTCTGCAAGACTTCCCAGCCGTCGATATGCGGCATCATCACGTCAAGAATGAGCAACGCCGGCTGGATTTTCCGTGCCATGACCAATCCCTGGGTTGGATCGGTGACGCCAATCACTTCGAGGTTGGCATGGCTCAGGTAGCGCTGGAACATCTTTTGTGCGGCCACCTGGTCATCCACAACCAACACAGTCCGGGGCTGGGAAACCGCAAACACGAGCGAGATTTCCGCCGGCCCGGACTTATCCTGGGAGAGGATATATTTCATCAATCCTGGCAGGCAACCACTGGCTCAAACGCCGGGCAAACTCAAGCGAGTCCCGTTCGTCATTTTGAATGCTCGTCCATTGCTCATCGGTATCAAAGAGAATACGGATCGACATGGCCCTGCCAGCCTCCGTCCGCAAAGTTAACTTTGATTGGCCGCGCAGGTGCAGAACGTAGTTAAGCAAGCTCAACAGGATCTGCCTGAGCAGGATGCGATCGGTGAATACCTGCAGCGGAGATGGCGAGAGGGCAAGTTCCAATTGAACATTTTCGATTTCCAATCGCGGCGCGATCAGGCTGATGACACCCTGGATCACTTCATTCAAATCCAATTGTTCGGCATGGAGTTCAAACGAAGCCTGGTCCTCGAACAAATCCGTGGCTTCCCCTCCGGGTGGCTGGCCAGCCGGTTGAAAATACCTTTGCCAGATGCGCAGACTGAGTGCCTGCAATGCGCGGCTGTGGTCGCGCCGGAATTGCCGGTCGCCGATGTAAAGGCTTTGGGCAATCTCGTGAGGATCCTGTCCTTCTATGTATCGTTTTTGCAGGATCAGGTAGGGACGCCATTCAGGTGATTGGACAAGGATTTCCTTGCCCTCCGGACGCAACTGCTCGATCTCATCCATTATAAGCTGCTGGATCACTTCCGCCCGCCGCGTGAAAGCAGCCTCCGGGACCGGGAAAAAAGCCGCCAGAGGATGCGTTTCGATTGCAACACGGTCATATAAACGCGAGATCAGGTCTTTGAACAGGCTGATGAAAGTCTGTCGTTCCATGTCCGCCGGAAGTCCATCATGTGTCCGAAAGGTGATTAGAATCAAACTTCAATCGGAGTATACTTTATTTTAATCTCTGGGTGTCGTTTTTTGAATATCTAAAATGACAAAAAAACAGGAAGGAGGTGCGTGCAATTAGACTGATCCCTTGAGATTTGTTTCTATTCAATTCCCCCTAATTCTGCTGAAAAAATATAAGGAGAAAGAGATGTTGTCCAAAAAGTTTAGTTTAACTGCCTTCAGCCTCATGCTCGCAGCCATGCTTGTTCTATCCGCCTGCGGCACTGCTGCAACCCCAACGGCCGCGCCTGCGACCCTTCCCCCCGCGACCGTCGCGACTGCCGCTCCAGTCGCACTGCCGACCGCCGTCCCGCCAACCCGACCACGGCCGCCCCAACCTCTGTTGAAATATTCTCCTGGTGGGTGGGCCCCGGTGAAGCGGATGGCCTGGCTGCCATGATCAAGCTCTTCGAAGCCCAATATCCCCAGTATCACCATTCGTCAATGCAGCCGTAGCCGGTGGCGCTGGCACGAATGCCAAGGCCGTTCTGGCCACCCGCCTGGCGGCTGGCGATCCGCCCGATTCCTGGCAGGCTCATGCCGGCCAGGAAACCATCGCCAACTATGTGGCCGCTGGAATCAGGTCAAACCGCTGGATGATTTCTTCACGTCCACCGGTTTCGGCAAGGTTCTCCCGGCCACCCTGCTGCCGCTCATCTCCAAGGATGGGCATCCCTACAGCGTGCCGGTGAACATTCACCGCTCGAACGTGCTGTGGTACAACCCCAAGGTCCTGACGGCTGCGGATGTGACCATCCCCGCGGGTGGCTTCGCCAGCTGGGATGATTTCTTTGCGGCTTGCGACAAGATCAAAGCCGCTGGCAAGATCTGCCTGTCGCTTGGTCCTGAGGGCTTGGACCGCCATGCACCTGTTCGAGAACGTCATGATCGGCACGATGGGTGCAGACAAGTGGAATGGCCTGTGGACCACCCCGCCGACCACCGATTGGACCGGCGCGGATGTTACGGCCGGCATTGCCAACTATGCCAAGGCGCTGTCCTACACCAACAGCGATGCTTCCACCCTGTCTGACTGGCAGCCCGCTTCCAAGATGGTTGCAGATGGCGACGCCGCCTTCAACATCATGGGCGACTGGGCTTATGGCTATTTTGCCAACCCGGCCCCCAATGGCCTGGCCCTGAAGCCCCACACCGACTTCGACTGGGCTGTCTCCCCTGGCACCTATGGCATCTTCAACTTCCTGTCCGACAGCTTCGTCCTGCCGGTCGGCAACAAGCACCCGGCTGGCACCATGGCCTGGTTGACCGTTGCCGCTTCCAAGGCCGGCCAGGAAGCCTTCAACCCGCTCAAGGGTTCGATCTGCGCCCGCACCGACTGCGATCCAGTCGCTGTTCAGCGAATACTCGCAGGATGCTGCCAAGGACTGGACGGCCAATACTGTGGTCGGCAGCCTGACGCACGGCGTGGTTGCCAATCCAACCTGGAAGGCCGCCATCGACACCGCACTCGAAACTGTTCCTGACCGACACGACCAAGACCGCTGATTTCCAGGCTGCACTGGTCGCTGCCTGCAAGTCCGATGGCACCTGCAAGTAATATCCGTACAATATAGTTTGCCAGTTTGAAAGAAATGGGCGGCTGGAATAGAGCCGCCCACTTTCATGTGAGATACTCCGACTTATCAAGTCCGGCTTGTGTTATTATTCTCGAATTATCGAAGTTTGTCGTTCTGCACGACAACGGACAGCGATGAACATGGCTCATGATTTTCCCTCGATACATAATCCCCGCATTACAATGATTGATCCGGTCGACCAGGAATTCGACTCTCTCCCGGAAAGAGAGGCTTTTCATGTTCCGTAAATTTACTCTCAACATCCCGCAATTGATCCTGGCACTCGCCTTGATGATCCTGGGAATGGCCTCGCTCTATTATCCTTAACAAAACGCAGCTCGTCATTGCCGGCAAGAACTTCACCTCGCTCGGCTTGATCGTCAGCGGATTGATCTTTTATTCCGGTGTGCTGGTGATCGTGACCATGTTCGAAAGTGAGAAAGTTCTCTCGATCGCGCTGCTCCTGCCATCGATCGTGGCAGTGGCCATTTTTGTGTATGGATTTATCGGTTGGTCGATCCGGGTTTCCTTGAGCCAATGGAAGGGTCTGAGACCCGATTACACCTGGGTCGGTCTCAAACAATACATCCTCCTGTTCACAAACAATCCGCGCTTCATCATCGATGTCCGCAATACCGGCATGTTCACGGTCGCTCTTCATCATAGGCTGCCTGGTCATCGGGCTGGGTTTGGCGATCTTGCTCGACCAGAAACTCAAAGGGGAGGCGATCTTCCGCAGCATCTTCCTGTTCCCGATGTCCATCTCCTTCATCGCCTCCGGCGTGGTTTGGGGCTGGCTGATGAATCCGGCCACCGGGGACCGCATGACCGGGATCAACTGATCTTCCACTTAGCTCCATCTCGATTTCCTGATCAGTCTATGGTTCATCCACCCCTCAACCCTGGGGCATGGCTTTTACGGTCATCCCGGCGGTCTGGCAACTCTCCGGTTTTACCATGGCGCTCTACCTGGGCGGCATCCGCAGCATCTCGGATGACCTGCGTGAAGCCGCCCGCGTGGATGGCGCCAGTGAATTCCAGATATATCGTTACATCATCCTGCCCCTGCTCCAACCCGTCACCCTGAGCGCCGTGATCATCCTGGCGCACATGTCGTTGAAGATCTTCGACCTGATCGTGGCGCTCGGGAAACAAGGATATCAGCCTGGATGTGCCGGGTATCTACATGTGGACCACCACTTTCGACGGCACGAATTACGCCCAGGGAGCGGCCATCGGCATTTTGATGCTGATCAGCGTGGCAATCCTGGTCGTGCCCTACCTGATATCCAAATATGCGCACGGAGACCGAACTATGACCCGCCGGATAATCGCTGAACATCATTCTTTTACATCATCCTGATCGCCTGTGCGCTCGTTTATCTGCTGCCGGTTTATCTGATGGTGCTGACGGGCTTCAAGCCCTTCAACCAGGTCGATCTGAAGACCATGTGGAGCCTGCCCACCACCGGCCTGCACATCGAGAACTTCATTGCCGGCTACAAACAGCTTGCCCCCAACCTGAACAACAGCCTGATGATGGTCATCCCGGAAGCGATCCTTTCCTCCCTGCTCGGTTCGCTGAACGGCTATCTGCTGGCCAAATGGAAGTTCCGCGGCTCCAACCTGATCTTTTCCCTGATCCTGTTCGGGATGTTCATCCCCTATCAAAGCATCCTGATCCCGCTGGTGAAATTCATGCAGGCCATCAAGCTGTACGGCGATATCCCCGGCCTGGTGCTGGTGCATATCATCTATGGCATTCCGATCACGACCCTGATCTTCCGTAACTATTATGCCGGGATCGGGACGGAAATCCTGGAGGCCGGCCGGATCGACGGCGCCAGCCTGATGGGCTTATACCGCTATATCATGTTCCCGCTCTCCGCCCCGAGTTTTGCCGTCGTGATCATCTGGCAGTTCACCCAGGCCTGGAATGAATTCCTGTTTGCGGTGATCCTGACCAACCAAAGCCACTGGCCCGTGACAGTGGCCCTGAATAACCTGGCAGGCAGCCAGCTCGTGCAATGGAACGTCCTGATGGCTGCCACATTGCTGGCAGCCTTGCCAACCCTGCTGGTTTATATTTTCCTCGGCCGTTATTTCCTGCGCGGGCTGATGGCAGGAGCACTCAAGGGTTAAGCGTACTGGGGATTTTCCTTTTGAAAGCGGACGGGCTGGCGACTTTGCGACGCCAGCCTGTCTGTTTCTCCACCAAGCAGGATACCCCGCCCATGAAAAGCCAAGCCAACATAGTTAGCGCCGAGGCGATAAGTATAGGACAGTCACGGAAAGGCTGTTAGCGACCGACCGTCTCGCGCCGCTGTCGGGAAATGGCCTCGATGGTCACTGCGGCTGCCAGTACTGCACCGGTGATCATGAATTTGATCGCAGATGGCAGAGAAAGCAGGTCCATTCCGTTCGAAATGGATTGGATAACAAATGCGCCCAACAAGGCTGACCAGACATTGCCGCGCCCGCCGAACAGGCTGGTACCCCCAATGACGGCGGAGGCGATGACGCGCAGCAGAAGGTCGCCGCTGCCGGAGGTCTTGGTTGGCTGCCAGCAGCCGGGAGGCAGCCAGGATGCCACCGAAAGCCGCCAGTGTCGAGGCGATCACGAACACCCCGATGCGAACACCGGTCACGTTAACGCTTGCCCGCCGGGCGGCCTCGGGGTTGCCGCCCACGGCATAGATATGCCTCCCGAACTTGGTGCGCTGGGTAAGAAAGTCGAAGAAGATGACGAATACAATCAGGAATATCATTGCAGAGGGCAGGCCGCGATCCAGGTTGGTGACGACCAGGACTGCCGCTACGACAATTGCCATGACTGCCACCTGGATCAGGATCGCGGCGACCGAGCGGAAAACCAGCCCGGCAGCCCTGCGGCGGCGTCTCTCCCAGATGCGGCTGGCGGCAAAGTAAATCACGAACACGGCCCCGACCAGCCAGCCGATCAGGACGCCATGCGGGACGTCCCGCTTCAGAAAGGTACCGGCCAGCCCGACAACGAATTTATCGCGCAGGTTGATCGTGCCGGTATCGCCTAATACATATAGGAGTGCGCCGGTCCAGGCGATCTGCCCGGCCAGGGTAATAATAAAGGAAGGGATCTTGAAGCGGGTTATCCAGAAACCCTGCAGCAGGCCGACCGCGGCTCCGGTCAGTAAGCCCAGCAGGACCGACAGGGGGCCGGAGGCTCTCATATTCACGCTTATGACAGCCACCACACCGCCGGCCAGCCCACTGACCGCGCCGGCCGACAGGTCCACCTCGCCCAGCAGCAGGACAAGCACGGCCCCCACCGAGATTACTCCCAGGTCGGCCATCTGGTACATCAGGTTGGTCAGGTTGAGCGGGGAAAGGAAATGATTGTTGGCAATCTGGAAAATGATCCAAATGAGGATCAAACCAATGATGATGGGAATTGGCCCCAGTTCCGCCTGGCCGAGGCGCTGGAACAGGCCGGCCAGCCCCCTGGCGGGTTCGTGTTCTTCGCTGTTTGGTTCATTCGACATGGTATTCATCGGGCGGTTTCTCCCTTTTGCGCATGGTTGTGCCTGCCGTTGGACAGCGTCCCGAATTCGGCGCCGGTGATGGCGGCTACAATAGCCTCCTGGCTGGTGGCATGTGCATCGAAGACGCCATTATTCCGGCCGAGGCGAAGGACACTGATCCGATCAACCACTTCAAAAATATCCACCAGGTTATGGCTGATGACGATCACTGCCAGCCCCTGCTGGCGCAGGCGCTTGATCAATTCGAGCACCTGCCTGGACTGCACCACACCCAGCGCGGCCGTGGGTTCATCCAGGATGACGAGCTTGGAATTCCACATAACGGCACGTGAGATGGCGACCGACTGGCGCTGGCCGCCCGAGAGTGAGGCGATGATCGTCCGTACGCTCGGGATGGAAACCAAGAGACTGCGCAATGTTTCCAGGGAATGCTGCTCCATGCTGACCTCATCCATGGATAGGAAAGAGGTCGTCTCACGACCAAGATAAAGGTTCGCCACCACGTCCAGGTTGTCGCACAGCGCCAGGTCCTGGTAAACGGTCTGGATGCCCCGGTCGGCGGCATCTTTCGGATTATGAATGAAGACCTGCTGGCCTTCGAACCGGATCTCACCAGCGTCGACCGGATGAATGCCAGAAATACATTTGATCAAGGTGGATTTCCCGGCGCCGTTGTCACCCACCAGGCCGACCACTTCGCCAGCATAAACATCCAGGTTGACATCTGAAAGCGCCTGGACTGCCCCAAAGCGTTTACTGACATGGCGCAATTCAAGCGTAGGAACCGATTTTGGAATCGTTGTCATGATAACCTCACCCATTTCAACAGCAGGGAACTTCCGTTCCCTGCTGTTGATTTATTGGAATTGGCTTTACTTTACTTGATTCCGGCCGCCGTACAGGCTGCGGCAAAATCGGACGTGCAGATCTGGGCAGCGGTCCAGAAACCATCCGCGACGATGGTAGATTCGATATTATCCTTGGTCACCGAAACGGGGGTAAGCAGGATGGAGGGCACATCTACGCTGCCGTTGTTGGTTGTACCGGTAACCATCCCGGCCGGGACGGCAACACCTGCATCCAGGTCAAAGGCGAGGGTGGCCGCGGCATCCGCCTCGGGTTTGATCGCCTTATAGACAGTCATATACTGGTCGCCAACAAGGATGCGCTGAATGGCGGCCAGCTCGGCATCCTGCCCGGTGATGGGCGGGATTGGGGAGATGCCGGCAGCCTTCATGGCAGCGATGGCGCCACCGGCGGTGCCATCATTGGCGGCGTAGACGCCGTCCACTTTATTATTGAGGGCGGTCAGCGCCTGGGTCATCTCGGTCTGGGCCTCGCTAGGGAGCCAGTTGGGTGTGTCATACTCTTTTCCAATGGTAACCTTGCCGTCCAGGACGCTGTGGGCACCCTGCTTGAACAGCTTGGCATTGTTGTCGGTGGGGGCACCGTTGATCATGACGATGGTTGGATTGGTGATGCCCTTGGCGGTGAGCGCGGCGAGCAGCGCCGTGGCCTGCAACTGGCCGACCTTGACGTTGTCAAAGGAAATGTAATAGTTCACATTTGCCGAACCCGTGATCAAACGATCATAGGCTATGACAGGGACGTTGGCAGCCTTGGCTGCATCCGCGATGGCGGCGGCAGCGGCGGAGTCAACCGGGTCGAGCACGAGCACCTTGGCGCCATTGGTGATGGCAGCCTCGGCCTGCTGCTGCTGGGTGGCAGCATCCTGATTGGCGTTACTGTAGATCAGGTTGTTGAGATCATACCCAAGGGACTGGAGCTGGGCTTTAAAGTCGGGCAGGTCCTGCGACTGGTAGCGGGCCGTCTGGTTTTCCGGAAGCAAAAAAGCGATCTTTCCGGTAGGGACGGGGACCGCTGCGGTGGCAGTAGCTGCAACCGGCGCAGAAGTTGCCGTAGGAGGAACAGCGGTCGGCAGGGCAACCGGAGCGGCGGTCGCGACGGTCGCGGGAGGAAGGGTCGCAGGCGCAGCGGTCGGTGTCGCCGTGGCGCAAGCTGTTGCGATCATGGCGATCACAGCCAGAATACTAATAGTGGTGTAAATCTTATTTTGAGACATTTTCTCATCTCCATACAAAAGGTTGAACAGACGTGGGTTGTACCGTTAAGAATGAATGCAAGCATCGACTTGAATGCTTGCACCTCTTATATAAAGCACGAACGGGTGATTATTTTCTGAAGAGACTTTGTTCTATACAACCACCCCCCTTCCTTTTGGGTTCCGCAAGATTGCGCAGCGCCAGGGATAAGGCTGACACAACTGCTCCCATGCTTGATGGACGCCGGCGAAGGACAGCGGTTTGGATACGCACCATTCGCAGCGCGGCCGGCAGGCTGCACCTATGAACCTCGTCCTGGATGGGTTGTAAAAACAGGCTGCCGATCCGGGCAACTTCCCCACCCAATGTGAACATGGACGGATTAAAAAGGTTTACCATGCCAGCTTCTGTATCTACTGATCCCCGCACGCCAAAGCCCACCGCGTCGATATTGCTTAATTTCATATTCAACTTCCGGCGACGAATGATAGGTGTCCATCTAAGCAACATATCATGAGTATTACGGTCTTATTAGTATTATATAATATCACAGTCCTTTTTTTTGTCAAGTGAATTTACAATAAGGCACGCCGATGCGCCCACTGACCGTCGCCGGTCTGGGAGATAACGGAAACAAGCATTATCATTTTATATTGCAACAGGCCGACTGGTTAGGCCGGCCTGTAGCATAGGAGCTTCATCCCACCCCTAAGTTATTTACCGGTGATATCGATGACGTGGCTCACGAAATATTTCGACTGTCGCGTCTCCACGCTTACCAAAACGTACAGCCCGGTGACATTGTTTGGAACCGCAACAGTGGTGGTCCATTCTGCTGTTGCTTGTGAGAGGGCGATGGTTGCATCTGCGATGGAAGGGTCCTCATAAAGACCATAGATGATGCCATCTGCACCGATCACAGGCGGGGTGCCAATATGAACATAATTTGGGTAGTCGCTCGGGTTATAGTCCTGCCAATCCAATTCCAAGCCGGTCGCGGTGCGTTTAGCATCGGTGAGGGTCAGAGTGAAATCGTTTATGGCGCTAATCTTGTCACCAACTTTGTTGATCAACCCCGCCAGTGGTGTTGCAACCGGATATTTCACATCTTTGGCAACCTGGTCGAACTCAATTCCATCGTTGCACTGACAGGTACCGAGGGAACATGCAGGTCATAGGGTCCGGTAACATAGCTGTAATCGATGGAGAGCTTGGCCCCCCAGAGGCTGCCGCGCCTTTACATTCCACATAGAGGAGTTGGGTTTGGGGTGCCTGTTTCGTCCCTCCGGTATACCCACGCATCTGAAAACCCGGCGCCAGTCTTGTTCCGCCTGTGCCGACAAAAACGGTATCGCAATTGGTGCGCTTGCCATCGCTGTTTGTGAGTTCCGCAGGTTTCCCTTCATCGGCCTGCATGGCACTCCAATCCTGGGTGTCGTTCCGAATCGCGAGATCAATATGCAAATCCCCGGCATCCGATTTGCCGACATCCGTCACCACACCGCTCCAACCTCTTGATGCGACTGAAGTCGGAGTCACCAATAAATCAGCCGGCACTACTATATACGCGCAGGCAAAACTGAGCAGGGCACATAAAGCGATTGGAATAAGCACTTTTTTCATACCCATCTTTCTTTCTCCTTTTCACGCGACGGCAACGCAATAAACAGGAGGGCATCTGCCCTCCCCCTTTTTTTGAACTGATTAATGAGCAGAGGCAAATATTGGGAGGATCGTGGAGAATTGACCGGTCATCAACCAATACTCGGGTGGAGCATCCGTTCCACCATCTACAGCCTCCACGGTCTTGGTCTGGCCCTTATAAACAACGCTGGTAAAATAGTGATAGCATACACTACATGGTACATGCGAGGTCGAATAGATATTATCCGTAAACCATCCCAGGTTGTTAATGAATGCAAGTAATTGATCCACATCGTTGGGCGTCACCTGTTTTTCGATTTTTTGCGTGCCGTTATCGCCTGTGACCCAAGCCGGCCCAGCGCCTCAACCCCATCAAGCTGCGGCAAATAAAAACCGCCGCAGCGAGATCGAAGCCGACGTGGCGCGCCTGGAAGCGGAGATTGCCGAAGCCGAAGCCGCACTGGGAAATTTCATAAGCGTGGAAGAGACCGCGCGCTTGACGGAACTAGTGGCGGCCCGCCAGACCGGGCTGGCCGCATTGCTCGAGGAATGGAGGAGCTAGCGCAAACCATCGAGGCGAATTGATGAGTGAAAAGTCGCTGTGCCTGACCGAAGCCGATGTCAGGCGGCTGCTGCCGATGGGCGAATGTATCTCATTGGTGCGCGCCAGCTTTCGCGCGCCTGGCCCGTGGCGAAGCGATTAACCATCCGCGGCGGCGGCTAATTATACCGACACGCTCCGCGCTGCATTATTTGGCGGGCGCCGATGGCGGCTATTACGGCATCAAAGTGTACTCGACCAATCC
>CAVUZS010000015.1:0-25083 GCA_963746015.1 uncultured Chloroflexia bacterium
GGGGGAAGGAAATGGGTTCCTGAATTTATCATATTATTCCTGGGTGTCCACAATCTTGCCGCCGGCCTTGATCGCCGCGGCAACCATACCATCCGCTTTAACGTTCGACGGTGTCGCCTGTTTGGCATTAGTAACCACACATTTTACCAGGAGTTCGCCGCCGCATACTTCCGCAATCGCCTTGCGGGTGATTCCGATCTGTTCGGGCGTATCCGCCTTCGAGCGTACCAATTCACTGGCGAATCCGATCACCAGCACACCGTTTTTCACTTCCATCAACCGGCAGGAATTGAGCAGGCCGTCCAGCGAGGGGCTCTTCGGCTTGATCAGCGCCCGCACCTGTTTCCAGGCCTTCGTTACTTGTTCCAGGCTGATGGCACTGCTATTCTCAGCAGGCTTTTCAGCTGCCTGTGCAGGCGCGCTGGCCGGTTTCTCTGGCTGGCTGGCGGCCGGTCTTTGCACCGGCGTCTGGACCGCCTTCCCGGCAGGCTGGTCTGCCACGCTGGCAGCCGGTCGGTCAATTGCTTTAGCAGTTGGTTTGTCCGTTGCTTTAGCAGCCGGCTTCATCACGCCCGCATCCCCAGACTCCCCCTTCCCCCTATCCCCCTGCCCCTGCTCCATCACTTCCGCCAGCGCCAGCTCCAGCGGCAGGGCCGGCTGCCAGCCGCCCCGCAGGTCTGTGGCAGCCGCATTGAAGGATTTGATCATATGCAGTACATCCACCGGAAGAAAGGCCCTGGCGTGCTTTTCTGCCTGCAGGCGTGTTTCTGCCGCCAGATCCACCTGGGAAACATTGCCCATCTGGATTAGCAGCAACGCCCGCAAATAATCCACCACCTGGCGGGCCAGCAGGCGCGGGTCGGTGCCGGAATCGAGAGCAGTGTGTATGGCGTCCATGCCGGCCGCCGGCTCCCGCTCCAGCACCGCCTCGACCAGGGCAATGACGGTCTGGCTGGTGGCCGTCCCCAGCACGGTCTGCGTCAGGCCCAGCGTGATTTCCTTTCCGGTGGAAGCCATCTGGTCGAGCAGGGAGATGGCATCCCGCATCCCGCCGGCGGATTGGCGGGCGATCAGCGTCAGCGCTTCCGGTTCGGCGTTCAGTTTTTCGGATTCGGCGATATGCTTCAATTGACCGACGATATCGTCCACCGGGACGCGCCGGAACTCGTGCCGCTGGCAACGCGAAAGCACGGTCGCCGGGATCTTGTGCATCTCGGTGGTGGCCAGGATGAAAATGGCATGGGCGGGCGGCTCCTCGAGCGTCTTCAACAGGGCATTGAAGGCCGCCGTCGAGAGCATATGGACTTCGTCGATGATGTAGACTTTGAACTGTCCCTGGTTGGGAGTAAAGTTGATCTTGTCGCGCAGGTCGCGCACGTCTTCGACGGAAGTATTGGAGGCGGCATCGATCTCGATCAGGTCGAGGAAGCGCCCTTCGTTGACCGCCACACAGTGGGCGCACTCATTGCACGGACGCCGGGCCGGGTCCGGGTCCAGGCAGTTGACTGCTTTTGCCAGCAGGCGGGCCGCCGTGGTCTTGCCGGTGCCGCGCGGGCCGGCAAACAGGTAGGCATGTGCCACCCGCCCACTGGCGACCGCGTTGCGCAGCGTCTGGATAATGTGCTGCTGCCCGACGACTTCGTCCCACTTCTGGGGACGCCATTTGTTATAGAGAGCTTTGGTCATATCCGCTTTCAGCCATCCGAAGTTAGCGATTAGCGATTAGCAATCTGAAATCAGCAATCTGAAATCAACAATCACGGAACCCGATAGAACGCGCGTGCAATCGCATGGGTATCGTAGAGGGCCGCCAGTGTGCCGGAGGTCCAGACCGGGGCGGAGCTGTCCCAGTAGAGATCCGTGGGCGTATCCACACCTGCGGTCGTGTGCACCTGCACCTTGACGCCCGGAAAGAGCGTCAACTGTGGAAAGGTATAGGTGCTGCCTTTATTATCGGTAAGATACCAGCCCGTCAATTCCAGTTCTTGCGCGCCGTTGTTCTGGATGATGATCTGTTCATCCTTGAGCGTCCCTGCGCCGAGCACTCCGACCATGCTCACTTTTATGCCGCTGGTACCGGGCGGGACAGTCGCGCTATCTGGCAGGGTCGGGATGCAAACTAGCGGGTGGGTACGGTCATAATAATAGATGATCGACCCCGCCACGAGGGCAGAGACACAAATATTGATCAGCAGGTAAGATATCAGTCGCCGCCGTGATTTCATGCTGCCTGAATGATAGCACAAAATCGGTTACCGTTTAACGTTTAACGCCTGGCACATTAAAGCCGCCCAGTCCCCCATCTGATGGCTCTCTTCCAGCTTCAGTCCATGTTCCAGTGCGACAGACCGGACCGACCCGGCCTGCTCTGCCAGGATGCCGGAAAGGATCAGCCCCCCGCCCGGGGCAACCAGGTCGGCTAAGCCCATGCCAAGCAAGCGGATGATGACCGGGGCCAGGATGTTTGCCAGCACCAGGCGCGCCTTTCTGATAGGGAACCTGCCCTCCAGAATCTCCCTTACCGAACCCAGGCCGATGGCAAAACGCTCCGGGGCGATCCCGTTGGCATCCGCATTCTCGCGGCTGGCCCTGACCGAGGCTTCGTCAATGTCCACGCCCAGGGCGAAAGCTGCGCCGAGTTTCAGCGCGCCGATGGACAGGATGCCGGAACCACAGCCCACGTCGATCACCGTCAGCGCCTGGCGCTCCGCCCCTGGCAGATCGTTGGTAAATTCTTCAATAAGTTCGAGACAGAGTTGCGTGGATGGGTGTGTCCCGGTGCCAAAGGCCATGCCGGGATCGATCTTGATGGCAATGCGCCTCGCCTCCGGCGACTCCAGCCAGGCCGGGACGATGATAAGCGTTTTCCCGATTGGAATTGGCTGGTAACGTTCCTTCCAGGCTTCCATCCAGTTCTGGTCTGCCAGCGGACGGAAGACCGGGGCTGGCAAGGGCTGGATCATGCCCAGGTAATGGAGCGACTCTTCCAATTTCCGGCGCGTTTCTTCCAGCCGCTCATCGGCGGGCAGGTAAGCCCGCACGGTGATCGGTCCGACCGGAGTGCCTTCGTCCTCATCGTTGACAAAGTCCACGGCCTGTTCGGTGGTCACGCCGTTGGGCGCAAAGCGCGCCAGGACGTCCGCCACGGCCTCGGCCAGTTCGCCATTGACCGTCAGGGAAACTTCGAGCCAGTTCATAAGATCATCTCGTTTCAGAATGCAGGCTTGCCAGGGCTTTCTCGATGGTCACCTGTTGCTCGCTGGTTATTGCCGGCAGCGCCCCGCTATCGAAATACTGGATCGTGGATACTTCATCACTCGGAGTGAACGTGCCGCTGACGCTGGTGCACAGGTAGGTCAGGCTGACCTTGCGGGTCTCCTGGGAGCTTTCGACCAGCAGGAGCCTGGTTTCGCGCACTGACAGGCCAGTCTCTTCCCGCAGCTCCCGCCGGACAGCTTCCGCCGGGTCCTCACCGAACTTGATATCGCCGCCCGGCAGGCCCCAGGGATGCACCCGCAGGTATGTGTGCCTATTGAGCAGCAATTGCCCCTGCTCGTTGAAAATAAGCGCTCCGGCAACGACCTGGTAATGCGGCCGGACGATTGCCGAGGCCATCTTTTGCATCCACTCAGGCAGGACGCGCCAGATTCGGAGAAGAAATCTTTTCACGGTAGATTATTCCAATAAGATTATTCCAATAGATGAAATCCCCTGGTCCGCTGAGATTGGCATATTTTAGCGATAATTCGCGTAAATTAGCGGATAAATGGCTCATCCTCCCAGCGCATCATTCAGCCAGTCGATGAAACCCTTCTCCTTGGGCTTGACCGTCGTCCCCAGCGTGGCAGCCAGCTTCTCGAAGAGTTCCTTTTGTTCCTTCGTCAGCTTGGACGGAATGTCCACGTTAACGATCACCAACTCGTCGCCGCGCCCGGACTTGCGGACGTATGGCACGCCGCGCGCCCTGAGCGTGAAGATCTTGCCAGGCTGCGTCCCGGCCGGAATTTTCAATTTTTCCGTGCCGTTCACCGTGGGGACTTCCACCTCCGCACCCAACACCGCCTGGGCAATGTTTATATCCAAATTCAGTAAAATATCATTCTCGCGCCGTTGGAAGAACTTGTGCGGCTGGACGCTCACCACCAGGTACAGGTTGCCCACCGGCCCACCGTTGGTGCCCGGCTCGCCCTCCCCTGCCAGGCGGATCTGGTTGCCATTATCCACGCCCGCCGGGATCGGAACGACCTTCTTGACGGTCTTCCGTTCCTGTCCCTGCCCGCGGCAGGTGTGACAGGGGGTCGCGATGACCTCCCCGCGCCCGCCGCAGGTGGGGCATGGCCCGGATTGCATCATGGACCCGAAAATGGTTTGCCGCACCTGGCGCACTTCGCCGCGTCCGCCGCAGGTGCTGCAACGCTGCGGGCTGGTGCCGGGTTCGGCCCCGGAACCGTGGCAGGTGCTGCAGGCTTCGTTGCGCGTCACTTCGATCGGCTTCTCGACGCCGAAGACGGCTTCTTCAAAGGTCAGGTCCACGCGCACCTGCAGGTCGCGTCCCCGGTGCGGGCGGCGCGAACGGCCTCCGCCCCCGCCGAATCCAAAACCAAAGCCGCCCAGGATTTCCTCGAAGATGTCGTTGAAATCCATGGTGGCGTAATCGGGCATGCCTCCCATTTCACCCAGGCCGGCGCGGCCATACTGGTCATAGCGGGCGCGCTTCTGCGGGTCGGAAAGAACGCCGTAGGCTTCGTTGATTTCCTTGAATTTTTCCTCGGCGTCCGGCTCCTTGCTCACGTCCGGGTGGTACTGGCGCGCCAGCTTGCGGAAGGCAGATTTAATATCATCGGTGGAGGCATTCTTTGGAATGCCGAGGATTTCGTAATAATCGCGATTGGATGCCATAGAGTTCCAGTCATTAAGCCATCAGGTCTTACAAGTCCAACAAGTCTGCAGGGACTTGTCAGACCTGTAAGACTTGTTAGACTTATTCCTTCACTTCTCCGTCGACAACACCCTCGCCATCCGGGTGCTGACCAGATTCATCTGCCGGTTTTTCCTTTGGACTTTCCTGCTGGTAGGCGGCTGCGCCCACCTTCTGGACAACCTGGCTGAGCGCATCCACCGCTTTGCGGATGGCTGGTTCATCTTCGCTGTCCTTCAGCTTCTTGACCTCATCCACGGCTGCCTGCACCTCCGCCTTAAGGCCCGCCGGGACCTTATCGCCCAGATCGCTCAAGACTTTTTCCGCTCCGTAGACGGAATTATCGGCTGTGTTCCTGGCTTCGATCAGGTCACGCCGTTTCTTATCCTCGGCGGCATGCGCTTCGGCTTCCTTACGCATGCGCTCCACTTCGTCCTTCGCCAAGCCAGACGAAGCCGTGATGGTAATGTGCTGGGAACGGCCCGAGGCCTTGTCCGCCGCAGTCACTTTCAGGATGCCATTGGCATCGATGTCGAAGGTCACTTCGATCTGCGGAATGCCGCGCGGCGCCGGCGGGATGCCATCCAGGATGAACTTGCCCAGCGACTTGTTATCCAGCGCCATCGGGCGCTCGCCCTGCAGGACATGGATTTCAACCTGCGTCTGGCTGTCGGAGGCGGTCGAGAAGACCTGGCTTTTGCGGGTCGGGACGGTGGTGTTGCGCTCGATCTGTGGCGTAGCCACGCCGCCCAGCGTTTCGATAGAGAGCGTCAGCGGGGTGACATCCAGCAGCAGGATATCCTTCACTTCGCCGCCCAGCACTCCCGCCTGGATGGCCGCGCCGATCGCCACCACCTCGTCGGGGTTGACGCCTTTGTGGGGTTCCTTGCCGAAGAAATTGCGGACGGCTCCCTGTACCGCCGGCATGCGGGTCATACCGCCCACCATGACGATTTCGTTTATATCTGAAGGCTTCAAGTCTGCATCCGCCAGGGCCAGCTTGAGCGGGGCCAGTGTACCCTCCACCAGGTCAGCCGTCAATTGTTCCAATTTGGAACGCGTCATGGTCATGACCAGGTGTTTCGGGCCGGATGCATCTGCCGTGAGATAAGGCAGGTTGATTTCGGTCTGCAACATGGTCGAAAGTTCGATCTTGGCTTTCTCGGCCGCTTCGCGCAAACGCTGGAGGGCCTGCCTGTCCTGCCGCAGATCAATGCCGTTTTCCTTTTGGAATTCTTGAATGAAATAGTCCATGATGCGCTGGTCGAAGTCGTCCCCGCCCAAGAAGGTATTCCCGTTGGTGGAGCGCACCTGGAAGACGCCTTCACCCACATCCAGGATGGAAATATCGAACGTGCCGCCGCCCAGGTCGTAGACGGCGATGATCTCGTTGGCTTTCTTGTCCAGGCCATACGCCAGGGATGAGGCGGTTGGTTCGTTGATGATACGTAGCACTTCCAACCCGGCGATCTTCCCGGCATCCTTGGTGGCGTTACGCTGCGCATCGTTGAAATAAGCCGGGACGGTGATAACGGCCTGTGTGACCGGTTCGCCGAGATAGGCCTCGGCATCCCGCTTGATCTTGGCCAGGATCATGGCCGAGACTTCCGGCGGAGAATATTCCTTGTCGTCCATCTTGACACAGACATCCCCATTGGCGGCCGGCAGGGCCGTGTACGGGATGCGCGGCAGCGTGCGCTGCACTTCCGGGTCCTCGTACTTGCGGCCCATGAAACGCTTGATGGAAAAAATGGTGTTTTGCGAGTTGACGATGCCCTGGTTGCGCGCCACCCGTCCCACCAATCGCTCGTGGTTCTTGTTGATCGCCACCACTGACGGCACCAGCCGCTCTCCTTCCGAGGACGAGATCACGACCGGTTCACTGCCTTGCATGACCGCGCCGACTGAGTTGGTTGTTCCCAGGTCGATTCCGATGATTTTAGACATATATGATCTCTCCAAAATAATAATTTATCCGCTAATCATCGCTAATCTGCACTAATTTCTTTTTTTAGCGAAAATTCGCGGAGATTAGCGGATAAAGTTTACTGTGCCACGCGCACCATCGCCGGGCGGATGATGCGCTCGCCCAACATATAGCCATTTCGGACAACGCCGATGACCGTTCCGCTCTCCACGCCCTCGGCGGGTTCCTGTGCAATGGCTTCGTGGAAGGTCGGGTCGAATTTCTGACCCATGGCTTCGATGCGCTTGAGGCCTTCGGCCTCCAGGATGGACTGCAACTTTCGGCAGATCAATTCGATCCCATCCGCCCAGGCCAGGTCGGCCGGGCGCGACCCCATGGCGCGCTCCATATCGTCCAAGACGGGCAGGTAACGTTTGATGATGCTGCCGATCGCGCTCTGGTAGGTTTCGGCCTTTTCAGCTTCGAGCCGCCGCCGGTAGTTCTGGAATTCTGCCACGGAACGCTGCCACCCATCCTTGTATTCGGCGGCCTGTGCCTGTGCTTCGGCCAGGCTTTTTTCGAGCTCGGCCAGGGCAAAGGCAGCCTGCTCCTCCACTTCGGGAGCGGCTTCCGCCTCCTGCCCCGGCAATTCTTCGGGCATCTTTTCCACCGCGGGTTCTTCAGGGTGTGTTTTCTTGCTGCTCATTTTCATCTCCTACCATTGTTTCAGATACCAGGCCGCTCAACAGGTCGGCCATGAACCGGACCGTCGGGATGGTACGGCCATACGGCATGCGCATGGGGCCAAAGACGCCCAGCGTGCCCGTCACCAGACCGGGGATGCCATAGCGCGCCAGCACAACCGAGCATTGTTTGAGTTCTTCCCATTTGCCTTCGCCGCCGATCAGGACCTGTACGCCTCCCACGGTGGCATTATTGGTGGTCCGCGCCAGCAGGTCCTGTAGGAGCGAGCGCTCTTCGAACAGATGCACCGCCCGCCGGGCGTCACCAGATTCGAGGAATTCCGGTTCGGACAGGACATTTGTCAGGCCATCCAGGTAGATCTCACCGGAGACGCGCTGCTCGCTGTTGCTCATATCCTGCAGAACCAGCGTCAGGATATCTTTCTCGAGCGTATCCGGACGCGGCGGCAGGGCCGCAATTTCCTCGGTCGTCCTGCCCAGACAGATCTGGTTCAACCGGTCGGCCGCCGCGGACAGGTGATCCTGCCTGACCGGCTCGGCCAGGGTCAAGATCTGCTGGCTGACCTCGCCGCCGGTCATGACCAGCACCATCAGCACCTGGCGGCCCTGTGTGGCGATTAGCTCGACGTGCTTGTAGTACGAACGCTCGGAATGTGGTGCGGTCACGATGGAGGCTGCCCGGCTGTGGTGCGCCAGGATGGAGGCCGCCAGGGGCATCCACTGCTCCACATCCTGGCGGGCCTGGTAGAACTGGTGCGAGATGGTATCGCGCGCCGACCCGGGCAGGTCCGCCTGGTAGACCACGTGCGTGACAAAATAACGGTAGCCTTCCTCGGTGGGCACGCGCCCCGCCGAGGTGTACGGCTGGCGCAGGTAGCCCATCTCGGTCAGCGCGGCCATCACGTTGCGGATGGTGGCCGAGGACAGCTCGAGCTTGTAATGCTCCACGATGGTCTTCGAGCCGACCGGCTGGGCGGTCTCGATGTACTCGCGTACCACCAGGGTCAGCAGGATGCGTTGGCGTTCGGTCAGGTCATTCATTTTCGATAAGAGTTAGCCGCACAGGGCAATCCATAGGCTAAGGGTGAACACTACTGGTTATTTTAGCACTCTCGAAACGAGAGTGCTAAATACACGGATAGAATCATATCATGGGGGCAAAAAGGCGTCAATAAGAAGGATGTTAGAATTCCCGGGATTTCAGGAAGTCCAAAAACTTGGCCTGCGGGAAATCGTGAGGGGGTAATTCGGATGCCCCTGTGAGCACTTCACGCCCTTTGGGGAGCGGCGGGGACGATATTCGATCCGCGTATCGAAAAAAAAACGAATAGTGCCCGGTATGATTTTTTTGCCAGTGGCAATGGGGAACGGGGAGTAAAGTTCTTGTGTTTTTCTGGCATGGCTGCTCCAAAGCACAACAATATTAGAACGTTTATTCTAATTTGTCAAGAGGAAATTTGCCTTTCCTCCTCCCCGAAGTAGCGTAGGACACAGGGTGTCCTTCTATGTAACTACTGCCCCTTGGATTTTATGTTCCTGGCTGCTGGGCATACGCCTGGGCAGATTGCTCAATGGTCTGATTGATGACCTTTCGTACTGCCAGCGGCCCGGAAATCGCCATGAACCTTTCCTTGGTGCCGCCTGTCCCGGTGACGACCACGGTGCCGTAGTTGAACAACCTCTCAAAGATCCGCTGGTTGACCGCCACACTCTCGATCTTTTGCAACAGCATCTCGAGTGTATGCCTGCGAATGAAGCCGGTCTTTGCAATGACACGGCGGTTGGTTACCGCGAATTCGGTCGAGATCATAACGATCAATGCCTGCAGCACGTACACGATTGCGATGAAAAAGAAAAACGCAGCCAGGCAAAGCAGCGGCCCGGCCACATCCGAAAAAGATCCCCCTTGTTGAGTTGTCAGACCGAAGCCAACAATCATGATAACAACACTTGCCAGGAATGGAACACCTGCTGAAATAAGAATCGCCGGAGAAATCCGCGCTGAAAAAAGAACCCTTTCGCCCGTCATCAAATTATCCTGTACGTAACTCACTTTGCAGCCTCCTCCTCATGTCATGTGACAATCATCTTAAAGTAATTGCCCTATGACTCCAGTATATACGATACTCCCCCTAACCGCAACAAAAAAGAAGACCTCCGAGGGTCAATCTACCTCGGAGGTCCGAAAATTACTGATCAGGAACCACCTACATTCCCATGGCGTTAAAGGTCTCGTAGACAGTGATCTTGGCGCCGCCTTTTAGGACGGGGCAACTCCTGGCCAAGGCAACAGCCGCATCCAGTGAGTCCGCCTTGATCACCGAATAACCACTCGCCATTCCTCCAACCGGGCCATCGCCGACTTTTCCATCGCTGTTGATATTTTTTGCCGTCGGGGTGAAGGGATTGCCGCCATCCACTAGGTTCTTCCCGAGCTTTCCGAACCAGGCCTCCCAATCCTTCATTATCGCTTTTTGTTCGGTCTCACTTTGAGGCATGCTGCCGCCGCTATAAAGTACGAGAAAGTTTGTCATTTTCGCTCCTGTTAGGTAATTAGGATAATTATTATGGATAATATCATAATAAATTCATCCTGTCAACGCTTTGGGTTTCTTTGCAACATCTGGTTCAGATGGGCAGCTCGGAAGGCAGGTTGAAAAAGCGAAAGTGGGAACGCTCGACGAAAGTGGTGATGCCGGAGAGCCGGCCACCGTCAAGGGTCAGGGCCTGGACTGCAAAGGCCTGGTAGCTCTGGCTGGCATTGTCTTTCTGGTACCAGGCAAAGCCAGGTCCTCCGTTGGCCCGGATGGGCAGCAAGCGCCAGCGGCCGCGCGCCTCTCCCTGCAAGAGCGCGGAGGAAATGAACGCCCGGATTGCCGTCCGGCCGCGCAGCCACAGCGGGAAGGGCGGCATGGCGAAAGTCGTATCTTCGATAAGCAGCGAGATGATTTCATCTACGTCCGCCGATTCCCAGGCATGCAGGTAGCGGTCGAGCAGTGCTTTGGTCAGCGGGTCTGTCGGCGCGGGTGATGGCGTATCACGGTATTGTGCAGGGTAGGCTTTCCTGAGTGTCGCACGGGCGCGGTGCAACAGGCTGTTCACACTGGAGAGGCTGGCGCCGAGCATCTCCGCCAACTCGCTGGCACGCCAATCCAACACGTCACTTAAGATCAAGACACAGCGCTGGCGCGGCGGCAGGATTTGCAAAGCCACCAGGAAAGACAGGGAGATGCCCTCACGCGCTCTCGATGCGGGCCTCGGGCGTAGAATCGAGTCGGGGCCAAAAACTCATCCGGAAAAGGCTCCAGCCAGACGGGTTCCGTCACAGCCGCCGGTATCGGGGCATGCGGATCGGCGGCAGGGTATGAGGCGGGGGGCAGGGATCGTTTGGGGCGGCGGGACAAAGCATCCAGGCAGGCATTGGTGGCGATTTTGTAGAGCCAGGCCCGGAAGGAGGCGCGCCCTTCATAAGTGTTCAGCCGCTTCCAGGCGCGCAGCAAAGTCTCCTGGACCAAATCTTCCGCATCCTGCGGAGAACCCAGGATTCGGTAACAGTGGGTCAGCAGTTCATGCCGGTAAGGCTCCGTCAACGCCTCGAACGCGCCGGCGTCGCCGGCCAAAGCCGCCGATAGATACGCAACGGCTGCATTCCCGCTTGTGCCCTGCCCGGAGGGCTTGGCAGGCGGTTCCACGAACGTGTCGAACATAAGGCTCCTTTCAGGGTTACCGCGCGTTCTCGAGGTCCTGAGAATCGCAAGGCTAACCAAGAGATTATATCAAAATCCGCCTGCGGCACCGCACAGTTTTGCGGCTTTTCACCGTCTTATAGGCTGTAATCTCTTACTCAACCTTATTCAAACCAAGGAGGCTTGAAATGAAATATATCGTTACCGTACGTGGAATGCTGAAGGGTACCCCAGAACAGGCCAAGGTGCTCCACAATGAGATCATGGCCAAGACCTCTCCTATCAGCAAATCCATGGGCAATGTCGCCCACCATCCGCACCTGAACGTCCAGAATGGCAAAGAGTTCTTCTCGATCGATACCTGGGATAACCTGGAGAACATCCAGAAGTTGTACAGCGACCCGAACCTGGCCGCCGAATTTGGGAAGCTGTTCGAGACCATGCCCAATATCGCCATCTGGTCGGAAGCCGGCTGGCTGGAATATTAGTCGCTCGGATAAAAAAGCCTGGCAGGCATAAGAACCTGGCAGGCATATTGAGACGTCACTATGCCTACCGCATAGTGACGGTTTTTATCAGAGTATATTGCCTGTACTGGTGGTAGTCGGTAGACGGTTCCGACGGGAGTTCCGGCGTCTGTCCGAACAAACTTACAGGCTGCTGATTATCCTGGCCTTGATGGTCTCGAATTCCGAGTCGGTAATCAGTCCTTTATCGAGCATTTCTTTGGCACGCTGCAATCGCGTGGTAGCGTCGGCGCCCTCGGCTTGAGCCTGTGGCTGGTCCGGGGAAAGTTGGGAAGCGCCCAGTTGAATGCCGCCCGACTTGGCGCGCAGCTCTTCGATCTCGCGCAGGCGGCGTTTTTCGCGCCAGGCCTGTTTCTCCGCCTGGCAGATCCGGTACACCGCCTCCGCGCCATCCTTCCGCAAGCCGCGGAAAACAATGCTGCCTTCACCTATTGAGCTTGCCAGGTCCGGGGATGAAAGGGCTTCGATGGTAAGGTCAGCGCCAAAGACGCCCACCTTGATGCTGGCTTCCTTCACATCCTGCCAGCGTATGTCCTGTGGCGTAAATCCGCCGAAGAAACCACGCCTCACGCCGATCAACCGTCCCGTGGTGGCCAGGACGATATTGGGACGTCTCAATCCCGCAAAAAGTTGGTTTTGGACGGCATAGGCCTCAATCGTCTCACCGGGGACGAGCACGGATGATAGGGATGCAAGCACCCTGGTCATGTTCGGCCCACTTGGTTTTGCGGCAGAAGGCGTTGCCGGTTGTTTCTGTGGACCTCCAATTTCCTCCGGCATAGGCATTTCAGAACCTTGTGTTTGGTTTGTCATTTTTCTCCTGTTCTCCATTTGACGCCAAAAAGAACCCGGGTACTGTCTTCTCGTGGCCGTTTATCTGTTATAAAAGCGACTAATTTCATCCAAGTATATACCATTCTCCCCCTTCAGCGCAACAGGAGCAGGCACATCGCTAAGTTTCTCGGTCAGAGACGCTTTATTCAGGAATCGCTTGACGCCCAAGGAATGGGCTCTATAATTGTGCAAGCATTGCCACCGATTGTATGCAAGAGATGGATTTAACCATGCCCATTGATGGCGTAATCGAAGAGCTGCTTGAGTCGGCTTGCCCATCCATAAAATATAGAACTCGCTCGGAGATATTGGGACTATCCACTACAAGCCAGGAGATACTTGAACTTCAGGATCAAATCCTGCTCGATCCAACCGTGCAGGAAGTCTTGAGTTGGCAGCAGCCGGATGGTTGGCTGGCCTGGGGTTTTCATGGCTCGAAAAGCATGGAGACTGGCATCCGCGTCTTATGCGAAAAAGGCGTCGACCGCCGTCATCCCAGCCTGGTCCGAGCATTGGAGGCGCTGGAGGACCGCCCTGACCGCCTGGAGCGCGGGATTGGAAAGCCGGGCAAGGCCCTGGATGAACTGGGCTTCGGCGGCTCGCAGATGATCCGGGCAGTTGTGTTAGCTTATGCAGGAGTGGAAGATAAGCTTTTTGTAAACGAGCAGGTGGATGAAGCCTTGGCAGGGTTTAAAGCCGTTCTGGAAATAGATTCTATAAAAAGCATGGTAGAAGAGTACAAGGGCAAGTTGGTCTTCAAACCCGGTGTCCGTTGGCCAGGCATTTATCACCTGCGTCTGCTCGCCTTCACCCGGAAATGGCGAACGCCGGAAAATCAGGCCATGCTGGTCAGCGCGATCCGGCGGTTGGTCAGACTTTCTCCGATCCCTGACATTCATGTCCGGTGCAAGTCACAATGGATTGCGCCGGCATCTTTCTGTATGCACGAATTCAATCCGGATATGGCGTTAATGGATGAGGCTGCTTGGATGATGTGGTTTCATCGCGCGGAGTGCTTGGCGCGTCTGGGGGTGATCCGGTCGATCCCTGAACTCAAACGACAGGTGGATATGCTGGAAACCCTGCTTAAGTCGGAATCTGGCTGGTTCGCCAGGAAACTCAGCCATCCTTATTTTACAAAGTGGGGAGCGTATTCCGGTTTGATGTTGGAGCCAAATTGGCTCCATCCGAAGAGCCGGGTTTACGACTTGACCTTCAGGAGTATGCTGATCTTGCATTATTATAAATCTTGACCTGCAAAACAAAACCGTCTTCATCACCGGCGCCTCCAGTGGGATCGGCGCGGCCGCCGCACGCATATTCTCCACGGAAGGCGCGGATGTGGTCGTGTCGTATGGCAGGAACACGGCCGGCGCCGGACAGACCGCCCGAGAGGTTCGGGCTAACGGACGCCGGGCCTGGCTCTGCCCGATGGACGTCAGTGATCCGGCCAGCGTGGTCGAGGCCGTTCACCGCCTGCCGGCCGAAGCCGCCGGGTTGGATGCACTGGTCTCATGCGCTGGTTAAGCCTCCACAAATCGTTTGTCGAGATCACACCGGAGGAATGGCAACGCGTCCTGGCCGTCAACCTGACCGGCGCGTTCTTTGTCCTGCAAACCCTGACCCCCCTGCTCCGGGAGGGCGCCTCGGTCGTGTTGGTCTCCAGCGTCTCGGCCCAGACGGGCGTTCCCCACCAGGCCCATTATGCCGCCGCCAAGGCCGGGCTGGTCAACCTGACCAAGAGTGCCGCGCGTGCCCTGGCGCCGCGCATCCGGGTGAACTGCGTCACGCCCGGCATTACCATGACCCCTATGGGCCAGGAGACCATTGACGCCCTCGACCCCGATTATGCAAAGAACAAGATGCTCCTGCAGCGCTATGCCACCCCGGAAGAAATCGCGCGAGTGATCGTCTTCCTGGCCAGCCCGGCCAACAGTTTCATGACCGGCGCGACGGTGGACGTCAACGGCGGCCGGGATCTGCGCTGACAAAGAGGCCCACTTTAGCGGCAATTTTCTTGACAATCATGGGAACGCCAATATACTATGGACAGTTCTGCTTCTTTCCAGGAGTCTGCCAGCATGAACCAGGTCATTGAAACCGTCCTCAAGCGGAAATCCATGCCGCGCCTATGAAAAGAAAGCCGTTAATCCAAAAGTACGGGAAGAACTGCTCCAGGCCACCTTCCGCGCTCCCACTGCAGGGAACCTGATGCTGTATTCCATCATCGAGGTACACGCCCAGCATATCAAGGATAGCCTGGTCAAGACCTGTGACAACCAGCCCTTCATCGCGCGTGCCCCGCTGGTCTGGCTCTTCCTGGCCGATTACCAGCGTTGGTTCGACTACTTCCTCGCCTCGGGAGTGGAGCAGTTCTGCGAACAGAAAAAGACCCCCATGCGCAAGCCGGAGGAAGGCGACCTGTTCCTGGCCTGCTGCGATGCCCTCATCGCCGCGCAGACCGCCGTCATCGCGGCCGAGTCGCTCGGTCTAGGCTCCTGTTATATCGGCGACATCATGGAAAACTACGAGGCTCAGCGTGACCTGTTCGCCTTGCCGAAATATGTCTTCCCGATCTGCCTGGTCTGTTTTGGTTATCCCACCCGCCAGCAAATGGCCCGGCAGCAGACGGCGCGCTTCCAGAAAAAATTCATCCTCTTCGAAGACCAATACCGGCGGCTGAGTGATGAAGAATTCGACGAGATGTTCCGTGAAAACCAGGCGCAAACCTTCCGTGGCCGCCAGGAGCTTGCCGGCGCGCGGAATATTGGCCAGCTTACCTACAATCGGAAATTCAATGCGGATTTCTCGAAAGAGATGAGCCGGTCGGTGCGGGCGATTTTGAAAAATTGGTCGGAGGGCTGAAGGCCGGTTGCGATTGCCCCATAAGAGTGACTTGCCCGTTAAAAAGAACTCCGAGATTTTAGAATCTCAGAGTACTAGTGCGATGCCTTTTTGAAGCGCATCGCATTTTTGGTTTCACAGTATCAGCCGCAGCGGCTCTTCCAGGTACACCGCCAGCGCCTGCATGAATTTGGCGGCCTCGACCCCGTCGCTGACGCGGTGGTCCACCGAAATGGTGGCCTTCATGCGCCAGCCGGACTTGAGCGCTCCATCCACCACCACCGGGACTTCGCGCGCCGAGCCAACCGCCAATATGGCCGCTTCGGGCGGGTTGATGATGGCGGCAAAATTCTCTACATCGTACATGCCCATATTGGAGATGGAAAAGGTCGAGCCTTCGATGTCTTCCGGCTTGACCTTGCCTGCGCGCACACGCGCTGCCATCTCTTTCACTTCCGCGGATATCTGGCGCAGCGGCTTCCGCCCGGCCTCCCGGCAGACGACGGTCAGCAGGCCGCCTTCCACCGAGACGGCGATGCCGATGTTGGCCTGTCCGTGACGCAGGACGGAATTGCCATGCAACGAAGCATTCAAGTTGGGGAACGGTCGCAGCGCCAGCGCGGCGGCTTTGACAATGAAATCGTTGATCGAGAGCTTTTCGTTCTCCGGCACGATCTGGTTGTATTGCCTGCGCAGCTCCATCAGCGCGTCCATTTTGTACTCATGGCTCACGTAGAAATGCGGAATGTTGGCCTTGGATTCGGCCATGCGCCGGGCAATCGCCTGGCGGAGCTTGGTTTGACTGACCGTCTCATCGGCTTTCCCGGCCTGCCCAACCGGACTTATTGGACTTGTCAGGCCTGTCGGACCTGTCAGACCTCCCGATAAAGCTGCTTCGATGTCGCGCCGCACGATCCGGCCGCCGGGACCGCTGCCCTGGATGCGGCCCAAGTCCACGCTCCGCTCACGGGCGATCCTCTTCGCCAGCGGTGAAGCTTTGAGGATTGGGGATTGGGGATTGAGGATTGGAGATTGAGGATTGCCGATTGCGGATTGCTGGACGCTGACCTCTGCCCCCTGCCCCTTGTCCCCTGCCCCTTTTGCTCTGCTCTCGATTTCTTCCTGTTTACCTGATACCTTATTACCTGGTTCCTGAATTACTTCCTCCGCTGTGCCTACTACCGCGATCGGGGCATTGATTGGCACCACCGCACCTTCATCCACCAACAGGCTGCGTACCACACCGCTGGCAGGCAACTCGACTTCCACGGTGGCCTTATCGGTCTCGATCTCCGCCAGCACATCACCCTTGGATATAGTCTCACCGACCTTCTTCACCCAGCGGACGAGCGTACCCTCGGCCATATCGAAGCCGAGTTTGGGCATGTTGATGGTTTCGGCCATTACAGCACCTCCTTGACCGCGGCAACCACATCCGCCACCTGCGGCAGGGCGGATTGCTCGAGCGTGCGGTTATACGGCAATGGCACTTCCTTCTGGGCCACGCGCCGCACCGGTGCGTCCACGTAGTCGAAGGCCTGCTCGTAGATGCGGGCGGAGACTTCCGCGCCGACCCCGAACGACTTCCAACCTTCCTCCACCACAACGGCCCGGTTGGTCTTTTTGAACAACTCGATCACCGGGTCCATGTCGAGCGGGCGCAGCGAGCGCAGGTCGACGATTTCAGCCTCGACGCCCTCTTTTGCAAGTTCATCGGCGGCTTTCATTGAAACCTCCAGCCCTTTGGAATAAGTGACAATGGTGACATCCCGGCCAGGGCGCTGGAGTTTGGACTTGCCGATCGGGATGACGTAATCGCCATCCGGGACTTCGCCGCGCATCTGGTACAGGGTGGCATGTTCGAGGAACAGCACCGGGTTATTGGAACGGATGGCAGCTTTCAAAAGGCCTTTGGCATCCTCCGGCGTCCCTGGCGAGAGGACCGTCAGCCCGGGGAAATGCGCAAAGATTGCATCCGGGGTCTGCGAATGCGTGGCGCCCAACTGGCGCCCGCCACCGGTGACGGCCCGGATGACCAGCGGGAGGACGAACTGCCCGCCAAACATGTAATGCAGCTTGGCAGCCTGGTTGACGATCTGATCCATGGCCGCAAAGGCGAAGTTGATGGTCATCAGTTCGGCGATCGGACGCAGGCCGGTCATGGCTGACCCGATGGCCGCACCGATAATGGCTGTCTCAGCAATGGGTGTATCGCGCACACGCTCCCCACCAAAGTGATCATAAAAGCCCTTGGTGACGGCATAGGAACCGCCCCACACCCCCACTTCCTCGCCCAGGATAAAGATATTCGGATCCCGTTCCATTTCCTCCCACATGGCCTGGGAGATGGCTTCACGCATGCTGAGGCGGGCCATGTTACACCTCCTCCACATAGACATTGTCGAAGAGGCTCTCCAGGGCCGGTTCCGGGCTGGCTTCGGCAAACTCGACCGCTTTCTGAACGTCCGCCAGGGCACGTTCATCAATCCCGGCGAGTTCGTCATCGGTCGCTATTTTATTCTTGGTCAGGTACGCGCAAAAAACGCCGATCGGGTCATGTTCCTCCCATCTTTTGACTTCCTCCCGCTTGCGGTAGCGTTCCGGGTCGCCCATCGAGTGGCCGCGGAAGCGGTAGGTCATGACTTCCAGCATCCTTGGCCCGGATCCACCCCGGACGGCCTCGATGGCTTTTTGGGCGGCTTCGTAGACCGCCATCACATCCATGCCATCCACGCGTTCATGGGCCATGCCATAGCCTTCAGCTTTCTGCTGGATCTCGGAGACTGCCGAAGCGCGCCCCACCGCAGTCCCCATGCCATAGATATTGTTTTCACACACCCACAACACGGGCAGCATCCAGACCTTGGACAGATTTAACGCTTCGTGGAAAAAGCCGATATTGGTGGCGCCTTCGCCGAACATGCAGATGGTCACGCCGTCCCGGCCGGCATACTTATCGCCGAGGGCCAGGCCCGAAGCGAGCGGCAAATGGGAACCTACGATGGCATGTCCACCCCAAAAGTTCTTTGTCACATCTGCCATGTGCATGGATCCACCCCGGCCTTTGGAAATCCCAGTGACTTTGCCGAGCAGTTCGGCCATGACCTGGTTGACCGGAATTCCGCAGTTGATGGCCACGCCGTGGTCGCGGTAGGCGGTGATGACCCGGTCCTGCGGCTGGCGGGCGGCGATCAATCCGGTGCTGACGGCTTCCTGCCCGATATACAGGTGCATGAATCCGCCGATCTTCCCGGCCTGGTACAGCTCTGCGCCGCGCTCTTCCATGCGGCGGATGAGCACCATCTGGTAATACAAGTCAAGATATCTTTGCCTGTCCATTCCAACTCCCTTGTTTGGTGCTATTGTTGCATTTTCTCAACAAAAATGCGGGTCAAATCAATTATATACAATAATTATCAAATTTATATTAGAAATTCATGGGTCCTGTGGAAATTGCCAACTAAGTATGAACGAGATGAGGGCGCCTGCCCAGTCGCAAAAAAAGTCCCTCCGGCACGAACCGCACGGAGGGACTTTACCATCAAGCGGGCTACTCACATGCTCCGACAGTGGTCGAGATGCGGGGCGCCACGCCATAGTCATTGAAGGCCTCCAGTTCATACAATATATTCACCCCCAGAGGTGCTGAACTATCTTCATAGGCATTTACGGTCGGCCCGACCGTTGTCCACAGGGTGCCATTCCGGTAGATGCGGTACCCCGTCACGTTCTGTACCGACGCCCAATTGAAGGATACCGTCAAGGTATTCAGCGTTGTATTACACGTGTTTGTTTCCACAAAGAGGGAGGGCGTCAGCGGTAAAGGCGGGACAAAGACAATCGGGACCTGTTGCACAGGGCCCTGTGTGGTGCCGTTCGGGTCGCCTTCCCAGCAAGTGACGTTCCCCGGAGCCTGGACCTGCCACCAGGTATTCAGGCTGTTCCGGCCGACCACATTGTAGGTAGTCCCATTTGTTAGGTACGTGATCTCAAAGTAGCCCGTCCCCGGACCTTTCCGACAATACGCATTGATGGACGGAATCACCTGCGCAGTAAGCTGTTCGGTGGTGGGGGTGGCTGCCAATGTGGGGGGCTGTGTGGCTGTAGCCTGCGGGACAGGGGTATTCGTTGCAACCGGAGCAATCGTAGCCATTGCGGTGGGCATCACCGGGACAGGTGTGGAAGTCGGGATGACAGGCGCTGCCGTAGCTGTAGCAGTTGGCGCAGCACTGTTGCAGGAGGCCAGAATGATGGCCGCGACCACACTCATCCCGATCAGGCTATACATAATTTTCATTTTTTTCATAATCAACCTTCTTCTTATTGTTATTTAATAGAATATTCCTCATATTAATCGTATCATTTTGGCAATTCAAAGTCAACAGATTAATAATTTTCTCTTAGGAAATTCTTATACGTTAGTGTGCGGGGGTCGATGGCATGGTATAGTTCGTTCATGGTCAATCCCATCCCCGCTGCGCATGCTCTGGACATGCTTGGAATTCCATACCGGATCTTCGAGCACCCGCAGCCACCTGGATCGTTCGAAGAAGCCGCCCGCCAGCGCCGGCAATCTCCGGGCCAGATCATCCGCAGTATCGTTTTCCGGCTTGCTGAGGGACAGTTCGTCATGGTATTGATGGCCGGGCCGGGGCAGATCTCCTGGAAACAGGTGCGCGCTCACCTGGGTGTATCACGGATCACCATGGCGACCGAGGCGGAAGTGCTGGCTTCAACCGGATTCGTGCGCGGCGCGGTCACGCCATTGGGATTGCCGCATCCCATGCGCATCCTGGCAGACGAGTCTGTCTTCCTTCCCGATGAGATCTCCATCGGTTCTGGAGTGCGCGGAGTGGCAATCATCCTGAAACCTACAAATTTGCAAAGTGCCCTGGGACGGGTTGAGATCGGCAAATTCGCCGTATAATAGTGACCGGCTTCACAGTGTCCAGTGATATATCACGATTCCATTCCCCACACTGCCACTCTCAAAAATTGCCATGGAACGCAGATTAATCCCTATCCTTCTGATCTTCATTATTACCTCGGCTTGCAGCCCATCACCCGAAGCGCTGGCCACAATGACTGCGACCGTTCAAACAGCCACCGCTGCCATGTGGACGAAAACGTCCACTCCCACTGCCACCTTCACGTCCACATACACGCCTACTTCCACATTCACTCCCACGCTCACGTTAACTCCCACCATCACACTCACTCCAACCATCACATTCACGCCTACCTTCGATTTCCCGAAAGTGACCGTGAACGTGGCTAATTTAGCCTGCCTCTTCGGCCCGGCCAAAGCGTACCTGTGGGCGCGCGACCTGCACCAGGGCGATACCGGGCTTGTCTGGGGACGCGCTCCGGTGGGAGTCTGGTTATATGTGAAGATGGACAAACTGGACATCCCTTGCTGGGTGCATCCACTTTATGTTGATGTGGTGGGTGATGTAAATACTGTCAGGGTCCAGAATGTGTGGCTGCCCATCACCAACGCACTCTACTCGGCGCCAACAAACGTCCAGGCAGTGCGAAATGGTGATAAAGTCACGGTTACATGGAATGCAGTCTGGATGACACAGGATGATGATTATGGCTATTTTCTGGATGTGTGGGTCTGCCAGAATACAAATTACGTCTGGATGCCTATCGGACGACAGGACCTGCCGGACCAATACCACACCTCGTACACCTTTACCGACCAGCCGGGCTGTTCCCAGTCTTCGGGCGGCAAACTCTACACGGTCGAGAAACACGGGTACACTTCCCCGGTTGATATCCCCTGGCCGTCGGATTAGCAGGCTCTTTACAGTGAAACTAACGCCGAGGATTCTATGACCACCCTGGTTCAGGAAAAAGTCCAGCAGGCAGTTTCCATACTCAACGAAAAAGACATTGATCTCTGGATGACGTTCGTCCGGGAGACCAGCGCCGTGCAGGATCCGATCCTGCCGCTGATCTATGGGGCAACCCTCACCTGGTATTCGGCACTGATCATCACCCGCAGCGGCGAGACCATTGCCATCCTTGGCAACTTGGAAGCCGAGGTCGCCCGCCGCACCGGCGCCTACCGGGAAGTGATCGGATATGATACTTCCATCCAGCCGGACCTCATGCGAACCATCCGAAGGCTTGATCCCAAGCAGATTGCCGTGAACACCTCCCTCAATGATCCAACTGCAGATGGGCTGACCCATGGCATGTATCGGCAGCTCGCGGACTATCTGGCTGCGACGCCGTTTACCGACCGGTTGATTTCTGCCGAAGCCGTCATCATGGCCCTGCGCGGACGAAAAATCCCCACGGAAGTGGCATGTATACGGAAAGCAATTGACAGCACCGAGGAAATCTATCGCCAAACGTTTGAAGCCCTCCGGCCGGGCATGACCGAAAAACAAGTCGGCCAGTTCATGCACGCCCAGGTCCTTAAAAAGAGACTGACCGAAGCCTGGGATTACGAAGACTGCCCAGCCGTGAACTCCGGACCGGAGTCCATTGTGGGACACTCCGCGCCGACCGGCATCGTTCTGGAACGCGGCCACCTGGTCCATTTCGATTTCGGCGTGAAGCAGGACGAATACTGCTCCGATATCCAGCGCATGGTCTACCTGCTCAAGCCAGGCGAGACGGCCGCGCCCGCGCCGATCCAGCGCGCCATGCAAACGGTGATCCATGCCATCCGGGAAGCCGTCAAAGCCATGCGCCCCGGCGTGACCGGAGCCGAGGTCGACCGGATTGCGCGCTCCGTGGTCACGGAAGCCGGGTATCCGGAATATATGTATGGGACCGGTCACGGCTTGGGACGCGCCGCCCATGACGGCGGCGGGGTGCTCGGCCCGGGCTGGGAAAAATATGGAAATCTGCCTGACCAGAGGCTCGAGGCGGGGCAAGTCTACACGGTTGAACCAGGGGTGGCTGTCCCCGGCTATGGATATGTTGGGCTGGAGGAGGATGTGTTGGTGACAGAAACGGGAGCGGAAATGTTGAGCGCCGGTCAAAAGGAACTGGTCTTAAAATAGAATTTGTTTCAGCCTTTATTGGACGCTTTCCGGCATTTTGAGATCGAACTCACTCTGGCAGATTTCAATATTGGCCGCTTTCAGGAAATTCATGGCGTTCTCGTCGGTACGGTAGGCTACGCTGTAGACCAGGCGGACGATGCCGGCATTGATCAACGCCTTGGTGCAGTTGATGCAGGGCAGGTGCGTCACGTAACAGGTGGCACCTTTCGTCGAGACGCCATGCAGGGCGGCCTGGATGATGGCATTGGTCTCGGCGTGGATGGTGCGGATGCAGTGTCCATCCACCATCAAATGGCCTTCTTCATCGCAATGCGGCTGGCCAGTAGGTGAGCCATTGAAGCCGGTCGTCAGGATGCGTTTATCCAATACCAGCACGCAGCCCACAAAAGCCCGGTCACAGGTGCTGCGCTCGGAAACAGCATAGGCGATTTTCATGAAGTAAGAATCCCAGTCGGGGCGCATAAGCTAACTCCATAAACAGAAGACTGCCGCGATTATACCGCTTCCCGGTCGGGTTACTTGCGTTAGTACCAATTGTTGTATGCTTTTCCGATACTGTTCAGATCCCGGGCAACCGCGCCGCCGTCCCTGGTACACTTTGGTGCAAATAGAAAATAAAGCCTCTCAGGAAACCGATAGCATGTTAATTCTAAAAAAAGATCAAAAACGAGCATGGGGCATTTTGGGGGCAATATATTTGGCGTTGGTTATCCTTAAGCTTTTATGGGTCAAGAATACTCCCGCGCCATGGTTGTTTTTCGATGAATTGTATTATAAGCAGTATGCGTATTCGATATTTCATGGGTTGGGGTACAAATTAAATGGGGCGTATTCCGCTCAATTTCCTCCACTATATCCTCTGCTCATCGCACCGGCTTTCTTTTTTGGGATCCATTGGTACAAAGCGATACTGGGTATTAATGTCCTGATATCTTCAACAATTATCTTTCCTGTTTATATGATATCCAGGCTTGCTCTCTCAAAGAGAAACATCTGGTTTGTCGTTATCTTGACAATCTTAAGCGGCTTCCATGTCGTGTTTTCCAGAATGGTCATGAGTGAGAATGTTTTTTTACCTTTATTTCTTCTAAGTTTTTATCTGTTAATTGTAAATTATAAAAGACCCATATTCGATTTAATCTTTGGAGTACTTCTAGGGGCCTGCCTGCTGACTAAATACTTGGTTCTACCTTTGATCCCGATAATGGTATTAATAAAACTAAGCCAACCCTGGATAACAAAGGAAATCAGTCTTAATAACCTATTTTCGAAAAAGGTGCTAAAGCAATTGATATTAATAATTATTGGAATAGCCATCCTTTTCCTGCCATGGGTTCTTTATACAAATCGCGTAGGCCTTCCCCTAAAAGATGCATTGGGTTTTGGCGTTGCCGGTGTTAAAGTGGGTAACACTGGTTTGCCGGATATTTCCACTTTTCCTGTATACCTTTGGGCATATACATTATTATTTTTATTCTGCTGTGCATTATTTTTAGATGATCTACTATTTGGTTTTTCCCTGAGAAATATCCGGAATAATAAGGGCCTTATTTTTATTTCTTTCTGCATTCTCGCGCTCTCCTTAATATTTATTTCCGGTGCTATGGCATGGCAATATTATAGTGGTCAACAATTTTCGGAATATCACTTTGATGAGAGATATCTTATCGGCCTTGTGCCCTTGATACCGGTAATTGCTTTATTGATCCGGGAAAGAAGACTGCCTAGGTTGACGAGCTATCGAACAAGGCTTTATGTGTACGATTTGCTTGCTTCGGCGGGAATCGTGCTGTTCTGCTATGCCTCTCTGGTAACGAAAATTCTTTGGGAAAATTCTCTCGCAATAAATGTCCATTGCATCCAAACCGGCCCATGGGTCTTCGAGTTAGATTTTCCCCCGGTAAATTGGCTGGCGAATGTAAATATATTAATGATTGTCCTATTCCTTATTTTTATCATTCGATTTGTTTACCGATTTATGCCATCCAGGAGATTCCTGGGATCGATAGAAATATTCCTTGTGATCGTCTTCGCTCTCTTTTGTAACTACTATCTAATGCAAGCGTTGCAAAGGTACTATGAGGACCCGGGTATTCATGGGATGAAGCTATCCAGTGTGATTCTAAACACAGCGCCGGAAGGCCAGTCTATAAACATTTATCTTGATGACGATGTTTACCAATACGAATGGCAAACGGGTTTCATTTTGTCTTTTAATGGCATACAAAATAATTTCAGCATTTTGGATGCATCTAATCGCGTGCTTCAACATGGGTACCTGGTAACGTCTTCGGAACAGAAATATTTGGAACTTTCTAGCTATGAAGATGAGGGTACATTGTTCTATATATACAGAAATTCCATAAATTCAGGAATTTGATCTGGAACCCATCCGTAAATTAATGCAAGAACGATCTCAGCAGAAGTCGCTATGAAATTGAAGAATTTGGCAAGGATGCTTGTTGGATTGGTCATCACGATCATTTGTATCTGGCTGGCCTTTCGAAAAGTCTCGTTGGGCGAATTGATCAAGGCCATTTCTGGCGGGAATTATTTCTGGTTAATTCCCGCGGTGTTTGCCCAACTGTTTTCGATATTGGCCAGGTCTCAGAGGTGGGTGATTTTCTTGGATCGAAAAG